>NZ_CAKKNS010000019.1 GCF_918814575.1 Periweissella fabaria | reverse complement strand
TAAAGCAACCATTCGCCGGTTTAAAGAAGAAAACGAGGAACAAAGACCACGAGTTGAGTTTGGAATGATTGCGGAAGATTTAGCAGATGCTGGATTGGATTGGCTAGTAGTACGTGATCCAACTGGTGAAATTGAAGGTATCAAATATGACCGATTGGCCGTCGCTTTGATACCTGTTATTAAAAATTTAAAACAAGAAATAGAGGAATTGAAAAATGAACGAATCAGTAATTAATGGATTGGCACTTAAATTAGCTCAATCTCAAGTGGATGAAGAAATTGCCAAAGCACAAGTTGTGGAATTACAAAAACAAATCGCAGAATTACAAAAAGAAAGCAAAGAGGATTAAAAAATGAACGTAACAATTAACCAAATCACACCAGTATTTACAGCAGACGGTACACTTGAATTACAAAGCATGTTGTGCACAGTTTCAGGTGGTAAATATCCTGAAACGGTCAACAGTGGTATTGAATTAGGTAAAGATGAAGGCATTTCATTAACATCAACTAAACCAGAAGTTGAAAAAGCTGCAATCGCTAAGTTTAAAGCGAATGTGGACGCAATGTTAGCACCAC
>NZ_CAKKNS010000018.1 GCF_918814575.1 Periweissella fabaria | reverse complement strand
TATACAACCGACATTTACATCAATTGTAAATGTCCCGTACGGGATTCGAACCCATGTTACCGCCGTGAAAGGGCGGTGTCTTAACCACTTGACCAACGGGACAAAAAATTATTTAAGCTCTATTGATAATACAACTACGGAGAAGGAGGGATTCGAACCCTCGCGCCGGTTTCCCGACCTACACCCTTAGCAGGGGCGCCTCTTCAGCCTCTTGAGTACTTCCCCAGACCAAGTAACACAATTATTTAACTACGTTACTCCATATGGGCCTAAATGGACTCGAACCATCGACCTCACGCTTATCAGGCGTGCGCTCTAACCAGCTGAGCTATAGGCCCATAAAGCGAATGACGGGAATCGAACCCGCGTATCGAGCTTGGAAGGCTAGCGTTCTACCATTGAACTACATTCGCATTATTATTATTCAATTCATAGTGTTTCCACTATTATGGCGCAGGACGGAATCGAACCGCCGACACATGGAGCTTCAATCCATTGCTCTACCAACTGAGCTACTGAGCCATTAACGGTCACAACGGGACTCGAACCCGTGATCTCCCGCGTGACAGGCGGGCGTAATAACCAACTATACCATGCGACCATTCAATTGCGGGAGCTGGATTTGAACCAACGACCTTCGGGTTATGGGCCCGACGAGCTACCGAACTGCTCCATCCCGCGATAATATTAAGTTAATCACCTTTCG
>NZ_CAKKNS010000017.1 GCF_918814575.1 Periweissella fabaria | reverse complement strand
GAGTACATCAGAATCTGATTCAGCTTCAACAGTTAAGTCAAACTCAACATCAAAATCAACCGCTGACTCATTGTCAACAAGTACAAGTGATTCAGCAGTTAAGTCAACATCGTTGAGTACATCAGAATCTGATTCAGCTTCAACAGTGAAGTCAAACTCAACATCAAAATCAACCGCTGACTCATTGTCAACAAGTACAAGTGACTCAGCAGTTAAGTCAACATCGTTGAGTACATCAGAATCTGATTCAGCTTCAACAGTTAAGTCAAACTCAACATCAAAATCAACCGCTGACTCATTGTCAACAAGTACAAGTGATTCAGCAGTTAAGTCAACATCATTGAGTACATCAGAATCTGATTCAGCTTCAACAGTTAAGTCAAACTCAACATCAACAAGTACTTCAGCAGCGTCAGAAAGCACTTCAAAGAGTGCATCAACATCAGATGCTAACTCAACAAGTACTTCAGCAGCGTCAGAAAGCACTTCAAAGAGCGCATCAACATCAGATGCTAACTCAACAAGTACTTCAGCAGCATCAGAAAGTACTTCAAAGAGTGCATCAACATCAGATGCTAACTCAACAAGTACTTCAGCAGCATCAGAAAGTACTTCAAAGAGTGCATCAACATCAGATGCTAACTCAACAAGTACTTCAGCAGCGTCAGAAAGTACTTCAAAGAGCGCATCAACATCAAAAGCTGATTCAGCAAGTACTTCAGCAGCATCAGAAAGCACTTCAAAGAGTGCATCAACATCAGAAGCTAACTCAACAAGTACTTCAGCAGCATCAGAAAGCACTTCAAAGAGTGCATCAACATCAGATGCTAACTCAACAAGTACTTCAGCAGCATCAGAAAGTACTTCAAAGAGTGCATCAACATCAGAAGCTAACTCAACAAGTACTTCAGCAGCGTCAGAAAGTACTTCAAAGAGTGCATCAACATCAGATGCTAACTCAACAAGTACGTCAGCAGCCTCAGAAAGTACTTCAAAGTCAGTTTCAACATCAGAAGCTAACTCAACAAGTAACTCA
>NZ_CAKKNS010000016.1 GCF_918814575.1 Periweissella fabaria | reverse complement strand
TGGCGCAGATGATACACCTGTTCCCATGCCGAACACAGAAGTTAAGCTCTGTAGCGCCGAAAGTAGTTGGGGGATCGCTCCCTGCGAGGATAGGACGTCGCCATGCTTATAACAATGGAAGATTAGCTCAGTTGGGAGAGCATCTGCCTTACAAGCAGAGGGTCACAGGTTCGAGCCCTGTATCTTCCATTGAGTCGGTAGCTCAGTTGGTAGAGCAACGGACTTTTAATCCGTGGGTCGCGGGTTCGAGCCCCGCCCGACTCATATCAAATCGAATGATTTGAGACGAGAATTTAGTAATAAATATCTTAAGATTGCCGACTTAGCTCAGCTGGCAGAGCATCGCTCTTGTAAAGCGAGGGTCGAAGGTTCGAATCCTTTAGTCGGCATTATGCGAAAGTAGTTCAGTGGTAGAACATCACCTTGCCATGGTGGGGGTCGCGGGTTCGAATCCCGTCTTTCGCTTTGTGTCAATTCACAAGAATTATGCCGGGGTGGCGGAATTGGCAGACGCACAGGACTTAAAATCCTGCGGTGAGTGATCACCGTACCGGTTCGATCCCGGTCCTCGGCATTAATGCACCTATAGCGCAATTGGATAGAGTGTCTGACTACGAATCAGAAGGTTGCAGGTTCGACTCCTGCTAGGTGCATCGAATAACTAAGTTATTCACTTTTAATATTTTCGGGAAGTAGCTCAGCTTGGTAGAGCACCTGGTTTGGGACCAGGGGGTCGCAGGTTCGAATCCTGTCTTCCCGATGGTTTAGTAGATATCTACTTAACTCGCGGTGTAGCTCAGCTGGCTAGAGCGTCCGGTTCATACCCGGGAGGTCGAGGGTTCGATCCCCCCTGCCGCGATAAGACTCAAATATACGGACCTTTAGCTCAGTTGGTTAGAGCCGACGGCTCATAACCGTCTGGTCGTAGGTTCGAGTCCTACAAGGTCCATCCAGTATGGATTAAACTGTATTTGAATATTATGGAGGATTACCCAAGTCTGGCTGAAGGGAATGGTCTTGAAAACCATCAGGTCGGGAAACCGGCGCGAGAGTTCGAATCTCTCATCCTCCTTAAATCACCGAAAGGTGATTAACTTAATATTATCGCGGGATGGAGCAGTTCGGTAGCTCGTCGGGCCCATAACCCGAAGGTCGTTGGTTCAAATCCAGCTCCCGCAATTGAATGGTCGC
>NZ_CAKKNS010000015.1 GCF_918814575.1 Periweissella fabaria | reverse complement strand
TCATTAAGCTGGTTTTGTAGAGTTCCATAAACTCTCATTAAGCTGGTTTTATAGAGTTCCATAAACTCTCATTAAGCTGGTTTTATAGAGTTCCATAAACTCTCATTAAGCTGGTTTTATAGAGTTCCATAAACTCTTACTACAGTTATTTTAGCAGTCTATATTTATTTTATCTATCATTCAGCTTAAAATTTATTTAAAACAAGAATGCTTTTTGGTTTATTTTGAAGCTTTAAAATGCTATTATGGATATAAATATAAAGAGGAGAGATTAAATGACTCAGGCGACTGAAATTCGAAAGATAGTTATAAAATTTTTGAATGATAAAGAAATTGTTGAACCTGTTAGTTTGAAAACAGAGGTCCTTGGTATTCAGTATAAAAACTTGAAACGTATGTTACTTGATGAAAGAGATGAAAAAGATAAAAGAAAATTTACAGAAGGTGCTGTTATTGGAACTTTGAATACTTTGACATCTCGTAATCCTAATATAAAAAAAGTGAAAACTGAGAAAGGCACTTTCTTTTTTGATTATAAATCATATAAGAATTTAGGTTCTATTACTGGGAATACTGATTTATTAGAAAATGATATAAAAAATATTGAAGGTAGATTGAATGAATTATTGACAGACGTTAGAAATACCATTAGAAATAGCAAATCTAGGGTTGCTATAGAAAAAAATAATTCTAATGGTTATAGAATAGAAATGAATTATTTATCTGAAGTTCTTAATCATTTGACGGAGTTACGTTCAATAACAGATTCATATGAAAATGATAAATTAATTAACGATGAAAAGAAGGAATTTAATTATGGCAGATATTAATTTTTATTGTGTACAAAAAGATTATATTGATTATTTAAGAAAGACTGAAAGTAAGGTACCAAATGCAGATTATCATGAACAAGGTATGCATGAAAAAATTTATTGTGGTGCTTTAATTTCTGTTGGATCTCATACTTATTTTGCTCCGTTATCACACCAAACTTCAAATTCTCAATCGAGCTTTTTAATAAAGCATAAAGATGGTAAAGCATTTGCAAGTTTACGTCTTAAATTTATGTTTCCTGTTAGTTCAAGTTTGATATTTGAAAAAAAGATTAGTGATGAACATGATGAAAAATATCAAGGACTCCTTTCTGAAGAATTAACTTATTGCAGACAACATTCTTCTGAAATCAGGAAACTTGCTCAAAAAGTTTATGATAATAGAATCAATAGAAAACAAAATTTTCAGTACTTTTGTTGTGATTTTGAAGCGTTGGAAAAAGCTTCTGATTTGTATGATTAATAAATTTTACTATTAGAACTTTTGATTAAGCTGACTATTATTAGGCAGAAATTTTTATGAAATTTTATTTTTATGCAGTAGCCCGCCAGAGGTCTTTCTAGCCAGATAATAAGCGCAGAAAAAGAGCAGTTCTCCCAGTAGAAAGGGAGAACGATGCTACCTCGTAGAGCCCACACTTTACCTTGTAAAGTATAGTGGGTTATACTTTACTTGGAAGATAACTCCGAAATGAGGTGTGTACTATGAGTTTTGCAGTTGCTAGAATGACAAAATTAAAAGCTGATAATTTGGTTGGTATTGGTAATCATGACCAACGGAAAACGACCAATCACAGCAATGAAGATATTGATGTTTCCCGCTCTCACTTAAATTATGACTTAGTGGCAGGACGGACAAATAATTTTAAAACGGATATTGAAGCTTATATCAACGAAAACAAGGCTAGTAAACGGGCAGTTCGCAAGGACGCTGTTTTAGTCAATGAGTGGATTCTAACCAGTGACAAAGACTTTTTTGAGCAGTTAGACGAAACCGACACTCGCGAATATTTTGAAACGGCTAAACAATATTTTGCGGATAACTATGGCGAAGAAAACATTCGCTATGCAGTCGTTCACATGGACGAGAAGACCCCACACATGCATATGGGCATTGTTCCCTTTGATGACGATAAAAAGCTCTCAGCTAAGCGTATATTCAATCGTGAAGCCTTACAACGTATTCAGGATGAATTACCTCAGTACCTAAAAGAACATGGCTTTGATGTTGAACGGGGTAATAAAAACAAAGAGCGTAAAAATTTATCTGTTCCTGAGTATAAAGCTATGCGGGAAGATTTGAAAAAAATAGAGACCGAAAAACAAGAGACACAAGCAAAGCTTGCAGATACAAAAAAACAGCTTGATGAAATCAAGCCACGGGATAACAAAAAAATTGCTAGTAAACCAACTTTGCTGAATAAAAATAAAGTCACGGTTGATAAATCTGATCTCGCTGATTTGGAACAACGGGCTGTGACTAGCGACGCTTATAACCTTGAAAAAATTCATCTGGAAGTAGAAAATCATAGTTTACGTAATGATTTGAGCGAAGCCAAGGGTCACAACTATGAACTGAAAAAAGAAAATGAGCGATTGCAAAAACTAGTAGGAACGCTTCAAGGTATTATACGAAATGTTGATGAGTTTCTATACAAAAAACTAGGTATTAATCTACCTGAAAAGTGGCTAGAGCGTGCAGGACTAAAAGAACCGTCTAAAAAAGCCCCTGAAAGCTCACAAGAACTCGACAGACATAAATCTGATGAATTAGGCGGTCCACATCTTTAAAGCGCTTATATGGGCTTTAAATGGCATTTAAGAGCTTAATTTAACATCTCACTAGATTGAACGTAGTTAACTTTTGTGTCTGTCAACGGTAAATCGAATTAAAGGGGCTTGCTGCTTTAGCGGTTAGCCCCTTTTTGAGGCTTTAAGGAGTTGATAGACTAGCGGATAAAACACTTTTGCGCATGCAAAGAAAAGCACACCTGCTTTTTTTGCCTGCCCCACGGCGAGTGCGGGGTGAGCTTGAGCGGGAGCTCCCGCTCATTTACGGGGTCAAGCTGACACAGCTTGCGGGTTTGGGCGGAGCCCATATTTTGGTTTGAGTGGAATAAAAATTTTGAAAATCAGGGGGGGCAGGGAGCGAATTTCGCTCCCGTACTACGACCCCCCTTTTAAGTGCCGAGTGCCAATTTTGATAAAAAGGTGCTTTTAAGCCTTTGATATCAATGGTTACAGAGTTTTATATCTCGGCGAGTTTTTGGCGAGTTTTTAGCGAGTTTTTAGCAAAATAGAGGTTTCTAGCACATATTGTTGACAATAATGTTGCAAAAACGCATAATAGTGGTGTACTTAAATTTAATTTAGTTTGGAGTAAAAAATATGGCTACAAATAAAAAAAGAATTACGGTCAGTTTAACTGAAGACCAGTATTCTACTTTGGAAAAACTTGCGAAAGAAAAAGGTTTTTCTAAGTCTGCTATTTTAGTTTTAGCTTTAGAAGATTATTCAAGAAAGGAATTAGAACAAAAAAAATAAGCGAAAACTCGGCTTGGGCAAGACGAAAGTTTCCGCTAAACATTGTTGTTCTAACAAGGTTATTCTACCATTATGGCAAAAGACAAATCAAGATACTTCACCTTTTTGTTATATCCCGAATCTATTCCAGAAGATTGGAAGTCGAAATTGGAATTAATTGGTGTCCCAATTGCTGTTAGTCCATTGCATGATAAAGATAAAAGTACTGTGCCAGGACAAGATTTTAAAAAGCCACATTATCATGTTGTCTATGTGGCTAAAAACCCAGTTACTGCTGATAGTGTTCGGTACAAAATTAAACAGCTTCTAGGCGATCAGAGTATTGCTAAAGTACAAATAGTCATCAGAAGTATGACAAGTATGTATTTATATCTTACTCATGAATCGAAAGACGCTATCGAGAAGAAAAAGCATAAATATAATAAACAAGATATTACGCTGATTAATAATTTTGATATTGATAGATATATATCGCTTGATGTGGAAGATAAAGACGATATGTTGAATACTGTCTGTGATTTGATTGATGAATATGGGATAGCTAATATACGTGAATTGAAGCGTTTTGTTAGAGCTCATGGTAATGAGCATGGGCTTCCTAGTATGAAAATAATTAACTCTGTTTTGCGTGCGCATACTGCCTTGGTAAGGCTATATTTTGACGCAGTCTATCAAGAACGCAGATATGGTAGAGCTGATGTAGATAAAAATACTGGTGAACTTATAGACAGAAATTAGTATAAAGAATTAATTGCTTGTTATTTTTATAAAGCATTATAAAAAAGAGATAGTCGCGAGACTATCTCTTTTTTCATTAAGCTGGTTTTGTAGAGTTCCATAAACTCTCATTAAGCTGGTTTT
>NZ_CAKKNS010000014.1 GCF_918814575.1 Periweissella fabaria | reverse complement strand
AGAGAATTTTTTTCAATGAAACTCTCTGTATTTTGGTATAATAAAAGCATAAAGAAATTCCCGACTAAAAGTTTTTCTTTATGCTTATTACACAAAGCGCAGAGGAGCGTGTTTATATGTCTATTATATCAGAATCAAAGACAAGGCAGGTACAGACCTTGAATGAATTATCACAACGAAAAGTGGTTGAACATAATAGCTTAATTACGTCGATTGCAAAAATGGATAAGACACCACTCAAAATGTTTGAATTAGCTGTGTCTTTAATTGATACAGACAATCCTCCCAAAGATCAGACGGTTTATTTATCCAAGCGAGAGTTATTTGCTTTTTTTAATGTAGATGATAGTAACAAACATAGTCGGTTTAAAGAAGCGATTGAAAAAATGCAAAAACAGGCTTTTTTTCAGATTAAAATAGTACAAGATAAGGGATTTGATTTTGAAAGTATCGTTCCAATTCCTTATGTAAAGTGGTCAGATTATCATGATGAAGTGACTATTCAGTTTAGCGATAAGATTATGCCTTACTTAATTAATCTTAAAACTAATTTTACGCAACATGCGTTGTCCGATATATCAGAATTAAATAGCAAGTATTCAATTATATTGTACCGGTGGTTATCTATGAATTATAACCAATATGAGCATTACAAATTTAAAGGCGGACGTAGACAAGTGCAAGTTGAAAGTTACCGTAATCCAATCATCAGTATGCGAGAATTGCGAGAAATGACTGATACAGTGAATGAGTATAAAAATATGACGGATTTCACAAAGTGGATCTTAAAAAAATCAATATCAGAAATCAATGAACAGACAACTTTTAACGTGACTTATGACAAAGTAAAGAAAGGACGCAGTATTGATAGCATTGTCTTTCACATTACTAGAAAACAAGTCGCAGATGATATTAGTTACAAGCTAGATGATCCCGCGTATATTGACGGTAAGATAAGACAAGAAGAAAGTGAAAAAGATCTTGTGTATGAAGCTATGAAAAGTCCATACACAAAGTTGTTGATGGAACATTTCTTGTTGTCATACATTGATTTGACGGATACGGCTATGTTGTCAGGGTTACAGAAAAATGTTTATCCACTCTACGATGAATTAAAAGACATACGTGGCTTAAATGGTGTTAAAGAGCACCTAGCGTATGTCAATGATAGACAAGATAATTATTCAAAAAAGAACATTGCTAAGTATCTTAAAAAGTCGATTGAACAGTATCTACCAATCGTTAAAAGGCAGGATATAGATCATGAGTGACAATTTAAAAACGATTCGAGAACTTGCTGATGAATTGGGTGTTTCCAAGCAAAGAATTCATCAAATAATCGCCAACTTATCGCCAAGTAAAACGCCAAACAAGGAAGGCAATAGATATGTTTTGAACTCCCGAGACATTAATAATATAAAGTCTTTTATGGGTTTTGAAAATGTCAATTCATCAACAAGTGATTCGACAAACAGGATTGTCGATTATGATGTTTACTTAGATATGATAGCTTCAATAAAAGAAAAAGATGAACAGATAAAGAGTTTATTAGAAGTTCAAAAACAAACACTGAATATCTTAGACCAACAACAACGACTAGCCTTGCAAGATAAAAAGTTGTTAGAAGAATACAAGATAGAAAACGATAGTTTGAAAGCCCTCAAAATGCCCTCACAGGAAACAGAAACAAAGCAATTAGACAATCAACCTAAAGATGAAGTGAAAGCTCTTAAGGAGCAATTGGAAAATCTGCAAGAACAAAAAAATGATAGAAAATGGTGGAATTTATGGCGAAAATAGATGATTCAGTTAAAGGCGTTTATCAACTTCAGGAGCAAAAAGAAGATTTAATTGATAGGCTAGATAGAATATTAGAATGGATTAAAACTTGTGACACAAAAACCTCAATTCTATTAGCAGGTATGGGGATAGTTGGCACCCTTCTCACTTCAGAAAAATTCTTACAAAAAGAAACTGATATGTGGGAAGTTTTTTCTAGAAATATAGGTTGGTTAAAAATTATCTGTATCTCATTATTTATCATGTCTGTAGTGCTAATTATTGTGAGTATTTTCTTCTTTATTCTTGAACTTAATCCTCTCTTATATTCAAAGAAAATCGGCAATACCAAAATTGATTCGTTATATTTTTTCGGAACGATTTCTAAAAAAAGCAGAAGGACTTTCAAAAAACAATATTTTGAACAAACTCTGACAAATGATGTAGACGATTTATTAAATCAAGTCTATATGAATGCAAAAATCTGTAATTTGAAATATAAGAGCACCAAAAGAGGGATTGTTTGTTCAACTGTTGGAGGGATAGGACTAGTGATAGTTTTTTTTGTAGGTTGTCTAATATCGAAATAAGAAAGAGAGAATTATCATGACTTATGATTATAAAAAAGGAAAAGAAAGAGTAGAAGAGATACTTGATAATGAGATAACTATTCCAGACAGTAACATACCAACCGATGAAAAATTCACTTTTAAAAATGGTTATTATAGTTGGGTAACAGCAATTTTTGTTGATGTTAGAGATTCTTCAAAATTATTTTCCAAAAAAGGGTTGGAAAATAAAAAGAAAACAGCAAAGTTAATACGAGCATTTACTTCAGAGATTATCGAGATCTTACGAGAGACAGAAAATTTTAAAGAAATTGGTATTCGAGGAGATTGTGTTTATGCAATTTACAATACTCCGTATAAATCAGATATTCTAGATTGCGCCACTAAAACCATTTGTGTTAATACTTACTTGAAGATGTTAAATAAAGTGCTCCATGGACGTGGAGAAGAGGTATTTAAAGCTGGGATTGGTATGTCAACAGCACAAGAGTTAGTAATTAAAGCAGGTCGTTCCCATACAAATATAAATAGTAAAGTATGGATTGGTGAAGCAGTAACTCGAGCTTCTAATCTATCTAGCTTAGGAGAGAAGGAGTTTGATGATAGATTAGTTTTTTCAAAGGCTTCTTACACCAATTTCATTGAGGGCTTAAAAAAAGGAAATGCTGATACATCCAGTCAAAAAGTAGAAGGATGGTTTACCGAATTCAAAGATGAGGATGGAAATATTTGTTATCATGCAAATGTTATAAACAAAGAATTCAATCACTGGATAGAGTTTGAAATGTAATTAATACAGAAACTATTTCTTGCTAACTAGAACGGTTCTGTTTCAAAACTTCAAACATAAAGAAAGGGCTATATTTACATAGAAGACCTTGATACTTATACACCTGTGTTGATGGAAGAATTGCATTTAAGTTTATGGTGTTATACAAATTAAAATTATAGGTGATTTAGAATGAAAAAAATTTACTTTTTATGTACAGGAAATTCTTGTCGCAGTCAAATGGCTGAAGGATATGCAAAAAAAATCTTGCCGGAAAATGAGTTTCAAATCGAGAGTGCAGGGATTGAAACTCATGGGTTAAATCTAAATGCTGTTAAAGTTATGGCTGAAGATGGAGTAGATATTAGTAGCCACTACTCTAAATTAATTGATCTCAATTATTTGAACACTTCAGATTTAGTTATTACTTTATGTGGTGATGCCAAGGATAAATGTCCTATGCTTCCCCCTCAAACCAAGAGTTTACACTGGCCTTTATCTGACCCAGCGCAAGCCACAGGAACTGTAGAAGAACAACTACAAGAATTCCGTAAGGTTCGTGACGAAATTAAAAAATTAGTTACAAGTTTGAATAACTACGTTCATTAATAAAAAAATGCCATATAGTGCTGCAGTAAAACAGTCCAATTAATTTATTGACTTCTAAGGAAAATACCAGGGCTTTGGTTATGAGCTAGATATGTGACTAGGCACTTACTAAAATGCCCTTCCATTCAGGGGCTATAATTATATTATCGCCCCTATAAAACCGCGATAAAACAACCCCCGTTATCAAACCATTAGATAACGGGGGTTGTTTTTTTTAAAAATGATATAATAGACCTTAAAAACAAAGGATAAGATAACTATGAGATATGATTCTTTGGCGTTCCTTCAGAAACAAATAAACATTGATAACCCCTTTGCAGAACTCGCTAATCAAGAATATGAGGCCTTCATATTTACAAGTGACGGTAGGACTTATCAAAGTCGAAAAGCTAAAAAAACACCTTTAAAAAAAGGGTATTTTCTAGCTTTTTGGCAAAAAAATAGTACAAATACTAATGAACCTTTTGATGCAAATAATTCAGCCGATTATTTAATCGTATCTGTCCTAGATGAGGTGAAAATAGGGTATTTTGAGTTCACTAAAGCAGCATTGATTAAGCATAATATTCTGACTAACAATAATATTGTCGGGAAAATGGCTTTCCGTGTTTATCCAACGTGGGAATATGATCTCAACAAAACCGCTCTCAAAACGCAATCGTGGCAATCACATTATTTTACAGATTTATCCAATAACTAGTCAGTATTAATATTAATTTGAAAGGAATTCATCATACATGGTACAACAAATCGTACTCCCTATCAAAGACTCTAATGTACTCAAGATGGTGCAAGATACCTTATTGGATAGCTTTCGGGCTGGCCGCCGTAACTACACCATCTTCCAGGTTGGAAAAGCCACTCTACTCCGTGTGAGTGATGTGATGACATTAAAAAAATCGGATGTTTTTAATCCCGATGGAACCGTCAAGCAAACCGTCTTTATTCACGATAGAAAAACCGGGAAACCCAATACTCTATATTTAAAGCCTGTTCAACAAGATCTATTGGTGTATCACGGTTGGCTCGTTCAACAAAACATCAATTCAGACTGGTTATTCCCTTCTACCGCTCATCTAGATCGTCATATTACTGAAAAACAGTTTTATAAGATAATGGCGCGTGTAGGTGATCTGTTAGGTATTAATTATCTAGGTACCCATACCATGCGTAAAACGGGTGCTTATCGGGTTTATACGCAGTCTAATTACAACATTGGTTTAGTCATGCACTTATTGAATCATTCTAGTGAGGCCATGACTTTGACTTATCTTGGTTTAGATCAAGCGAGTCGGGAAACTATGTTAGATCAGATTGATTTTGGATAAACTTAGTAACTGTATTTATAGTTACTAAGTTTATCCTTTTGATTTAGAAGTTACGGCAAAAGACGTGTATATTAAACAGGATTTTACTAATAGAACGGCTAAAATCCTTGGTACAAGCTGACTACCGCAAATGGGACACAATCTATATAAGACTAACTTAGATACTAATAAAGATACAAGCATGCTTGATTTTTCATCAATCAATTTCTCTCAAACCGACATAAAAAAATACCATTTTACTACCTAAGGTAGTAAAATGGTATTATAAAATAAAAAAGGAGTTAGCTATGGCAACAACAATTAACGAAAAACGAATTCAAGTAAAAGTTGATGCAGATTTAAAAATGGATGTAGACCGTGTTCTAGATGCATTAGGACTTAGTCAAACAACACTTATCACCGCGCTTTATAAACGTGTTGCTGCCTCCGGTGGTGTGCCATTTGATTTACAAATGACAGAACGTGAACGTTTAACGGATCGTTTACTAACAGCTACAAGTCAGCTACCGGTACTGGATCTAACAACTGATGATAAATCTCTGGAAGCGTGGTTTGACGAAGCATGACAGAGCTAAAACCAAATGATGTGATCGTTGCTTTTGTGACGTTTGTCGAAGGAACTGGTGGTAAAAGTCGCCCGGTTTTAGTACGATCTGCTGATGAGATATCTATATCTGGACTAGGTCTAACATCACAATATGCTAACAAATCTCAGCATATCAAAAAACAATACTATGAAATCAAAGATTGGCAGGCGGCAGGATTAAAAAAGCCAACTTGGGTAGACATTGTGCGTGTTGTTAACTTACCTAAGAACCGTATTAAAGTATCTGCTATTGGCAAACTAACCGATCGTGATATTGCAGGATTGGCTAGCTTCGTTGAGAATTACGTTAAGTAACCTGTAATCTATCATAATAAAAAATACTATTATAGAGGTGTATATCAAAACAATGATAGAAAAAAATAAAGGTAGAAATGAAATTAATGTTATTTTGCTGCGAGTATGTGTTGGTGCGGCTTTAGGATTAATAGCTGGCCTTATTGTTAAATATTTAATAAATTAAATGAATAATATATAATTTTAAACGGACTGTACTAAGGTCCGTTTTTTTAGCATTTATCATAATAGTCATTCAAAATTTTAGTTCTGGAATATTAATGGAGATATGTCTAATTTATTTACTGTTGATCATTAAGGGGGAATAGATTGGAATAAGACGATGGAAACCGTAATATAATTGAGGGATTCAGATAACGTTTTTTTATTATCTGTTAGTATACGATCACCATCTAATATAAACTATAGATATATAGTGCTATTATGAATAAAATCAATAGAAAAGGTACTACTGAACATGAGACTACAAGAAACTGGACGAAAAATAAGTCATTTATATCAGTTATTTATGCAGGATTATGCTGGCTTTGCAGAAAATATATCTGTCAATGTATCTGATTACAATATTTTTTTATCAATACAAGAAAACCCAGGTTGTACTCAACAGTTTTTGGCCGATAAACGGCGTGTACAGCGCAGCTTGTTGACGCGCATTATTAAAAAGTACGTTAAATTGGGGCTAATCGAACGTAGAAGTAGTGAGCGAAATAAAAGTGCTTACGCACTATACTTAACAAAAAGTGGCGAAGAAACAACGCAACAAATTAGAAATAAAATTCTTTATCTTAATCAGAAAATAGCTAGTAATTGCTCTATTGAGCAATATAATCAACTCAATGAGGCATTAGATACCCTAATTAGTAATTGGGACAGATAGGCATAATAATTTGTAAAAAAGGAGACATTATAGTGTCTCCTTTTTTTACAAATAGTGTTTACACAGTAAACGCTATTTGTTATAATGTTACTCATAGGCACCAGTAATATTATGTAATTGTTTACAATAAAATGATCCGGGAAATGATGAATGAAAAATAATGAGAAATTGATTGCTCTGTTAATGGGCTTAAGCTTATTTATGGAAATGTTAGATAGTACGATTGTGACAACAGCCTTACCACAAATTAAAGATAGTTTGCACATTAATTCTGCTAATGGTTCTTTAATTATTAGTATATACATGATGGCTATGGCTGTATTCATACCTTTAAGTGGTTGGCTTGCTAAAAGGTATGGTAATAAAACAATTTGGCTTTTGGCTATAATTATGTTCATAGTTAGTTCAGTCGGTAGTGGTAGTGCATCAAGTTTAACATTCATGCTAATTTTCAGATTACTACAAGGCTTTTCAGGTGCATTACTAGTTCCGATATCAAGATTGATTGTGCTAGAAAGTACTCCACCTCAAAACCTTCTTAAAATGATTAGCTATGTGATTTGGCCAGCATTAATAGCGCCTGCTATTGCACCATTTATTGGTGGAGTGATTTCTACTTACTGGTCATGGCGTTTGATTTTTATTCTTAATATCCCAATTGGTATATTTTTATTTATTATTGGTAGTAAAATTATAAAACATGATGGAGCATATACAGATAAAACCATTTCTTTTGATTGGATTGGGTTTACTTTAATTAGTTTAGCTTGTACTTCATTATTAATCGCTTTGGACATTATTTCCTCTAAAAAAGTTTTTGACACATTGGCAATATTCTTGTTAATTATTTTTATATTTAGTACCTTTGCTACTGTCAAACATCTTATTAAGACAACTTCACCACTATTTAGTGTACGAGCTTTCCAATTTAATTCATATAAGGTGAGTCAGTTTGGTGGAAACATCATGTGGTTAACTGTCGGTGCTATTCCATATCTAAGTACTATATTTTTCCAAAACGCATTACACTGGTCTGCAATTAAAGCAGGTTCTGTTGTGCTATTCATTTTTGTTGGAAATATTGCTATAAAACCATTTGCAAACCAAATCATACAAAGAATAGGTTTCAAAAAACCTATTCTGATTTCTTTGTTTCTGATATTTATAACAACTCTGCTTATTGGTACAGTGACCAATCAAACAACCGAATTTTATAGCATTATCATCCTAACACTTTCAGGAATTGGTAGATCTTTAGCTCTAACGGCATATAATGGTATGAATTTAGTAGATATTCCTTATAATGAACGAAATAGCGCTAATACATTGGCAACAATGAATCAAAATTTATCGCAAGGGATTGGTATTGCACTGGTAACTATTTCTATTTCAGTTTTGAATCAATATCAACCGGATTTAAATGTGTATCGCCTAACCTTTGATTTATTAGGAATAATTCTTATTGTTCCATTACTAGAAATGATAATACAGCCAACAGATATTGGCATACCGAAAGAGTCTAATTCAAACGCACGAAATTAAAATACCATCCTCTAATATCAATAATCCGGAAAAAATTTTCGAACATGTAAAAGATTATTCTTCAAAAATTTTGTAAACTGACCTGATTTATATTTAATTTCAGGTCAGTTTTTTGCGTTTAAGCTGACATCAGCTTGCCCCACGCGGGTAGCGTTCTGCATGACATGCTCTCACTGAAGGTGATCATGCAATGATACATTGCCCCGTCACGGCGTGACCCGCCGGAGGTTTTTCTAGCCGGATAATAGGCGCCGAAAAATAGCAGTTCACCCAGAAGGAAGGGGGAACGCTACTGTCATCGCTTGTCGATGACGCTCCTCGCAGAGCCTGTCCAAAATATCATTTTGGTATAACAGGCTATACCAGATTTTTAACGGTGTTATACTGGTCCTGGAAAACCTTTTTCGAGGAGGCATTTTTGATGGCGCATTTAAAGAAAAATACGCGTGGCGCAGTACCCGGTTTAGCGGTCCATTTTGAACGTAAAACCGACCATCACACTAACAAAGAAATTGATGTATCGAAATCCTATCTGAATCAAGATCTCATGGCAGATGGTTCAGATATGCTTTCACGTTTCAATGAGCGTTTAAATGACGTTTATTGCATGAAAAGAGACGATGTGAAGGCGTTAGCGACGTGGATAGTCACTTTACCTGAAGAACTCACAGAAGCCCCCTACGAGCAACAGAGGGCCTTTTTTGAAGCAACCACTAATTTTCTGAATGACCGTTATAGCCAAGAAAATGCCGTGGCCGCGGTGGTGCATTATGACGAGACAACTCCTCACTTACACTATGCTTTTGTTCCGGTGGTTTTTGATGTTAAAAAGTCACGTTATAAAGTATCAGCTAAAGAAGTTCTAACGCGACATGATCTACAAACATTTCATGAGGATTTAGATCAGAATTTAAAAAAAGTGCTGCCTTTTTATGAACAAGGGATTTTAAATAACAAAACCTTACCGTTTGAGAATGTCGCTGAAATCAAAAAATACAATGATCAGTTTAATGCCTTAAAAACGGAACTAGCCGATATTGAAGACAACATTCGTGCGAAACAGGCCGTACTTAAAATCACGGATCAAGCCTTAACGGAGGTAGACTTAGCCGAAAAACAAATTGATGCCTTTAAACAAGACTTATCTAAAAACCTCTTTGGTAAGACGGTGCTTAAACCTGATGACTTAAATCGCTTTAAAAGTGTGTTAGCCACGATGAAGAAAGCCACCTTGCAAAGCCAGCATGAGACGGAAGAACTCAAGCAAACGTTAGGACAAGTAAAAGCGCAATTAGCTGACATCCAAGCTGATTATCAAAACCTAAAAGAAACGCATCAATCGCTACAGAAGCGGCAACGAGAACAGCAACAGCTGGATTATGCTATGCGTGACATGCTTAAAAATGATTATGGTGTCGACAAGATAGCCCATACTGATGCGGAGGCCCGGTATGTTCTTTATAAGCTGGATCATGAAGAACTCACTCAAAATAAAAAAGTAGCCCAGACCTGGTTAAAAACACTGACGACAGCTAGAGCAAATCCAGATACGAAAATAGCGCCAACTAGATTAGATCGCGGTATTGAACAAGTTAAAGCATTAATTAATCGAATCATTAAATTAACGTATGATCTTTTTAAAGGACCCAGTCTCTAACGTTAAACTGGCTTATTTGACCGTCTAAGCGATTTTAGACATGAAACGTATAAATAATAATTAGTTAAGTTAAAATAGTTCTATCGGCTTATTAAGGGGCAATAATATTAGATAATAAGGGATATATCACTGAAAATTGTTCAAAAAGAACCCCATCGTACGTCAATTTTGTACGTAGGGGTTCTTTTTGTTTTGTTTTTTTATGGGTTTAATGAAAAGGCGCAGCCTATTATAAGTTTATCTTTTATATTTTAATCTTTTGTTCTTTTGCGTGGTTAGAAAGTTAGTATTTACAAGGGATTAAAAGCCAATACCAAGAGAAAAAACTATGTATATAGAGAGAAAAAACTATGTATATAGAGAGAAAAAACTATGTATACAGAGAATTTTTTTCAATGAAACTCTCTGTATTTTGGTATAATAAAAGCATAAAGAAATTCCCGACTAAAAGTTTTTCTTTATGCTTATTACACAAAGCGCAGAGGAGCGTG
>NZ_CAKKNS010000013.1 GCF_918814575.1 Periweissella fabaria | reverse complement strand
ATAAGTACAAAAAACTATGTACATAAGTACAAAAAACTATGTACATAAGTACTTTTTTAAAACATAAGTACTTATGTTGTGATATAATAAAAGCATAAAGAAATTCCCGACTAAAAGTTTTTCTTTATGCTTATCCAACAACACGCCCAAAGGAGCGTATTTATATGTCAATTATACCAGAATCAAAGACAAGGCAGGTACACACCTTGAATGAGTTATCAAAACGAAAAGTCGTCGAACATAATAGTTTAATCACATCCATTGCCAAGATGGATAAAACACCCCTCAAAATGTTTGAACTAGCGGTGTCTTTAATTGATACCGACAATCCACCTCAAGATCAAACAGTGTATTTATCAAAGCAAGAACTATTTGCTTTCTTTAAGGTGAATGACAGTAATAAGCATAGTCGTTTCAAAGAAGCGATTGAAAAAATGCAGAAACAAGCATTTTTTCAAATTAAAAAAGAACAAGAAAAAGGATTTAAATATACCAGTATTGTGCCAATTCCATATGTTGAATGGACGGATTATAATGACGAGGTGAAAATCGAATTTCATCGTGAAATCATGCCTTATTTAATCAACCTCAAAAACAATTTTACGCAACATGCTTTGTCAGACATAGCAGAATTGAACAGTAAGTATGCGATTATTTTATATCGTTGGTTGTCAATGAATTACAACCAGTATGAGCATTACAGCGTTAAGGGTGGACGTAGAGAAGAACAAGTAGAAAGTTACCGTAATCCAATCATCAGTATGCGAGAATTACGAGAAATGACTGATACAGTTAATGAATACAAATTATTTACTAATTTTAGCAAGAAAATTTTAGATAAACCTTTACAAGAAATAAATGATCAGACAACTTTTAACGTGACGTACGAAAAAGTTAAAAAAGGCCGCAGCATTGATAGCATTGTCTTTCACATTACTAAAAAACAAGTTGCGGCTGATAGTAGTTATAAACAGGATGATCCCGTTTATATCGAGGGCAAGATTCGTCAAGAAGAAACAGAAGATATGTTGACCGTTAAGGCAATAAAAAGTCCCTATACAAAGTTACTTATGGAGCAGTTTTTATTGTCATATATTGATTTAACGGATACTACTATTTTGTCAGGGTTACAGAAAAATGTTTATCCACTTTATGACGAATTAAAAGAGTTACGTGGTTTAAAGGGCGTGAAAGAACACTTAGCCTATATCAGAGACAAACAAGATGACTATTCTAAAAAGAACATTGCTAAGTATCTTAAAAAATCGATTGAACAGTATCTACCAATCGTTAAAAGGCAGGATATAGATCATGAGTGAAAATTTAAAAACAATTCGAGAACTTGCTAATGAATTGGGTGTTTCAAAGCAAAGAATTCAACAAATTATCGCCAAGTTGTCGCCAAGTAAAACGCCAAATAAGCAAGGTAATAGATATGTTTTGAGCGCCAGAGATGTTATTAATATAAAGTCTTTCATGGGATTTGAAAGTGACAATTCGTCAACAAGTGAATCGACAAATAGACTTGTCGATTATGCTGTTTACTTAGATGTAATAGATTCAATAAAAGAAAAAGATGAACAGATAAAAAGTTTATTAGAAGTTCAAAAACAAACACAAAACCTTCTAGATCAGCAACAGCGGTTAGCATTACAAGATAAAAAAATTTTAGAAGAATACAAGGCAGAGATAACGGATTTAAAAGCATTAAATATACCAAAGCAAGGTAGTGAGAAAGACGATGTTATTCCAAAAGAAAATATAGTAAAAGATCCCCAAAAGGAAAATAAAAAATGGTGGCATTTTGGTATAAAACTATAAGAATGAGTAATGAGTTTAACTAATTAAATCGATTGATTCCCCCTGCTGTACCCCGTTTTGGACAAATTTGTAGAAGTGACAGCCATTGCAGTCGCAGCCCGTACACAATCATCACCGGCTAACTAGGCCCCTTTATGCTGCCGATGTCTAAAACATTTTTTAAAGTCAAATGACAATCCCAGGTCGTCTAGGATAGCTTGCAAGGTTATCTCCACTCCACCATTAACTCCATCAAGAGTAAAATTGGAGTAGTTTTTTCGGTAATGAAACAAATGGTAGCAAATTAAAACTACCATTTGAATAAACTAATTCTACAGTTAACAGAGGAAGCAACGATTGTTCAGCTGGAAAAGCCCTAAATATTATCTCGACAACAGAAATTGGATAACACAAATTATATTGATCGTGGTGGTAGAAATCGTTAATATTTCTAATATGTTATATTTTGATCCACCTAGTACTGAATGTTGAGTACACATACCCTCAACATTCAGTAACTGCAGCTGACGAACTCTTTTTTGCAAATATATAATCTCACTTAACAGAACAAAACGCGCGTATCCTAAACTAAATTATACTGTCCTACCATTAGCTTACTAAATTGTAAAGTTTTATTAACTGACTCCAACGAATCCTTGGTATACTTACATGCGTATCCATAGACTCCTGAAAGGAAAAATATATTTAACATGACTGAAGAAAATTACGATTTACTTTCAGAAAAATTTGAAAACGAAGTTAAAAAAAGTCAAAAAACAACCTTCACCAATAATATGAAATTACCAATACATCGCTGGTATAGATATAGCGCGGGTTTCTCAGCTGAATGGGTGGAGGACATTCTTAAGACACTACCAATTGGACTTAACGTTTACGATCCGTTCGCAGGATCAGGTACAGTTATGATAGCTGCTGATAAAATGGGCTTTAATTCAATTGGAGTAGATCCTCATCCATTCGTATCAAAGATGACCTCAGCAAAATTAGGCTGGAACATCTCTGTTGATGAGTATCAGACAACAATCAAAAAAGTCCTTAATTTTGCACTAAAGGCCAATGAGATAAATATATCAACTGATGATTATCCACCTTTAATTGAAAAGAGCTATTCAAAAGATAATCTTGCAAAATTAGACGCTTTAAAACATGGATTAGAAACTGTTGAAATGTCCGAACAAGTTAAACCTTTAGTCTGGTTTACCTTAGCCACGATACTTAGAAGTGCTTCGGGTGTCGGAACAGCACAATGGCAGTACATTTTACCAACTCGTAAAACACATGAATTTAATGCCTTTGATGCTTTTAAAGCAAAGGCCGATCAAATATCTGAAGATATGATTATATATCAAAAAAAATATCAAAAAAAATCTAAATTTTTAGCGACAGACGCACGTAATGCTTTTGAAGTGCCTGAAAATTGGGCAGATATTGTAATCACATCACCACCATACGCTAATAATTATGATTACGCTGATGCAACTCGACTAGAAATGTCTTTTTTTGGCACTGTTCAATCATGGGGAGATTTACAAGAAAAAGTTAGAAAATACCTCATTCGTTCCAGTACACAAAGTGTTTCAAAATTAAAAGATGCAACCTTTGACATCGCCAAAGATGATCTTTTAAGTCCCATATATTCAGAATTACAACCTATCCTTGAACAACTCTTAGCAGAACGTGAAACACATGGCGGAAAGAAAAATTATCATACCATGATTGTAAATTATTTCTTAGATATGGCTAAAGTTATGCATGATCTTCGGAGGGTAGTTAAACAAAATGGTGAAATTATAATGGTTATTGGTGATTCTGCGCCATATGGGGTATACATTCCTGTAGATCGCTGGTTAGGTGAATTAGCTCTTTCACAAGGATTTACTGAGTGGCACTTTGCCAAAGAACGAGATAGAAACATAAAGTGGAAAAACCGTACACATACGGTTCCTCTGAAAGAAGGCTATTTAACAATAAAGGGGTAAAATATGGCAAATTCACCGTCTCACGTTTTAGGTACAGCTATTGGTGGTCTTTTTGAGGATACACTTAAATACTATTTAAAAGATTTAGCAGACGCTGATAATTTATTTATGGACTATCAGCATCCAAGAATAGCTCGAAATAACAAAAAGAAAGTTACTTGGAAAGATAACAAGAATAATTCACATGATTTAGATATTGTTTTAGAAAAAAATGGTTCCGAAGAAAAATTAGGTAAACCAGTAGCATTCATCGAAATGGCCTGGCGACGATACACCAAGCATTCAAAAAATAAAGCTGAAGAAATTGGAGACGTTCTTACTGCTCTAAATGAAACATTTTCTTCAACAAAACCATTTTTTGGAGCCGTGATTGTTGGAGAATGGACAAGAAGTGCCATTCTCCAGTTAGAATCAAAAGGAATAGTTGTCGCCGAAATCCAATACAAAAATTTTGTGAACACCATTAAATCTATTACAAATATAGATATAGGCACTGAAGAAGACACCAGTGAAGATGATTTACAAAAAAAAGCTACTGATTTAGTAGAACATTTGTCAAAAGAACAAAATAAAGAGAAAGTAATCAAAAAAATCATTGATGACAACTCACTAACACTTAAAAAATTCAAAATAGGATTACAAAACCATCTACAAAGGCAAATAGCAGAAATAGTCGTGTCAACTTTATATGGTCAACCAAAAAACTTTTCTGATATCACTACAGCCGTGAACTATCTAAATGCAGAAACCTCCCCTGATAGTTCGTTACCAATTGACCATATATATATCATGATTAAATACAATAATGGAAGCGAAGTTACCGGACGCTACAAAACAGTACCTGAAACAATTCAATTTTTAAATAATATCTAGGCTACAATCCATAAACTAAATTACAAAAACAGTTTACATGATCTCTAATAAAACTTTTTAATTGGTCTAGATAGTGAAAGGAGCCTTTCAACGACGTTTGTGAAACGCATTGAGCGGCTTTTTTATTTTGTGTATAGACACCTTTGACCAAAAGAAGTCTCAATACTCAAAAAGTTCTTTTGTAATGATCCACCATCTCTTAGAGAATTATCTGGATTTCACATTGGCTAGTATAGATGCTAGATCGAAATATTTTGGGGTGTATTTTTTGTCATAAACCCAGCAATCAGTACAGATATCCAAGTATTATGATATGAAATAATTTATGGTCTATAATTATATTATCGCCCCTGTGAAATCCTATTAAAACAACCCCTATTATCTACTGGTTAGATAATAGGGGTTGTTTTTTTGTTAGGTGATATAATAGAACTTAAAATTAGGGGGTTTTAAACATGAACAATGTTGAACGTATTTCTATACTAGAAAAATCTATATCTATAAAGACAGACGGCCATAATGAACAAGAACTAGCTGAATATTTTAAAAAAATTCTGAAGGATCATAACATTGAATCAGCAGAAATACTATTTGCCACAGGAAGATCTAACTTGATAGTTTCGATGGGACATGGTGATCGTATACTAGGTCTAACTGGACATATGGATACAGTAAATATAGGACCATTGTCAGATTGGAAAAGCGATCCGCTTGTCCTAACTGATATGGACGGGAAATTATTTGGACGTGGTACCTCTGATATGAAAGGCGGATTGGTTGCTTTAATTATTGCCTTAATCGAAATTAAGGATGAGGGGATAGATTTAGGTGGACAAATTAGACTTCTAGCTACAGGTGGTGAAGAAAAGGGCCAATTAGGATCTGCTAGCTTATTAGGTCATCAACTAATATCAGATCTCGACGCACTAATTGTTGCTGAACCTTCTCGATTATCTAATCCTAAATCAGGAAAAAGTACTCAATTCGCAATTTTTGGACAAAATGGTGTGCTAGATTTTGAAATTATATCTAAAGGAAAATCTGCCCATAGTTCAATGCCGGAGCTTGGTATCAATGCTATTGATAACCTGCAGGAATACATGAATCAACAAAAAAATTATTTTGATCACATGGTTCAAATAAATGATAGTGTGCTGGGTAAAATTATTCCTGTAAACTCTATTATTTCGGGTGGTGAACAAATTAATTCAGTCCCTTCTTATGCCAAATTGACAACAAAAGTCAGAACAACAACTATGGTTAATGCCAATCGAATAATTAGTGATTTAGAAGATATTATTAGCGAAATGAATAAGGTTGCAGATATGAATTTAGAACTCAATGTTCTACGACAATTAGATCCTGTAGTGACCAGTAAAGATTCATCAATCATTAAATTGGTTTCGCTATATGGACCAGAGTTCTTTAAACAGAAAATCACTTTGAGAACTGTAGCTGGTACTACTGATGCCGCAACATTTATCTCTGAAAATGATCGCATGGATATTGTCCAGATTGGTCCAGGAAATGATTCAAGCCATATGGCTAATGAATATATATTTAAGCAAGATTTTATAGATTACATTGAATTTATTAAAAAAATCATAGTCTCGTACTTAAACGATGAATTAGTTAAGGATATTTAACATATATGGTGCAACAAATCGTACTACCAATCAAAGACTCAAATGTCTTAAAAATGGTGCAAGACACCTTACTAGATAGTTTTCGGGCGGGTCGCCGTAACTACACCATCTTTCAAGTTGGCAAAGTCACCTTGCTGCGGGTGAGTGATGTGATGACGTTAAAGAGATCCGATGTCTATAATCCAGATGGCTCTGTTAAACAGACGGCCTTTATTCATGATAAAAAAACAGGCAAAGCGAACACGTTATATTTAAAACCTGTTCAGCAAGACTTGCTGCAATATCATGATTGGATGGTCCAAGAAAATATTAATTCTGAATGGCTATTTCCCTCAACAGCCAATTCTGATCGCCATATAACCGAGAAACAGTTTTATAAAGTGATGGCGCGTGTTGGTGATCTATTAGGAATCAACTACCTAGGTACTCATACCATGCGTAAAACAGGCGCCTATCGCGTTTATACGCAATCAAATTACAACATTGGTCTAGTCATGCACTTATTGAATCACTCAAGTGAGGCTATGACGCTTACTTATCTTGGCTTGGATCAAGCTAGTCGAGAGACTATATTAGATCAAATTGATTTTGGATAATGTTTAGTATTGATTGATTCGAGGACATTATTCATAGATTTTATGATGTTGCTGGTGATTAAGGCTATTTCAAAATGAGAACGCTTAAAAAACATTTTTATAGGATCAAATAGTACCGAAGTGTTCTTTATACAATCATATGATTAAAAGCGCTACAATTTAGATACCACATAATTGAAAGGATTATAAAAATGACAATGAATTGGACAATCGTTGGAACAGGTGTTATTGCGCATGAAATGGCAACCGTATTTAATAAGAACAATCGAGAAATTTATGGCGTATTTAGTCGTAATGCAGACAAAGTAAAACAATTTGCTACCGATTATGGCGTTCTTCATCAATTTAATTCTCTAGATGATGTATTTTCTGATGACAAAGTTGAAGCTGTGTATATTGCTACGCCACACAATACCCATTTTGATATAGCAAAACAAGCGATTGAACATGGCAAACATGTACTCATGGAGAAGGCAATTACGTTGAATAAGGCAGATTTGGATCAACTTGAAGATTTGGCGCAACAGCATAACGTTATACTTTTAGAAGCAATGACTTTAGTTCATATGCCTTTAGCCAAAAAAGTAAAAGCTATGATTAATGACGGTCAATTAGGTGAAATTAAGCATATTAGTGTGGCACATGGTAGTGTTAAACCCTATGATCCTAATAATCGCTTCTTTAATCCTGATCTAGGTGGTGGTGTCTTACTTGATATGGGTGTTTACGGTATATCTGGGGCACGCTATTTTATGTCAGATCAACCTGATAATGTGCAGTCTTTTGTTGACTATGCTCCAACTGGAGTTGATGAACAGGCCGTCACAATTCTTCATAATCAGGCGGGCGAATCGGCTATGGTATCTGTTTCTTTGCAAGCTAAGCAACCTAAAGCACTAACTATTTCTGGAACAAAAGGTTATATTACAATACCAGAATATCCACGCGCACAATCAGCGTATTTTTATCATGTAGATAGTGATACCACAGAATCAATCACAGAGGGAAGCACAGAAAATGCTTTGTTCTACGAAATTTTAGATTTCGAAAGTATCATTGCTGAGCCATCAAGCATTCAAAACTACAAGACGATGACAGATGATGTATTTACAATTTTCGAACAAATGAAAACAAGCTGGTCTCAGCAAAAGTAAGACTAGCTAGAGTAGCTAATAATAATTACGTTTAACAGTAGATTTCCCCTGCACAGAAGTTTTATAAGGTGATAGATCGCGTTAGTTATCTATCAAGATACCATACGTAAAACAGGCGCTTATCGCGTCTATACGCAATCACATTCAAATATTTGGTTAGACCATGCTAGATAAAACCGAACTTGGTTAAGGGTCGTAACTTGTAAATAGTAAGTTGTTTTACTGTGATTAAGATACTACAGATAAAAGGATAAGATAGTAATGACGAAATTATTGATTATTGGCGCTACTGGAATGACGGGGCAATCATTAGTCTCTGAAGCTGTTGCAAATGGACGCAATCTAGATAAGCTCAATGCTTTAAATAACGAATTTCAAGATATTAACATTTTGAACAAAGATGCTTTTGAAATCACATTAAGCGATTTAGAAGACGTTGATGTGATTATTGATGCGTTTGCAACCGCACCCGACCAAGCTTACTTACAAATTGATCTTGCTGCACATCTAATTGCTTTACTACGTAATAGTAGCAAGCGTATTGGATTCATATTAGGAGCAGGTAGTTTATACACTGATGAATCAAAGAGCAAACTTACCTATGATTTAATTGCCGCAGATGACAGCACAAAACCATGGCGTGCGATTCCTGAAAATCAATTATACGAACTTGAATTCTTACGCCGTGTTAAAAACGTGAATTGGTTTGGTGTGTCACCTGGTAGTAACTTTATTGCTGGTGAAAAATCAGATAACATTTTAGTTGGTGATGACATACTGTTAACGAATGACCAAAATGTATCAGAAACTACTTCTGGCACAATGGCATTTAAGGTCATTGAAGAAGTTAAAAATAACCAATACAATCAAAAGCGCTTTACGGTGGCTAATGGTTAACATGTATTTATCTACTAAAAACATCATCTTCTAGGAATAATCCTAGAAGATGATGTTTTTTGATTATGCTGATTTATTTGTAATTGTATATTGCCTAATTTAATGACACTCAAACAATCTAGTAATTCTATGACTAATAAGATGAGAGAGGTTAAGTTCTATCACGCCGAAAGTAGTTGCCGGATCGCTGGATGCGACGATAGGAATATGCGGTGCCGTACATAGGGAGTGCTCTGAGAAAAGTGCTTTTTTATGCGTTTATATACTTTTTTATTTTTATGTGTTTGGGCTCAACGTTAAACTTGTTTCATATTTGACTTTGATTAAACAAATATGCATACTCGAAAGTAGATAAGAAACGGTTCAGGGAGAATCAATTTGATTTCAATGATTTTGTCAGTCAAAAAATTATTTTCCTCTTTTTGGATTATTTTCAAATCAGAAGAAACTAAAGGACTGTTGATAGTCATATTTTTGACATTACTAAGTGGTGCTTTCTTTTACAGTACGGTAGAACATTTAAGTCTACTTAACGCTTTTTACTTAAGCTTTGTTACTTTAACGACGATTGGTTACGGTGACATTCATCCGGTGACGGATTTTGGAAAAGTATTTACTATGTTGTACTCTACGGTAGGGATTGGTTTAATGACAATTTTTGTGGCTACAGTAGCTAAAGCGTATATGTCAACTAAAACGAATAAACGTCGACACTGAATGAAACACATTAAAACAATCATTGGGGAGTATTTATGAAAAAATATATTTTAACTATTGGTAATTCTGGATTAAATGTTATTAGTAGTACGGTGATTGTTCTACCGTTTATGTTTTTTCTGAGAATTAGCGGGACGCATACAGTATTGTCAGTTTTACCTTTTGTTATTTTTTATACCTTACGGACAACCGGAATATTTTTGATTAGAGGTATCAAAACAAGTCTTAATAGTGCTAGTCTGCTAAAAGTTTCTCTTTACGTTGGTACATTAGGATCTATGTTTGGCATAATTGGAAATTTTTTTCCGGAATTTTATATGATTTCTGCCTTTTTTCTGGGATTAAGTGCTGCTTGGTTACCAACCGCTAATACGTCAATTGATTTTCTTAATATAAAAAGTCATTTACTTGTAGCTAAAAATAAATATTTTACTGTCTTAACTTTGATATTAATCGGGTATATACTGTTTATTCCATCTAAAAATTCTTTTATTATATTTTTTGTATTTTACACATTTTTGTACTTGATAGCTATTATAACAATATCTACTATTAATCACTACGCAGTAGATTCTCATGATTTAGAAACCTATTCATATCGATATTTGGGATTATTTGTAGTATTTTTCGTTTTAATATTTAGTTTGCGATCTAGTCGATTGATGAATAATATTATGCAATTTGATGATTTTATATGGGGATCATTACTGCTAGCTATTATTCTTATTGTGTCAAAACTTTTTTTTCATAGATCACCACAACGTCGTGTTCCTAAAGTTTTGAGTTATATAGCAATCATAAATGGTGCCTTAGGCAACTATTTATTCTTATTCGCATCTTTATATGTTGCTGGATACTATGGTCATGATGATTTATTTATCCGCTTTTATATACCATATGTCGTAGGCATAGTCATCGCACCAATCATCAATAAAGTTCTAGTCAAAAACAATCATCATACTATTTTTATCATGCTTTTTGTAGGCCTCATTATGATGTTTGTTAGACCTCTATTCTCATTGGGTATCTTATTGTTAAGTACAACGAAAGGATGTTTAAATTCCGAATTAAACCATTTCTACGTACAGCAAAATAATTTGCCATCAGATAAACGAATTTGGGTTAAAAATACGATACAAAGTACAGGTAGTATTATTTACCAATTTATCATCATGATTACAGGTTCATTGATAGTGACGGATCATAATCACTCTATCAACGAGTTACTTAATATTACAAGTCAAGGAATACCTAGTAATTATAGTAGGGCGCTAATGCTTGATTGGAACCTGGTGACTACAACAATACTATTGATTATGGTTATTTTTTATTACTTTTTTTATTTTTTTAACTATATCAAGATAAAAAAGTGATTTACTGTATCTAATTATGTATCTATTAAAAGCATCCTCTCCTAGAAGAGGGTGCTTTTCTTTTATGATCAGTTATTTTGATGGGTTTAAGCTGACAACAGCTTGCCCCACGCGGGTAGTGTTCTGCATGACATGCTCCCACTGAAGGTGATCCTGCAATGATAAATTGCCCCGTCACGGCGTGACCCGCCGGAGGTTTTACAAGCCGGATAATAGGCGCTGTAAAATAGCAGTTTCCCCAGTAGGAAGGGGAAACGCTACTGGCATCGCTTGTCGATGACGCGCCTCGCAGAGCCTGTCCAAAATAGAATTTTGGTATAACAGGCTATACCAGATTTTTAACAGTGTTATACTGGTCTTGGAAAACCTTTTTCGAGGAGGCATTTTTGATGGCGCATTTAAAGAAAAATACCCGTGGCGCAGTACCTGGTTTAGCAGTCCATTTTGAACGTAAAACCGACCATCACACGAACAAAGAAATTGATGTATCGAAAACCTATCTGAATCAAGATCTTATGACGGATGACTCAGATATGCTGTCACGTTTCAACGAGCGTTTAAATGATGTTTATTGCATGAAAAGAGACGATGTGAAGGCTTTAGCGACGTGGATAGTCACTTTACCTAAAGAACTCACAGAAGCCCCCTACGAGCAACAGAGCGCCTTTTTTGAAGCAACCACTAATTTTCTGAATGACCGTTATGGCCAAGCAAATGCCGTGGCCGCGGTGGTGCATTATGACGAGACAACTCCTCACTTGCACTATGCCTTTGTTCCGGTGGTTTTTGATGATAAAAAATCGCGTTATAAAGTATCCGCTAAAGAAGTGCTAACGCGACATGATCTACAAACCTTTCATGAGGATCTAGATCAGGATTTAAAAAAGATGCTCCCTTTTTATGAAAAAGGCATTTTAAATAACAAAACTTTACCGTTTGAGAATGTCGCTGAAATCAAAAAATTCAACGATCAGTTTAACGCCTTAAAAAACGAACTAGCTGACGTTGAAGAAAATATTAGGGCTAAACAGGCCGTACTTAAAATCACGGATCAAGCCTTAACGGAAGTTGACTTAGCCGAAAAACAAATTGATGATTTTAAACAAGCCTTATCTAAAAACCTCTTTGGTAAGACAGTTCTTAAACCAGATGACTTAGATCGCTTTAAAAACGTGTTAGCCACGATGAAGAAAGCCACCTTACAAAGCCAGCATGAGACAGAAGAACTCAAGCAAACGTTAGGCCAAGTCAAAGCGCAATTAGCAGACGTCCAATCAGACCATCAAAATCTGAAAGAAACGCATCAAGCGCTTCAGAGGCGGCAGCGAGAACAGCAACAGATGGATTATGCTATGCGTGACATGCTTAAAAATGATTATGGTGTCGACAAGATAGCCCATACTGATGTGGAGGCCCGGTATGTTCTTTATAAGCTGGATCATGAAGAACTCACTAAAAATAAAAAAGTAGCCCAGACCTGGTTAAAAACACTGACGACAGCTAGAGCAGATCCAGATACGAAAATAGCGCCAACTAGATTAGATCACGGTATTGAACAAGTTAAAGCATTAATTAATCGAATCATTGAATTAACGCGTGATATTTTTAAAGGGCCAAGTCTCTAACGTTAAACCGTCCTATTTGCCTGTCTAATCATTTTTAGCCACAAAACGTATAAATAATCATTAACCAAGTTAAAATGGCGCTATCGGCTTATTAAGGGGCAATAATATTAGATAATAAGGGATATATCCCTGAAAATCGTTCAAAAAGAACCCTACGTACAAAATTGACGTACGATGGGGTTCTTTTTGTTTTGTTTTTTATGGGTTTAATAAAAAGGCGCAGCCTATTATAAGTTTATCTTTTATATTTTAATCTTTTTTTCTTTTGCGTGGTTAGAACTCCACTAATAACAAGGGTTTAGTGGACAATATAAGTACAAAAAACTATGTACATAAGTACAAAAAACTATGTACATAAGTACAAAAAACTATGTACATAAGTACTTTTTTAAAACATAAGTACTTATGTTGTGATATAATAAAAGCATAAAGAAATTCCCGAC
>NZ_CAKKNS010000012.1 GCF_918814575.1 Periweissella fabaria | reverse complement strand
ATCACAAATGATTTACAATTTACAACAAGTGTTAGGTGTTCAAGCTGATGGTTACTTTGGACCAGCCACGATTTCAGCACTTCAAGCACGTTTACATGTTTATCCTGATGGTTATGCAGGACAAGCGACTGTTAAGCAAATTCAATCTAATTTGAATCGGGGGCATATTATCATTGATTAAGGTTAGCGCCCAGGCTACTTGACCAAAAATGTAAGATAATTTAAAATATAAATCTAGATTCTCCTTAATAGTGAATTTTGTAGTTTATATGTCAGAAAAAGACCTAGCCTTAATTGGTTAGGGCTTTTTTGTTTGGTTACTTATTAAAATTGAAAAATTATAATGCAAAAATTCACTTTAATTTTATCCGAGGGTATATTATTAATTAAAATTATGGTAAGGTTACTTGATATTTATTTTATATAGTTTTATTCTTAAGTCATCCTATTTTTGAAGTGTAACTACTTAAATTTAGTAGAATACCTAGCCTTAATTAGTTAGGGCTTTTTTATTTGTTTATTTATTAAGATTAAAAACTTGCAATATTAGTCTAATTGTATTATTGTATGAAATATCCTTTAGTACTTATTAATAAATTAAATATCAGAGAAGTCCCTTCCATTTAAATGGTTGGGATTTTTTTGTTATCAAACTAAATAAGTGCAATATTACTATAATCGTTTTATTATTAAGATGTTCCTTAATACTGTAAATACTTTCGTCTAATCTAAACAAGAAAACCCCTGACCTTAATTGGCCGGGGTCTTTTTTGTTGTGTATTTAATTAATCAGTTACCCAGATAATTTGAATCGGTTCGCTAGTTAATGAAATAAATTGGATAGTGAAAACGGTACGTGTTTTAATAGCGTCTGCGATTGCGACGGATTATAAAGTAAATAATTAATCCGATGATAATTAGTAAAAACCAGCCAAAGTAGCCACCTTCACGATATTGAGTTTGACCATTGTTGTCCACATAGCGATTGCTACCGAACCCAAACATACTATGCCAGACACTGTTGACTATGTTAGAGCCAACTGCCCAACCTGCTCCTTGCACAATACCGCGTTTAAAGTCGTGACCAAAGCCAGATTTTTCATGTGGGTCGTTATAGGTGCGGTCAGGTCGATTGAAGCGAAAGCGGGGCGTTGATGTGGTGGTACCATACGATGGCGCAGTACGCGTGCTATGGAAGCCACCAAAGTGGGCGCTACTCCCACGAGCGGCCACTGATGTCGGAATGGCTGCAAAACCAATTGATATTAAAATGGTAAATGCTAGGACAATTTTGAAATATTTTTTCACTTTTTTTGAGAAATCCTTTCTAATTTAAAACGTTCAAGATATAACCGATGATGTTTGAATGGTGTCCTGTTTAAATCATAAATCTTAAATGATTAATCTTTTATATTAAATCACTATATTAAATATAGTTAATATATTTACTTCTTGCTCGCTTGTAAGTAGTCTTTCTTCTCTAAGATCGCATACATATCTTTAAAACGTTTATTGGACGCTTCGTCTAGCACGTCAACCTTATCACTGATAAGCGTGTTGATAATTTCTTGTTGAGTATCTCCAAGCCCGATATTTAACAAAGCGGTTAGTTTGTTGCGAACGTGGTTATCTACACGAACGGAAGATGTAAATGTGACCGTTCCGTCATCAATAACATCTTCACGCTTAATTTGATTTTCAACTTTAACAACTGGACCACGAGTTAATTTTGGCTTAGTTGTTGAGTGGTTCATCATTCCCATTAATTTGCCAACCTTTCAATGATTTCATTCGCTACACCAGCGAACGCTTCATGTACTTTTTTATCCCAAGCATCACTTGTGTTATCTGAAATACCTGTTAAATCCATGCGCTTAATGCGTTCCATAGTAGTGATTTTATTTTCGAATATATTTTCTTCACCAAATTCTTCCGTAGCCGCTTTCAAAATTTCAGCGTCTACCGCAGCTTTACGTTTAGTTAATACTGGCAAAATACCCATGACGTCCATTTTAGAACCAAATTCATCAATAATAGTGGTTTGTAAGTATTCAAGAAGAACTTCTGCACCACTTAATGAACGTTCTTGCGTTTGAAGAACAACGATAATTTGATCGCATGCGTAAAAAGCGGTGTCGTTTGGCAAACTGATAGTTGGCGGTACGTCTAAAAAGATATAGTCGTAGTCATCTTTAAATGCGTCTATTTTGCTTTTTAAGAACGCAATTCGTTGTGCTTCACTATCTAGTTTACTATCTAAATAACGGTTGTAGAAGCTGAAATCAACGGCGTTAGGGATTAAATCTAAGTTGTCGTTAATCTTAATCGCAATATCTGTCAGCTTTAAATCTTCATTGATTGCGCTCATTAAAGATTTAGTGATTGTGACAACATCACCACCACCAGCGTTGAGCGTTTTTAAAAATAATGAAGTGATGTTTGCTTGTGGGTCTAAATCAATTACTAATACTTTGTGACCAAGTTTGGCCATGTTATATGAAACTAAAGCGGTTGTTGATGTCTTACCAACGCCGCCTTTAAAGTTTAAAAATGATAATGTTTGAGCCATGTTAAATCCTCCATGCTGCTAGTGTATCAATCTATACATTTGCATGCAACATATAAGCGTTAACATTTGATCGTGCATGCGACATGTAGCATGTTATATATAACATGTGACATATTGCATTCTGTATGTGGTATATTGCATACGAGTTATGCAGAAACGTTGATTTATCGGCGTTAGTAATGTATTCTTAGAACATACAAAAAAGGCACCTAGCGATTGCTAAGTACCTTCAAAAAGAAAAAGCCACCGCAATTGGAAGTTGCGATGCCCCGAACAAAACGTTCACATTAATTGGGTATATTGTATCATGTTCTTACTGCATGGTCAATGTGAGTGATTTTCGACGACAGGTGAGGACAAACACTGTCAGTAAGCGTGAGTGCTATGTGGGGTTAAAGTTGTGGCGAGAAAGCCAATCGTGCATGAGTTAAGCGAAACAAAGGGACATGTCGTATCTTCCCAGCGACAACTTCACAAAAACAAGTGGGCGTTGCATAGAGTATAGTTGTATCTACTCGTGTGATGGAGAGTTAAGGCGACTCTCACTAATTAAAAGTCTGGAGGAAAAGCGAGTGCTAAGGCACTGGAGCTAAGTTATATGCTTGGTAAATAGAATACAAATTCATAGATTTATCAAGCGTCCAAATAGGGCGTTTTTATTTTGGATCAATTCGAGAATGTAGAATTGGTATACTCAGTGGTGTAACAACCAAAACTTGATACAACTATTATAATGCGATATACGGCTAGGCCTCGGTCAAGTAAATGCGATAGAGTTTTCTACTTCCCAAATTCAAGGGAAAACTTTATCTTAAGCTCAACCAACTAAACACTCAATCAAGCAAAAAATCGTAGTTCAAAGTCAAGTACATAAGTTCAAAATATTTAAAAAATAGCTTGGATTATATGTTAAGTTGGTACATACAAGTAGATTGTGAAGTTTTCTTAGATTTAAAGTTTGTGAAATAAAAAAGCTAATAAATTAATGCGAACAAAACCGAACATAAAAAAATTCACAAGGGTAATTTCACAAAGTACTTTTAACGTTGATATAACAATAACTTAGGATAATATTATATATGTAAACTAGGGAGAGGAAACTGTGCTAAAAAGGATTAAATCGGACTGGTATGTGAATGTATTTTTTATGGTTATTACAATTTTATTTACTATGATTTTTGCAAAATCAGGTAAAATTGTCATGGGCGATGATGCATTATGGCATTTAAATCGTTTAAGTGAATTTATTAATGCTGTCCATAACCATAATAATATTATTAATTTATATAGTTTTAATAGTTTTGCCAATGTTGGGAGTGCTGTACAAAATTTTTATCCCAATATGTTATTATTTCCATTTGCAGTTTTTTATTATTTTAATCATAGTTTAGTATGGAGCTTTTATTTAGGGGTTATTTTATTTACATATTTGACACTCGTAATTGCTTATTACTGTTACAAAAATTTTAGTAAGCGTCATACAGGGGCTTTGTTTTTTGCCGTTTTATACACTTTTGCTAATTATCGGCTATCCAACATTTTTATTCGTTTTGCAGTTGGTGAATGGCTGGCGATGACTTTCATACCATTAGTTATTTTAGGTTTATATAAAATATTTATTGCAAGAGAAAAAAATGGCAGTTATATATTGGCTACCGGAATTGGCTTGATTTTATATTCACATGTATTATCAGGTATGATTGCCATTGCTTTGGTAGGAATTTCCTGGCTGTTAAGTCTAATTTTTGATCATACACATTGGCGTCAAGTAACATTGGCTGTGGTTAAAGGTGGAATATTATCGCTGTTAGTTAGTTTACCATTGTTTATTCAATTAGTACGATTGAGGAGTTATATTACGACACCAGTAATACCACAATTATCAAAGGGAGCAATTCAAGTTACACAGTTGTTAAACTTTGGTGCACATAACTACATCAATCTTGATACGGGTTTAATTTCATTTGTGATTATTATCGGGTTTATATTTTTCATTAAACGTGCTTCCAAAGTTTACCTTGGATCATATATATTAATGTTGTTGTCAATTTTCTTAACGACAAATTTATTTCCATGGCACTTACTTCAACACACGCCAGTTGTAATTTTACAATTTCCTTCGCGATTACTAATGTATGCAGCTTTATTTATTGCAATTACTGGTGCGTATCTCTTTGATAAAATCACGGATAAATTCAAAATATATAAATTGGAGGCGGTAATACTATTTTTGGCGATGATTTTAGGGCTTAACTTGTATGCTGAACAACGGCTTGCAAATGCGCGATTTACAACGTACCAACAAATTACGACAATTGAGCCAACCAATGTTAATACGATTGTTATTAGTGACAAAACGATGCCCACTTTTTTAAATTACTTACGAACAGTTGGATATCTAGAAGATTACTGGCCTAAAGCCAGTTTCAAACATCGGCAATCAATTGCTAGCCAAACGATTTTAAGTAAAAATAATACAGTTAAATTTATCAAAATGCCGATACAAAGGAATAACGTTGTTAAATTTAGTGTGATAAACCATGGAAGCACGCAAGTTGCTGATTTACCAATTTTAAATTATAAAAATCAATATAATTTAGTGGATAATGGCAAGGCTAAAACCTATACAGTTTCACAACGAGGCACTATTGCTGTTGTTCTTTCAGCTGGTAAGCATGATATTCAGTTAAAAACTAAACCATTACCGTTACAATCATTGATTGAACTATTAATGATGGGCAGTTGGTTGTTCATATTTTATCGATTATTTAAGTTACGTAAATAATCGATAAAATAAATGATATGTAAACTAGGTTTAGTATGCTTTCAAACACAGTGGTATAAATAACGATAACCTAGTTTAAATCTAAGCCGTCAGAACTTTGACTTACAATGTTTATAACGAAACGTTACAAGCGTGCATACAAGTACAGTTGTACATAATAGGACAAATGCTCCTATGATGATATTTTACCAAACTAGAAAAACTAGTCCGGAATCTCATCATAAGAGCAGGTGGAAACGAAATTAATTAACATCTTCATACCAAAAAGCCCTCCTATGTCCGTAGGAGGGCTTTTTGGTATGAAGATACGACTATCCATGTCCTTTTGGATTATGTCAGATAAAAAGTAGTCTCATGAGTAGAGTTACCAAGCCAGTCCTGCTTTTGCAATTTCAACCTTAGAAGCATATTGACCATTAGGTCGATGCCAACGTCCACGAGCGTCTCGTTTGTAACCCTGAGAACTAACACTTTCTTGATTCTGAGTTTTTGTAGATTGAACAACTGCTTTTTGTGCTGCTGCTTGTTCGGCTGCCGCTTTTTCAGCAGCAGCTTTTTGCGCTGCCGCTTTTTCAGCATCTGCAATTTTTTTAGACTGTGCTTGATATGTTAAAACTAGTTTATCTATTTTGGTAGTTATTGCTGTGAACTCATCTTTTTTATAAACATCTGTATTCTCTTTTTGTATCCATTTTTTTAAATCTGTTAATGTATTAGTTTTTTGAATTAACTTATTTTTACTTTCTTGATCAACATGATCTGATTGGTTCTCTTTCAAAACTTTTTCGTCATGTTTTTTGAAATTTGTTTTAATTTTTATGATAGAGTCGTCATAAAATTGAACAACTTTTTTATCATTTTTCTCTGATTTCGCATAAGAATTTGATTCATTAATCAATTGTTTATAATCACTTAATTTTGTATCATTATCCGTTTCTGACTGGATGGTCTCTGTTTTTTGGCTGATTTTTTCTTTTTCATTTTGAATCATTTCAGAATTTTTTGTTTCTGTAGCAATGCTTTTAGATTGCTCAGTTGAAGCAGAGCAACCAGAAAAAATAAAAATTGATCCTAGTGCAATGATGGTGATGAACTTTGCTTTTAAATTTTTTAAATACATAAATATCCCCTATCCCTTTTTGAATCTATATAATAAAATAGCCTTTATCTTGTAGTTTGTATACAAAATAATGAAAAAATAAATGGACATAGTTTTATTCTTTCATTCATGGCTCTCTGTAAAACTACAAATAGCCTGTTTTTAGTGAATCATTTTATTCATGGTTGCTTTTTGAAAAATAAAAGCCACCATGCTATACTTAATGTGCGAAACGTAAGAAGTTCGAAAACATTACAACATAAAAGCCCACTCTACTGCGAATAGAGTGGGCTTTTTTTTCGATAGTTGCGATTACTATCGTGTGAGTTGAAAGCAACTTGCTTAATTATCGTCTTTCTTATTCAACCAATAAGAAAATAGTTCTATGACTATCCCAGTAACAACCGGTGCGATAATCAACGTAAGAAGATTGTTCAACATTACAACACCCCCAATCTGGGGCAAGTTGCCAAAGGAGAGTATATCATAAATTTCCAATCAAAAATGACTTAAAAATAACTGGATAAAACAATTAAAAATCAAGTTAAACCCACCTAATAGTAGGTGTTAGCTTTTAGACCAGTCTATTTTCTAACTGTTTCCGATTGTTTATAGATAATCGAAGTATAATTTAATTTATTATAATTTCAAGGAAGTGATTCAAGTGGAAAATGGAAGAAGTTATCCCGATTTAGAGCAGTTACTCAAACTAAGTGAATTTTTCGATTTAACGCTTGATGAACTATTGAGAGGAGATAGAAAAATGACAAATAAATTGAACTGGGATACTAAAAAGAAAAAGAGAGCATTCTTCTTCCTGATTGTTTTAACCCTTTTAGCCGTAAATTTCTTTTTAAGCACTGTAAGATTTACGCCAAATGGAAACCAGCTGGAGGTAGAAAATGTCAGAATTTATACAGATCACTCATATAACGGACGAAATCCATATAAGGATTGGAACTCGGTTCTATTAGCGGATATTGGTTCAAAAAATATTTTTTTCAAACCAACAAGTGATAGCTTTTTAGTAATGAATGATAACAATAAACTTGTTGGACACATTAAATGGTCATTTAATATCTTTAACATATTTAAACTTAATAAGAAAATCACTGTTAATGAATCAATATTACTAAATAATAAAAATAATGTTGTTACTTTTAAGATGAGTAATTCAGAAAAAACATTACCTGTTAAAGCAGATTAATACTTAGTTATCTTATTCTTTATACTCATGTAAAGAATAATGAATGCTCTTATGATGAGATTCCGGACTAGTTTTTCTAGTTTGGTAAAATATCATCATAGGAGCATTTTTATTTATGGTTACACGTTATGAAGAGGACTTTAAAAAATCCATCGTTGAGATGGTTAAAGCGGGCCGACGGCCCGATGAATTAACCAAAGAATACGGCCCTTCAACCGATTCAATTCGGAACTGGGTTAAAAAGTACTCGCCCGTTGAAATCAACGGGGAATCTATCTCAGCGGATGAGTTGAAAAAATTGCGCAAAGAACTCGCAATTTTAAAATAGGAAAATGAAATTTTAAAACGAGCGGCGGTGTTGCTGGCAAAACATTAGTTTTGCGCGGTAGAAGTGTTGTTTTGCCAATTATCCACAAAAATTTGGTACAGGGACACCGCATCACACGCATTCTGAGTGCTTTGAACATTCCAATGTCCACTTACTCTGACTGGATCCATTGGGAGTCAAACGCACAAGAAATACAACACAACAACTTGAGAATTGCCATCGAGTCAATTTACACAGCCAATAAAGGCATCTATGGTTATCGACGAATTGCCAAAACCATGCGAGACCTATTCAAACTAGCAATTAGTGACAGCTTTGTATGGCAATTGATGAGTGAATCTGGCTTAAAATTGCGTATGCAAAAGCGATATAACAAGCCTACAACAGTCAATGACAAAGGTCAGATGCCAAATCTGATTAGCAATCTGGATGACCTAAGGGGCGTAATTACAACTGACATTACGTATATCCAGTTGACCGATAAGACATGGGTTTACATGGCTAGTGCATATAATCCGGAAGACCGTAAAGTGCTGTCGTATCGAATCGCAGATACAATGACAGCTCAACTAGCAACCTCAGTAATCGTTAAAGCGTTAAAACGGGGTGAAAAACCACTGTATGTGCATAGCGATATGGGAAGCCAGTATACCAGCGAATTGTTTGAAAATACACTGGAGTCCATAGGCATTAGGCACTCTTACTCCCGTAAAGGGCACCCTTACGATAATGCCCGCATCGAAAGTTTTCACTCGTTACTCAAGCGGGAGCTAATCTATCAACGGGATTTTGAGAGTATCGACGATGTGCAAGCCGCTGTTGGCTGGTACGTCAACTGGTATAACAACAATCGTATATCACTTCGTGATGCCGCCTAGACCAATTTCTAGATGACATAAACAGGATTATACAAAGTTGCCTATACACCGGCGTTTACAAGCACTTACTTTGTGAAGTCCAAAAATCACTCTGATCAGTGCGTATTTGCTATACCCTCAGACGTGTGAAATTCAACAAAATCCAAGCTAGACCACCGTAACTCCATAGCCTCCGGCAGGCACAGGGGCAAACCCCTGGACACCATTAAAAAATGACCCAAAATCTGTACGAAATCAGGTCATTTTGAAAAATTTTCGTGGTACGAGCCCTAGCGGGCTCGAAAAAGAGGTCCGGAGTCTTGACATCAGAGCAATATATAGCAACAAAACAATTATAAAAGTCGCTATATCACCTATTAAAACATTGATATTACCGATTTTCTAACCGCGCAAAAGAACAAAAGATTAAAATATAAAAGATAAACTTATAATAGGCCGCGCCTTTTTATTAATTGTATATTTATAATGGACTATTAATAACCATGTAGCATTATCGCCACTTATTAAGCTCATAGGATGCGTTTAACATCTTTGTTGAATATTTATTAATAAACTCGTTAAAAATGCTTAAAACGGCTAATAAAGGTTTTTAAATCTATAGGCTTGGTCCTTTAAATAGATCCCTTGTTAATTCAATCATCCGATTAATTAATGCTTTAACTTGTTCAATACCTCGATCTAATCTGCTAGAGGCAATTTTGCTATCTGGATTCTTTCGTGCAGTCGTTAGCGTAGCTAACCATAACGTTGCTTCTTTTTTACTTTTGGTCAATTCTTCATGATCAAGCTTATAAAGGATATATCGTGCTTCAACATCATCATAGATTATCTTCTCGACCCCATAATCATGTTTAAGCATGTCCCGCATGACATAATCCATCTTTTGATTTTCTATCTGGCTAGCTTGCAGTTCTGTATGCTTCGTTTTCAGCTGTTGATAGTCATCTTGTACCGCTACTAATTGGTTTTTAGTTTGTAATAACACGTGGTTGATTGTTTCTGCATCACGTTGGCTTTGTAGGGTCACTTTCTTCATATTGGCTAAAATACTTTTAAAGCGATCTAAATCATCTGGTTTAATGACCGTCTTACCAAATAGATTTTTAGCTAGCGCTTGTTTAAAGTCATCAATTTCTCGTTCAGCTAACGCAACTTCCGTTAAAGCTTGATCAGTTACTTTGAGTAAAGCCTTTTTAGCACTGATATTTTCTTCGACATTGAGTAGTTCATCTTTTAAAGCTTTAAATTGATCATTGTATTTTTTGATTTCAGCCACATTCTCAAACGGTAAGGTTTTATTATTTAAAATGCCTTGTTCATAAAAGGGTAGCACCTGTTTTAAATTCTGATCTAAATCATCATGAAAGGTTTGTAAGTCATGCCGTGTAAGGACTTCTTTAGCAGAAACCTTATAGCGCTCTTTTTTAGCATCAAAAACAACGGGTACAAAGGCATAGTGCAAGTGAGGTGTTGTCTCATCATAATGGACCACGGCGGCTACAGCATTTTCTTTCCCATAACGATCGTCTAGAAATTGTTTGGTGGTTTCAAAAAAGGCACTCTGTTGCTCATAGGGCGCTTCTGATAATGCTTCAGGTAAAGTGACTATCCAAGTCGCTAAAGCCTTCACATCGTCTCTTTTCATGCAATAAACGTCATCTAACCGCTCGTTGAAGCGTGAAAGCATATCTGAACCATCTGATATCATCTCTTGATTCAGATAAGTTTTAGTAACATCAATTTCTTTGTTGGTGTGATGATCAGTTTTACGTTCAAAATGAACGGCTAAACCAGGCACTGCACCACGAGTATTTTTCTTTAAATGCGCCATAAAAATTGCCTCCTCGAAAAAGGTTTTACGAGACCAGTATAACACCGTTAAAAATCTGGTATAGCCTGTTATACCAAAATGATATTTTGGACAGGCTCTGCGAGGCGTGTCATCGACAAGCGATGACAGTAGCGTTCCCCCTTCCTTCTGGGGGAACTGCTATTTTTCGGCGCCTATTATCCGGCTAGAAAAACCTCCGGCGGGTCACGCCGTGACGGGGCAATTTATCATTGCAGGATCACCTTCAGTGAGAGCATGTCATGCAGAACGCTACCCGCGTCGGGCAAGCTGATGTCAGCTTAACCACCTAACAACCATAGAAAAAATCGTTTAGACAGACAATAAGCAATGTCTGTCTAAACGATTTTTTAAAGGACTGATTGAACCGCCATGACTATTGTAATAGCTATTGCAATTCCTTGACTAACTGGTAATTTAGCTTGACCTGTTACTAAAATAGATCCAGGAATAGAAGCAAGGGCTGTATCTGGAGCCATCGCAGCTTCAACAGGATGCCCAAAAGCTATTCCAATTAAAGTTGCTGCAAGTATAGGTTGGTGAAATTCCCAAGAGTCTAAAACTGACTCCATAGATACTAATAAAGCTATTATAACTACTGCAATAACTGTCCATATTAAACAAGTCCCCCTTTTGCTGTTTAGAAAGTTGTAGAGAAAACTACAAAACTAAATTGCGATATTTAATTTACAACTTCAGCATAGACTCAAAAATAGACTAACTACAATACCATATTAATTATTGAGTTTTAACAAAGTAAAAAATAGAGTGTAGTAAGTTCTTTAATATAATATTAGCTTTGTAAACTTATTACATTATAAATATGATGTGTTATAATCTTTTCAAATACAAACCGTATATTAAGGAGAAAACATGGGCATAGCTAAATTTACGAAGACACTACTATTTTTATCTAGTGTTTTTTTTATGGGGAATGGTGTAGTATCTGCAGACACTCAAACAGGTGGTTTTTCAAATGCTACTGGATCAAATCAAAATGCAGTAATCGTCAAAAATTTGGATCAGTTGAAAAATGCCTTTAATAGTAATCAACATCATATTATTATTTCTGGAAATATATATGGTGGAAATAAGCCGGTAACGTTTACGTTTGCTGATAAAAAATGGGACAACACAACAATTGAAGGCCAGGCTGGTACAGGTCCAACTCTAGTAAATATCCAATTAAAGTTTGATGGTGAAATGTTGCCAGCAAATCAGAATATTTCTAATATTGTCGTGAAAAACATTGCTTTTAAAGGTAATATATCTGATCTTCAAAAGTTAACAGGAAATGATATCCAACCAGGTGGATCAGGAGTTAATTATGAAGGAGTATCTTTAAGAAGGATTAACAATGCTTGGATTTATAATAATGACTTCCATGACATGAGTGATGACTTGTTTTCTGTAAGTTTGCAGTCTGATAACGTCACTATATCAAATAATCACTTTTGGTTCTCGAATGAATGGTTAAATATGAATCCAAATCCTAACTGGAACTGGATTGGTGATTGGCATGATTTAGCCACTGAACGCTTAACTATGGTTGTCGGAGCAAACGGAAGCGATTCCTATGTACAAGGAGGGCACAAGATGCATGTCACTCTACATGATAATTGGTTTGGCCCTAACATTAAGGGTAGGCCGCTATTGAGAGGATACGTTCATGCCTATAATAACTATTTCGATAACAGTAGCCAACCAACTGGTAACAATCATGCTGGTTTTTCTCAGCAACAATACAATGCCCTACAAATAGGTAGCGGTAGTTATATTCTATCGGAAAATAACTACTTCTATAGGACTAATAATAGTCACTTGGTTGGGTTGGATAAGAAAGGCGATGCATATAAGTTCCTTGAGCGTAATAATGTGTACAATCAAGTAACTGGTACTAACGCTCAGAGTAACGCAAATCCATCTGATTTTAATTTGCCTTATCATTACAATACGTTAAATGGGTCTAATATAGAAAAACAAGTAATTGATCATGCTGGACCATTTAAGTAACAGACAATACTAAACGAAAAACAATATATTTCATTTTTGTATATTTTGAAGGAAATGTTCCAAAAAAATAAAAAAGACCTCAGTTTGAGGTCTTTTTTATTTGGTATCATCATGTGTTTTATCAGATATACTATAGATTGCATATCGCTGTCAGTGTACAGCGATTAATTATATTTAATCAAGTCCGTTTTTTATTAAAACGTTACTATGCGTGTTTATCAGAATGGAAAACATAATGTTTAATTCCATTCCTTTTCACCAGTGACAACTTTTGCACTTTGTGTCAAACTACCCATGGGTAAGTTAGGGTATTTATTCTTCATCTTTTTGATAATTTATTCTAATGCTTTTAATCATATATTGTATAAAGAACACTTCGGTGCTATTTGCTCTTATAAGGATATCCCTTAATCGTCTTCAATAAAAAAGCTGTTGTCACAATTAAAATCATAAATGAAATAAATAATGATACGCCAGCAGTTACGATCAACGATGTGTAATTAATATAACTACCATGACTAAACATTAGCCAAAATCGATTTGATCTAACATAGTTTCCCGACTCGCCTGATCTAAGCCCAGGTACTTTAATGTCATGGCTTCACTGGACTGATTTAACAAGTGCATCACTAGACCAATATTGTAGTTAGATTGTGTATAAACACGATAAGCACCTGTTTTACGCATGGTGTGGGTCCCTAAATAATTAATGCCTAACAGATCCCCCACACGTGCCATTATCTTATAAAACTGTTTTTCAGTAATATGACGATCTGGATGAGCGGTAGAAGGGAATAACCAGTCTGAATTGATGTTTTGTTGAACGAGCCAACCGTGATACACCAATAGATCTTGTTGAACAGGTTTTAAATATAGCGTATTGGGTTTCCCGGTTTTTTTATCGTGAATAAAGACGGTTTGCTTGACGGTTCCATCGAGATTAAAGACATCCGATTTTTTTAACGTCATCACATCACTCACACGGAGTAGCGTGGCTTTTCCAACCTGGAAGATGGTGTAGTTACGGCGTCCAGCCCGAAAGCTATCCAATAAGGTATCTTGCACCATCTTTAGTACATTAGAGTCTTTGATGGGGAGTACGATTTGTTGTACCATGATTTGCTCCTTTAATATACTAGGAAATTTTGATATGAAATATATATCGATAGATGATAGTTAAAATTAATCCTGAAAAAACACCTATGGCCAAATTATGAGTCACAACAACCAATAAAATGGTCATTAGCATAACCGATAAGTCAGTTATTTTTAGGCTTTTATTTACAGCGATGCTTTCCCAATCAAAAGTTGATATAGAAACAGTAATCATAATACCAATTAGCGATGCTGTTGGAATAGCTAACATCAAGTCTTTCATAGCAAACACAAAAATAAATAATGTAAGCCCACTTATTAGGGTTGATAATCTTGTACGACCGCCGGATTGTACATTCATTACGGATTGACCGATCATGGCACAACCACCTTGTCCTCCAAGTAAACTAGTTATTATATTTCCGAACCCTTGCCCGATAGATTCTTGTTTGCTGTTTCCCTCTGTTTTTGTCATCACGTTAATTAAAGGCATAGTAAGTAGTGACTCAATCAGCCCTACCATTGCAATACCTAAAGCTGTTGGTAATATCACAAGTATCGTATGGATGTTAAGAGGGATAGCCGGAAGTCCAATATGAGGCGATAGTTTGCTACTTGTTGCCAATGAACCAATATTTTCAAAAGACCCTTTAAAGAATAAGGCTACTCCTATACTTACAGCTATGATAATTAACGCGGGTGGAATTTTAATAAACCAGCGGGGTAAAACATACATACTTATAATGCTAGTGATAACCATGATAATGGCTGGTAATGATTGATGCGGAACTTGTTGTAGTTGTGCTAGCAGTATCATGATGGCTAGTGCATTAACAAATCCTTGTATTACACTTTTAGGTAAATATTTAATCAACTTATGGATGTTTAATAGACCAAAAATCAGTTGAAATATTCCAGCTAATAAAGTGGCATAGAGCATATATGCCATGCCGTGTTTAGCGATAATATCAGTTAGTAATAAAGCAATTGATCCTGCAGCAGCAGATACCATTGCTGGTCGTCCACCAAATATTGATAGAATCACTACAGTTATGGCAGATGAATAAATAGCATAGAGTGGTGGAATTCCTGCAATGATTGCGAACCCACTAACTTCTGGCAGAAGGGCTATTGCAGTGACTAACCCAGCTAGTATATTTTTTGAGATGTCCGTTAAATAGTTATTTCTAAAATACGATGTATACATATAAACCTACTCTTCTTTTAAAATTTATGATTCGAATAATAGGTCTATTATACCATTAAACAAAAAAACAACCCCCCGTTATCTAGTGGGTAGATAACGGGGGCTGTTTTCATGCAGTTTGTGAGGGGCGATAATTTAAATGGTCCCTCTTATTTTAGAAAAAGAGAACGCTTTATTTGATGTATAATGGACTAAAATAAAGGAGTTGAGATTTATGCAAAATAGAAAAATTACAGCAAACAATAAAAGGTGGAGTGCAAAAAGTAATGTTTAAAAAAGGGGTATTTTTGAAAAAACGCAAACTATTGATTTCGTTAGCAGTGTCCTTATTAGTAATTCTGTCTGGAGGCATATACATAGGATACCAATATGGTCCTAACTTTAACTTTTATCTGGTCCCTCCAACTCCTAAGAGGGACGCTATGTACGCTCTTAATAGAATATTATCTACAGGAATTTATTCAGAAAATCAAACTCAAAAAAACAAATTAAGAAAAATTAGCAACGAAATTTCAAAGAAAAACAACTATAAAGAGATTTATCCACTATTGGAGCAAGCTTTGCTAATTAAGGGTGGTAAACACTCTTCTTTAGTAACTTCTAAAGAAAATAAAAAAGATGTTTCACAATACAAAGAGCCAATTGTTAACGTTAAAAATAAAATTTTATACGTTCATCTGCCTGAATTTGTTGGTTCGAAAGAACAAGCAAAAGAATATGCGACCACTGTTTATCATGGAATAACTAAACAAAAATATATCGGAGCTATTATTGACCTTAGTAATAATCGTGGCGGTGATATCGGACCAATGTTAGCTGGAATTTCACCAATTATACCTAATGGAAAACTATTTGAGACAATTAATGCAGATGGTAAGTCTACAACTGTGACCTTCCAAGGGAGTGTTACTAATAACATGGGAACTAAGATTGATCTTGGTAAGGTTAAAAAAGTTACTAAGCTTCCTGTTGCAGTTATTTTAAATCGGTGGACTGCCAGCTCAGGTGAATTGACGATTTTAGCATTAAAAAACAATCTCAATGTTAAAACTTTTGGTAGTAACTCTGCAGGCTACACCAGTATTAATAATACTTACACCATGTATAATGGAACTCAATTAAACATAACTACTGACAAAATCAAAAAGAATAACGGTCAAGTGCTTTTTAATAAAAAGATTAAACCTGATATTATGACTGAGGAGTCGCTTGTTAAAGCTAAAGAATGGGTAGCAAATCATAATTAGTTTCTTTGCTATGACTTACAAGAACTATTAGATTCGACTTGTTAGAAACTATTACTTCTACACAATAAAATTCCATAATTCAAGCTCCGCAAGTGTCTATAATGTATATACCCCCTCGCAAAACCTATTAAAACAGCCCCTATTATCTAGATACTAGATAATAGGGGCTGTTTTTTGTTTAATGATATAATAGACCTTAAAATGCAGGGCTAAATTGAATCGTTAAGCGTTGCTTAGTAGCTTGGGCAATCTCTGATAACATTTTTGTGGAAGCATTCATCGAACCATTTTCAATGCGTGAAAATAATTCATTAGTAAGTTCTGCATAGATTGCATGAACTCGTTTATTATTTATATCTCGCACATTATCAGTTATTCCTGAACGATCAAACCGTTTGATACGTGCATTTGTTTAATGTGAGTGTTAAACATATTGACTGAAACAAAACTAGCAATAGCATCATTAATAACATCTAAATCTAATTCTGAACCATTTTGTTGTAATACTGGCAAGATACCTAATAAATCAAGATTCAAATTGTAACTCCAGCAAGTGTTGTACATATTTTTCAGCACCTTTTAAAGCACGCTCTTGTGTCTGCAATATGATAACAACATAATCACTGGAAACCAGTGTACTATCAGTAAATTTATTCAATTGTGGCGGAATATCAAAAAATACAAAATCATATTTTTCTTTTAAATCCTTAATAAAATTACTGAAATAATGGTCTTGTTCATAGTCGGTTTTGTATTCATCATTATGAACAAGGCACTAGTTCAAATGTGGCCAACAACACTAATGCTTAATGGATTGCATTTCGCAAGCGGGTTACACGCCAATGCTGTACACTGGTAAACCATACATCTATGCCCACGTTGATGTTGCTCGTTTCTTGAGTAAATACCCTAGTCATTTGTGGTTAGCAGCTTATCCAGATTACCAAGTTCGTAGTGAA
>NZ_CAKKNS010000011.1 GCF_918814575.1 Periweissella fabaria | reverse complement strand
CCTTGCTACAAGCGGACATCACGAAATCGGACGCCGACAAGAAACGGCTGAAACCCTTGCTACAAGCGGACATCACGAAATCGGACAAAATCTATATAAGACTAACTTAGATACTAATAAAGATACTAATAAAGATACAAGCATGCTTGATTTTTCATCAATCAATTTTTCTCAAAATGTTCTACAAAAACAAAATCAAGACATTGTAGATAATGCCAGCGAATTTCTAGTATCAAACGGAAATTCAGGTAAAATTCCTTTAGAAGCTGAAACCATAAAGTTAATCAGTTTATGGTCTGCAAATGATCCAAAGAAAATGGAAAAAATGATTGGTATTATTTTTAATGCTAAAAAAGCAAGTGAAACATTTATTACTCAACAAACAGGAACACCAACAACTATCTTTTTAGATAACTACGAAGATTTGCAACATGACATCACAGTTTCGTTAAGAAGAACATTTAACGCTATTAGAAATAAACAGGATAAAAAACAAAAAGTTAATCCTGAAAATTACATTTTTGGCGCAATGAGAAATACTTTTGAAGTTTGGTACAGCGAATACATGCAATCATTAAGTTCAAATGGCTAAAATAGCTCATATAAGAGCCATACAGGAACTTTAGAAGCAACAAAGTACAAAAACCTAGTAGAATGCAAAAAAACCTTAGAAGCGTTATTACAAGCAATTAAAATCAAAGGACAAGATAATATCTTGTCCTTTTTTTGCTGATTTTTTTAAGTTAAACAATTAAATTATGTATCATACTACCTTTTTTAGAAAGCTCATTTTGCATTGCGTAATACGTCTGTTTACTGTCATTTACCATATCAAAAACAGTCAAAAATAAAAGGGTATATAAACTCACAAGTTCGCCCTTGTATTTTTTTTATGTTTTTTATCTGTTTTCATCACAGCAAACGACCGAAAACGCACTGGAAAAAATGAACCATCAAAACAAAAAAAGGGGGGTGATCTATGTACATAATTTAATAACTTAAAAATAATCATCAATCCAGCTTCACTCACTCAACACCTAAAAAAAATGGGTGTAAAAGAAAGGAAATAAAAAATGAATAACAACTTTTTAAAGCAAGAAGTAAATAATGCAGAAAGCGAGCATAGAATGATAAGTCAAGCTCTGATTGAACAAGAAAACAAAGTATTAATACGAAAATATGGAACGATAGGTAATGCAAATAAACGATTGTTAGAATTAGAATATTTTTTGAATTATAAGGAGTGGAAATAATGGAATTAATAAATGTAGAAACAGTATCTGCAACAATAAGTGGAGAAAAATATGATTTTGATAGATATGATTTGATTGATAGAACAGCATTATCGACCAAAGAAATTTCAGTTGTTGTTAGTTTTATACCAGATGATAATAACAAAATAACTGGAGATATTATCGCATATGGGGAGTGGGGTGACTTAGATAAAAATGAATGTATTGAATATCTTAATTATGTAAAATCAATTGGAAAAATAAAGCGAGAATTTAATATGTATATTTAGAAAAAGAGTAGGAAACTAATGGCTTAGTTTTCTACTCTTTTTTAAATTTTTTAGGTTTATTTTCGTTGATATAATCTGAAAACATTTTTAAAAGTTTTTCAGTATCATCAACTGATAGGTTTTCTGTTTCAAAATATTTGTCTAACAAAGCACCTTTTTGAATTAAAATTCTAGTACGTAATTTTCTTTGTTTAGAATTTTCAATGTATTTTGATTGTCGCAATTTAAAGTCTTGCTGAGAAATCTTTTTTTCTAATTTTTCTTTTTGAGAAATGAGAATATCTAATCTTTCAGACATAGGCAATTACCCTAATATTCTTTATGATTGTTCAGATCAGATTTATCTGAATTTGAGATAGGATTATCATCATTTTCTTTAGTTTCAGTTGAAGATGTTTCAGTATTTTCTTTTGAAATGAATTGAGAAATTTTATCAGATAATAATTTCAATTCATTTTTATTTAATTCGGAATAATCAATTCCAGATTTTTTAATAATATCATGACCTAATTTTTTATCTATTTTTTCTTTTTGAGCCTTAATTTGTTCGTTAAGCTTGTTTAATTTTTCTTGTTGCTGTTCCAGACTTGACATAAGCGACTACCTCATTTCTTTTTTTTAATTAAATAAATCATATCATTTGTTCACGTATTAGTCAAACAAATAAATTGAAAGAACCAAACAAGAGTAGTACAATATACATAGATAATGAGAAGTCAGAAGAACGAGCGAAGCGAGTTCAATGCGCACTTACACATCATCCATAAATGGCTGATGTAATTGCTTAAAAAAACGTGTATGAGAAGTTGCCTTTGGCAACAACTAAAATATAAAAAATAAAAAAGAAAGGAGATTAAATGACATGGCTATTTTCCACATGAGCTTTAGTAATATTAGTGGCGGTAATGGAAGAAGTGCGGTAGCTAGTGCTAGTTATCGTAGTGGCGAAAAGTTGCATAGTGAAGTAGAAAATAAAAACTATTTTTATGATCGTGTAGTCATGCCAGAAAGTTTTATTCTTTTACCAGATAATGCACCAGATTGGGCTAGTGATCGTGAAGTGTTGTGGAATGAAGTAGAAGCAATTGACCGTAAAGTAAATTCACGTTATGCAAAAGAATTTAATGTGGCATTACCAGTTGAACTTACCAATGATGAGCAAAAAGAATCATTGACAAAATATGTTCAAGAAACTTTTGTTGATAACGGAATGGTAGCGGACGTTGCTATTCATAGGGATAACGCAGATAATCCACACGCTCACGTTATGCTAACTAATCGCCCTTTTAATCCTGACGGAACATGGGGACAAAAAAGCAAAACAGAATATATTTTAGATGAAAATGGTAACAAGACACGTACCGAAAAAGGAAATATTAGACAAAGAAAAATATGGCTAGTTGATTGGGATAAGCAAGGAAAAGTGCAGGAATGGCGCAAGGGTTGGGCTGACGCAGTAAACCGAACTTTTGAGCAAAAAAATATGCCAGAACGTATTAGTGAAAAGACACTTGAAGAACAAGGGATTGACGGTTTACCAACACAACACGTTGGAATTAATCGCAACAAAGAAAAACGTCAAGAATACAATGATTTGGCAATTAAAAATCGATCAGATAAAGCCAATCTAAAAAATATTGATGAAAAAATTAATAATGAACAAAGAGTACAAACGTTACAACGTCATCTTTCTTTTAATGACAAGAAACTAGTTGCTAATTTTAGCCGAGAATTACATACATTTATCAGTTTAGAAAATCTTGATGATAAACAAAGAATGCTATTTAATTGGAAGAATAGTATTCTTATTAAGCAAGCAATAGGTCAAGATATGAATGAACAACTTGTTAAGTTTAATGAGCAAAAATCTTCACTAGAAAATGCAAATAAACTAATGGATAAAGTTGTAGATAGGACAATGAAATCAATTTATCCAAGTGTTGATATTGATAGTGTAACTATGGCTGAAAAACGGGAACTTATTAAAGAAACGGATAGTGAAAATAGAATATTTAGTTCAGAAGAAATAGATACGAGGTTAAATGCGATCCGTGCTGATATTTTGAACAAGCAGATATTGACGTTTACCAAGCGTCCATTTACTAGTTGGTTAATGTTAGAAAATCAACAAGCCACAACTATTAAAAATGTAGAAAATATTATATCTCAAAAGGGATATTCATTTGCTGATATTGAACGGTCAAATGGACTAATAATTCAAGACTTTAATTCTGACGAACAAGACATTTTGAAACGAAACATAAAAGATTTTGAAACTGTTAAGCAAGTTAAAAGTGTTGTGGCAACACAGTACAATGGTGTGCTTGAAAAAGTCTTCCCTAACATTGCGAAAGACCAGCTATCTATGGTTGAAAAAGAAAAGATATACACGGCAATTATTTTTACAAATCCTGATTTAAAAACAATTTCTGAAAAAGAATTAATGGATATTGTAGAAAATCCACCAACACAATTTAGTACACGAGAACACCGTCAAGGAATATCGTATCTAACTGGTGTCATTAAAATAGAAGATATTCAAAATCAACATCTTGTACGAATTTTGAAAAATGACGGTGCTAAACAACTATTCATTGGAGAAGCTACAAAGGATCCTCAAATTAGTAATGATGAAATTGAACGTGTTAAAAAAGCTATGCAACAATCGGGAGGAAAGTACGAAAACTATCGTAAAGACCAGCTTAAAGACTATCAAAGTGTTAATTACAGAGAAGCAACACCAGCCGAATACATGAAGAATTTATTTAGCAACACTGTTACGAAGTTCTTATACAGTAACGACACTAAACGCCAGCATGATCTCAAAGAAACAGAATGGGAAATGGAGAAGAAGAAGCGTCAAAATGAAAAGACAGGAGGTAGAGGAATGTAAAAAAAAAGTAATAAAAAAATGAACACAATGTGTTCATTTTGTGGTATAATGATATTATAAATAAACGAAAGGAGCATACGTGTGGCGAAAGAAGAGTGGTACAGTCTCACTAAGGCTAGTGAAAAATTAGGTTACAGCAGAACCTATGTTAGTTTATGGCTACGTAGACACAAAGATGATTTTCCAGACGAAATGATTATGCAATCAGGAAACAGTAAAATGATTTCTGAAGCAGGCGTAAAGTGGATTGAAGAAAACACAAAAAAAGAGGGCGTCCTCGTCAGCAATAGAACTGCTAATGAGGATAAATACCTAATACTTGTACTATTAGGTAAAGCCCATAACATCTATTTTACAATTTGCTTAATTGGACGTCTAGTAAGTTGTTCATACCATAGCAAGAAATGCCATTTAAAGGGGGTGACTTAATGAAAAAGGAGAGCTGGCAAGGGGTAAAAGGAAGTTTGGTTTATGAAGATGATAAAGCAATTATCGTTGATAATTCAGAAGATTTAAAAGATATAAAAAAACTATCCAATCAAATTTCTGAAAATGGTAAACCGATTTATACAAAAATTTACAACCTTCCAATAGTGTCAGTAGCAGTGATGGAGACACGTATATTGAATCATGGGTTGGTGTTATTAATGCAAAAAAGCTAATCGAATCAATTGGTGATAACCTATCTAGTATATTTGATGAAAATATACGCTTATACGAAAATAAATCTAAAATTAACGAAGGTATCAAGAAAACTGCTAGAGATTCACGATCCGCTACAATGTTTTATTTCTACAATAATGGAATAACACTAATTTGTGACAAAGCGAAAAATAGCCCAGGTAATGGAGCAATTGCATTATCCGGAGTGTCAATTGTCAACGGAGCTCAAACTGTCAACAGCTTGGCAAGCCTCGCCAAAAATGATTCCTTAGATGAAAATGTTGATATATTAATTAGAATAATACAAATTAAAGAATACGAACAGCGAGCGAAAATTACTGAATACTTAAATTCTCAAACACCAATAAAAGAAAGTTATTTTATTGCCAACAATAGTATCATCAGAAAACTGCAAGAGGATCTCTTTGAAAAAGCATACTATTTGGAACGACAAATTAACGAATATGAGTATAAATGCCAATATCAAGATATGACTAAATTTGAGAACTACCATATTTTGCCTGTTGAAAATGCTGTACAACATTACGTTGGTGCATATGTTAACAATAAAGCTGCACAGGCAAAAAGTGGCAAGAGTGTTCTTTTTGATCAAAATAATATAGAAGAAAATATTAAGGATATATCAGCTGAAAAAGTTATCATGTCTGATGTATTGTATGCAAAAATTTCTTCGATAATTACTTTGTATAGAAAAAATAGAAGAAATCCAAATAATTCAGAATTTTCGGACTACTTAGGTATCGATAAAAGTAACTATATTTCTGATTTATATTCATTCTTGAATACAGGGGACATACTGCTATTAAACTCTGTTACTAACATCAAAAGAAACAAACCATCTCTTACTATTGATGAGTCAATCAAAGAATCAATAGACTTGATACGCGACATTATTTCATCTGATGAACAGTTCAAAGATCAGGCTCCGGCCACACTAACAAAATCTAATCGTCTATTTGAATCTGTTCAAAATTCAATTAATAAACAACATTAACAATATTAATAATTAGTAATTTCACCATTAGCGCAAAAAAATATAAGCATTTTGCGCTTTTAAAATGTCTTGATAGAATAGCATTTACACACTGAAATTCAATTATGCAATATTTAAAAATTGCTCATTCCTAAATATTTTTCAACATCTTTCAGCATAGTTTCCCCATATTTTTCAAAAGAAATATCTTTTATTTTATCCACATATTTAAAAATACCTACTGCAACAGAAAAAATTAATAAATATTTGGTAGCATCATCTAATTCAAACTGTGCTATTTTCGTTTTATATCCGTTTAGAAATGCATTAATAAAAATCTGCTTTGAATCAAAGTCTTGATAAAACAGCTTTACAAAATCAAGATATAATAATCCAAATTGTGCTCTTTCAAAATCAATTAACACTAATTCTTGTTTAACCCATTTAAAGTTTCGAACTCCAACATCTCCATGAAGCACTCCTAAATAATTATTTTTTTTTCTTTTCAGCCGTCGTGTCTGAAACTGTTGAAAAACGGTGTATACTTTTTGGTACACTTCAGCATTTTTAATCTCATCTATATCTTTAGCTATTTTATCTATTAAATCAACATTATGTCGAATACCCTTAAAAGGTTGCGTGTTTGCATGAAAATCTCCAACTGATTTTCCCATTTGAAATGCTAATTCTACTGTTACATCAGGCTTCAAAACATCGATTAGATGCAAATCCTCTAATATAAGTATATATTTAAACCCTTCAACGGACACCGTTAAAGTTTCAATACCAATAATTTTGATGTTTTTTTGATGAACTATTTCTTTCTCAGTAATAAATTTTTCATATTGATCTTCTCGATATATTTTGATAAAAATTTCATAAGAAAATCGTTCACTATATCCAACATACATCCTATTAAACGAAGTATGTTTAACTGCGTGCAAACCATTTCCAAATAATTCTTTAACTTTAGTTTCTAACACCATTTATTTATCCTCAAATATCTAAAATAAAAATTGTTGATAAAACATTTCTACATCACTCACAATATTTTTCTGATTCGTAGTTATCTCAATTATTTTAGCGTCGTTAACTAATCTCTTTATAACTCGAGTTTTATTGCCTACATAATCTTGAGTAACGTGATGTAAAATGGACTGTTTCTCGTCAAAAACTAACTTTAACGTTCTAGCCGATCCGTATTTAAGAATAACAACGATATTAATTTTCATTCTATTATGCAATTTAGCAGAAAATTCATTCACTATCTCAGAAGGTAAAAATCGATATTTATTTTTCCAATATTCATCGCGAGTTTGTGGCTTATGAATATATTGTGTAACTGGTTTATTCAATTTTAAGTTATCAAACGTGATTTGTCTAATCGAAACTGATCTGCTATTTCCCCACGCAACTTGATTATCATCAATGTATATGTCATCATTCGATATAAAATATCTATTCACATCATTTTGTTGACTCATTTGTAATAATTTCAACATCATTGTGGTCTTTCCAGCAAATTTTTCTCCCAGAATCAAAACTCCTTTATTATTAATTTGGATGGCTGCTCCATGAAACTCGACGGAATATTTTAAAAGCAATTCAACATAAATAGAGCGAATAACCTGATATAGTTGGTACACTGTTTCAAATTTTCCGTCTTGCAACTCTATCTGGAGTTTACCTTGTCTGTAAAATAATGAAGTTTGATCAAAGTCTGTATCAATTACCCAATCACCAATATCACACACCTTTTCAAAAAAGATACTATTGATTAAGTCTCTTAGTTCCATATGTTTCCCCGGGTGATAAGTGTGAGCATTAAACAAAACTTCCATATATAAATCCGCTGTTGGATAATCACCCTCAACTTGCACATAAGGTGTTAATAATTTAGTTAGGATATCTAATAATTCTGGTTTCTTGATATCAAACGTAATGGATTGTCCGTAAGGAAACACGAAATAATGCATAAGTTCACTCCTTTGTTGTATTTTTTCTGAAAACATGCTTAATACTGTTTTTTAAAATATAAAAACTGATCATTGAAAATAATCTAACTGCATATAATATGGGATAATTAAAAGTAGACATGCACAATTGGAACACATTCATCAATTTTTTCATCTTATGATATCGTACTACTTGAAATAATAAATTATGAGTATGCTCTATCATAAATAGAGCAGTTACCAATACCATAGTTGGAAACATATTATCATCAACAATTCCGTAAGCAATAATAATTGTTATGAAAAGCAATTCCCAAATTTCAAGAAGTGCATCAATAAAAAGTTTTATTACAATCCCGTTTCCTTGAACAGTGGAATCATATTGTTTATATACGTTCAGAATAGATAACGTTCCATAGTTAATTCTCATATGTTGCCTAATCATATCCCTATAAGTATTTACATAATCGACAGGGGACAAGAACGGTAAAATAACTTCCTTCTCTCTTGAAAATGCTAATTTATATCCAAGCTCGATATCATCAGATAATTTAGGAAATCCACCTACATTAGACAAAACTTGCAAATTTATAAACATACCACTACCCATCAAATATTGAATAGACTTCAAATTATTTTGTAGTAATGTCACACCTTCAACCCCTAAAGATCTTCGTATATGGAATTGATAATACTGCTTAACAATGCGTTTGGTTAATTTTCCTGCTTCTAAATAGACTGGTATTGATTGATAAACAGCGGGATTTTTTTTTCGTTTTTCCAAATCCGTAATAATCCACTGAAAAACTTCTTCACTTGGTCTAGCATCCACATCATACACACCTATATAACTGTTTGTCTTGTCTACACAGTGTTTCAGAGAATCCTGCGCTAATTTCAATTTGGTAGTCTTTGTACTGTTCTTGTTTTCATCTATAAGAATCGTAACTCTTTCACTAACATGAACATTCTTTAGCAGATTGGGATTATCAATTACAAATATTATTTGATTAACTACTGAGCTAAACTGTACAAAATGCGCGAGCGATTCTAGAAAGACTGTCTGTACTTCATGCACGGGTATAACTAAAAAAATATTGGTACCTTTATTTGCATTCGAGAAGTGAGAATATTGACTCTTTCTATATTTAGAAATGTACCTCAGCGTAAAAATAGATTTTAGTAATATGACCAATTCTTGTCCTAGTACGGCTATTGTTAATACATTAATTAAGATATCCATATTTCCAGTCACATTACCTACGTATTGTAATCATATTTTCTGCTAGCAGTGTGCGAATAAAATCATCAATATCAATGCTAATTGATGACTGTTCAGCATTATTGTATAGTTTTTGTAATTCTTTTGCCAACTCATCAATTGTCTTCTGTTTACCGATATTCTTCCACACCGACACTCCGACTTCATTTACTTCAAATGCTGAATCTGAGTTAAAAAGGTATGAATTTCCTCCAAATTTACGTAATTTATATTGTGGGTTCTTTCGGTATTTATTAAGCATTAATTTTTTCCTCCAAATATTCTATATACTCATTTAAAAAAATTTGGGCATCTTCAATAACAATTTTTGATGATTCCTTTTCAAGATTGATACCCTCAAAATGAACTTTTTGGTACCAATTCCATACTTCCCGGTACTGTTCATATTGCTGCAATAGATTGTTAAACTTTAAAAATGACCACTTTGGCCTGTCATTTGTATATCCCTGTGTTAATAAAATCATTTCCAACAGATGAACATATGATTGCCTAATGACATACATTGCTGTAGTGCGAGATGCAAAATCGGTCAAGTTACCCATTACATCAGATGTTGCATCATCTATTCTATTCATCAAAATTCCAAAGTATATTTTTTGATATTTTTTTAAATCTAACTTTTGTTTCAATTCCTTATATTGCGAATCATTTTGAATGCTGCAAGACATAAATAGTCGATGAATAATCGAATTCAAAGTTGTAAATGTCCAGCCTGATGGCAATTTTATCTGTTTTTTTAAATTTTTATTTAATCCAAAATCTACTGATTTTATACTATTAAATATTTCCACTAATTGTTGAATATCATATGTTTCTACATCGAAATGCTTTCCTTGAATTTTTTTAAAATCAAACCTTCTATTATTTACTGAATATGAATGTATATTATTTGAAGGTTCGGCATTAGTTTTGATGACAAATAGATCAATATCTGAATACTCATTCCCCATTCCAAAACCAATAGAAGATATTTCACCTTCAACTAATGAACCCGCCACATAAACAATATCTGAACTTTCAATATTAACGCCCGAATTTTTTATAGAGTCCAAATATTCTCCCTTAAACCTGGTAATATCAATCATTAATACATACCCTCTTGTTCTTTTAATTTACTAACCAAGAAATTAAACGTTTCTTCTTTTCTATCCTTTGTTTGAAAATACTTGATTTTCGGTATAGATAAAACAGACAAATCGTTATACCCATCTCCATAAAAATAAATTTTATCAAATACTTTACCACCCACTATATTTTGTATAGCTATTGCTTTGCTAACGAACTGTGGATAAATTTGGACATTACCAATTGGATCAAATACCATATTCATTCTAAGCGCATTAGCCAGTGTATATAACTTTTGTGTTTCACTAGTCAATTCATCAGTAATAATCTTAATTTTATTAACCTTGCTCCATTCATTCATAGAATCTTCTGGTAACATTTCAAATCGTAAAATATCATCAAAATCTACTTGAATCGTAGATTTAATTTCTTTAAAATTAATATTTTCTTTTAATATTCGAATATCCTTTAGATTAAAATAACTTCTTTCGAAATTAATATCTGAAAAAAAAATCTCTCCGCCATTAGAAAATGCTGCCCCCAAAAAAAAATTTGAAATACTCTCCCAATCAAAATTAGTAGCAAAATTTTCAAAACTTCTCCCAGTGGCCAGAATTAATGTCCCAAAAGATGTAAGCTCCTCTAATCGTACCGAAAGTTGTTCATCTCCGTCTGACTCTGATTGAATTGTATTATCAAAATCTAGAACTATTAAATTATTCTTGTTATTTATCGCCATTGAATCCCTCTATTATCTGTTATCCTCGTTAAAGTACTTAAAGCATTTTGTGCTATTTTAAAATATCGATCATCTTGAAAGTCACTATAATAACTTAATGCGCCTATACAATGCACCACTACATAAAAATAAATATCTTTTTTTAATTGGTCTGGATTACCATAAATAGGTGCTAATACTTGCAGCAACATTTCAATTTTTTCTTCATCCATGTTTAATGTTCGCCAAGAAAATTTCGCATAGTCTAAAATAGGATCCCCGGAAAACGCTTTGTCAAAATCTAGTAAACCTACAAATCCCCCCCTCCTATTGACCAAAATATTCGCAGGTTTTAAATCATAATGCAGTAGCCCGATTTTTTCCATATTCTGTACTCCTCTTAATCTAGAGTATAAAAATGGCTTTATAGAATCAACATTCACCAGTATCTTATTCATAGAACTTAAGCGAATATTGATTTTATTTTCTAAAAAAAATTGCCAATTCATTATTTGAGCTTGCCCGATATAACCAATTCCTTCTGACACATGCATATGAATTTTTTCAAGAAAATCTACAAATGATTTTAAAAATTCTGGCGTAATATTATTTGAAAAATTATTTAATTTTCTTCCTTTTATTCGAGAAAAGGTGACTATTCTACTCTGATAATTGACATTCAAAACTTTTGGGACATGCAAATGATCATTACGAAGCATTTGCAATGCTGTAATTTCCGTGATAAGGTTTGCAATATTTTTATACTCTTTAATTACATAATTACTACGAATAACTGTGTTATTTTCATAATTTCCATCTATTTTAAGATTATCAATATAACTCAAGTGTTCCACCTTTCTGAGCAGTACGTTCAAATTTTTTATAAATAACAACATTAACTATAATAAGAACTATTGAAATGCTAATTTCCCTACCTGAAAAAATAACAAGTTGCCAATTAATATGTGGCTGACGTTCATTAAATATAGCCATAGCGAACTGAATAGAGTTGTGTAACGGAATAAAATTTGAAATCACTTGCCACAAATATGGTAATTTTTGGGATGAGAATAAGGCGCCTGAAAAAAAGTTGATAACAAATATAAATAGATTAATAAACAAATTTAAATCTGTAGTAATCAAACTCATACTACCAATTAACAAACTCAACGGTATAGCAGCAAGCATACCTAAGAAAACCGTTATCACCACTGCAATAATGTCAATGGAATTAATATCAATATGTAAAACAAACTTCGCTAAAATTATGGGAACAATTACCATAATTATTGCATCAATAATCCCCGCTAAACTCCTCAAAAAAACAATTTTAAATGTATCATTTCTTGAGGCCACAATTAACTTTAAGGTTCCTTGTACTCGTTCATTTGATAAAATAACACCGGAGTATACTGCTGCGTTGACAACCGCCGCCAAAATAATATTCGTTAGAACAACAGATTTGATATTAGAATCACCATTTTTTGAAATCAACAATACAAAAAAAATGACTTGTATCATAGGTTGAACTATTTTATATACCATAAAACTGATCAAATTAAACGTTGCGTATTGTTCCTTGTATGACAACCAAATCAATGTACCCCAGCGCCTCATCAATAAACCTCCAATTGACCTTCTACTAAAATTTTTCTCTCCATAATATTATTCATCACAATTATTCCAATTCCATACAAAGCAGTAAGAATTAACAATCCATATACATTGGCACTTGTCAAAATATTGTACTTGGCATTAAAGATCTGATGTAGCAATCCCACAATCCACTTTGTTGGTAGTAGCCAAGATATAATCTGTAAAAACCACGGCAACTTCTGAATAGAAGTAGCTATGCCACTTAATAAATAAATTGGATATTCTAGGACATTTATCCAAAATATTGCTTGTCTATTTAATAGAAAAAAATAACTCAAAAATAAAGACAATGTGGTAAAACTAATGAGCAGTAAGAAATAAACAGTAATTAGCGTATACACATTAGGCAGCACAATATTCAAATCAAAAACATACTGAATTATCAAATAAGACACAGCAAAACTCCATAATGCAAGAATCAGATTTGCTATAACTTTCCCACCATAAATCCACTGGAATTTAACTGGTGAAGCAAAATTACTTCCTAACACACCCATCCTCTTTTCACGAGTAAGGTCACTCAAAGAGCTAAAAACTATTGATGACCATAAATTCATGACACTAACATTAACGAATAAATACTCCCCCACATTAACAAAGTTTTTATTTGACAAAATAAAATATAATAATATTGTGTTCAAAATCGGTTGAATAATAATAACAAATCGATACGTGGATCGACTTAAGGACTGCTTAAACTGTAATCTCAAACTAGTAAGTAAAACTCTCATTTTGTCCCTCCTCTACTATTTTTATACAGTTGTGTAGTATCTGTATATTTCATCTAAGGATGGTGAGCCAATTTTCCACTCCCGAATTTTTGAATTTTGAACAAAAGACGACAACTTTACATCATCCAATTTTTTATTACTTAACGAAACTTTCATTTCAATTACATTCCCCGTTCGCTCGACATACTTTTCAACAGATAATTCATCACCAAAGTATCGACTAAACAAAGTTATTGCCTGTTTACGATTGACCACGTTTTCAACTACAGCATGCACGTATAATTCTTTACCAATATTGCTCCTCAACTCTTGTGCTGTACCAGATGCAACAATCTCTCCACGGCTAATAATCGTAATTTCATCACTTAAATCTTCAACTTCTTCTAAATAATGTGACGTAAACAGTATTGTTGTTCCATTTGCTGCTAGATGCCGAATAATATTTTTAAACTCTTCTGCGCTTTGTCTGTCGAGCCCAATAGTAGGTTCGTCTAACAACAGTATCCTCGGATTGTTCAATAACCCTCTAGCAATTTGTAATCGTTGTTTCATACCTTTAGAGTAAGTTTCAACTTTTTTATTCGCGACATCGGTTAATTGAACTAACTCTAGCAGTTCTTTTATTTTTTCTTTTTGCTCTACGCCTTTCAAACTATAAAGTGCCGAAAAATACTCTAAATTTTCTCTAGCAGTTAATCGCCAATACAAATCACGTTCACCACCATAAATAAAATTAATATCTTGTCGTACCGCATTCAGATTACTTTGTAATTCTATTCCTTTCATTGTTACTGTGCCAGATGAGGGCAATAATAAAGTAGATAATATTTTCATAGTTGTAGACTTACCGGCTCCATTGGGTCCAATCAATCCATGAATTGTACCTTTTTTTACATTCAAACTAATTTGATTCAAAGCAACAAAATCAGTCCCATTTTTTTCCTTGTACGTTCTTGAAACTTTATCAAGGTTTATCATATATTCGTTCATTTTAGTTTGCCTCCAAAAAAGATCTTAGAAACCCTATCCAGTCAAGGCTTTCTAAGATCTCTCCTACATATGCACGTCTATACTGTTAAAAATTAACTGTATATTTTCGTAACATCAGTAATTACAGACATTATGCCATTTCAAACGTAAGAACATCTGGCAAACTAACCTGGCGCAATGCTGGCTTTTCGTATACATTATTCATGTTATTTCTCTCCTTTCCTTAATTTTAATAAAATGGTAACAACATTGAAGAAGCTTCAATGTGCTGTCCTGTAATACTTTGAGAATACGACGAGGCAAGAAATTGAACTGTACCTATCGATTCCTGGACATTAGGTAACCTTTCGGTTTTCATTCGCTCTAAGGTTTTTGTATACCCATATTTTGCTTTAATTGTTGCATGACGTAGATACAAATCTGTATCCGCAGATATTCCTATCGAATTAACTCGTATACCTTTTGAATTTAATTCTTTTGAAAGATACAATGTATACGCTTCTAAAGCTGCTTTACTCACACCATAAGGTGCTAACAAATTAAATGGTGTTGTTGCGGATTGAGACGTTATGTTGATGATTGATGGCTTTTCAGTAAAAGAATTATTATTTAACAAACCTGTAATCATTCTCCGCTGGCCATGAAAATTTATATTCATAATATCAAACCAATCTGAATCCGGTACCTGATCAACAGGTCCTACATATGAACTAGTCGCCGCGTTATTGACCAAAACATCCAACTTAATCTCATTCACCACTAAATAGTTTAATAACTGATCAATAGATTGCTGGCTTTCCAGTAATAACTTCTGAAACGTTAAATGTTTATTTTTAACTTTTATCAATCGCTGACAACTAGCTTCAGAGTGATATGTAGTAATCACCTTCCACCCGTCATATAAAAATTGCTTAACCAGTGCTAATCCAAATCCATTTCCGCCACCTGTAATCAAAATAGTTTTCATTTATCTAAACTTTCTAATGCTTTTTCAATTTTAATAATGGCTTTTTTTGCTTCCACCAAATTTGTAGAAGCGACACTGTTGTTTAATACAGAATCGACAAAATTGTCCCACTCCTCTTTATATCCTGCCCTTGCATATCCTCGATATAATCTACCTTGACTCCAGACTTTTTTAGGCTCATCTCGAAGTGAACCCTCTGTTCCTAGCCAACTCTCCGTATCAATTAATTCTATATCCGTTAAATTTTTCATTGTTAGCTTTGCGCCATTTTCCAACGTAGCAGTGAGTTTCATATCGTAAGCTTGCGATCCCCTAACTAAATCCAACAAAGAATACACTTCCCCATTGTAAAGTTCGAAATGAGCTACCTGTGTTGTGTCATTATCATATAAAATTTTGGCATTTTTAATTTCTGAATTTTCTGCCCAACTTTCAATATAATCAAATGCGTGAACAAACATATCGTAGAATGTAATTTGAGTTTTTGTTGTCAGCCCCCACATTTCATTATGAAATAGAGTAGGGAAGGTCGCTTCTAAATGCAATACCTTTGGTTGATACCCCTCATTTTCAGATGTATATTTCTGCATATGCTTAGTGGCTTCCGTATATCGCCATTTTGTTCCTACTGATGTTACTAAATGTTTTTCTTCAGACAACGAAATTAAATCATCAAATTCGTACGAATGTATCGCTACTGGTTTTTCAACAAAAACATGAAGACCTGCTTCTAAAGCTAACTTGGTATATGCCACATGACCTGCTGGATCCATTGAAATAACAACAGAATTAATTCCGTCGTTAAGTGCATTATCAAGTAATTCTTCGGCTGTTGAATATGTTTTAATACCAACAAATCGATGTTCAGCAGCTTCTCTCCTTTCTTCAGACAAGTCTGCTAATGAAATAATGACGGTATTTTCGTTAGCCAACATATTAGGCAACATGCTGTGATCAACATGTCGTCCAAATCCAATTAATCCTACTTTTACCAATTTATTCGTCATGATATCGTTTTCCTCTATTCTAAAAATTCTATAATATGTGCGTCGTCATTATAATTACACCAATGAGAAACATCATTTCCTAACAATTCATGTGCATATTTCATCGCTTGAACGTATAACAATATCTGTCGTTGAGCGTTTTCATTATGTAAGGGAATCATACTGAAGAACTGTATCATTTCAATGATTTTCAAATCCCTCAAAGAATATCCTTCCCCAACTATATAATCCAACTCTTGAATTAACTGAAAATCTAATGAATACTTAAAGATGTATTCAAATTTATAATTTGCCAATTTTGAGAAAATAAACGAGTTAGATGCTAATAAATCATAATTACCAGCATAACACTGTCGCAATTTCGCAATATCATACCTAACATCTCCGAAGATAGAATCTTGTCCCCCAAAGCTTCCTCGTGGATCAATTAAAAAAATTTTTTCACGATTAAAAATTATATTAGTAAAGTTTAAGTCTCCATGAATGATACCCCAGTACTTGTTGACACTGGTAATCACTTCATTGGCCATTTTTAGAATTTCTACTTTTAATTCTAAAAATGACGGTATGAGTACTTGATCTACCGATATTTTCTTGTTTTGAACACAACGAAACTCATCCCAGTCATGCAAACGGCTCATAAATGTTTGTATATATACGTATTGTGCTTTATCATATGCTTTCTTTTCATTTTGGTAGATAGTATATCTGTTTCTTAATGTAAGTATGTTTGCAAGCAACTTTTTCCTTTGTTCATCTGATATTTCGCTTCGAAATATTTCATCCATTCGATGACCTTCTATTGCTTCCAAAAGATAGCTTTTCTTTGATTTCAACTGAACATTAGGGAGAAAATTGATTGCTCTAAAGTGTTGTTGCATACTCTTGTACCAAAAATATTCAGAAGTAATTTTACTTGGGATACCCTGCTTCAAAACATATTCTGAATTGTAATTAGAAACAATATTATTACTTCTACTCTGATACGCTTGTTTAACTGTCATATCCATTTATGATATGTCCTTTTCGTAATCTAAAAATTTTACTTGTTTCCGTGGAATATTGCTAATAGCCACCAACCCGCTCTTTAACAAAAATTTGTACAAAGGAGAGATGTATGACTCTCCATATTCCCTAATAACAGCATCAACATGATTTAAATAAAGTTGTTCAAAAACATCAAATGACTTGAACCCATACATTCCAACACTTGCTTGATTCGATATTCTGCGTTTTTCAGCAACATCTGTCATAAGTCCATTTTTACTTTTAACAAAACTCCATCTAGTTCCTTCTACCTGTGTCACTAGTAACCATCCATCATTTTCAGCAAAATTTTTAGGGAAATCTAAAAAATCAACAATTTCAGTATCAATGTTATAAATAATTATTGAATCCATACTATCAAGTTTAGGTTTAGCTGCTAATGCACTTGTAGCTTGTCCATTTGTATCCCCCTCTACAAAAGCAATATCCCAATGCTTAATTCCTAGTTTAGTAGTCACCTCTACCAGAAGAGAACGTTCCTCAAATTCAGAGCGAACTATAAATATAAAGTGCTGACAAAATAACTCTTTCAATCCATTCAATGATCTCTCTAACATGCTTTTCCCATGTACTTCAATAGCGTATTTATTTTTCTTTGTATGAAATAGATTCTTAGCTCGAGTTCCTTTGCCAGCCATAGTTATAATTACGTTCATAATTTTTTCTTCTCTTATGGTATATTTTATTTTTTTACCCGCGTATAATAAGTGTCATCTTATTAATGGCGGTACTGGTATCCATGTGGAAATTGAACAAACAAATATTATACATAACTTTTGTAATAATAGTAGTTAGTATTATATCTGACTCAATTATCCCAATTACTTTTTGGATATTCGTATTTTTGGTAATTAAATACAAAGCATTTATTCCTAATAAGAATCAGTCACTCATTTTGTTTATCATTCGTAGATTATTGTATATTACTTTCTTTGCACTCCCAATCTTACTGATTGATAAATTTAATTTTTACATTTTTCCTATTAACTACTGTTATTTTCTTGTAAGTGTCGTGCTAGCTCTCACACTTCATTTTTTGGACTTCCGACAAATTATGAATATTCCCATATCAACCTTACTACTCTCAGTCAAGCCTCGAAAACATGACTCAACCTTACTGGTTGAAAGCATCTTCATATTTTTCAACTCTATTTCTGAGGAAATATTATTTCGTTTGTTCGTATTGCATTCAATAGCATGTCCAATTTTTCAAGTATTAGTCAGTACAATAATTTTTATTGCCATTCATAATCGTGCTATTTTCACCTCCAATTCCCAAAAGATAAAAATGCAAACATTACCAATCTACGTTGTTTTCAACCTAACTGTTTGGATAATGTACTATGCCACACAGTCTCTACTTTATCCGATTATCATCCATTTTCTATTTAACCTACCAACTTTATGGATGTATTCACGAGCCTATGTATTAAAAAAAAAATAACGTTACCAGCCACCTGGCATCCAAGGCTCCATTACTAGTACAATCAGCCCTAAGAACAGTATTTTAATCCAACGTTTATCTTTCATAATTACAAAATTCTCCTTCCCATTGATTGGATGATTACATTTTACAAGATATAACATTCCGCCCCAAAAATATATCCTATAACGGATAAATATACCTATATTGAGGAGTACATTCTAATGAATTACGGGAAAATTTTTGCAAAAATCAGAAAAAGTCGCCACGTTTCTCAACAAAATGTCTCTAAAAGAGTAATTGCGCAATCCATCCTTTCAAGATTTGAGAATAATGGTAATATTGACGCAAAAGTGTTAATGTCACTACTTTACAAACTTCATGTACATCCAACTGAATTTTTTATGCTTGCAGAAGACAAACAATTTGTTGACGAACAAAATTTTATTAATCGTTCTCATTCGGCGTTTTATAATTCCAGTGACAACTTATTACTAGTTACTGAAGAACGTTTGAAGTTTGACGAGACTGATGACATGTTTTACTTAATGAACGCCGTACGCATCGAGGCAACGTATGCTTTTAAACATGGACAAGATTATTCGCATCTCAAAACTGACATTACTGCCATCAAACAATATCTAATGGAATTAGATTATTGGTTCATATCTGAAATCAGCATCTATTCTGATCTATTGTTTTTATTTGACAGTGCATTTATAAAAGCGCAACATCCTCGTATGGTGCGCTCCCTAGCACTACTTCCTTTTGGTACATCTCAACGTAGCTATTTACAGTCTGCCTATAGTCATAATGCTACAGTCGTGTCTTTCGAGCATGATAAATTAGAAGACACAGCCTTATACTTAGCTTACTTCGAGAGCACCCTTACAAAAGACTCACGTAGTTTGACAAACGCCATTTATTATTCTGCATATCAACAGCTATGGAGCTTAAAAAATAATTTCAGTCAAAAAAATTTAGAAAATTTATTTCAAAATATTTATATTTTGAAACAATATGGCTATGACGAGGAATATAGAGAACTAAAAAAATTCATTGTGAAAATTTTGTACAGTTAATCATCACTTTCTGGACATTAACAATTTTTGTTAATTTACAATGGTTTTTATCATAAATTATGTTCAGAAACCTATAACTTTATCTATGTTCATTTAGTCCCTATGGTTTTATCTTATGGTACACTTAAAGTATTAATAAAGAGGTGCTCATTTTGAAAATTGGTTATGCGCGAGTTTCGACAGGTTTACAAAATTTAGATTTACAAAAAGATAGCTTAGAACACTATGGATGTGAAAAAATTTTTACTGACTACATGAGTGGTGCAAAAAGTCACCGTCCTGGTCTAGGTCAAGCAATTGAATTTACTCGTTCCGGCGATATGATTGTCGTTTGGCGGTTGGACCGGTTAGGTCGTAATATGGAAGATCTTATTCAAGTTGTTAACCATTTGAAAAATAGAGGTGTCAGTTTTCATAGTTTGCAAGAAAATATAACAATGGATAAGGGAAGTTCTACTGGTCAATTAATGTTTCATTTATTTGCGGCTTTTGCTGAATTTGAACGAAATCTAATTTTAGAACGTTCCTCTGCTGGTAGAATTGCTGCTAGAGCACGTGGTCGGATTGGCGGCCGACCAGAAAAATTTAACAAGCAAGATTTGGTTCTATTAAAAACCTTGGTTGATAACCAGACACCTATTGCAACAATTGCTGAGAGATGGCAGGTTTCTCGGACAACAATTTACCGCTATCTCAAAAAGATGGAGGATAAAAATGAGCAAACATAGGGAAAACATACTTGCTAATTACTCAACAACGATATAAAGCATTAAACCGTTTCCTCATTCTGGAAACAAACTATCACAGAAATAAACCAACAGACACAAATTTCAACAAGAACCTTACAATATTGGAAACAGATCTATTTCACCAATGGATTAGTATGCGTAGAGTAGATTGCAAGAATTAACCGAACACTACGAATTTCTGAAAAACCTTTCGCGGTGATTGCCAATTGAATATTTTCAAAAATAACCTTTTGAACGAAGCCATTTTAAATCATAATAATTTTGCATAGTCTTTTGATACAAAAAACATTAAAAGACACCTCAAATTGTTCATCAACAACCATTAATTACTAAAGTACGTAAAAAAACAGCCTTTCTGTTCAAAAATAAGAACGAAAGGCTGTTTTTAATGCAAATCACACGTGACTAAAAAAATTTTTTCTGTTGTAATCGCCAAATACACCACTTTAAAAACTCAGCTTCATTCAAAAAATTCAATGCGATGCGTCTCAGCATACCTAATTTTTTTGGTGTTTAATATCTCAAACATAGACTGCTCTATTTGACCAGCAATCACATACTTTACTTTTTGATTCATGTTAGTTTGAGGAAACGCCCCTAACATCGCTGCCAATTGTTGGGATTGTGAGCGCGTTAACCTATTAAGTTTACCAATAAAGAGAATAGGTTGTTGCGATATATCTTTCACGCCAACACTTCGTCACTAACCACGCCTCACCTATACTATTGTCGCCACACATTTTGTGGCCCTAAACGTGAACAGTTATGGACTGTTTTTTTGTATACTGTACATATAGCGTTCATACAAGCTCATAAGTCTAGGTCATAAATAAAGGAGAAATAAGATGAAATACGGTTACGCAAGAGTAAGTACCACAGATCAAAAACTAGAAAATCAAATCAAACAACTAAAAGACGCAGGCGCAGAAAAAATTTTCAAAGAAAAATTTACAGGTACAACAACCAAACGTCCCGAATTTAAGAAATTGATTGCATTACTAAATACTGATGATGAACTAATTGTGACTAAGCTAGATAGGTTTGCTAGAAACACACGAGAAGCCCTAGATATTATTCAAGATCTTTTTAACAATAACGTCAAAATTAATATTCTTAACATGGGAGTGATTGATAACACCCCCACAGGACAGCTTATATTTACAATTTTTAGCGCCTTTGCGCAATTTGAACGAGATATGATTATTACACGCACACAAGACGGCAAAGAATACGCAAAAAAATTCAATCCCAATTATAGAGACGGTCGTCCCAACAAATTTACGGTAGCGCAAATTAACCATGCGTATGAGTTAAAACAGCAGGGAAAAACTTATCAAGAAATAGAAAAATTAACAGGCATTAGTATATCCACACAAAAAAGACGTTTCGCAAAAATAAATAAATAATTAAATAAACAATTTATTTGTTTATTTAATTATTTATGTTATAATAGATATATAGAAAGGTGGTAGAACAAATGAAAATCATTACGTTTACAGCTATCAAAGGCGGTGTGGGAAAAACAACCATGACGCTTAATTATAGCGATTGGCTAGTTAGGCAAGGAAACAAAGTTCTATTAATTGACTTAGATCATCAATGTAATTTAACAACGATATTTGAACCAACAAGAAGAAATAACACAATTGCAGAAGCCTTTAAAGATGAAGAGGACGCTCAAAAAGTTCAAATAGATCATATTAAAGAAAATTTGGATCTAGTAGCTGGATATTTTGATTTAGATGAAATCGGAAGTAAATTAGAAAACAACAGCAACAAAGAAATGATGTTGTACATGTGGCTTAAAAATAACTATGATATTCTCAACATTGCTAGCTATGATTATATATTGATCGATACGCACCCTGATTTTGGAACTATTACTAAAAATGCTATTGCATTAAGTAATTATTTGATTAGTCCTATCACACCAAGTGAACATGGTTATTCAGCTAAATTTGACTTAGAAACACGTTTAGAAAAGTTTAGAAAAGCATTGTTTGATTATAAGACTGGAGAGACTTACGTGGACGCAAAATTATTCTTCGTAGCTAACATGGTCAAACACAACACTAGCACCTCTCGTGAACTACTGGATCACATCAAAGATGACAAGACGGTTATGACTGTTGTTCCTGAAAGAGAAATATTCAATAAGGCTACAACTCAACATTTATCTGTTTTTGATTTTTCAGAGATAGACACTAAGATTGCGCAATCGAATAAAAAATCCATTGTTGAAATTAACAATAGTTTTAACGCAATTTATGACATTACTAAATAAAAAATAAAGGAGAATGATTATGAGTTTTGAAGCATTCAACAAAGATAAAGATGAAGCAGTAAAAAACAATTTAAAATCTACAATTAACCCAGAGACAAGCGAGGAAGAAAGTGTAAAAAAAGCCTTGCAAGCTATTATTAGTCCTAAAAACAAACCAGAAGAAAAAAAGCGATCAGTTACTTTTTCTATCACTGAAAGTCAATTGAAAAAAATGGATCAAGAAGCACGTAAGAATGGTTTTAAAAATAAGTCTGAAATGCTAGCTTCGTTCATTGACGCTTTATAAACAAATTATTTATTTATTTAATTATTTAAAGGAGGAGAAAGTAGAATAATGGCAACTAAATTACTGGATTTTTGGTTGTATTTGTATCTAGGTTGTATCTATTTTGTGCCTTTGGTTGTCATCATGCGCTCACAAGCCACAGACGGACGTTTCTTGCTACGCAAGATGTTATTCCCACTAGAATACTTAATTCAACTAAAATTGGAGCAGGCGACAAATTACAGCCGTTCAGCGACAAGGCTGGGACATATATTTATTTGGTTTCTTAGTATTTTTGGATTAATGATTGCTACACTACCACTGTACATCTTTAACGAACCCTATGAAAATCATACGACTATGCTAATGTTTATCGCCTATTATCTAATGCTTGCACCTATCAGTTTTTGGTTTCAACCTAGAGCTGATCGTGGAACGAAAAATCGTTAAAAATTGATGATTGATTATTACTATGATAAAATGAACACATCGTTTACAGAAATAAAAGACATAAAAAAAAGTCCCAATCCAGAGGATTAAGACTTTAATTTAAAAAAGTAGTTAGCAAACAACTACTTAGTCCAGCTAATTTTAACCGCCAAGTAAAAACTAGCTGAAATTTATTATCTTTTTCGATTACCCTAATTATACCCTATTTAAGCCAACACTTGCAAGAATAGCGAACAGGATAATCAAAGATAAAAGGACTAAGTAGAAAAACTACTTAGTCCTTTTTTACTTCATTAACTTGGAAAATAAAAAAACTTGTCGGGCGGACAAGTTGATTAATCTAACTTCTTAAATTAACTATGTTTCTTATTATATCAAGAATACAGATAAATACAAACTTAAAGTTAGTAAATTTTTTATTTTCCTTTTCACACAAGAAAGGGAGTGCCTATTATGACACAATTTAATTTTATTCAATCACAAAATGCTTATGGAACTAAGTTTTTTCAACTACCACAGGTATTATTATATGGCGAAAAATATAAAGTACTAAGTGACAGTGCAAAATTAGGTTATGTAGTTTTGCGTGATCGTTTGGAATACTCATTGCAAAATAATTGGATAGATGATGAAAATCGAGTGTACTTTATTTTTACTAACCAAGAGCTTATTCAATTATTTGGTTGGAGTAACACTAAAGTTGCCAAAATAAAAAAAGAACTAGAAACTGCTGAACTACTATTCCAAGTTCATCAGGGATTTGATCCGAAGAAAAAGCAAAATTTACCCAACAGACTTTACCTTGCTGATTTAGAAGTTACAGCAAAAGACGTGTATATTAAACAGGATTTTGCTAATAAAACAGCTGAAAGCCTTGCTACAAGCGGACATCACGAAATCGGACGCCGACAAGAAAATATTAAAACGGCTGAAACCCTTGCTACAAGCGGACATCACGAAATCGGACGCCGACAAGAAACGGCTGAAACCCTTGCTACAAGCGGACATCACGAAATCGGACAAAATCTATATAAGACTAACTTAGA
>NZ_CAKKNS010000010.1 GCF_918814575.1 Periweissella fabaria | reverse complement strand
ATCGCTAAGTTTAAAGCGAATGTGGACGCAATGTTAGCACCACAACCACAAGCTGATCAACAACCAGCTTAATAATTGATTAGTCAGTATACTTAAATGCCGAATGGGTGAGATGCCCGATTAAACATATAGAGGTTGATAGATGCAAGATATAACAGACTGGGGGACGTTGGTAGCGGTACTAACGTTCCTTTTTGGTGTGCTTGGTTATTTGATTAAAATTTCAGGAGCGGCTTTTGTGGCCAAGATTAACACGTTAATTGAACCGCTGAAAGATGCCATAAATGGACTTAAATCAAGCGTTGACGCACAAGTAGCAGAACAAAAAAACACTAACAAGAAATTAGCTGAACACGATATTCATTTCGCCAAACATGACGCACAAATTGACGAGCTTTTTAGCCGTACGGAGGACAAATAACATGGAACAATCAATCACACAATTAATTGAAGCAATCGGTGTAATCATTATCACGGCACTAGGTGGGTTTGTAACTGCCAAATTAAAAGAGTATGCAACAACTTCAAGCCAACAAAAAACAATTGCCACATTAGCGACTTTAGCCAATGCAGCGGTTGTTTCAGTTGAGAAGTCAGGCATTCTCAATAATTTAACTTCTCGGCAAAAACATCAAGCTGCCATTAATGAAGTTCAAACTCAACTTGCTAAAGCTGGTTTGAAACCAGCAGATGAAACATTAATCGCTAATGAAATTGAACGTGCATACAGCCAACAAGTTGACCAACTTCATGCCGTGTATGCTAAACAAGCTGAAGTGGCAGTTGCTGAAAATCAAGCACAAGTAGCTAATTCAGCCGCTCAAGAATTGGCAACTTTAAAAGAACAATCAGCTAATATCCTAGCTAAAATTGATGAAAAGCAACAAGCGATTGATGCAATTAATGCGCTTGTTCCAGTTAAGGAGGACTAAAATGGCACAAATTAAAGCATATGGGACTGACCAAGCACGTTGGCAAGGTCCCAATGGTAAACGTGGCTACGGCCGTGATAGCTTCGCTATTCTACAAATTGGGGGTTATAGTCCAGCTACTGGTATCTATAATCAAGCTACCTATCCAACTCAACTAACAACAATGGCTGATTTACGACTTCATACCTATATTTGGTTTGAAGTGGGTGGTGATGCTAACAAAGCCAAACTGGTGTTAGATTACTTCTTACCACGAATTAAAACGCCTAAAGGCTCAATTGTAGCCATTGATTATGAACAAGGCGCTAGCGGAAATATAACTAACAATACTAATGCCATTCTTTATGCAATGGATCGCATTTCACAAGCTGGCTACACGCCAATGCTATACACTGGTAAACCATACATCTATGCCCACGTTGATGTTGCTCGTTTCTTGAGTAAATACCCTAGTCATTTGTGGTTAGCAGCTTATCCAGATTACCAAGTACGTAGTGAACCATTATTTGATTACTTCCCTAGCATGGCAGGGATTGGTATGTGGCAATTCACTAGCACATACGTATTAGGTGGCCTTGACGGTAACGTTGATTTAACGGGAATTACAATGAATGGGTACGTAAATAAGCCTGATGTCATTACTGTTGATGGCTATGCGGGACAAGCAACGATTAAAGCTATGCAACGTGTATTAGGCACGGTACAAGATGGTGTGATTAGTGGGCAATCTAAGTATTCAGCTCAATTTGCGCCTAACTTTATGAACATTCAGGTAGCAAGTGGTGGATCACAAATGATTTACAATTTACAACAAGTGTTAGGTGTTCAAGCTGATGGTTACTTTGGACCAGCCACGATTTCAGCACTTCAAGCACGTTTACATGTTTATCCTGATGGATATGCAGGACAAGCGACTGTTAAGCAAATTCAATCTAATTTGAATCGGGGGCATATTATCATCGAGTAAATTTATTTGTCAAAATATCTAAAGTGAACTACAATGACTGTATTCTCTCGAATAATTAAGAATAATAATATAGCCAAAAAAGACCTAGCCTTAATTGGTTAGGTCTTTTTTGTTTGTTTACTTATTAAAATTGAAAAATTATAATGCAAAAATTCACTTTAATTTTATCCGAGGGTATATTATTAATTAAAATCATTAAAATTATGGTAAGGTTACTTGATATTTATTTTATATAGTTTTATTCTTAAGTCATCTTATTTTTGAAGTGTAACTACTTAAACTTAGTAGAATACCTAGCCTTAATTAGTTAGGTATTTTTTATTTGTTTACTTATTAAGATTAAAAACTTGCAATATTATTCTAATTGAATTATTATATAAGCAATCCTTTTGTTCTTAATGGTATATTGACAAATTAAATATCAGAGAAGTCCCTTCCATTTAAATGGTTGGGATTTTTTTGTTATCAAACTAAATAATTGCAATATTACTATAACAGTTTTAATATTAAAATACTCCCTAATAGTGTAATGCTTGTGCTTTATAAGACAAGAAAACCCCTGACCTTAATTGGCCGGGGGCTTTTTTTGTATGTTTAATTATTACAAACTTTTATATTGACCAAATTTACGATTTATTTTATCTGTAAAAAATATTCCAATTAGTAATAGTAACACCTCAAAATAATAAAGAAGCATCAATAATTGATTACTTTTTAAATGCTTAGGTAATAATGTCACGGTTACATTATTACTTGGCGTTACAAATTCAACCGTTCCTCGATTTGATTCTGTATAATCTATCTTACTGCCGTTTACATACATCTCATATTGATTTTTATAATTTAAAATAGGTAAATCAAGTTTGCGATTCTTATATTGACTATGAACGCTAAATGAAATCATATTATTCTTTTGAATCGGATTGCTAATATAATATGCCATATTATTATTACTCAAAATTTTTTGCTCCAAAATTGATTGTTTAAAATAAACACTCTTTTTAGGCCAATAATCAATAATATTACCTGAATGAACTATCATATTTAAATTAAAATCTACGTTTCTTGAATTTAATTTTTTTAAAAACAAATCTTCTGGTTGTCTATTTTGAATAATCCACGCTGAACTGTTTTGCTCTTCATTTTTAATTGTTGTACTTTTTGATTCAACATGTACACGAGTAACTAACTCTGAACCAAATTGCATGAATAGAATTGCCATAATAAGATAAATATATGTTCTCTTTTGTTTACTTGCTTTTTGATTTTCGGTAATGGTAGCCCACATTTCTGTGAATATTATTGCCACAAACAAAGTAGCCAACGCATAAAATCTATTTGGAAATTGAATAATTGAAATTGGTGTTTTATTAAATAGAGCCCAAGGAATGTAGTTCGATGTAATAATTGTTATTATAACTAAAATTGTCATCAATACATGAGTTCTTTTTGTTGCTTTTCTAAAATTGAGTAAATAAAAAACTATAACAAATATAAAAAATAGTCCCAATGAACTTTGATGCATGCTATTTTTCGTTGAAATTAAAACTAATTGATTATAGTCTACTGTGAACTCTTCCAATAAAAATTCATATGGTTGTTCAATAAAGCTCCCTAATTGATGATAATAAATAATAAATTGTAAATTACCTATTATAATCAGGAAAAACGCCAAAATACATTTTAGAGTTTTGCTAATTATTTGCTTTCGATCAAAGAATACATAGCCTAACCAAATTGCAAATAGAACAACTGCTGATAAAACAGCGGATAGAATATGTGTTGCCGAAATTAATAGTAGTCCTACCGCCACTATTAAGCTTCCTCTATATCTGTTTTTTTCTAAAATTTCATGCGCACCTAAAAATATTATTGGCAACCACAACATGGCTAACCACTGTCCTAGATCGAAAGACCATAAAAGTTGAAGCCCATGATATATTGATAGGTTGAATACTAAACTAAAAACTAAAGCTTGCTTACGATTATCATTGTACGCAAGCCAACATTCGTAGCTTACAATTAATCCAACAAAACTATAAAAAATTAGTCCCAAAAAGATACTAACTATAAAATTATTTGTTATTAGGTGTAGCCATCCAAAAACTATCAACATTTTATTTGGATAGAATTGTTGAACAGCAGTCCCTACGTTTGCAAAGGAATCAAAACTATATAACATACTGATAGAATTATGATTCGCCAAAGCATGGTCAATTTCTCTAATTCTATTCAAATGAAAAATGGCATCAATCCCTGTCGTAAATTTAAATGGCGATGGATAAAATATCCATATACTAATAATGGCCACGGCTAATAAAAAGCCATACGGAACCAATCGTTTTTTGAAAAAATTCATTTTGTACTCCAAAAGCCCCTACTATTTCTTATTAAAATTAAGCGCATCTTTTTTCTCTAACATGCTAACTTGTAAATCAAACATCTTTAACGTATCTTCATCTGCATGATTGCGCCACTCAACCAGCATACGATCAATTGCGTCTTGTTGTGTGCTGGCAACACCAATCAGCGTCATGGCTTGCAATTGGTTCTTAATGTGGTTATCCATGCGAACACTGCTTGAATAAGTCACTGATTTAACTTCTGCCTTCTTAACTGGTTTTTCAGGTGTATTTAAATCAGCCATAGTAAACTCATTAGCTGGCTTCAAGATTGGCTTGCGTTCGATGATTTTATTTGGGTTATTAATTAATCCACTCATTTGTTATCTCCCATGCGTTCGATGATTTCGGTTACAATTCCATCATAAACTGCACTTACTTTCTTATCATATTGGTCTTTGCTGGTCACGCCAGTTACGTCATAACGTTTTAAACGTTCCATGTTACGGACGGTGGTTTTGAAAAAGTTATCTTCCCCAAATTCGTCTTTAGCTTGTTTAAGTGTACTAATGTCAATTGGTGCGCCGTTCTTTAATAATACCGCCAAGATTGCCAATATCTGCAAATTAGGTGCTTTAAACTCATTGATAATGGTATTTTGCATGTAGTCAATCACGCTTTCAATACCTTGATATGAACGTTCGTGTGTTTGCATAACAGGAATAGCCCAATCGCACGCATATAAGGCACTGTCAGTAATTAAGCTGATTGTAGGTGGTAAATCAATAATAATAATGTCGTATTGCTCACGCAACGGCTCAATTAAAGTTGATAGATATTTAACACGTTCGGTATAATCTTCAAACATATCTTCCATATAACGTGGGTATAAACTGAAATCGGCGCTTGATGGAATGAAATCAAGATTATTATTTAGCTTAACGATTGCTGAAGCTAAGTCTTGATTTTGAATTGCTTTCAATAATGTAGTATCAAAACTTTCAACTTTTTCAGTAATCAAGGTTTTTGTCTTGAAATACAAATCAGTTGCATTAGCTTGTGGATCTAAATCAAGTAGCAACGTCTTTAGTCCTTTTCGAGAAAAGCCGAGACCAGTCATTGTAGCAGTTGTGGTCTTACCAGTTCCACCCTTGTGGTTCGTATAAACGATAATTTTAGCACTCATAAATAACCTCCTAAAAGTCATGTATTATTGTATGAATGTATTATAGCATTATTGTATTTTTGCATGCAAATATTATGGCATGCTTTAATATTTGCATGCGAGCATAAAATGCCTAGAAATCAGCGTTCATGACATACGTGTATTATTGTATTAAAGTATTATTGCATTAATGTATCATTGTATTAAAGTATTATTGCATTCTTGCATGCAAGAAAGATAAAGTTGTTGCGAATATAATTAACTTATGCTATTCTTAGAACATACAAAAAAGGCACCTAGCAATTAGCTAAGTACCTTCAAAAAGAAAAAGCCACCGCAACTGTCAATTGCGATGCCCCCGAATACAAATTCGACTCAATATGGGTATATTGTATCATGTTCTTACTGCATGGTCAATGTGAGTGATTTTCGACGACAGGTGAGGACAAACACTGTCAGTAAGCGTGAGTGCTATGTGGGGTTAAAGTTGTGGCGAGAAAGCCAATCGTGCATAAGTTAAGCGAAACAAAGGGACATGTCGTATCTTCCCAGCGACAACTTCACAAAAACAAGTGGGCGTTGCATAGAGTATAGTTGTATCTACTCGTGTGATGGAGAGTTAAGGCGACTCTCACTAATTAAAAGTCTGGAGGAAAAGCGAGTGCTAAGGCACTGGAGCTAAGTTATATGCTTGGTAAATAGAATACAAATTCATAGATTTATCAAGCGTCCAAATAGGGCGTTTTTATTTTGGATCAATTCGAGAATGTAGAATTGGTATACTCAGTGGTGTAACAACCAAAACTTGATACAACTATTATAATGCGATATACGGCTAGGCCTCGGTCAAGTAAATACGTTAGAGTTTTCTACTTCCCAAATTCAAGGGAAAACTCTATCTTGAGCTCAACCAACTAAACACTCAATCAAGCAAAAAATCGCAGTTCAAAGTCAAGTACATAAGTTCAAAAGATTTAAAAAGTAGTTTGGATTATAGACTAAGTTGCCACATACAAGAAGATTGTGAAGTTTTCTTAGATTTAAAGTTTGTGAAATAAAAAAGCTGATAAAATAATACGAACAAAACCGAACAAAGATATTTTCACAAGGGTAATTTCACAAAGTCCGTTTAACGTTGATATATCAACAACTTAGGATAATATTATTTATGTAAACTAGTTTGGAATTGGAGATTTCTTATATGAAAAATGTAAATATTTATTTTGATGAAAAGGGACCGACAAAAACACTTAGAATCTCTCCTTCTAAGGAGGCACAATTTAATTTTTTTGATGGCAGTGATGATATACCTTCATATTTTGGTGTTTACCTTGCTATACCAAAAGATAAACAAGATGAATTTGATGATGGATTTCAAGAGATAATTAATGTGTATAAAAGTAAAACTCATAAATTTACCAAATCTAAAGAGCTAAAGGCAAACAATATCATACATGAAAAATTACCTGTTATTTCAGATATTAATAAAGTAACAGCAGATTTATATATTGCATTATTTCAACTTATTGATAATACTGGAAGTAAATTTCAATTAAGCTCTTTTGATAAGACAGAAGTGTTTATTGCTAAAAGATTAAAAGAATGGTTTTATTTTCTTGATAGGAATACTACAAAATTTAAAGTAAACTCATTTGCTGTAATATATACAATTACAAAATTTTTACGAACAGAGGATAAGTATTTACAAAGCAAATTTACGGAAGTTTTTGAAAGTAGTTCAAAAAGCACTTTTGAACTACTAGAAATTTTAAAAAAACAATTGCTTGCTGCTAATAAAAAATATGCGCATAGTCCTAGAGCAAAAAACCAAATTTTGGAATATAAGCAATTAATAAAAATAATTAATTCAACAAGTCGTATCTTTAGAAAAGAATATATAAATATAACAGAATATTCTTTTCCTACAGATCATTTAGCTTACGGATTGGATTTATTTATATTAGAACAGCAAGAAAATTTTGATGATATTGATAACATAAAAGATTCAATTACAATATTTTTAGACGAAGGTGCGCCTAGCGATGGATTAAAAAGTAATGGATTTTATAATGTTAAAGAAGACCTTGATTCTAAAGATTATCTTGGTTTGCAAGCAAGTGATTTACTCGCAGGTCTGTTCGGAAAATTTATGGCAACTATGGATGATAAAACTTATTATGATCCAGAAGATCCAAATACAATTCGACTTAATACCAAGATTTTTGAAAAAAATTTAAATGAACACAGCAATCATTACCAATTAGCCCAAGAAATGTACTATCATGCATTCGGAGAGAAAAGCTACCACTATAGTTTTGTTCACAGTAACTTTAGTGATTATGTTTTTATTTTTCAAGGATATTTAGAAGCTGTTTTAACACCTGGTTTTTCAAATTTAAATATATCTGAAAAAGTAGAGGAACATCTTAGAAAAACAAAAAAACACATGGAAGATTTATTTGAACAGATGGATAAGCAGTACGGTGATGTTCATAATTCGCCATATAAAAATATTCAAACAGCAATTGAAGCTGGGGTACTTAAACCATTCTAAAGCAAAAAAAATAAAAAAAGCTTACTTGCAAGTACACTAGTATGTAGTTGCAGGGCGTGTTTATATGCATGTTTATTATTTTAGTTTCGAGGTCGTTTTGAACGACTACGAATTAATGTGAATGCCGAGATCGTTTTGAACGATAACGAAAAAAGGCTACCAGTAAATTAATACTGTGTAGCCTTTTTGTTTAGTTCAGTTATAACCACATCAGTCATACGATCAGGAATAGCGAACATGTCCATGAATTTAACATAGTTGAGTTCGTGGGCTTTTTTTGCGTACAACGATACAAGTAACTTAATACCAGTAACGTGTGCAGCATACTCCGTCTTATTGTACGCATGGCTATTGAATGATAGCTTAGCACTTGATGTATCGCCATTCAATATATGCCCCAATTCGTGAGCAAATTGAAATGGTATTTGCTGTTTATCTTTATAATTCATATTAACCATAATGAAATTTAAACTGGTCTTACACCATGAGTTAATATTGGGATTTAAGTTATTGTCTAACTGTACACCAATCCCTTTTTCCATAGCAATATTTAACAACTCGTAGATATAATCCATACATGTACGTCCTAGTTATTTTTTTTAATACGTCGTAAAGTCTCTCTTATGTATTCCATTGTGTCTTCATCAACTTCTTGACCTTCAAAAAAGAATACATCGTCAGTGCTAATATCAGGAATGTGCTTTTCAGACGCTGACGGTGTCATATCATCAGTTTCATTTAATAAATAGCTTACAGGTATTTTAAAAAAAGATGCAACTTTTTTTATTTTATCTTCTGTTGGTTTTGATGTATTCCAACTGGCAATAGAACCATTACTCAAACCTATTTCCATTTCTAATTTACGAACTGATTTAATATCAGGTCTCTTTTCTTTCCATACTTTAATTACACGTTCTTTAAAGGTTTCAGACATAACATACCGACTTTCATAGAATATTTTATATATTTATGTTGACTATATAGAAAATATCCTATAAAATAAAAGTGTTGATAGGATATTTTCTAAAAACATTGTTTTCAAAACAAGTTATATCAAGTAATCATTGGCGTGAATCAAGATATAACAAGCATTAAATGATAAAGGCGTTTTTTTGACGTCTTTATTATTTAAATATAGTATAGAATATTTTCTATACATTGTCAAAAGAATATTACTATTAAGGAGGTTAAAAATTTGATTTATGAAAATATTAAGCACTTTGCACGAATGCAAGGTAAATCAATTCGAAAGATTGAACAACAAGCCGAGCTTTCAAATGGTTCTATTGGAAAGTGGGATTACAACAAGCCAGATGTTTATAAGATTCGAAAAGTTGCAGCTCTATTAGATGTAACTATTGATGATTTATTGAAACGTAAATAGGAGAAAAGAAATGGACGAATTACAAGTATTCAACGGTTTAAAAGTTAAAGAAGAAAACGGACGAATTTTGTTCGATGCAGAAACAGCTGCGTTAGGAATTGGGCTCACCAAGACGTCTAAAGGAAATGTATATGTTCGCTGGGAACGAGTTAATGAATATCTGGGGTTGTCCGAAAATGGACAACTTATCAAACGAGGCGATTTCATCACTGAACCACAATTCTATAAGTTAACTATGAAAGCTAACAACGACACTGCTGAACGGTTTCAGGATTGGGTAACAGAAGAAGTATTACCAAGCATTCGAAAAACCGGAAGTTACACTCAACGTCCAATGACCACACAAGAACAAGTTAGTTTGGCGCTCAAAGGTTGGCAAGAACATAATGAACGCTTCATTGCAGTTGAAACTGAAATTGAAGATATCAAGGACAACATGGGCTTACCAGCTAACATGGCTGAAACATTAACGATCGCTCGACGTAAGCAGGTTATTACCATTTTAGGTGGTAAAAATGCACCGGCGTACAAGCAATTAAGTAAGAACGTGTTTGCTGAATTTGGTCGTGATTTCAAACAGTATTTTGAATTGCCACGCTACGACTCGTTAGCAATGCGTCGCTTTGATGAAGCTATTGATTACACACATCACTGGCAACCATCAATCAATATGACCTTGCTAATCCGTCAATTAAACTCACAAACTGCACTTGCCGTTTAGAAATTAGGAGGAAATGAAAATGGATAAAAAAGAAATGAACCAAATTTCAAAGGATATTTTGGAAGAACTAAAAGAAAAACACCTCTTAGAAAAAGATGCAGTCTTCATTCTAAGAGATGTTATATACATGATTGGCGAAGCTCAAAATAACCACATTCTTGAATAAATTAATATTCATTGAAGAACAACTTGAAAGCTTGTGAATAAGTGTAATTGAATAAATCTACTTCCTCTACGGAATGAGTAATTTTGTGATGAGGTTGTTCATTTTGTTTATTAAGATCTCTTAGAAAAGTAGCTTGAGTATAAGCGATGGCTTTGTCATGAGCAATTTGTTCTTTATCAGTCATACCTATGTGCCCTCCTTTCAAATAACTAGGCAGTGCAATGCCAGTTATTAAAGAATATCACTTAAATGATTGAAATAAAAAAAGTTTGTAACTGTAGTCCCCCAATTTACACCCCCATGTAAATTATTAGAACAGTTACAAACCTATGTCATAAGCATACTCTTTATGGTTATGACATCAATATTATTAAAGGCTAAATGAATAATGTTAATTGAAAATTAAATAAAGGAGAGAAGTTATGCATAAATTTTTCGTAGAATTTGAAACAGAAAACGTTTCAGCAAATGAACTAATGTTTCACGCAGCCATGACAATCATTGTTGTTACTGGACTAGCAATCGTGTGGTTGATGAATAACCACATTATTAACTTATGATTTCAGTGTTGATAATCGCTCTAATATGGGCACTAGCAGGTTTAGCTGATTGGTATAGCAACTACCGTAACAAGCATATTAAACGGTCACAGGACACAAAAAAACCAACCACCCATAACGAGTGATTGGCAAACTAATAAACTTATCGGAGGAAATTATAACACGTCTTATGCCAAATAGTACAGGGATAAGGCATTTTTTTAAGATAAAAAAGTAGCTATTTAATCGAAAAAGATGTTCAAAAAATTAACGAGCTTAAAGTAGTGATAGCAAGGACTATGAGCTATTTAATACGCTTTCGATTATATAAGGTATTCGCAAGTGAAGGATTTGAAGGAGGTGGTTATTTTGTCGCTAAAAATCCATGAATATTTACTATATTGTCGTGAAAATGAATTGGCTAAAAATACGATTAAGAATTATCAAAATACGCTACGCCAACTAGATGATTGGTGTGAATGTAATAACATTACACACGTTGAAAAAGAAAATTTAATTGAGTACAAAATGCATCTTAAAGATGATTACGATTACAAATTAAGTACACTCAACCAAAAGATTGTGGCCATAAATATTTATCTTAATTGGGCTGAATCAACAGATTTAAAAGTTAAACAGTTTAAGCAGCAAATGGTTTCGCATCGTGAGTCGATTAACCAAAAAGAATACAAACGCTTGTTAAAGCATACCAACGAAGAATTAAATTTATTCATTCTAACGATTGCAAATACAGGTCTACGTATTTCAGAGCTTTGTGCGCTTTCTAAGGACGATTTAGACAAAAAGGTTATATCTATCGAGAACAAAGGTAAAACGCGCTCAATCTCAATCCCAGTGTTTGTTAAGAAGCTGTTAAAGAAATTCATGACTTATAAGGGTAAGGACGAAATTATATTTGCAAAAACGCAATCCTGGTACCGTCAGGAGCTTAAAGCAGCTGCATCTAAAGCAAAGGTTGATAAGGCTAAAGTATATCCGCACTCACTGCGACATTATTTTGCGAAACAATTCATTGAAAATGGTGGTGATTCAACTGAATTGCAACAAATGTTGGGACACTCAAGCATTAAAACAACAACAATTTACACCCACTTAGATCCAAACGAATTATCAGTTAAATTTAGACAAATTCACAACGTTTAGAGGAGTAATTATGGTACGTGTTAATAAAGTTGAAGCAGTTAATTATACTGTTGTGTCAAATCGGCTGGCACAAGACCACACATTGAGCTGGAAAGCTCGGGGGATATTTCTTTATATCTACTCTCAATCTGACAATTGGGACTTTTATGAGACAGAGGTGTCAAAGCATGCAACGGACGGCCGTGACAGTCTTCGAACTGGTCTTGATGAATTAGAAAAGGCTGGTTACTTAAAGCGAACCAGAACTCGCAATGATAAAGGACAGTTAGTAAGTTCAGTCTGGGAGATTTCATCTTCACCTATGTCTATTAAACCTACGTTGAATAAGCCTATGTTGGAAAATCCTATGTTGGATAAGGCAACAGTAATAAATAATAACTCAATAATTACTAACAATAATAAATATCAACAAAATAATAATGTGTTGCCAAGCAACACGTCGTTTCAAAAATCAGTAGTTGAAATTGTTGATTATCTGAATTTCAAATTGAATAAATTGAATGGTGGTGGGTACAAAGTTACCACCAAAAAGACAAAAGACTTAATCAAAGCACGTTTTAACGAAGGCTTTACGGTTGATGATTTCAAAAAAGTAATTAACACAAAGGTAGAGCAATGGACTGGAACTGAATGGGCAACTTATTTACAACCATCAACACTGTTTGGTAATAAATTTGAAGGTTACTTAAACCAACAACCTATTAATCCAAAGAAACAGGAGCGCTACTATGAGTGATTTAGGACAAGTCAGGTTTGATCCAAAACAAATTGCTGCGCTTGCTGCTAAGCATGGGATTGATATGAACAATTTACCGACAAAAGAAGAACGTGATAGACAGGCGTTTGAAAAAGGTTGGGCTAATTATCAAGCTAAAATTCGGCGCTGGTTTGATGTAATGTCAGTTTGGCCATCTGATCAACGAATGAAATTCACATTTCAGGATTGGAATGTTGATTTACAAGATGGTGATTCGGCTAAGGTAATTGGTAATCAGGCATATAAGCTTTGTAAGAAATTAGAAAACGAACCAGGTAATGTATTCATGCTAGGAAGTCGTGGTGTCGGTAAAACATCTTTAGCCTTGGCGATGTTGGATAAGTTAGGCACTACTAAGACAACAATGTTCGTTAGCACTGCTGAATTAGCTAGTATGATTGGCCAACAATATGATTACAGCGATGTTGCCAAACAAATTAAAAAAATTGAAAAAGCGATGAAAGAAGTCGATGTGTTATTACTTGATGATTTTGGGACTGAAGGCGGCATGAAGGGCGATAAATTCAGTCCAGTTCGTAAAGACATGCAAGAGATGATGTATCGAGTGGCAAATAGCCGCTTTGATTTAAATACAAATTCAATCGTACGTACAACGATTATCACAACAAATAATTTGCAGAGCGAACTTGAACAAATGTACAACGAAAAATTAATTAGTCGATTGATCCCAAAGAACAAAGAGCAGCGCTTGGCGTTCAACAAGATGAAAGATGTGCGAGGTGTGTGATGTTTCAATTGGGGAAGCAGCAAGGTGCTGAAATGTTTTGGGACCAGGATTTAGTTTTTGAAAAAATGCAAACAGCATTAGTTGCAGCGTGGAAATTGAACATGATTAGTTCGAGTGTATACGTGGTTAAGGAGGTCGAATGATGACACCAGTCCAATTAGCAGAATTTGATAGGGTTTCAGCATTGGTTTTAACACTTGCTGATGCATTTCAATTGATCAGTACACGACCAACATTCTATCCGCATTTGTTTGAGTATTTATACGATGTAGCAAATGCACACAGCGCTAATAAGCACCAAAGAGTATTTAGCGAAAAATGGTACGAACAAATGGAATTAATTTAGGAGATTTAACTATGTATGAAGGATTATTAAAAGTTGAAGTTCAATGCCCGGTATGTGGTGATGTTTATCGTCGTAAGAGCCGAGTTAATCAAAAAATAGTGGTATGTCACACTTGTAAGACATCACTTTGGATGTATAAGCCACGGCATCAAAAGAATGTGTTGCTAAATCGTGGACCAGTTGATTTAATTGCATGCCAATTGTATGGCGGCAAAAAAGAATTCGAAGACATGTTTTTATCAAAACGCGATCCTTTGGCTGATATGCGTGCATACGGATTCATTCGCTAAGAGGTCATATATGGCTCAAACAGTTAAGCAAGACCTATCTGCGGTAGTTGAAGATTTGAAGTATGCAGTCGCTGAAAAAGATTGGGATTTGGTGAATGAAGAGGTTCGCTATTTGAACACGTACGCTGAATCAATCCCACCGTACCTGGTGATGATACCGGCGAACGAGTATCAAAAATTTGTTGATTGGCAAAAAGAGCAAAAATTAAAGGAGACCAATTGATGGAGTTAATTCGTCCGATTGATGCATACGCCACCGAAGAGCGCGTGCGAAAGTTTTTTAAATATGAGTGGGAACGCCTGGTGATGATGTCTGGAAGTTCAATGACGGATTTGAAATCACCAAGTTTCAGTGCTGATCCAAAAGCTCAAAATTTGGATAACGCAGCTGAATCAAAATTAATCATGCACATTGATGCAGGTTCAATCGTGAAGGATGTTATACGAACGATTAATACAATGCCTGATAAGTATCAATTTCTATTGAAAGCCCGTTACATTAAAGGGTTAACGTGGCTGAATATTGAAGAGCAGCTCCCATACACCAACCGAGAGTTGCAACGTAAGATTAACACCGCATTTTTGTATTTTGCCGACGGGTTCAAGATGAAGGACCTGCACGTATACATTGAGGAGATAGAGCCATGAAGCTTGATGAATGTAGAGCTGAATTGAATAGGATTAATGATGACATCGCATGGGACATCATTGATGAGACACGAATTAAAAATTTAAATAAAAACTTAGCCAAACTTGGATATAAGTTAATCCCATATAACCCATTTTTCAAAATTGAAAGATTGGATTACATGGTACCTGATCAGAAAGGACTGCGTTATGCGTGAAAAATTGGAACAAAGTAAGGAATTTATTGAAGAGGTTGAACGGTTGCAGGGTACTTCAGGTACGTGGATTTTTGCAGGCTTACGTACGGCAAAAAATAATGTTAGTGAGTATCCAACATTATATAAATGGTTGTTTACTGGCACTTCCGATGAGGATAACGCTAATCAATTAACCTTTGCCAAGATTTGGGCGGGCGAGATTGAGTTGGTTGAAAAGAAAGATAAGTATGTGATTTATCAGGTTAACGAGAATAGCAAAACTGGTAAAGTTCATTACACTATATATGCGATGGATGAAGAGTCAAGATTTTATCCAAGGCGTGTAAATGAAGATAGAGTACCAGATAGAAATGCGTCGCCATATGAATTATTCGACCAAGATTTCGCATTCGCAATGCGTGACACTAGCAAGTTTAACATTGAAAAGGTGGAAGAAAATGATTAATCGAGTAGTTTTAGTTGGACGTTTGGTCAAAGATGTTGAACTCCGTTACACGCAAAGTGGTAAAGCAGCAGGTAACTTTACATTAGCTGTTAATCGTCAATTTACTAATCAACAAGGTGAACGTGAAGCTGATTTCATTAATGCAGCCATATGGGGTAAAGGGGCTGAAAATTTAGCTAACTACACTCATAAAGGTTCATTAGTTGGAGTTGAAGGACGTATTCAAACACGTAATTACGAAAATCAACAAGGTACACGAGTTTATGTAACCGAAGTGATTGTTGAAAACTTTAGTTTGCTTGAACCAAAGAGTACAAATAATAACCATCAAAGTCAGCCAAATAATAATGGTGGCCAGAATAATTTTAGTGCGTCAAGTAATCGCCCAATGAATGATCCATTTACTAGTGGAAAAGAAATTGATATTTCAGATGATGATATGCCGTTTAGATAAAAAGTAGAGTCTTAGACCGAATGGGTGGAATGCCCAATAAAAGAAAGAGGATTAATTATGACAAATGAACTATTACAAGATTTAACAGCCAAGCTTTTGGTAATGCAACGGATAGAAGATGCGTATGCTCTCATTGAATCAATCTCAACTGAACAATTCAGCAATGGGAGTCGCGAAACAATTCTTGCGGTAATTGCTGATGAGTTGAAATACCAAGTTGGAAAAATTGAAGAACTTGGTGATTAAATTCAAGCAAAAATAGCTGAAAAAACCCATGACTTAGAAAGCTTGTTTAAACCAGTGATAGCAAAGGGTTACAGGATTTAAAAAGACTTGTGATTATGCAACGTATTTGAAAGTGAAAAAGGATAGTGAAAATGTGGGAATTGAACAAGGCTGAATATGCTGAATGGGAAGATTTAGTTATGAATCATTCGGGTGATTACTTTGTAGAAATTTCATTTTGGATAATTGGTGATGATAACGAACCTATTAATAGTTATTATCCAAATTTACGTATAAAAGTTAATAACGATGATGAGCTAATCAATGCGGTGAATGCTTGGAATGGGAAATTAGAGGTGGTGTGTAATGGATGAAGAAGCGTATAAAGTTAGATTTTTAAATGAGTTCTTAGATGACGTTGAAGAAGATGATGAGTTCATTGATTCTGTTATGTCATTTTTCATTCTTAATAAAGAACTACAAATGGAAGTGATTAAAAAATTGCTATCTGGTGATAGGGTGAAGCGAGAATTGAGAGATTTGTTAAATCTCATTAATAGTGATGAAGAATTTTCTCGCAAGGCTGAAACAACAGTGGATGTTAATAAGGTTACGTTACTAATAAAAGGTGGCATGTAATGAAAATAGTTAATAATCAAGCATCAGCGAACGCAAATGTAGATTTTAGATGGTGGATTGAAGATATTACAAAACAAATCGAAAAAGCCAAAGAAGAAAATGATCTAAATAAAAAAATATTTGAAGAAAATAAAAAAATATTGGAAGAGAATAAAAAACGACTAGAAGAAATTAAAAAAGAAGAACGTCGAGTATTTATTTCAGAAGTATGTATAGTTATGTGTTTATGTGTATTGATTGCAACATGGTGGATTAAATAATTAAATTAATTGTGGTAGCTGCAATTTGTAATCATTTTGGAAGGATTTAAAGGAAGGTTATAAAAGCATTGGCAACCAAACGGCAAATACAGCATAAGAAGTTAGTTAAGTTCGAACAACTGAATAAAAAGATATTTCATGATCTATACAAGCGTGGCTTAGCAACTAGGTTGATTCGTAAGAAAGATTTGAATTACAAAATGTTCGTTTAGTTTAAGCAGTCACCTTTAATTAGGTGGCTGTTTTTTATTTTGCTATAATTTTAAGTATTAAATAATTTGGAGATTATTAGATGCGAAAATTAAATAAATTCAAAGGATTTGTTCAAAATATATTTTTTTTAATTATGTATACGATTATATGGGGTGTTATTACATTTACATGTTTGATGATTTTGCCATTCTTTTTAAATAATATTTCAAAATATGAGGGTGATTGGATTTCATTTTTAGGAAGTCTTATAGGTTCAATTATTTCTGTTTTAGGTGTGTATTGGCAAGTAAATAAGCAATTAAAAGAACAAGAATACAACCAGAAGATTTTAGAATCAAAAAATATGCTAATCACTTTGAACAAAGTACAAACCGATATTAATCTAGAATACCAACGCATATATAACCTACTCTATCAAAATAATGAATTCGCAGAAAAGTACGGGGATATCGTGCAAGGTAAGAAAGGTATTGATATGGAAGAGTTAAGAACTGAGACACTAAATTTAAATAAAAGTATATTAAATAATGTATTTTTAACTTTTCTAATTAAAGAATACCTTGATATGGACTTATACATTAAATATGAAAATAGCTTTAATAAAGTTAAAGCGTTACAAGATGATTTAAAAAGCTTTTTTAATGATGATAAAAACAGAAACATTTTAGTTTTAGAATACGGATGTTCTCGAACTGATTATAGAGCTTGTTTAAAAAATTCAGAGAACGTGTTTAATGAATTCATAGTATCTACTGATAAACTTATTAAAACGAAATATGAACTAATTAAATAAAAATGTCACTTTTTTGTCAGTTTTATGTCACATGATACGTCATATAATGATATTGTTCAGTAATGACGTATGTAATTGGGATTCTCCCGAATTAGTTTAGAAACATGTTTAGACATCCAGAGATGGGTGTCTTTTTTGTTGGTCAAGCTGGACGTTAAACGCAGCGGTAGTAATGGTCGTATAGTCTAACGGTTAAGATACACGCCTGTCACGCGTGAGACTCGGGTTCGATTCCCGATATGACCGTTGCCAGTTATGGCATAACATAAAGCAGAGCTACTGGTTAGTAATAACTAATCAGTCAGTGTACATAGTTAATATAAGGAGGAACGTTTTGAAAGTACATCGATGTGGGCATCTTAATTGCAGAACTAAAGTAGCAATTGAAGAGCGTTACTGCAGTCAACACCAAGCGCTTCATCCAAGGAACAAGCAACAAGATAGACATTATAATATGCAACGCAAGGCTGACACTAAGACTAAGGAGCGTTTGAAGTTCTACCGCACTAAAGCGTGGAAGGTTCAGCGTGAATATATTATGAAGCGAGACCATGGGTTATGTCGTTACTGTCAACTTGTTGGCCAAGTAACACCTGCTTACATGGTTGATCACATTGTTCCGAATGAAATAGCACCTGAATTGCAGCTAGAGGAGACTAATCTAGTGGCAAGTTGTAAGAGCTGCCACAACATTAAGACTAAGTGGGAACAAGAATTTTATGGTACTGGAAAACGCAATAAAAAGCGTTCAGAGCAATTGTTAATTAAAGATGTGAAATACCTTGAATATGTCTTTAAAATGACTAGTAAGGCCCCCTATGGGTTTCAAAAAGGAAGAACGGTGCAATAGTGTCAACATTTACAGCGAGCCGTTTTTTCATATGAGGGGGGGTGTCAAAATTTGAAAGGAGGATACAAAAAATGGATAGAAAAGAATTTCAGAAACAGTATGAAGTGGCAGTTGATTACTTTACAAAGGCGTATGTTGAAATCCCACCTGAAAAACAAGACATTGGCAAGAAAATTATTGAGCAATTAGCTTTTGCGACTGTCAACTTACGAATTTTACAAGATGATATTATCGAAAATGGGCCGGTTGTTCTATTCGTTAATGGTTCGCAGGAAATGATGCGCGAAAATCCAGCCCAAAAAAGCTACGTTGCAGTAATTAATCGTTGGACTGGCCTGGTTAAGGAGTTGAATAATCTATTGCCACGTGAAACATTAGTGAAAGTTGAAAAAAATTCAGCCGATGAAATCGTTGCTTTAATGCGAGGTGAGTCATAATGAGCGTTAATCCCGTTACTCAATATGCTTTAGATGTTCAAAACGGCAAAATTTTAACTGGAAAATTGATGAAATTAGCAACAAAAAGGCATTTAGATGACTTAAAAATGCAAAGGACACCGGAATTTCCTTATTATTTCGACGAAAAAATTTTAAAAGGATTTTTATTATTCGCTTCAAGGGTTCCTGATCCAGATACGAACGAACCAGTACCACTAATGGCCTGGCAAAAGTTCGCATTAGGTAGTTTAGTTGGTTGGCGTAGCGAAAAAACCAACGGTAAACGCTTTAAGCAGGCTGTCATATCTATTGCACGAGCTCAAGGGAAAACATATATGGCATCAGTGTTAGCCACGTATGATTTTTTTATTCAGTCATACGATAGATACAATCAAGACATCATCGTAGCTTCAAACACTAGTGACCAAACTAAAAAATTATTTAACTACACCAAAGGTACAATTGAAAAACTAATTAAACCAGGTGCGTTGTTTGAGGGGTTACGCGAAGATATTTCACCCCGATTCATGGATGTCTTTGACAATCGTCGGAAGAACCAAATTGTACGTTTAACGGCTGATGGTGGGCACTTGGATAGTTACCACGCGAATACTGCCGTATTTGATGAGGCAGGAAAACAGATTAACCGAGATGCTTTTGAAATGATAACTTCGGGACAAGTTAAACAACCTGAAGGTATTTTTATCATGATTTCAACGGCGTATCAAAATCCTAATGCACCGTTACGTGAAGATATTAAGATGGCCACCGAAGACATTGAAAAAGGCAAGCATGAACTAGATAACTATTTCTTGGCCGTATGGTCGCAAGATGATGTTAATGAAGTTTTTGAACCTGAAACATGGATTAAATCTAATCCACTATTAGGACTGCCTGAACAACATGATCAATTACTCGAAGGTTTAATTTCAAAGCGCGATATCTCTATGCGGCAAGGTAAGTTAAATGATTTTTTAGTTAAATCTATGAATGTTTGGGTTAATGCTGAACAAGACGCCGCATTTGAACTCGAAGATATTAATAACACAGTTATTGAAGATTTCGATATTAAAGGCCACCAAGTCTATATTGGGTTTGATAATTCAATGACTTCCGATGATACCGCTCTAGCATTTGTATTTCCATACGAAGATGAAGACGGTAAGCGAAAATGGCACTTGTATCAACACTCATTTATCCCTTGGAAAAAGGCGGGTTCTATTGACGCCAAAGAAAGCCAAGACGGCATTAATTATCGCCAAATGGAAGAATTAGGCTTTGCAGATGTCACGCAGCATGAAAAAGGCTTGATTGATAATGATTTCGTCTTTACTTGGCTGATGGATTTTGTCAGTGATAATAATCTAGAAGTAATGTCATTCGCATACGATTCAGCACACGCTTATGCCACTGTTAAAGCCGTTGAAGAAACGACAAATTGGCAAATGCAACCGGTTAGACAAGGTTCAATATCGTTAAACGAACCTACTAAATGGCTTCAAGATGCCTTTGTTGAGGGGAGAGTTACCCGATTTGATGACGCAATGATGGAAAAATCATTAATGAATGCAGTTATCGTTTCGGATAATAACGGTATAAAAATTGATAAGAACAAAGCTAGTTTCAAAATTGATTTAGTAGATGCTTTAATTGATGCTTTATTTGATGGACTATATCATTTTGAAGAATATGGCCAAGCTACGAAAGTACAAGATGAGTATGATCGAATGTCAGACCAGCAAGTTAATGAATTACTGAAGAGTGGAGGATTTACATTTTGAAGAACAGATTAATTATTTCAAACATTTTATCGCTAGTCGGTACTGCAAGTTTTGTGGTAGCGGCTTTTTTAATCCACATAATTTTAGGCTTAGCAATTACTGGTTTATTTTGTTTCGTATTCAGTTATTTTGTTGGAAGGGAGTAGGTAATGTTTTTTGAAAAAAGAAGTATTAATATCCGTGGTCAAAGTACACTAGGAGTGGCTTTAGGAAATGGAATTAATATTTATAACGATGATTATGTGTCAGCTGAAAGCGTCATTCGTAATTCTGATGTTTGGGCAGCAGTTAATGTTATTAGTTCAGACTTAGCACGGATTAAATTGAGTACTGAGAGTAAGAAAATAAATAAATTGTTGCTAAATCCATCACGGATAGCTAACAGATTTAATTTCATCCAGTCGTTAATCGCACAAATGTTACTAACAGGTAACGCGTATGCAGTCCGAAGAACAGATAGCAACCAAGAATTTTGGGAATTTGTCCGCCCGTCAAATGTAACAGTTAATTTATCAGATGATGGCCAAACGATAACCTATGATGTTAGCTTCATTGCCCCAGATGAACCAGATTTAAAAAATATTGATTCCGCAGACATGATTCATTTCAAATGTTTCAGTATGGATGGCGGTTTAATGGGTAAAAGTCCATTAGCAGCGCTAAGTTCCGAATTAGAACTACAAAAAAGTTCAAGGAATTTAGCAGTTCAAATGTTTCGCCAAGCGATTAATCCAATGGCGATTTTGAAATCAAATAAAGCAGCGTTGACTGAAGATGCGAAGGAAAATGTGCGGGCATCTTTTGAAAAAGCCAACTCTGGTTCAAATGCTGGACGAGTATTAATCTTGGACCCGTTATTTGATTTTAATCAATTAGAAATAAAAACAGATGTGGCCAAACTATTAAATTCAGTTGATTGGACCCGTGACCAAATTGCTAAAGTATTCATGTTGCCCACGGACATTTTGGGCAATGAATCTGAACACTCAAATGCTGATCAGATTAGAAATTTGTATAACACTACCTTAGGACGTTACTTAGCATCCATTGTTGAAGAAATCGAAGCTAAGTTAGATGTTCAAATTATCGCTGATGTTAAGCAAGCGACTGATCTAGATGGTATTGGAGTTGAGCAACGCGTGAACGAAATGGTTAAAGCTGGCACCATCACAACTGATATGGCACTTGCTATATTGGCGGATAGTCAATCAGATTTAGTCACGCAAGAAATCGTAAATAAAGTAAGCGCAAAGGAGGTGTTACCAAATGAATAATGAGATACGTTCATATGAATCAACGCTTGAAATTAGAGCAGAGACTGATAGCCGCACAATTGAAGGTTATCCAATTGTATTTAATAGGGCAAGTGGTGATCTAGGTGGATTCATTGAATTTGTTGACCCTAAAGCCTTAGATAACGTTGATTTATCAAAAGTATATTTAATTTACGGCCATGAAATTAATGATGTATTAGCACGTTCAGATGCAGGTTCATTAAAGCTAGAAGTTGATAAGATTGGGCTTAAATTTAGTGCCGAATTACCAAATACGACGTTAGCTAATGATGTCCTCGAAAACATTCGTGTGGGGAACATTCAAGGTATGAGCTTTGGTTTCACGGTGAGTCATGATAATTGGGAATGGGGTACTAATGGTAAACCTGATGTTCGAACAATTGACCAAATAGACCAATTGTTTGAAATCACATTAACACCTATACCTGCTTATCCAGATACAAAAGTCGCATTAAGTAAGCGTGATTTACACGAAAAAGAAGTATCTAAGAGTTTACAAATTCGCAATGCGTTAGTCTTGGAAATCTTAAAATACCAAGCAAATAAAGGAGATAAGAATGGTTAAAGAATCAATTGCTGCCAAACAAGGAGAGTTAGCAACAGCGATTGCTAACGCCGAAGATTTAATCAACTCAAATGCAAGTGCTGATCAACAACAACAAGCACTTGATTTGGTTAAACAACTTCAAGCTGACATTAAAAATTTAGAAGCACTACCTGAACCGACTACCGATCCCGAGGTTCCAGATGATGGAAATGATGATACACCTGAATCATTAGACCCACCAGCACCAACACCAGATGATACAGGTGTTCCACCAGAGCTAGACGATGACGACAACAATACTAACCCAGAAAATGACCCTGAAGATCCAACGAAAAAAGGAGAAAATCGTAAAATGCCAATTCCTATGAACAAAAAAACTAATATTCTTCAAGAACAACGAGCTGCCTTCAACGCATTTTTGCACTCACGTGGTGAAAAACGTGATGGCTTAACTTCTACTGAAGCAGGTGTATTGATTCCTGAACAAATTATTTACAACCCTGATACAGAGGTTCATACAGTGGCTGATTTGTCAAAATTAGTTCATAACGTTTCTGTAACTACTCCTTCTGGAACATACCCAATCCTTAAATCAGCATCAACAGTGCTTCCATCAGTAGATGAGCTTAAAGAAAATCCAGATTTAGCTAATCCTGAATTTATCGACGTTGAATGGAAGGTTAAAACGTATCGTGGAATGTTACCAATTTCTGAAGAAGCAATTGCGGATGCACAAATTGATTTAATTCCATTGTTACAACGCTATGTCCAAGAAATTAAAATTAACACCGTGAACTCTCAAGTGAATACGATTCTATCTAAATTCACGAGTAAAAAAGTCGCTGCTGAAGATTTGGTGCCTACGTTAAAATCATTGAAAAATAAAGGCTTTGATCCAGCTTACAACCTTAGTTTTGTGATGACGCAATCTCTATATGATGTTCTTGATCAAGCTAAGGATGCGCAAGGTCGTTACTTACTTCAAGACTCAATTTCAGCCCCTTCAGGGTCTAAGTTATTCGGTCTTGATGTTACTGTGTTTAAAGACTCTGCGTTTGGTGGAACAGGAGAAGTTCTACAAGTATTCATTGGTGATTTAGAACGTGCAGCACTATTCGCCAACCGATTAGATGTAATGGTTAATTGGATTGATGATAAAGTGTACGGTCGTGTGCTACAACCTGTTATTCGATTTGATGTTGAATCTGCTGATAGCAATGCAGGTGTGTTCGTGACTATTACTCCTGAAGCACCCAAGAGTTAAAGATAGTTAAAATTTATGCCGCTTCAAGAAATACACAAATTAACGTTCAATCGTTAGGCGGCTATGTGGAGGTTTCAATGTGGACGAATTACTAAGCAAAGTTAAAGTAGCGCTTCGGACGACGGTAGATGATGTTGATTTAGATAATGAAATTAATGATTTAATTATCGCGGCACGAACTGATTTAAATATTTTAGGATTAGTTGAAGCTACTTGGGCTGATAAAACAGAAAACAAATCGTTAGTTCAAATGGCTATAATTTTATATGTTAAATCACATTGGGGTTATGATAACCCCGATGCTGATAGACAACTAAGTCTGTATAACGATTTAAAAGATGAACTATCGGTTCATTCGCGGTTTGATTCGGAGGTAGAAATAGATGAGATATAATTCAGTTATTTATTTGGTACCCACTGAAAACATCCAAGATGAGATGTTGAATACATTTAAGCGTGAGGGTGACCCCCGAAAAGTATTTGCGAATCAATTCACGATTACTCGGGCTGAATTTGACGCCGCAGGTAATCAAGGCATTCGCCCTGATTTTACTTTTAGAATTAATTCCGTTGATTATAAAGGTGAGACAATAGCCAAGGTTAACACTGTTAAATATCATGTATATCGAATTGCTGAAGTTGGAGATAAAACTACTCTATATCTAACAAAGAGGTTAAGCGATGGCCAAAATTAAACCAGGTCAAATGACTGATGAAATCGTTAAGGCATTACAAGAATATTCATCTGATGTTGAAGATGAATTAGAAGATGCTAAGGACGAGGTAACCAAAGAAGGAGTTAAAAAGTTAAGGTTAGCTGGTTCGTTTAAACAGCGTAGTGGTAGCTATAAAAGAGGGTGGAGAATTAAAAAGGAATCGAATCGAGGTCCTGTGATAATTTATAATGCTACAAATTATCAATTAACCCACTTGCTGGAATTTGGCCATGCTAAACGAGGCGGTGGACGAACTCGTACATTCGTCCACATCGCACCAGTTGAAGAGTGGATTAATAAAGCATTCGAAAAGCGTGTTAAATTGGGAATTTCTCAACCTAGAGGTAAGCGAGGTAAGCGATAATGAAATTTAGCGAACTAGGGGCTGCGCTGGTTAACGAAACCAAGTTGCCCGTAGCATATCATCATTTCAACAGCGAGCCAGAATTCCCGTATATCGTGTATTTATTTGTTGATAATGATGGATTTGAAGCTGATAACTCAACTATTTATAGTGAAAAAAATATAAACATTGAACTATATACTGAAAAAAAGGATTTGGTTAGCGAACAGTTAATTGAATCCTTTTTGAATGCGCATGAAATTCCTTTCTATGCACACGAAGAGTATATAGATGAAGAACATATGTACATGAATGTGTACGAGATAACGTTAGGAGAATAAAAAATGGTACAAGATAATAAAGTTATGTATGGTCTTAAGAATGTAACCCTTTTTCCATTAACTGATGATGGAACGAAAATCACATATGACGGACCAATTAAATTCCGCGGGGCAGTATCACTTGGGCTTGATCCGGAAGGTGACAAAATTGAATTTGAAGCTGATAACACCACATATTACACAGCGGATAATAACCAAGGTTTTTCAGGGAAACTAGAAATGGCATTGATGCCTTTTGAAGTTTCATCAGTAGTCCTTGGTGATGTACGTGATACGAACGGTGTAATTTTGCAATCAATGAAAGCTGGCCAAGCCGTTGCGATGGCGTTTGAATTTGATGGTGATGTTAAAGCTGTTCGCCACGTACTTTACAACGTGACATTTAGCCGGCCAAGTGAAAACGGAGAGACCCGCGGTAAAAAGGGTGATGTTAAATCATCTGAATTTGAAATTGTGGCAGCACTACATCCATATTTTAATGTAGCTAAATCAAAAACAGATGCAACGACTAATGACACTGCATACCAAAGTTGGTACACCAAAGTATACGAACCAGTATTAACAGCACCAGCAAAATAAATTCAAAGCCCGTTAAATCGGGTGTACATAATAATAAAAAGGAGATTTACTCATGGAAAAAACAATTATTTTAGGTAATAAAAAAGTTAAATTAGTTTCATCTGGTGCCTCACCAATTATTTATAAAGCAAATTTCCAAAGTGATTTTTTTCAAGATTTAGGTATTATTTTAGAACTTGCAGGCATTGCAACTAGCGATAAATCTGAAATTGAAATTATGACCGAGGTTATGGGGAATAACCGAATTCGTATTTTTCAACAATTTGCATGGACATACGCTAAAAATGCTAATCAAGCAATACTAACACTTGATGAATGGCTTGCTGAATTTGAAGAGTTTCCAATTTTCGACATTTTAAGTGAAGTAATCGAATTAGTAGTAACATCATTATCAACAAAAAAAGCTTAAGGGACGAATATGAGAGCGATGAGCCGTTCGATGTTTCGTCCTTTTTGTATGTAGCAAAAAAATGTGGTTTAAGCTTTGATGAAATGAAAATGATGGATTTATGCGATGTGATGGACTATATAGTCGAATATTCAAATTCAGAAACTAAAGAACAACAACCGTTAAAGAAAAAGGCAGCTCAAGCTGATTTCGATGCATTTTAGAAAGGAGACTATATGGCCGGTGGACGAATTAAAGGTATCACGATTGAAATTGATGGCGATACTAAAGGCCTTGATTCAGCTTTAAAGGGTGTAAATTCACAAACTGCTAAAACCAGCAGTGAATTACGTGATGTCAATAAGCTGTTAAAACTAGATCCTGGTAACACAGAATTAGTAGCACAAAAACAAAAACTGCTTAGTAAAGCGGTTGAATCAACGGCTACTAAATTAGATACTTTAAAAGGTGCACAGGCTCAAGTGCAAGCTCAATTTTCTAAGGGAGAAATTGGTGAAGAACAGTATCGCGGATTTCAACGTGAGGTCCAAGCGACTGAAGCACAATTAGGCCGTTTAAAGGGCGGCTTACAAGATACCATTAACTATTTAAATGGTAGTTCAGATGCTGCCGCCCAAGCCGAAGCAGGGTTTAAAAAAGGTGCTTCTGGTGCCAGCGAATTAGAAAAGAATGTCAGCACGTTAACTAAAATTCAAGTTGGTGAATTCCTAAAAGGAATCGCTGACAAAGCTGCCGAGTTGGGAAAAGATGTTATTGGTACAGGGTTAGAATTTGCTGACGCACAGTCTAAAATGCAATCTTCCATGGGTTTAACCGCTGGTCAAGCTAAACAAACTGGTGACGTTGTTAAAACTGTATTTAAAAGCGGCATGGTTGACTCAGTTGATGAAGCCTTCGAATCTGTGAAGAGCGTTAAGCAAGCATTTAGTGATTTAAATAATACAGACTTTAAAACAGTGACGTTGAATTTACAAGGTATCGCAACTAATGGAGGAGTAGACATACAAGAGGCCGCTAATGCTTCAAGTCAGGCAATGAAAGGATTCGGTATCAGCGGCAAAAATTCTACGGACTTAATAGCTAAAGGTCTTCAAGATAACTTAAATAAGCAAGGTGATTTTTTAGATACCGTCAATGAGTATTCACCGACTTTCAAAGATGCCGGTATTAGCGCTGGGGGTATGTTAAATGTGTTAAATGCGGGTATGAAAGCCGGTGCATTTAACACTGATAAAGTTGCTGATGCAGTTAAAGAATTTCAGTTAAAGTTAACTGCTGGTCAACTTGATAAACCAATGACGGCATTTAGCAAGTCTACCCAAGGTGTTTTTGCGGAATTTAAAAAAGGTAAAGCTACATCTGCGGAAGTAATGGCTGCAGTTGGTAAAGATTTAAAATCTATGCCAGCAAATGAAGCCAAAGCGGCTGTTCAAGGTATTGGGACGCAATTTGAAGATTTAGGTACTGATGTTAGTGCCGCATTACTTCAGGCAACAACCGGTACAGAAAAATTCGCTGGCGCAGCAAAAAAAATGGACGAACACACACCTGGCCAGGAATTAAAGCGTGCAATTAACTCTCTTAAGACTAGTCTATCTGATTTAATGCCTACATTCACGCCTGTAATTAAGGCATTGACAGGTATTGTTAATGCCTTTGAAAATGCTCCTGGTCCAGTTAAAGTAACCATAGCTGTAATTGGTGCCTTAGCATCCGTCATAGCAGTATTACTACCAGTTATAGCAGTTATGGGTACAGCGTTCTCGGTGATGGCTCCTGTATTGGGAGTTATAGGTGGAGCGTTTACTGGATTAGGAGCTATTCTAATAGGCCCAGTTGGATTAGCTATCGCGGCAGTTATAGCAGCGGTTACAGCTGTTATTTTAGTTATTAAAAACTGGGGAACCATAGTTGATTGGTTAAAAGGTATTTGGGGTGGCATTTCTGGATTCTTTAGTGGCCTTTGGGACGGTATTAAACAAATATTCAGTGTGACAGTTGGCTGGATTGGAACGTTTTTGAGTTCTAAATTTGGGCAAATTGTATTATTTGTGATTAATCCTTTTGCTGGCATGGTTAATTTCATTATTCAAAATTGGAATAGTATCAAAGCGATTACCAGTGCCGTTGTTGGCTGGATGGGGAGCTTTATTTCAGGCGCTTGGAATGGCATTAAAGCCGTCACGAGTGCCGCTTGGAATGGAATAAAAGATGTTACAAGTACAGTTTGGAACAACATTAAATCCGTAACGTCTAGTGTGTGGAACGGCATTAAAAGTGCGATGACTAATCCGATTCAAACTGCTAAAGGCATTATCAGTGGCATTATTAACACGATTAAAGGTTTATTCAACTTCAAATTGAGATTTCCTGAAGTTAGCATTCCCCACATTAAATTACCCCACTTTAATCTAAGTGGTTCGTTTGATCCTTTAAAAGGTAAAATACCAAGTATTGGTATTAATTGGTATGCAAAAGGTGGGATTTTTAAAAAACCGACATTATTCGCTGGTAATGGTGGATTCAATGGAGTTGGCGAAGCTGGTCCTGAAGCAGCATTACCACTAAACGATAAAACGCTTGGCGGAATTGGTCGTGGTATCATTGACGCCCTTGGTGGTGATATGGGTGGAATTAACTTAACCATCAATGTTAACGCTGATGTTACACCAGCTACGATTAAAAAAATTCAAGGTGCGGTTGTGGACGGGATTACCCGTGCACAAAATGCGAGAACTCGTGCGATAGGAGGATAAAGATGAACCGTGGAAGCTTCAAATTCGGCGATCTAACAAGTGAGTCAATCAATGCCGTGATAACTCAATGGCCAGAAATTCCAATTCCAGAACGTAAGATATTAATTAATGATAGTCCAATTGGGATTGATCGCGCATTATTATTTGATAGAAACGCATACGAGAATAGGAAATTCGAATTAATAATCGCAATTCGTGGAAATAATAGACAAGAAAACTTAGATAAATTAATAACAACATTAAGCACAGGTCGCTATGTCGATGCTGTGTTTTATTTTGACCCAAATTACACATATCAGATCACACTAACTGATGTTGTAGATGTTAAACGGCCTCTAATTATGTCGGAATATCGTGAATACGGCTTAAAATTCAGTGCAGCACCATATAAGTATTTTAACGACGTTCCAGATATAAATATCGGCACAGATTCGGTAACTATCGTTAATCCAACGGCTTATAATGCGTTGCCGTACATTAAATTGATTGGTAGCGGAAACATTAATTTAAAAATTAATGGCATTAATTATAGCTTTACAGGTGTTCAAGGATTGATTGAGCTTGACTCATCGTTACAAAACGTGTGGCGGACTGATGGGGTTACGCTGATCAATGAAAACGCCAAGATGAGCCGTTCTAAGTTTCCAATTTTAAATTCTGGAACTAACACTATTAGCATTTCAACAGGGACTGGAATTATTAAACCGAAATGGAGGAGCCTATGACGCCAATTTTATATGAATCAACTGAAATAGACTTCATAAATCAAGGTTTAGGTGCTTTAGCTGAAATCTATGATGTCGATATTCATGAACAAAGAAACGGTATTTTTCAACTAACCGCGAATTATCCCGTTACAGGTTTGAGATATGCAGACATCCAAGTTGATAACATTATTTTAGCTAAACCAAGTCCTCGTGATGAGGAACATGCATTTCGAATAGTGAACATTGAACTTGATTTAACAGGCGCTGAAATAACAATTGAAGCCGACTCTATCACGTACGATCTGCGCCAAAATACGATTGATAGCTTAATTATTACTAATTTAAGCGGTTCAACTTTCATGGACAAGCTACAAGCATCATTAACGGAAAAAACTCAATTCAGATTGTTTTCAGATATTTCCACAATCGCTAGCACTACGATTGAGGCCGCCAATGCTATGGAAACAATCGCTGGTGTGCAGGGTTCATTTCTACAGACTTATGGCGGAGAATTAAAACGCGAAAATAAGCAAGTCTCAATGTTAGCACGCCGTGGACGTTCAAACGTTGCCACTTTCCGTTTAGGGAAAAATATTAATGGATTGAAATACACGATTTCAACTGAAAAAGTTGTTACCAAAATTTATCCGTTCGTAAAATTACAAGATAATCGAGTGATTAAAGGTGCTCCAGTCAGTTCCAAAAACATTAACAACTACCCAATCGTACACGCATTACAGGTAGATGTTTCAGAAAAAATCACATTACCAGAACAAATAATTGAAAAAGATGTAATTAACCAAATTAATGCATTCTCAACTAACTGGTTTACTCAGTCAGCAAATACGGGACGTGATTCACCAGAAGTGGCAATTGAGATTGATGTGTTATCGCTTCAAGATTCATCGGATTATCAAGATAAATTTAAAGATTTAGAAACAGTTGGCCTAACTGATACGGTTAATGTCTATGTGCCTGAATTCGGTATTAATGTTGATGCGGTCGTTAATGAAATTCACTATGATCCAATTGATGAACGCATTAAAAGTTTAGCTATTGGGACCGCACGATTAAGCTTCAGTGACGCCAATAGGAACACACTATCGGACATGAATTCAAACATCGCTCGTATTGATGAACGGGCAAATTCAGCGATGATTTCGGCCGATGGAAAATCAAGAGTATATAGGGGACCATCGCAGCCATTAAATCCTCAAGAAGGAGATTTGTGGTTCTGGACTAATGGAGACATGGCCGGTATTCGAATTTTCGAATATGGACAATGGAATGATCGTATTGATGATGAATTTGAAAAACGAAATGATGATGCAGTTGATAATGCAGTCAATCAAGCAAAAGATTATACGAATGAAGTAGCAAGCGACACGAATAAACGTTTAGATGGCAAAGCTGATACAGCTCAAATTGATGTTTTAAAAGACCAGATTAATTTATCAGTTAAAAAGGGTGATGTAATTAACCAGATTAATCTTGATGAATCTGGATTTCAAATAAAAGCAAAATCAGTAATTTTAGATGGGCCAACTACTGTTACTGATGCATTCTATGCATTAGGTGGTAATTTTAAGAACCTTAATGCCTCAAATATAACTGTTGGAACACTTGATGCAAGTAAGATCAGAGTTATTAATATTGACGCTTCGCAGATTACTACTGGTAAAATTTCAGGTTTAAGTATGGAATTTCGAGCTAATCAGGGGTCTAAAGGGTTCGTGTTACGTGATGATGCTATTCGTATGTACGATGACGAATCATTCAACATTCAAAGTGGAGAAGGTATAAAGATATATAAGGGGAGCATATCTTCACCGAACAACGGTATTCTGATTGATGTTGATAATAACTTCATATCATCTAGCTCCTACGCTGCTATAGCAATGCTTAAAGACGGTGCGTTATTTCTGACACAACCGCAGATATATGACACGAATTCGAATCCTTATTTCAGTATCTCAAACAATGGAGCAGGTTTCAGTTTTTACGGAGCTCGATTAATGGGACGTGAGTACGTCGCTTTGACGACAAGCGATAACTCAAATAGTGGATTTGATTTTGCGTTAGGCCAAGAGTTATTTGTCGGATTGGCTGGAGGGCGTAACGGTAATAGTTGGTTTCCAACAAAAATCGGCGGGGCTTCACGCGGGGTTGTCTTATCTGGCGGGAAAGCATACGGTCAATTCGTCGCAAGTAGCCCTTATATTGTGGTGGGTTCAACTCCGAATGGTTCAGCAGGTTCAGGATATGGCGGGACACGAATTACTTTAGCAGGTGAATACGTTCAAATCCCGTCAGCGTATAATCAAACTAATTCTACACCAGCTAATTTGGCCGTAACATATACGGGAGCTCTAGTTCGGACAACATCAGCCACAAAATATAAAACGTCAATT
>NZ_CAKKNS010000009.1 GCF_918814575.1 Periweissella fabaria | reverse complement strand
GCGAAATTGACATTCGCAAATTTGTTTAACTCTGAAATCTAGTTTCAAAGTACTTACACATTTGATTGTCAAAACTTTATTCAGTTTTCAAAGATCTACGTTGTTGTTAGCGACTTAATATGTCGCAACAACATTTATTAATATTACCAGATAGTTAACTTAACGTCAACAACTTTTTAAAATTAATTTTTCGAAAGCGTTTTGTATAACTTCCATTTAAGTTACCGCCTCGCTTAGGACTTAAACTATATTACTAGTATTAAAAGTAATAGTCAACACTTTTTAAGTATTTTTTTGTTATTTAACTACAAAAATATCAAAAGAGCTTAAAAAGCTTATTAAATCCGTATTTATCTCCGTAAAAAACGCATATGCAACACTTATTTAAGTGCTGTATATGCGTTTTTCATAAATAAAGTTCACTGCCACAACTCACTTTTAGTAAAGTAATTATTCTGAAACTTGGCCTAATTTACGAGCAATAACCATTAATAAACCACCAAAAATAATTGTGATTCCCCCCGTTAGCTGCCAAAGCATAATAGTTGGTATATGAATCCAAGCAACAAAATAACTAATTACGGAGAAAAGTGCAAATGTTGACGTAGTTAAAGCATGCATAGCTGAAATATCACCAACATTAAACGACCGATACATCAACTTTTCAAAGACATTACCTGACATCCCCATAAATATACCAGCTAGTAACAATAGTAATAAACGGACTGAATTAGGTAATGGCAATGTAATCGCAATAAAACAACTCCCCGAAATCAAGTAGTCACAACCAAAAAACGTTGGTGCACTCCATTTGACTAACGGTGCTAAAGCTCCTCCTAATAAATCACCAACTTTTTGCGTAGCGCTAACAATTGAAAAAAAGGCCACCGCAATACCTAGTTCTTTCATTGTTAATGGTAACAATTCAAATAACAAACCCGTTACCCCACCTAAAATAGCTTCAAATAAAATAATTAAGAACGCTGGCATTGTATGCGTAAACTGATAAAGGGCTGTTTGCATTTGTTTGTAATAAGAAGCTACTGGCACCCTATCCAATTGGCCGTCATTTGTATTAACTAGCACCATGTCTTTATTTGGTGCATAACTGATTAATAAATAACAACCAATTCCTAGAGGAGTAGTAATGAAACTTACCCATAATAACCATGTACTACCATGAGCTAATAAAATAAACGAACTAATGATACTCGTAATAATCGTTAAGCCTATACTCATAAAGTATTGCAAGTCAACGGACTTTTCAATAGCTACTTCATCTTCTTGAAAAATAATCGGAATGAAGCCAACTTCCACTGAACCTGAAATGGTCGTGGCAGTGCTTAATAGTAAATATAACCCACCGACTAAGATTAGTGCTTGCTTAGTAAGTAGTAAACTACCCCCAATGATCAAAGCAAAAGTTGCCATTACTTGTAACATAATTAGGATTGTTTTACTATTCTTAATCTGACCAAGAATTGGTGCACCAATTGCAATCAAAGCTGGTGGAAGCGCAGCCAGGATACCGAAAATACCTAATACACGTGCTGAGGCATGATATTCTTGTACTAATAAGTATAGTAAGACGACACTGTAAATATTAAACCCAATTAACAATAAGCTCTGTCCAAACAGTAATTTGATTAGATTATTTTGTTTTAATTTGTTTTTTCCCATATTAAGACACCTCCTAGCTCATCTTCCATTTAAAATTAATCAACTATCATTAAAAACTAATTTTTAATGATTATAGACTTCTTATCAAGATTTTCAAACAAAATTTTTCTCTTTATAAGCACAAAAAAAGCAACCATAATGGTTGCTTTTTTCTTATTTCGTAGCTTTTTTCAATTCAGGTGCATCAGTCTTATATAAATTCACAAGTGACTTATCATGGTTACGAGCAAGGATACTTGAAGGTTCCGATGTTAAATCGTCCTTTAAGGCAGCCTTAGTCTTGTCAGGATTATAGCTATAATCCTTCCGATCAACCTTTTTAAAGCCTGCAGGAGTATAGAACCGGAGTAAGTCTCCAGTAATCACCTTATCTGAATCTGAAAGAGTCGTATCAACATATTCTTGAATCTTAGCAATGGCCTCTTTCGCACCAGGGGCCTTACTAAAATCAATTTGTTGGCCAGTATTAGTATAGAAATACTGGTTTTGATACTTAATGTATTCTGGTGTTACAAAGTCCCCATTACGGAATGGCACTATTGAGATGTGTTTTGATGACAATAAGTCAGTCCCAAACTGAACGTAATTATCATCTTTCACCCCAAGTAGGTCAAATAATGTTGGTAAGACATCAATTTCACCACCATACGTATGGTTAATGCCACCTTGTAGTCCAGGCATGTGAATCATAAATGGTACTTTTTGGAAGTTAGCTAAATCAGCATTCGTCACTTCTGGTTTGTTCAATAATTTTGCAATTGCAGGTCGGTGGTTATCTGAAATACCATAGTGATCACCATACAAGACAATCATACTATTGTTATATAAACCAGATGCTTTTAACCATGCCAAGAATTCCCCGAACGCTTGGTCAAGGTAACGAGCTGTTTGCACATATCCATCAACAGTATTATCACCCGTATTAAATGGTTTAATCGTTTGATTTTGTTTATCTAAATCATATGGATAGTGGTTAGTAACAGTAATTACTTTAGCATAAAATGGTTGTGGTAACTGTTGAATATATTGTGCTGTATCTTGTAAGAAGATTTTATCTTTCATACCGTATCCAACATTGTAGTTTGGATTATCGGCATCTTTATAAAATGGTTTACTAAAGAAGTAATCATAACCCCATGACTTGTAGGCATTATCTCGATTCCAGAAACTAGCAACATCCCCGTGGAATGAAGCCGTTGTGTATCCTTGTTGACTCAAGATTGCGGGTGCTGCTTGGAAGGTATTTGATGTTCCGTAGTTAACCATCGCTGAACCTGATGGTAAGCCATATAATGAATTTTCTAACATTGTTTCCGCATCAGAAGTCTTACCTTGACCAACTTGGTTATAGAAATTATCAAAACTCATTGTACTTTGATCATGATAGAACTTATCGAGGTTAGGCATAACTTCTTGCCCATCCCATTTATAGTCAATCATGAATTGTTGTAAACTTTCCAAGTGAATCACGAAAACGTTCTTTCCTTTAGCTTTACCAAAGTATTGAACATTGTCTGGTGCTTGGTGGCTTTCAATATATTTCAAGATTGGTTTGATATCTTTAGCACTTGCAGCTGACCGTGAGGCTTCTTGCTTGTGTGTTTGAAAAATATTAAACGCTAAGTATTCATTTAAACCTAAGTATTTAACAATGTAGTTATTATCGAAAGTCCGTGTCAATAAACCTGAACGATCAGCATTTGAAATACCAAAATCAGCAAAGATTAAGAAAAAACTCAATGCGGTAATTGAAAGTGCAAATCGCTTCTTAATCTTACGCTTATCAATTTTAATCACCTTAAACAATAACAAGACAATTAAAATAATGATATCAATGAAAACAAAGAAATCGCCTAAGTGAATAATACCGCCAATTGCTTTATTCAAGTTATTATCAACCGAACTTGCACTACCAATAATCGATACCGATAAGAAATCAGAAAATTCACGATAGTACAAGACGTTTGAAAAGATCCAAAGTGATTCCAATAAATTAATTAGTATCATCAACCAATAAGCTAGTCGGCCACGGAAGTATAACGCAATCCCGAGTAATAGCAAGGTTGTTCCAATCGGATTTAAAATTAATAAAAAGTGTTGTAGTGGTCCTTGTGCGCCAAGTGTAAAATCAGTTTGGTATACAATATAAGTTTTTAACCAAATGAGAAACGCCGATAAGCAAAAGAAGCCCACCGTTGTTTGTAAATTAGCGCCGAGCTTCTTGAAAAACTTCGACATTTTTTCTCCTCCATAAATACGTGTAACAAATTAATTATACTTAGGTTTGTATAAAACACAAATACCATCGTCAGTATCTGTATAATTTTAATCATTTTCTAAGCCCTTAAATAAAAAAATAATCAAAAGATCTGTTCTTTTGATTACTTTCTAAAATACTAATTGAAAGTCAACCAATTGATTATAAATCTCAATGGCTGCCAAATCGATATCATCAAAGATAAACGTCCCATTGTTTTGACGTTCAAAAATTGAAAACAACATTGTTTGATGGTCGTATTCGACCGTACAGACATTAATACCGAATAAATCAAAATTACGCTCTTGCCTACGATAAGCATAATCACTCACCATAATACGTAAACGTTTTAAAACATGTTGTAAATTTGGATCCATGGTTATTCTTCCTTCTGCTTATGCCAATCTTGAGAGCTGTCAACACGATCAGCACGAATATTAAATGCAATCATCCCAGTAAACATCCCAAAATAATAAGTTAAGAAGCGCCAAATAAACATTGCTAATACTAAATCAGTTGGCACATTAATAAAACTACTAAAGAGTGATTGAAAACTTACTTCCGCTCCACCAGAACCACCTGGAATTGGGAAAATTGAAATCACCATCACGATTAAGACATGCAACGATGTAATCAAAACATAATTAATATGCGTATACCCCAAGGCAAGTAGAATAAAATATGGAATTGAATAATAAAACATTAATTGAATACTTGTTAAAATTAAACCTTTAATCATTAACCCAATATTACTAGTCATTCGTACACTCTCAATGTGAAAATTGTGTAATCTAATATCAACCCATTGCGTAATTCGCTGATAGCGTTCAAATCGTTTCTCTTTGCCACCAAAGCCAACGACCTTAATGGTCTTTAATATTAAGTCAGTCAACCGCTTGGTAAAGCCGTACCAGAACATAATTAGGATTAGCCCAACAATGACGGCTAAGTGAATTAAAAAGCCAAAAATCATTAAGTATTTAAGGACATGTACTTTATCAGCCAAAAAGTGTGAGCCAATTATTAAGGCTATAAAAAAATTCAAAACAATCACAAATTGATACACGACAAATTTCATCAATAAAATTGCCGCCGCATATCCTGGTTCAATGCCTGCTTGCATCATTGCCATAATTTGAAATGGTTGTCCACCACTCGCAAACGGCGTAATGCCATTACCGAGTTGTTCAACTAATGGCACCCGTAAAGCGTCTTTAAACGTAAAACCTTGAACACGATTACCAACAAACACCTTTACGATGATACCTTCAATAACTAAATACGCGATAATACATAAAATTGCAACTAATAGCCACCAGACATTAATTGTCAAAATTTCATGAAATAACAAATTCATATTAATATCACGTAACGAGTACCCCATGATGGCTACTCCAATGATAAGCATAATAATTAAAACTATGCGATTATTTTTGGACATACTAGACTCCAATAACTAAGACTAACGCTTAAACGGATTACTAAACGCACCGAAAATTGAATCACTATTTCGTTCATCATCAGTCCGATATTCATTAATTACAACTTCATAAAATTTCACTATCTCGGTACCAAAATGTTCAGCACTAATTTCATTAATTTTGGCATCACGCTTTGACACATCCCCAACTTGGGCAGTCTTATTCAAGTAAGGTAGTAAAGCTGTTGCTAGTAACTCCACATCATCTAAACCAACACCAATACTTGGATCTGTAATTAAGTCTCTTACATACGGACTGTTCATTACGACAATTGGTGCATGCGCAGTTAGCGCTTCAAGATAAGTTAAACCTTGAGATTCAGATTGTGATGATGAAACAAACACATCTGCCATCGCATAATAGCGTGGAACATCAGCGTGCTCAATCATCCCTGTGAATAAAACATTATCAGTAATTTCCAAAGCCGCAACATGCTCCATCAATGATTGACGAGCTGGCCCATCACCAGCAATCACTAATTTAGCAGCTGAATTTTGGGCTAAAACTTCTTTGAAAGCATCAATCGTATCTTCAATATTTTTTTCAAAAGCTAATCGGCCTAACGATAGCGCCACGGGTGTCTGCGTAGTTAACCCTAATTGCTGCCGTAATTCTTGTGTCTCCTCATCTGTAACATGATGATTGACCTCAACACCTGTTGGAATAATCCGAATCGGTGCTGTCACCCCGTATGCTAACATTGTTTCATAAACTAGTTGCGATGGTGCTACCACACCTTCCATATTTTTTAAGTAATTACGGACTGCGGTTTTAACCGCTCGGGGACCAATCAGCTTCCCATTAGCGACATAATGTAAGTAATCTTGATACATTGTGTGATAGGTATGGATTGCAGGAATTTTTAAACTAAAGGCGACAAATTTACCCATGAGCCCCATTGAAAATTCAGTTTGCGTATGCACAATATCTAAATTCAATTCTTTGGCAATTTGTACAGCGTGTAATGCGCCACTATACGCTAGTCGTCGGTCTGGAAAGCCGGTAAAAGGAAAGCTCGGGAAACGAAAAATATTCCGTTCATACACATTGCGCCCAACTTTGGGATCATTTGAAGTGAAGATATATACTTGGTGCCCCATCGATTCCAATGTGTCTCGCAGAATCGAAATCGAGGTTGCCACCCCACTTACTTGTGGATAGTACGTATCTGTAAATAATCCAATATTCATCCAGATACCTCCTTTTTAGAATTTAAATAATATAGACATAAAACTTAACAGGTACATATTATAGCAAAAATCTAAATTTAAGTAAAAAAATACCTAATTCCCCGGCTATCCGTTAATTATTACATCAGTATATTTATAAGCAAAGTTTACTATGCTAGTAGACCTAAATAAAGTATTATCACTCACTGAGATTATATCAAGATTAAATTATTTAACATCAAAAAGGAGCTAGTAGACCTAACCAAACTTTGATTAATGGCCGTCAATAGCTCCTACAAATTAATATTTAATTATTAGTCGTTGCTGCTTTAACAAGTTCCGCAACTTCATCATTTGTATCAAGGTCAAGGGCCTTGTTAGCCAATGCTTGCATATCAGTAGTGGTTAAGTTTTTAATCAATGAACGGGCTTGTAAAATTGACGTTGCACTCATTGAAAACTCATCCAAACCAAGACCTAATAACAATGGTACGGCAATTGGATCACCACCCATTTCACCACACACAGCCACAAATTTACCTTCTTTGTGTGCACAATCAATGGTCCGCTTAATTAAACGTAAAATTGATGGACTATATGGTTGGTAAAGGTAAGCCACTTTTTCATTACCACGGTCTGCGGCCATTGTATATTGAATTAAGTCATTAGTACCAATTGAGAAGAAGTCAACTTCCTTAGCAAATTTATCCGCTAAAATCGCTGCTGAAGGAATTTCAATCATGATTCCAAGTTTAATATTGTCATCAAAATCAACGCCTTCACTCTTCAAATCAGCTTTAACTAATTCAAAAATGGCTTTAGCTGATCGGAATTCTGGTAAAGTCGCCACCATTGGGAACATAATCCAAAGCGTTCCAAATGCCGATGCTCGAATAAGCGCACGCAATTGCGTCTTAAACATATCCGTTTTATCTAAAGAAATTCGGAGTGCACGATAACCTAGGAATGGATTTTCTTCTTCAGGCAATGGCATGTATGGTAACTTCTTATCACCACCGATATCCATTGTCCGTACCGTAACAGGCTTACCACTCATACCTTCAAGAACAGTCTTGTATGCTTCGAATTGATCTTCTTCTGATGGCATCTCACTTGAATCCATATATAAGAATTCAGTCCGATACAAACCAATTCCTTCGGCCCCATTTTCAAGAACCGCAGCCAAGTCTTTAGGTGTTCCAATATTAGCTCCGGTCATGACTTTAACACCATCCGCAGAAGTTGTTGGTTCATCTTTGAGACGTGCCCATTCTGCTTTTTGTGCTAAATAGTCATCACCAATTTTTTGATATTCTGCCACAGTTGCATCATCTGGGGTGATAATAGCGTGCCCATTAAGACCATCAACAATTACCAATTCATTTTCAGCAATATCAGTTGTTGCCACTTCCGTTCCTACAACAGCAGGAATTTCAAGTGTCCGTGCCATAATTGATGAGTGTGATGTACGACCACCTAAATCAGTTACAAATCCTTTAACGAATTTACGATCTAGTTGGGCCGTGTCTGAAGGTGTTAAATCTTTAGCAATAATCACAACTTCTTCATCAATCAAAGCGGGATTGGGTAAAGTAACGTTCAACAAGTGTGATAAAACACGCTTGGTAATATCACGAATATCAGCTGCCCGTTCTTGCATGTATGCATTATCTGTCATTGCTTCAAACATTGCGATATAACCATCAGTTACATCACTCAATGCTGTTTCAGTGTTAACTTGGTCTTTTTCAATTTGTTGTTGGATTGCGCCAACAAGCTCTGGATCGGAAAGAATCGTAAGGTGTGCTTCGAAAACTTCCGCTTCTTCAGCTCCTAAATTTTCAACTGCTTTAGCCTTAATCTTAGTCAAATCTTCCTTAGAAGCATCAAAGGCCGCATTTAAGCGGCCTTTTTCTGCATCGACATCCGTAATTGATGTCTTAGCAAAGGACAAATCAGGATCAACTAATTTATAAGCTTTAGCAATCGCAACACCATTACTGGCTGCAATACCGCTAATCTTTTTTGTCATTAGTCTGATAAGCCTTCTTTCTTCATAGTGTCTTCGATAGCAGCAATTGCATCTGCTTCGTCTGAACCATTAGCAGAAATCACAACGTCTGAACCTTGACCAACACCGAGTGACATAACACCCATGATTGACTTCAAGTTAACATCCTTACCTTCGTAGGCAAGAGTAATATCAGCACTAAACTTAGAAGCAGTTTGTACCAATAAAGTTGCTGGACGTGCGTGAATACCTGATTCTGCTACAATGTGAAAGTTGCGTGATTCCATAATGAAAGTTCTCCTTGTTTGAACAAATATTAGATAAGGGCAAGCATCAAATTTTGACTCTACCAAACCTTATGACATTATCATAACCAAAATGAAAACGTTTTACAAGCAAATTTACATACAAAAATGCCAACTTATTACATTTTTTCTATTTTCCTAAAACGTTTATTTAATAACGTTGTAAAGGCTTACATTTTTAATTTACATTTTCAAATTTCTTTCCATATTAGCGATAAACATTTTTACTTTTAAATAGGTATTTTCACTAATATTTTCATGACTATTGGTAAACTTAGTTTGTTCAACGCTCAACTTGTTGGGTGTAAGTAATACTTCCGCCACGACTAGCAGCCCCACTGATTTGATTTTGGTACTGATACGCTTGCCAAATTTGATGAAATGCCGTAAATTCATCGACCGTAACTTCAAATTCAGTAATTTCACCATTTCGAACCGCTTCTAATAATGCAAAATAATCTTTCATCAATTAGCCTCTTTTCGTTTCAATAAATAAAATAATTAACTTCTAATTTTTACGCGAAATGCTATTAATTGCAAGGCTTTTTAACAAAAAACACCATTAGCACTCTATTTACAAGAGTGCTAATTTTTTGAGCATTTTAGTTGCATATCCAATTAATCAGCGTATACTGATAGTCAAAGGTCAGCATTAGTCAAACAAGGTCAAATATTGATTCCATAAAATAGAATATGCTTTAAATACAATTAACGGAGGTGAGGCAATGTTATGCCAAATGTGTCATAAAAATCCAGCATCAATTCATATGCAATTAAATTTAAATGGTCAAAATGTTGAGATGCATCTTTGTCCATCGTGTTATCAAAAAGTCCAAAAACAAATTCATAACGGGGGTAGCCAAATGCCACAAGAATCTTTTAACTTCAATTCAATCGATGATTTATTCCGTGCCCTAAATGGGCAACAAATGAGTGCTCAACGTAGTGCCCGTCAACCACAACAACCACAACAACCACAACGTGAAATGGGTGGTGATGGTAATGAAGGTAGCCTCCTTGCTGAATTTGGTCTCAACTTAACTGAATTAGCGCGCCAAGGCCACCTTGATCCAGTTATTGGCCGTGATAAAGAAATTAACCGTGTGGTTGAAATCCTCAACCGTCGTACTAAAAATAACCCTGTACTCATTGGTGAGGCCGGGGTTGGTAAAACTGCCGTTGTTGAAGGCTTAGCCCAAGCCATTGTTAATAGTCAAGTTCCTGATAAACTACGTAATAAAGAAGTTTATCGCCTTGATGTCGTTTCATTAGTTCAAGGCACTGGTGTCCGTGGTCAATTTGAAGAACGGATGCAAAAATTAATGGATGAAGTATCTAAAAATAAAAACGTCATTTTGTTTATTGATGAAATTCATGAAATTATGGGTGCTGGGAACGCTGAAGGCGGTATGGACGCTGGGAACGTCTTGAAACCAGCCTTAGCCCGTGGTGAATTCCAACTTGTTGGTGCAACTACATTAAACGAATACCGCCAAATTGAAAAAGACCCTGCTCTTGCACGGCGTTTCCAACCTGTTACGGTTAACGAACCTTCTCAAGATGAAGCTTTAGCTATTTTGAAAGGCATTCAAAAGAAATATGAAGAATATCACCATGTAAAATACACTGATGATGCCATTAAAGCGGCGGTAACTTTATCAGCCCGTTATATTCAAGATCGTTTCTTACCCGATAAAGCCATCGATTTACTTGATGAAGCTGGTTCACGTAAAAACCTTAACTTAAAAGTTGTTGATCCTAAAGAAATTCAAACAAAAATTAATTCTGCTGAAGCCCAAAAACAAGCCGCTATTGATCGTGAAGATTATGAAAAAGCCTCATACTGGCGTGATCAAGTAAATCAACTTGAACGAGCTAAAAAAGAAGCCGAAGAACATCCTCATGATACTGGTTCAAATGAAGTTACTGATCAAGATCTTGAAAAGATTGTTGAAGAAAAAACTGGAATTCCAGTTGGTGACTTAAAAGAATCTGAAGCCGGTCAATTACGTGATTTAGATAAGCATCTTGAAGAACATGTTATTGGTCAAGATAGCGCTGTTAATAAAGTGGCCCGCGCAATTCGCCGTAACCGCGTCGGCTTTAATAAATCTGGGCGACCAATCGGTTCCTTCCTGTTTGTTGGGCCAACTGGGGTTGGTAAAACCGAAACTGCTAAACAATTAGCTAAAGAGTTATTTGGTTCAGCGGATGCCATGATTCGCTTTGATATGTCAGAATACATGGAAAAACACAGTGTTTCTAAATTAATCGGAGCCCCTGCTGGTTACGTTGGTTACGAAGAAGCTGGTCAATTGACCGAAAAAGTTCGTCGTCACCCTTATTCATTAATTTTACTTGATGAAGTTGAAAAAGCACACCCTGACGTAATGCACATGTTCTTGCAAGTCCTTGATGATGGTCGTTTAACTGATGCCCAAGGTCACACTGTTTCATTCAAAGACACTGTCATTATTATGACTTCAAATGCTGGTGTTGCTGATGAACCAAGCGTTGGTTTTGAAGATAAGCCTAAAGCTTCAATCACTGAAAAATTAGGCAATTACTTCAAACCAGAATTCTTGAACCGTTTTGATGACATCATTGAATTCAACCCATTAACCAAAGAAAATCTGCATGAAATTGTTGACTTAATGCTTGATGATGTTAATGAAATGATTGCTGATCAAGACTTACATTTAACCGTTGAAGATGCTGTGGCCGATAAGTTAGTTGACCTTGGCTACAATCCTGCCATGGGTGCCCGTCCACTCCGCCGGGTAATTCAAGAACAAATTGAAGACCGCGTGGCAGATTACTTCTTAGACAATCCTGCTGAACACAAACTCGTTGCTCACTTAGTTGATGACGAAATTGTAATTAGTCCAGAAGGCCAAGTACCAGCCACAAAAGAAGCGCCCCAGGATACAAACGTTACACCAGACACACCAGCTGAATAGCTAAAAAAGCGTTCTACGATTGCACATCGTAGAACGCTTTTTATTTTGCAGTTTATAATTTTGCTTCTAATTCAACTGTTGGATACTTATCTTTAAACCATCGTTCCGCAAATTGGTTTTCAAATAAGAATAATGGTGCATCATAACGGTCTTTCACTAATAAGTTCCGTGATGAAGCCATTTTTTCATCTAATTGTTCTGGATTAATCCATCGAGCAATCTTTTTACCCATTGGTTCTAGGACAATTTCAGAATTATATTCATTTTCCATCCGGAATTTAAAGACTTCAAATTGCAAGGCCCCAACAGCCCCCAAAATATAATCACCTGATGACCATGCACTGTACAATTGAATCGTTCCTTCTTGAACTAATTGTTGAATTCCTTTATGGAATGATTTTTGTTTCATCACATTCTTTGCTGTCACACGCATAAAGATTTCGGGTGTAAATGTTGGCAGATCTTCAAATTCAAGCTTTTGTTTTCCTGAGAAAATAGTATCCCCAATCTGGAATGTTCCGGTATCGTAGACCCCAATGATATCCCCTGGAACCGCATTTTCAACGTTTTCACGTGAATCCGCCATAAATTGTGTTACATTACTCAACCGAATCTTTTTAGTATCACGTCCAAGCGTAACATCCATTCCTCGCGTGAATTCACCAGAAACAATCCGGACAAAGGCAATTCGGTCACGGTGTTGAGGATTCATGTTAGCTTGAATTTTGAACACAAAGCCTGAGAATTGATCGGCTAATGGTTCAACAGGTATTCCTTCGACCGTTTTCTTAGGTCCTGGAGCTGGGGCGTATTTAAGATATGTCTTTAAGAATGTTTCGACCCCAAAGTTAGTTAAGGCTGATCCAAAGAATACTGGTGAAAGTTGTCCGTTTAAAATCGCTTCCTCATTAAACTCATTCCCCGCAGATGTCACTAAATCAACTTCATCCAAAGTATCCCGCCAAATTTGGTTTTCTTTTAAAATGTTACCATCGGCAATATTACCATCGGCTTCTAGTGGTAATTTAGTATTACCATTAATATCAGGACGATATAGCAAGACTTCTTTATTATACATGTCGTATAAACCTTGTAGTACTTGTCCTGAACCGATTGGCCAGTTCATTGGATATGTATCAATTCCCAAAGTATCTTCTAATTCTGCCAATAACTCAAGCGGATCACGACCATCACGATCTAATTTATTGAAGAACGTAAACACTGGAATTCCCCGTTGTTTAACAATTTCAAATAACTTCTTCGTTTGGGGTTCAATCCCTTTAGCAGAATCAACGACCATGACCGCAGAATCGACGGCCATTAACGTCCGATATGTATCTTCAGAGAAATCTTCGTGTCCTGGAGTATCCAAGATATTAATCCGTTTACCTTCAAAATCAAATTGTAAAACAGAACTAGTCACGGAAATTCCCCGTTTTTGTTCAATTTCCATCCAGTCAGACTTGGCGAAATTACCACTCTTCTTACCTTTAACTGTTCCGGCTTCACGTACAACTCCCCCGAACAAAAGCATTTGTTCCGTAATGGTTGTTTTACCCGCATCGGGGTGTGAAATAATCGCAAACGTTCGACGTTTACTAATTTCTGTTGCTAAGTCACTCATCTTTACTAACCTCAAATATATCTTTAATTGTTTAATATTAATACAAACACTGCAAAAAAGCTCTTTACAAGTATAGCAAATTCAAACCATGTTTGGCTAATATTATCTAAATGCATGGTATTAAAAAGCCACGTAACTTTAAAGTTACGTGGCTTTTTAACGACTGCCTAAGCAAGTCTATTTAGGTCACTAAGCATTACTTGTTGATAATGTTTTCGCGAGCTTCTTTTGAGATGTTGTAGAATGCGTGGATACCCTTGTATTCAGCAACGTTTGAAGACAATAAGTCTTCAATACGCATAAGTTGGTTGTACTTAGCGATACGGTCTGTACGAGACATTGAACCAGTCTTGATTTGGCCGGCGTTAGTAGCAACAACCAAGTCAGCGATAGTAGTGTCTTCAGTTTCACCTGAACGGTGTGAAACAATCGCAGTGTAACCAGCTTCTTTAGCCATTTCGATGGCTTCCATAGTTTCAGTCAAAGTACCGATTTGGTTAACTTTGATAAGGATTGAGTTGGCTGTACCCATTTCAATACCCTTCTTAAGGTATTGAGTGTTAGTAACGAAGAAGTCATCACCAACCAATTGAACTTTCTTACCAAGTTCAGTAGTGATAGTCTTCCAGTCGTCCCAGTTGTTTTCATCAATTGGGTCTTCAATTGAGATGATTGGGTAACGGTCAGTCAAGTCTTCAAGGTACTTGATAAATTCTTCAGTAGTGTATTCTTCACCAGTTGACCAACGTAACTTGTACTTCTTAGTTTCGTTATCCCAAAGTTCTGAAGATGCCACGTCAATAGCAATGGCAATATCTTTACCAGGCTTGTAACCAGCAGCTTCAATAGCCTTGATAAGGTATTGAAGAGGTTCTTCGTTGTTAGCAAAGTCAGGTGCGAAACCACCTTCATCCCCAACTGAAGTAGCTTTACCGTCAGCAGACAATAACTTCTTCAAGTTGTGGAAAGTTTCAGAACCCATACGGATTGCTTCCTTGATTGAAGGAGCACCAACAGGCATGATCATGAATTCTTGGAAATCAACCTTGTTTTCTGAGTGAGCACCACCATTGATAACGTTCATCATTGGAGTTGGCAATACGTGCGCGTTGAAACCACCAAGGTAGTTAAACAATGGCACATCAAGTTCGTCAGCAGCAGCACGTGCTACGGCGATAGAAACACCTAAGATAGCGTTGGCTCCAAGCTTACCCTTGTTTTCAGTACCATCAAGAGCAATCATAGCTTTATCAATAGCAACTTGGTCAGTTACATCGTAGCCTAAGATTTCTTTAGCGATCACGTTGTTCACGTTTTCAACAGCTTTTTGTGTACCCTTACCCATGTAACGGCTCTTGTCACCATCACGTAATTCAACGGCTTCGTGTTCACCAGTTGAGGCACCTGAAGGAACGATACCACGACCAAAGCCGCCTTCTTCAGTATATACTTCAACTTCAACAGTTGGGTTACCACGTGAGTCGAGGACTTCGCGTGCATAAATATCAGTAATTGCAGACATTTTAACATCTCCTTGAATTCGGTTAAATTTAATGTTTTACCGTCTTTAATTGTATAAGTTTTACTACTAAATTACAATGATAATCCATCAGTTTATCCATAATTTCACATGAATATTACAAAATTTACCTTTGTTGATAATTTACTAATTGGAGGAAAATATCCGGATCCAATGACGCATCCCCCACTAAAACCCCATCAATATTAGGCATGGCCATCAATTCAGCTTGGTTAGTTGGTTTAACAGAGCCACCATATAGAACTCGCACTTGGTCAGCAGCTTCATCTGAAAGCATATCAGCAACCGTTTGGCGAATTAAATAGCAACCATCTTCAGCTTGTTTAGCACTCGCCGCCGCAGCCCCAATGGCCCACGAAGGTTCATATGCAATCGTAATTTTATGGGCATCTTCAATTGCCACGCCTTTAAGGGCTTCGATTACTTGTGAAACAACCCAGTGAACTTTTTCATTTGATTCGCGTTGTCCCATCGTTTCATCAACACAAATAATTGGGCGCATGCCATTACGTAAAACGGCTTGGACTTTATTATTTACCATCTCATCAGTTTCTCGGAAATATTTACGGCGTTCACTGTGGCCAATAATAACGTAATCAACCCCCAAGCTTGCAACAGCTTTAGGACTAGTTTCACCGGTAAACGCTCCTTGATCTTGCCAAAAAACATTTTCGGCCCCAATTTTGAGTGGTTCATCTGGCGTCAAGGCCATCATTTGACTTAAAAATAAACTTTGCGCACAAATCAATGCTTCAACATCATCTTCAGCAGGCAATTTACCCGCAATCGTCTGCAAAAAATCAAGTGCTTCTGGTAATGTCTTGTTCATTTTCCAGTTTGCTGCTACAAAAGGTGTCCGCATCATATTACCTCCATAATGCTTTATTTACTTAAAATGATACCATATTTGCCCTATTGACTGCTTAGAATACAAAAAAGTACTTGATTCAACGAATCAAGTACTTTTCATTTATCACAATATGTCAGCTTACTTTTCTGAGATTGCTGCAATACCAGGAAGTGTCTTACCTTCAAGGTATTCAAGTGATGCACCACCACCTGTAGAAATGTGAGTAAGCTTGTCAGCAATTCCTAATTGTTGCGCAGCAGCAGTTGAATCACCACCACCAACAATAGTAGTTGCACCTTCAAGAGTTGCAAGGTATGAACCAACTTCAAGGGTACCCTTAGCAAAGTTAGACATTTCAAACACACCCATAGGTCCGTTCCAAACAACTGTCTTAGCACCATCTAAAGTGTTCTTGAAAAGTTCAATTGACTTAGGTCCAATATCAAGACCCATGTAACCATCAGGAATATCACCATCAGTTACAACTGTCTTAGCATCGTTAGAGAATGCATCGGCAGCTACTGCATCAACTGGAAGGACAAGCTTGTCACCAGCTTTAGCAATCAATTCCTTGGCTAATTCTAATTTATCTTCTTCAAATAATGAGTTACCAATCTTCTTGCCGTTGGCAACGTCGAATGTGTAAGCCATACCACCACCAACGATAACTTTGTCAGCTTTAGCTAACAAGTTTTCGATGATACCGATTTTATCTGAAACCTTCGCACCACCAAGAATAGCAACGAATGGACGAGCTGGGTTTTCAACTGCACCACCCAAGAACTTGATTTCTTTTTCCATTAAGAAACCAGCTGCAGTTTGGGCGATGTTAGCAGCGATACCTGCGTTTGAAGCGTGGGCACGGTGTGCAGTACCAAAGGCATCGTTAACAAAAACGTCACCAAGAGATGCCCAGTACTTACCAAGTTCTGGGTCATTCTTTGATTCACGTTTAACAACTTCACCATTTACAACATCTTCAAAACGGGTGTTTTCAAAGACGAGAACTTCACCATCTTTTAAGTTGGCGATAGCTTCTTCCAATACAGGACCTTCAGTAGCAGGAACAAAGTTTACTGGTTTGCCAAGCAAATCAGCTAACTTTTGTGCCACTGGCTTCATTGACAAGGCTTGCTTGTCTTCTTCTGACTTGATACGACCCAAGTGAGAGAAAAGAATCGCACGACCGCCATTTTCAATAACGTATTTAATTGTTGGCAAAGCAGCCACAATCCGGTTATCGTTAGTAACGACACCATCTTTCAATGGAACATTGAAATCAACACGCATAAGGACTTTTTTGCCCTGTAAATCTAAATCAGAAACAGTTAACTTAGCCAATTTAGAATCCTCCTGAAATTTTTTATCAACAAGTTTTGGCTGTGCAAACATACACAACACCTATTGCTATTTTAACACCTTGTTTAGCAAATCACAAAAAAAAGATGACCCAAAGTCATCTTTTCTTATAAGTTATAATTAAGCTTCAAGAGTTGCAAAGTGAAGCAAAGTACGGATCATGTTTGAAGTGAAACCGTATTCGTTATCGTACCAAGCAACAGTCTTAACCAATTGGAAGTCACCGGCAGTAGTAACTTCAGTTTGAGTTGGGTCAAATACTGAACCGTGTGTGTCACCAATGATATCTGATGATACGATTCCGTCTTCGTTCCAACCAAAGGCTTCGTTACCTTCAGTGTGCTTCTTGATTGCTTCGTTAACTTCTTCAGCAGTAACCTTCTTTGAAAGAATTGAAACCAATTCAGTCAATGAACCGTCAACAACACCAACACGTTGGGCGTGACCTTGAAGTTTACCTTGTAATTCAGGAACTACAAGACCGATAGCCTTAGCGGCACCAGTTGAGTGAGGAATAGTGTTAACTGAAGCTGAACGGTTGTTACGTGGTTTTGAACCGCGAGGACCGTCAAGAATCATTTGAGTTGAAGTAAATGCGTGAACAGTAGTCATAGTACCAACTTCAAGACCAAATTCTTCGTTCAAGAAGAAGGCCATTGGTGCAAGACAGTTTGTAGTACATGAACCAGCAGAAACGATAACATCGTCCTTGTCCAAGATATCCAAGTTAACACCAGGAACAACAGTCTTAATAGCACCAGCAGGAGCTGAGATCAAGACACGTTTTGCACCAGCATCGATGTGTGCTTGTGATTTTTCTTCTGAAGTGTAGAATCCAGTACATTCAAGTACGTATTCAACACCGGCTTCTTCAACCCACTTTAAGTCAGCAGCGTTACGTTCGGCGTAAACTTTGTATTCCTTACCGTCAACGATAATTGAGTTTTCAGTAGCTGAAACTTCAGCCTTCAAAGTTCCATGAGTTGAGTCATACTTCAAAAGGTATGCCAACATTGATGGACTAGTCAAATCGTTAATAGCAACCACTTCAATATCTGAAGCAGTGTCTTTCAATTCAAGAATACGACGGAATGCAAGACGACCAATACGTCCGAAACCGTTAATACCAACCTTCACAGTCATAGTAAATTCCTCCAACAGAATTAGTTTTTTAACAGTTTTAATTGTACGCCACAATCCATAATTTAGCAATATAAGTGCTAAACAAATTTAAGCTATCTTTCGTTTTAATTGGTCTTTAACGCTAACAAAAAAGCCCATTATAACAGGCTTTTTAGGGTTATTTATTCATTTGTAAATATTTGATAAAAATATCACAACTAAGTTATATTACAAAGTTATTTTACCAATTATGAGGCCACCAATTGCTACAATTGCACTCCCTGCAATCAGAATCGTAATCCCAAATTCATGTTTAGCCATCTTATGTTTACCATTAGCTACTTGACGTGCTTGTCGATAAAAATAAATTCCTGGAACATAGGCAATCATCGCTAACAAGAGGTATTGAATGCCATTCAAACTAATACCAATTATTTGAAAAGCAATTGCTATAATTCCGATACCAAGTTGCCATTTTGCATCTTTTTGTTGCCAATTTTGTAGTGAATGTTTAATTTGATAAGCCGCCACAAAACAATATGTGATTACAATCGCTGCTGTACATAACGATGCTGCAAAGTTATACGCTTGCTTAGTAAATAATAATGAACACAAGAATAATTGCACTAACACTTGGGTAATTAATAACGCCGTATGTGGTGCACCAGCACGATTTTTATTTGCAAAATATTTCGGTAATAAATTGGCTTGGCTCATTAACATAACCGTTTCCGCCGGCAACATCGTCCATGACAACCATGCTCCTAAGATTGAAATTACTAATCCCAAACTCATAAAAGCCCCGCCAATTGGCCCGACCATCTGACTAAATAAATACACTAACGATGGTTGCGGTAAATGCGCTAATTGTTGTTGATCATAATAACCATATGGTAATAAAGAAACCAGACTATATAACAAAATTAAAGTGATTACTCCAATAATGGTTGCTTTACTAGCATCGCGTTTAACCCGGGCCCGTGATGACATCATGGTTGCTCCTTCGATACCCACAAACGACCACATCATCATCATGATACATTGCTTAACTTGTGGCCATACTAAGTGATTACTAAAATTATCATGAATATTGCCCCAAAAATCAGCAGTAAACAAATGACCGTTAAATAAAACGATTGCCACCAAGATAAATACAAACAACGGAATTAATTTACAAACCGTTACAATCGTATTAACAGCAGTTGCTGATTCCACGCCACGACTGACAAACCAATTCAAGGCCCAGGCAATCACTGAGGCTAAAATAATTGATGGCATATTTTGGCCACTTTTGAAAATCGGTAAAAAATACCCAATCGAACTAACTAAAATCGTGGCAAAAGCGACATTGCCGACCCATGCGGATAACCAATAACCCCACCCACTTAAAAAACCGGCAAAAGGGCCAAACCCAGCTTCAGCATAAGCAAAGATTCCATCAAGATCTGGTCGTTTATTGATTAAATTACTAAAGGTTAACGCTAAAGCTAATACCCCAACCCCAACAATCCCCCATGCTAATAGCATGGGACCAGGGGCCGCAACTTTAGCAAAACTGCTTGTGAAAGTAAAAATTGCGGTTCCAATTGATGAACTAATAACCAATGCAATTAACATTGGTAGACTGATGCCTTTTTTATTCATGTTCTTTATTCCTTAATATTTAACTATTTGAAAAATGCAATAAAAGTAATCATAGCATATCCACATGTCCATTACATCTTAATACAGCAAAAAAGCGGGGTAGAAAATAGTATTTCTACCACCGCTTTTGTGTTCAATTGAATTCACATTGCAATCAATTATTATTCTGCTAACAACTGTTCAATGACCGTTAAGACACCCTCTTCATTATTTGTAGGTGCGACATGTTGGGCAATTTCTTTGACCTTGCTGTGCGCATTTTCCATGGCATAACTATGCGGCGTTAACGCCAACATGGCAATATCATTTTCGTTATCACCAAAAGTTACAATTTCATCTGGTGCGATATCATATTTATCTTGAATCATTTTAATACCGGTAGCCTTATTAACATCCCCAACCCCGACTAATTCAATGTTAAAGCCGGAATTCAAACTAGCTAATTGAGCAGGTAATTTAGCCCGAAAGTTTGCAATAACCGCTTCGAGGTTAGGTGTTTTACTTGAAAAGCGCACCCCAATTTTTGTTAATCCTTCACCAACCGTTGCACTTGAAATTTTACTTAAATTATCTATAACAGCTAAATCACTAAAGTATTCGGCAACCATCGCTTGGACTTCGGCCGGTATACCACTTTCTACATAGGTCTTTTCAACCCCTGAAACAATCACTTGGCTAATATATTCCACCGGAAATTCAGCAATCACTGTAAAAACATCCCGAATCAAATCATCCGTAATCGGCGCCGCAGCCAAAAATTCATCACCATCATGAACAACAGAGCCATTTTGTGAAATAAAGAAAATTTCAGCATCAATGCCCGCAAACTTTCCTTGTAAACGTTGGTATTGAGAGCCACTAGCCACAGCAAATTTAATATCCTTAGCAGCCAATTGTGGTAATAAATTTTGAAACCGTTGCCGATTAAATTCATTTTGGTCATTTAAAAACGTCCCATCCATATCAACAGCTATTAAACGTATACTCATAGTTTCGAACCTCTTCAATTAATTTATCAATCCATACCGTAACATTTATAAGTAACGAATGCAAAAACATTAAGAAAATTTTAGACAACAAAAAAGCGATCGACAATATCGACCGCTTTTTCCAAAAACATGGTAACCAAAGATTAGCCAAGCTTGTTGTAGTATTCAACCACAAGGTTTTCTTCGAATTCTGCATCAAGTTCTTCACGTTCTGGGAAACGTACTAATGAACCCTTCAATGCTTCTGCATCAAATTCAACGAATTGTGGACGAGCAACAGTTGCTTCAACTGAAGTAGCAATGATAGCCAACTTCTTTGACTTGTCGCGAACTGAGATTTCTTGACCAGGCTTAACTTCGTATGATGGGATATCAACGCGTCCACCATCAACAAGGATGTGGCCGTGGTTTACCAATTGACGAGCTTGGGCACGAGTAGTAGCCAAACCTAAACGGTAAACAACGTTGTCCAAACGAGTTTCAAGCAATACTAAGAAGTTAGTACCGTGAGTACCCTTACGAACCTTACCAGCTTTTTTGAACAAGTTTGAGAATTGACGTTCGCTCAAACCGTAAGTGAAACGGATACGTTGCTTAGCGCGCAATTGAGTACCGTATTCTGAAAGCTTACCGCGACGACCTTGACCGTGGTCACCAGGTGCGTATGGTTTTTTAGCAAGTTCTTTACCTGTACCTGACAATGAAACGCCAAGACGACGTGAGATACGGTACTTAGGACCAGTATAACGAGACATATGAATGTCCTCCTATTTTATGAATTATATTTTGTTATCTAATAATTCATGTGAACTCAATATTCGTGTAGCTCAGTCTACGCCGTTCACCTTACAGCTACGGTTACTTGGTTTCCTAAAAAACAAAGGTGGTTGACTGTGCTATTGACGAGCTTACCGTTCACTGCTGCCTTATTAAACACAAGGAGTATCATACCATATATAACTTCACTTGCCAACTCTCAACTTAAATTTTGATGTAATTAACTGATTCACTGGATTTTACACCTTTTTATATTAACTGGTATAATCGTTTATATATTCAAACACTGCCGACAAGGAGGTTGCTATGCCTACTGACGAAACAAACAATCTAAGCCAGCACCTTGATCACGCCCGCTATGGTGATCAACAACTTAATCCAGATGAACAAAATGCTTATCTGGGTTCATTTAAGGAACGGGTCTACTTTATAATGACCGTTAACGAATTAAATACTGATGGTTACTTAGCAGAATGGGACATTGCCCTAACTAAACAACCTAATGCAACCTTACTCTTAAATGGTAATTTGCCTATTAATTCGTTAACACCCTTTTTAAATTTAGCTAAAAAGCGTAATTTTCCAGTACAATTAAAAACCGATTCGCACTACCGAACTACACCAGATAACGTTGCGCTTGCACTTGTTAATCTTACTACTGCCGTTCAAGAACCAGCCCAACCTATCGCTAGTTTACGCCAATCAAACGAGTCAGATACCCCCGCTCAAGTACAATTAACGTGGTGGCAAAAACTTTTCAAAGGAAAATAATCTTATGCAGCAACCATTAGCCTTTCGCATGCGACCCAAAAACATCACCGAAATTGTTGGCCAACAACATTTAGTTGGTGAGGGGCAAATAATTAATCGAATGGTTAAAGCCAAGCGGCTATCATCAATGATTCTTTACGGTCCCCCTGGTACTGGTAAAACAAGTATTGCTAGTGCGATTGCGGGTTCAACTAAATATGCTTTCCGTATTTTAAATGCCGCTACTGATACCAAAAAAGATATGCAAATTGTCGCAGAAGAGGCAAAAATGTCGGGGACTGTTATCTTATTACTCGATGAAATTCACCGACTTGACAAAACCAAACAAGATTTTTTACTACCGCACCTTGAAAGTGGTGCAATCATTTTAATTGGAGCTACAACAGAAAATCCATATATCACAATTAATCCGGCCATTCGTTCACGTACGCAAATATTTGAAGTAAATCCTCTCGAGCCAGCCGATATCAAGATCGCCATTAACCGGGCCTTAGATGATGCTGAACGCGGCTTAGGACAATATCAAGTTAAGCTCGAAACAGCTGCGATGGAACAATTAATCACTGCAACTAATGGGGATTTACGAAGTGCACTTAATGGTCTTGAATTAGCCGTTTTATCAACCAAACCAAATACCGATGGCATTATCGAGTTACCACTTAAAACCATTCAACAAGTTATCCAAAAGAAAACCATTAGTGCTGATAAAGATGGGGATGCTCATTACGATGTTATTTCCGCCTTTCAAAAATCAATTCGTGGTAGCGATGTCAATGCCGCGTTGCATTACTTGGCCCGTTTAATTACGGCTGGTGATTTACCAATTATCATGCGGCGGCTACTAGTAATCGCCTATGAAGATGTCGGCTTAGCCAACCCGACTGCAGCAGCCCATGCTGTCAGTGCCATTGAAGCGGCCAATAAACTTGGGCTACCTGAAGCACGGATTCCGCTAGCCAATGCCGTGATTGAACTAGCCTTATCTGCCAAATCAAATGCCGCTTATGTTGCCATCGATAATGCGTTAGCTGATCTTGCTAATGGTCATACTGGTAACATTCCCTCACATTTACGAGATGCTCATTATCAAGGCGCTGCTAAACTCGGCCGTGGAATCGATTATAAATATCCTCATGATTATCCAAATGATTGGGTCAAACAACAATATTTACCTGATAATTTAAAAAATGCCGACTATTTCCAACCAAAAGGAAATAGTAAACATGAGGCTCAATTAAAAGAAATTGCCCAACGCTTACGAAACCGTAATTAACCTAAACAAAAAGGGTTTATTTTAGCGTAAAAATTGCTATAATTTAAGTAAGGATTTCTAAGGTATACGCGAAAATCTACTTATTTCAGCTTTGCCTTACAAGTAACTACATTTCGGTCATGGATGGATTTAATTGCACGTATGCCACACATTTGGTAACGTAATTTTACTTTTTGAGATGACCACCTCGCGTTTATCGGGGTCAAACTGAATGATTTTCTAACGGTACCATATTGGTGTTCTGGAGTAGGGTTACCCTACTCTTTTTTTATATATTTTTATGAAAGGATCTAGCACATGTTAGTTATTCTCGTTACGTTTTTAGGTGCCGTCGTCCTCTTTATTGGTGGTTATTTATGGCACCATCAACAAACGAACTTGCTTGGCATTAGTGTCACCGATCGCCCTCAATTAAGCAAATTTTGTCGATTTTACGGCCGCCTTTTTATTATTTTAGGCTTATTAACAATCATTATTAATTTACTTGGTTATTTAGTAATTGCAGCAGTATTAGTAATTATTAGCATGTTAGCTACTACCATGCTAACATGGCGATTTAGCACTTTCTTAAAATATTACTTATGATATCATTTGTTTAAAACACAATTTTAACCTATAATATAAGTAATAAACGAACTATAAATTGAAAGCTGAGGTATCTATTATGTTAGACCAACGTTATTTAAACATCCTTATTCCCGTTGATGGCTCAAAAGAAGCTGAATTGGCTTTAGATAAAGCCATCGCCGTTACTCTTCGGAACGGTAACAACGCTCATTTACACATTTTACACGTCATCGATACACGGGCCTTCCAAAATGTATCATCATTTGATACATCTATGGTTGAAGAAGTATCAGAAACTGCTAAAAAGACCCTTGATGGCTATGTTGAAAAAGCTAAAGCCGCTGGTATCACTAATGTTAGCTATACGATTGAATATGGCTCACCAAAGGCCGTTATCGCAAAAGAAGCACCTAAAGCAGTCAACGCCGATTTAATCATGATTGGGGCAACTGGTTTAAATACAGTTGAACGTATTCTAATTGGTTCTGTAACTGAATACGTCACTCGTGTTGCTGATGTTGATGTCTTAGTTGTACGGACTAAATAAAAAATAAGCGTCTAACATATGTTAGACGCTTATTTTTTTATTTATTTTTTAATCGATAATCTAAGACAACAAACGCCTTGACAACCCCATTATAGAAACTTTGACTTTCTTGCCAAATTTTCATTTTCTGCGAAAGTACCGCTAATTCTTTGTGGCGTCCATAGGCTACTAACTTTTGTTGTAACGCTTCATATCCAAGCAGGGCATACATTAAATGTAATTCATCATGTAACTCTTGGCGCTCTTTATAGCGTCTCAAGACATTTAAAATTTGGCCCATAATTTGGGTAAACTCTGCATCCATTGCTAAACTAAGATAGGCTATGGCTAATTGATGGTAAAACATCAACTCCATCCGAATATACTGTCCCTGGGCAATTAACTGACCGATGGGTGCTTCACCTTTGATAACACGTTGATAGTTATGCTTACTATTTAGCAACACCATATCATAAACATGGTAGCGTAATTTATCGATGACATCGATTAAATCTTTGTATTTAATTTTTTCAAGTTCATCCGCAAAGTGACGCGGATTGTTATTTAAATACGCTTGCGATACCTTTGAAAAAACATCTACGTCCACACTCTTAGTTATACCACCGGACATATCATATTGCTTACCAAAAACTAGCAACGCTTTAACACTCAGCGTTGAACTATCACCATTTAATATTTTACTGACAGCTGGCTGGCAAAGATTACCGCCCGCCAAATCAACTTGCTTTATCTGATGCCGTTTATCAAGCTCCATCAACAACATATTCGTATTACGAAAATCTATTTTGATTGATGCTGGTTTACGGGAATTAGTTTTTTTGTCAATATTTGGATATAACCATACGTGCGGGAGAGTTTTCATAGGTTCTTCCTCGAAAATATATTTATCTCATATATTCGTAAGCGTAACGTAGTTCACCATCATTAATAAAAATATGTCCAGTTAACACAAACCCAATTTTATTTAATAAATATTGCATGCGTTTATTATCTGGATGGGTATCAACCCGGACACTTTTAGCATCCGGACCGAGTTCTAAACTTTTTTCTACCGCAGATCGTAACATTCGTTCACCTAGCTTTTGACCACTAACTTCACTACTTACCGCAACCCGGTGAATTGTGTAATAAGGTTCGTCGTTATTCAACCACGCCCCATTTTCAATAATTTGATATGCTTGATCCAAGCCGTCAATCAAAGCAATAAACCCAACTGATTGATCATCGAGTTTTGCTACATAAAGATGCTCTTGCTGCATATCATTTTCAAAGTCAACTTCACTTGGATAACCCATTTGCCATTGATTGATTCCATCAGCTTTAAGCAATGCTTTAGCCTGGTTAGTAATCTTCATGACAATTGGTAAATCGGCGACTGTTGCCAGTTGTAATTTTAATTCAGACATGTCGTTTTTGTTCCTTTACCGATACCATAAAATTTTATTGCAGCGTAAATTATATAGTAGATTTGCTTACATAACAATGTTTTTATCTAATAAATAATGTAAATTTGATAAACACAATTATGTGCAATTTTTATCCTTGTTTATTAATAATATTTCAACTAATTTGATAATAAAAAATTCGATTTCGATAATAAAAGGCACTTATTACTTAATCGGTTATCTACTATTTAAATTTAAGCCTTTTTGGGTATTTTTACAAATAAAAAAGCTAGGTAGCCTCTCGCGAGTCACCTAGCCATACTATGGAGCTTTTGGAAGAATCATGCCACTTTATGATCACTAATCCAACCTTCATAAACTGGTCTTAACATTTGCCGTTGATGATTTGTACTTTCCATTCATAACCATGTATTACATAAGATATTGTTTCATTGAAAGAATTACCAAATCTGCACGCCTAGCTAGAGTTGTATCACCAAAACCGCTCTAGACTTGAACGAATCTTCGGTGGTGTGTCCGCAAGTAAAACTTATCCGGTGGCACTACCTAATTGATTCTTCCTTATGGCTATATAGTATCATGTAAGCGTTTACTTTGCAATTTAAATGCTTACCTTTTAATTATTTGGTTGACTAAGTACCACCGTGATCTCACCATCAATTGTCCATGTAGTAACATTACTTGGTAAAATTAGTCCTTGGCCTTTTGATAGTTGGTATACTTGCCCCTCGACTGTTAACGTCCCGGCACCAGCAATTACTACTGCTAAGGTATATTTATCATGTGTTTGAGTAAAAATCTGCGGTTGTTGTTTAATGTCCCACTTAATCACCTTAAAATATTTTTCATCAGCTAAGCGGGTTTCTATATTTGCTTCATGTATTTCGGTCGTTGGTTGGACGGCTCGTTCCTTAGAGGGGACATTAATTACCTTGATTGCATCCGCTAAATGCAATTCACGTAATTTACCAGTGGTTTTATCAACACGATCAAAATCATAAATTCGATATGTCGTGTCAGAACTTTGTTGGACTTCTAAGGCCAACACACCCGCTCCGAGTGCATGAACTGTCCCCGATGGAATGTAATAAAATTCACCGGGTTTAACCTCAACTTGACGCAATAAATGCTCCCAATCTTGGTTATTAATCATTGTTTCCAGTTCTAGTGGCGTTTGCGCATTATGGCCATAATAAATTTTAGCCCCTGGTTTAGCATCGAGAATATACCAACATTCTGTTTTCCCTAATTCATTAGCATGGGCCTTGGCATATTCATCATCGGGATGTACTTGAATTGATAAATCTTCTTTCGCATCCAAAAATTTAACTAGTAATGGAAATTTTTCAGCGGTTGCATTACCAAATAATTCCTTATTGTTTGCCCATAAATCAGCAAGCGTACGTTTATCATACGTTCCACCAGTAACAGTATCGACACCATTAGGATGGGCGGAAATTATCCACGCTTCACCAACATGATCACTCGCTAGTTGAAAATTAAAAAATTCGCCCAGTGTAGTTCCACCCCAAATTTTGTCATGTAATTGCGGAATTAAAAATAACGGTTCTGACATAATATGCCTCCATAGTTTAGATAACTAAATTGTAACCGTTTTCTTTTTAAATGAAAAGGCTTTCATTTAAAAAGAACAATATAAAAAAAGTGAGTTTCCTCAAAGAAAACTCACTTTTACAATTTTATAAGTAACCAATTATTACTTACTCGTTAAACTAGTATCTTCACCTTTTGATTCCTTAGTTACTAATTCTCCAAAATCAAGAATAAACTCTAAAATATCTTCCGCACGTTCAGTACCAAAAACATCAATCCAACCATTAAACCGATCACGCATCCGTTTACTAATAACACGTTCTGCTTCCTTACCATCTGTTGTTAGATGGAGAAACATTCGCCGACGATCATGTACATCTGCTTCTTGATATATATAATTACGCTTTAAAAGCACTTTAATTTGCCGTGATACAGCTGCACGCGTGACATTCCGTTCATCAACAATGTCAGTTAACGTCACTTTTTCTCGACGAGCAATTTCACGAATAATTAAGTATTGTTCAAATGATAAATTGAATCGAGCCGCAGAACGGGCCACAATATCGCCTAAATACTTTAAATAGACTAAGTATGCATCTATGTACTGTTCTAATAATTCCGTCTTCATATGTGCCTCCTTTCCTACAAATAAGGCCATTAGTTAAAATAACACGATTTTAGTTAATATACTATACAAATATTTTAACCAACTTTATTTTCGGCTAAAATTGCCTGAATTTCATGTTCCATTTGCTCATCTTTAACCCATTCATCCCAAGCTGTCATTTCCCATGTCGGCATTTGATGGCGTTGATTAATTAATTGCTCGTATAATTCAACGTGCTTAGAATGCGGGATGTTTAGTTTTAAAATGCGGACTTCTTTGATAAACCCTTTTTCCGCAGCTGCCTCAGCACGTCCATTATGGGTTAAATTACCGATTTCAATATATTTTGTATTATCTAACCGAGTGATTTCTTCAATTAAATCTAAAACTTCATTCAAGCTACTACCCTCCACTATATCATCATCTATTATTATACCACGACAATACAAAAACCTTCCGTCAAAAGACGAAAGGTCGGCATAAGAGAGAAAGAGAATTGATTAGAAGGTAAGAATTACTTCTTACTGCTATTATAATACAAAATTATGAAAGCGCTGTCAACTCTAACAACTCAACTATTTACGATGTTTTTTTATGCAAGCAAACTAGCGGCTTCTTCGTCAACAATTACGACAACATTATTGTGCTTTTGTAAAACAGATGCGGGTACATCTTCCGTAATTGGTCCTTCAACCATCTTCTTGATTGCTTCAGCTTTGTTTTTACCAAATGCTTCAACAATAATTTGTTTAGATTGTAAAATTTCGGCAATTCCCATACTAATAGCTTGGGCTGGTACTTCATCACGGCTAGCGAAGAAACGTGAATTAGCTTCAATTGTTGAATCTGTTAAATCAACTACGTGCGTATTCGCTGTAAAAGAAGTTCCAGGTTCATTAAATCCAATATGACCGTTTTGACCAATTCCTAATATTTGTAAGTCAATTGGGTGACTTTCAATAATTTCATGGTATTCCTTAACAAAAGCATCCAAATCAGTTGCAAGACCATCTGGTAAGAATGATTGTGCAAATGGTTTTTTGCTAAATAAATGTTCATTCATAAAGTAGTGGTAACTTTGATCGTGATCTGCAGCTAGGCCAACATATTCATCTAAGTTAATTGATGTAGCGTTTGAAAAATCAAGATCACTTGCAACAATTTCTGCATACGTAGTAACTGGAGTACTACCAGTTGCTAAACCAAAAGTTGTCGCACCGTTTGCGAGGGCTTCTTTAAAAATTTCAAATCCAGCTTTACCACCTGCTTGTTGATCGGTTACTTTAATAATTTTCATGATTAGGACTCCTTTTATTGGTATATACCAATGATACAACTAAATATGTCTTTCGACAAGCGGTATAGACCAAATCTTTGAATTTTTTTCATTCATATAAAAAAGCAACTTGAAAGATTACTTTCAAGCTGCTTTTATTAAACTATTTGTTATTAATTCAACTACTAGTTATTGAACTGTCACTGATTTGGCCAAGTTACGAGGACGGTCAACATCCAAGCCACGACCTAATGAAGTGAAGTATGACAATAATTGTACTGGAATTGTTGCCAATAAAATTGCTAATTGATCAACAACAACGGCATCATCATTTGCACTATCAACAGATGGTAAAATCACTTGATCATCAGAATGTGCGATTTCTTCCGTAGCAATGATTAAGGTATGTGCACCACGTGCTTGCGTTTCAGCTAAGTTTGAACGTGTTAATTCAGCGGTCTTAGGTTGTGTAATTAAACCAATCACAGGTGTGTTATCTTCAATTAACGCTAATGTACCATGCTTTAATTCACCCGCTGCAAAACCTTCTGTATGAACATATGAAATTTCTTTGAGTTTCAAAGCAGCTTCTAATGCTAATTCAGCATCGTTAGCCCGGCCAATGTAAAAGGCGCTTGAAGAATCAACTAAGTACTCTTCTGCTAAAACCTTATAACGATCTTTGTCTTGCAAAATAGCTTCCATCGCAACGGCAATCGCTGCCAATGGGTGTGCTACGGAAACTTTATTATCCACCATTGCTTGGGCCAAAAATGCCAAAACAGTAATTTGAGCCGTGTAGGCCTTAGTAGATGCCACGGCAATTTCAGGACCAGCCAATAATGGCAATGCATAAGTTGCTTCACGTGCAAGCGTTGAGTTAGGAACATTCGTTAATGTCAATGACTTGAACCCTTTAGCTTCAACCATTTGTAATACTTCACGTGAGTCAGCCGTTTCACCAGATTGTGAAAGGAAGATAAAGAATGGATTGGCTTCAGGAATGTAACTATCATATGCAAACTCAGACGCAATCTCAACTTGAGTTGGCCGGTTAGCAATTTTTTCAAACATCCGCTTACCAATCAATGAAGCATGATATGAAGTTCCAGCAGCCACAATGTAAATACGGTCCGCTTGTTTTAATTCATTAATAATTGCATCGTCAATATTTACATGACTAGTATCATCCATATATTCGTTAAGTAATGTCCGAATCACATTAGGTTGTTCTTCGATTTCTTTTAACATGTAGTATGGGTAGATACCCTTATCAGTTTCTGCTGCATCAATTTCAATAGTGAATGCATCGTGTTTCACTGGTTCATTAGCTGCATTTAAAATTTCGATATCAGTGCCTTTGATAATTGCCATTTCACCATCATCAAGTGCCATAAATTCATGAGTGTATTCCAACATTGCTGCCGCATCAGACGTCACAACCGTGAAGTCTTCGCCAAGACCTAAAAGTAAAGGACTCTTGTTACGAGCAACGTAAAGGACATCAGGGTTTTGGTTATCAACCAACACAAAGCCATATGAACCAGTACCGATTAAAGCTAACACTTTGCGGAATGCTGTTGGGACTGTCAATCCATCTTGTTCAACAAACTTAGCAACAAGTTGAACGGCAACTTCAGTATCAGTTTCTGACTTAAAATCAACTCCTTGAAGATATGTTTCCTTTAATTCACGGAAACCTTCAATAACCCCATTGTGGACCAAAAAGAAACGACCAGACGCTGAAACATGCGGATGCGAATTGTGCGCACTTGGAATACCATGCGTAGCCCAACGCGTATGCGCAATCCCAGTATTCCCATGAATACCCTTATCTGCTACCAATGCTTCTAATTGTTCAACTCGACCTTTTTCTTTAAAGAAAAACTCGTCGTTAGTTGCACTGTCATTTACATATACCCCGGCTGAATCATAGCCGCGGTATTCAAGTTTTTGTAATCCACGTAGTAATACTGGTAATGCTGCACGACTCCCAGTAATTCCGACAATTCCACACATATAAGTTCACCTCTTATTTTAATGGTATAGGTAGATAATACACTTATATATAAGGGTGTGTCAAACTTTTTGTACATTGGTATAGATGTTTATTAATTAATGTTAATCGTATTTACCAATTATACGATAAGTTTTTCACGTCATTATTGGTGTTACAAGGCTTTTTCATGTCACTACTACTATCAAAAATGGAGTGGCTTATTCCTATTTTCTACAAGAAAAATCGATCTAACATGGCATTTAACATTATGTATTTTTACACATATACACAAAAAAGGCTGGGGGAAAAATTAATTTTTCTCCAGCCTTTTTATTAGTATTTATCAATAGCACCCGACTGCTCAGCGGTATTTACTAACACCACTAATTAGTCATATCGGATTGCAACTTTTGAGTAATTTATTTAATACCCACTTCTTCTTCTACAACAGCCACAATGCGTGCAACGTATTCTTTTACGGCATCTTCTGTTTTTGCTTCTGCCATAACACGTAATAAGTTTTCAGTTCCACTTGGGCGTACTAAAACGCGACCTTCGCCGTTCATTTCAGTTTCCACCTGCGCAATGATTGCTTTAATCGCTTCATTTTCAAGTGCTCGTTTTTTGTCGGTAACACGCACATTAATTAATTGTTGTGGATATTCTGTTACTTCCGCTGCCAGAACAGATAATTTTTTACCACTTTCTTTTAAGATATGTAGTAATTGAATAGCTGTTAACATACCATCTCCAGTAGTATTCCAGTCAAGAAAGACAATGTGTCCTGATTGTTCACCACCAACGTTGTAGCCATTTTTCAACATTTCTTCAACAACATAGCGATCACCTACGGCAGTTTTTACAGATTGCATATCATTTTCTTCAAGGGCCTTATACATCCCAAGATTAGACATCACTGTTGTTACAACCGTATTTTTCTTTAAACGACCATGTTCGTTCATGTACTTACCAGTAATGAACATAACCTTATCACCATTAACAATATTACCTAACTCATCAACCGCAATCAAACGATCACCATCACCATCAAAGGCAATTCCTACATCCGCACCTTTTTCTTGTACAAAGGCCGCTAAAGCTTCTGGATGCGTTGAACCTACTCCGTCATTGATGTTAGTGCCATTTGGATTAGTTGCCATTGTTACAAAATCCGTACCTAAATCAGCAAAGAGATGTGACACTAAACCAGAAGTTGCCCCATTGGCCGCATCGATGGCAACATTTAATCCCGATAAGTCATCAGGAATTGTTTCTTGTAAGAATTTAGTATATTTCAAAGCACCTTCTGGATATTCTGAAACTGACCCTAAACCGACAGCTGCTGGGCGGGGAAGAATATCTGTCTCAGCATCTAGCAATTGTTCAATTTCAAATTCAAGTTCATCAGATAATTTAAAACCATCGTTTCCAAAGAATTTAATTCCATTATCTTGTGCAGGGTTATGGGATGCAGTAATCATAACCCCAGCATCGGCTGATTGGGCACGAACTAAATATGCGACCCCCGGTGTAGTCATCACACCAAGGCGTAAAACTTCAATCCCAACTGATAATAACCCAGCCACCAAGGCATGTTCTAGCATTTGACCAGAAATCCGCGTATCCCGTGCCACTAAGACACGTGGTTGCCGATCTTGTTGTTGCGCATGTTGCGTTAAAACATAACCACCAGTACGTCCCAATTGAAATGCTAACTCAGGTGTTAAGGTTTGGTTTGCGATTCCACGCACACCATCGGTTCCAAAGTATTTTAAATTTATATCTGACATATTGTTATTCCTTATTTATTATTTTTAGTCGTTACTTGTGCCGAGTCAGTTGAACCGTCTTTATCTTGGCTCACAGTATCTTTAGCATCATTTATTGATGCACTACTACTTGACCGGCTTGAACTCTCTGAACTGCTTGAGCTCTCTGAACTACTTGAATCATTGTTATTATTTTGACCTTTCGTTGGTTGGATGTTAACCGTTATCGCCGTTGGATCAAAACTCTTAACACCATCAAAACTTTGCACCGTAACTTGCTTAGTCGTATTAGATGTTATTCCAGATACATCAACTTGTACAATGACTTGTTTTATATCATTAAGGATCTTTTGTTTACCCATCACACTGATTTCATTAACACTAGCTGTTAATGTATATTCATCCGCGTTAGTTCCGATTGCTTTTAATACGACCGGTACGACTTTTTTACCTTCACCAGGTGTTATTGGCAGGGTAACATTAGTTATTTGCGGTGTCATTACAACATCTACTAAATTACCATTAGAATCTAATGCTTGCAACTGTACACGCTGATTTATTGTACTTTTAGTATTATTAGGGATTGGTAGTTGTGCAACGACATCTTGGACCCGAGCCACTTGTTCAGCCGCTCCCGTAATTTGCACCGTCTGAATTGAAGACTTAGCATTACCAACATCGTAACCATCCGCAATATTTTCGTTATTATATTGCACTTTAACCGGGATATTTCGGGTTGCCCGTTGAGCTAAATTAATCGATATTTTCCCTGGAATAATTTGTGCCGCAATATCTTTACTCAAACCTCGGATTTTTAAGGTAACCGTGTGATTTCCAAGTGTCAAATCATGTAGATTAGCATATACTTCAAAATTCTTCGTATTAACCGCGGCCGTTACTAAAGCACTAGGGCCCACAAGCTGTACCGTCACATTCTCAGGTGCCCCAGTCACAAAATAGCGCACATCATTAACATCTAGCTGTAGTGGTAAATTAACTTTGGCTTTTCGTTGGGAGGCTAACGATGATAAAAAATTCCCTGAATTCATTTGCTGTTGCGTTTGATTATTTTGGCTTCCCTGATTAGTTGATGAGACGTAGGCAAACAGTGAAACTGCTAAAATCAGTGACCCAATCAAATACAAACCTTGATTTTTTAAAAATTTAATTAGTCGCATTATTTACGTCCCCCTTGAAATATTTTTTCAAAGAAAGCGATAAAATTCGATTGTTTAACGGGTTCTGTTTGTACCAATTGTTTACGAAGCATATTAAGGTAATCCGCCTGATCTAAGTCTCGAATTAACTCATTATTCAAAGTGAACGAAACTTCACCAGTTTCTTCAGATATCACAATCGTTAACGCATCAGTTACTTCACTAATCCCAACAGCCGCACGGTGACGAGTCCCTAATTCTTTCGGAATGGTACTACTTTCTGATAGCGGTAGATATGCGGCAGCAACCGCAATTCGATCACCTTCAATAATTACTGCACCATCATGCAGCGGCGTATTTGGGATAAACGTATTAATTAATAACTGTCCGGTTACATAGGCATCTAGTTTGATGCCTGTTTCTACATACTCTTCCAACCCAGTATTCCGTTCAATTGCAATTAAGGCACCAATCCGTCGCTTGGCCATATATTGAATTGCAAAATCTAATGATTCCACAACATGCTCTGCAGCTTGTGTCTCCTTATTGGTTCTTGTGAATACAGACCCACGTCCTAGGTGTTCTAATCCACGGCGAATTTCTGGTTGAAAAATAACTACTAGGGCAATAACTCCCCAGTTAATAATTTGGTTCATAATCCATGAAACGGTATTAAATCCAATCCATGCACTTAGTAATTTAATAATAATAACAATTGCTACCCCGCGCATTAACTGGACAGCACGCGTTCCGCGTAACAATAGCATTAAACGATATATTACAAACCAGACGACTAAAATATCAATCAGATTAATCGCGTTCCGGAATGTTAATAAATTTTCGATGGCCACACATTAATCCTCGATTCCCAAACTTTTGATATAAATATTATATCACGATTAAATTATTTGATAAGGCCTGACCCTAGACATCCATTATCCTAATTTTTTAAGGACTAGTTCAGCTAATTTTCAACACTATCTATGGATAATCCAAGCCTTTAAATGATACAAAAAAGCTCAAAAATAAAATTTCTGAGCTTCCTAATTTGTATATTAAATTATAAATCAGAGGCTGATGTCATAACTTTGTCAACTAAACCGTATGCCAATGTTTCTTCAGCATCCATCCAATAGTCGCGTTCAATATCAGCTTCAACTTTTTTAAGATCTTGACCAGCATTTTCAGCTAAAACTTGGGCCAACTTGTGACGAGTCTTAGTAATTTGTTGATATGCAATCTCAATTTCCGTTTGTTGACCTTGTGCACCACCCATTGGTTGGTGAATTAAGTATTCAGCATTTGGTAAAATAAAGCGTTTACCCTTGGTTCCTGAAGATGCAATGATTGTCGCCATTGAAGCGGCTAATCCAATGACAACGGTTTGAATGTTTGACTTGATGAAGTTCATCGTATCAACAATCGCCATCCCCGCTGTTACAACCCCACCAGGTGAGTTAATGTACATGTAGATGTCTTTTTCTGAATCTTGGGCGTCCAAAAAGAGGAGTTGAGCAACAATGGCATTGGCCATTCCATCTTCAATTTGACCACTAACCATAATAATCCGGTCTTTTAAAAGCCGTGAATAAATATCGTAAGCACGTTCACCACGAGCTGACGTTTCAATAACTGTAGGTACTGGATACATAATTGATCCTCCTTAAATAATTCTAGCAATCAGCTATTATGACTGCTAATTTACTGTTTAATCTTACCGCAAAGGTCAAAGTAGGTCAAACGATTTATAACGTTTACCGTTTTTTTGAACCTGGTAATGGTAACCCGTCCCGAATTGCTTGGGCATATTCATTAATTTTCCGCAAACGATGATTAACCCCTGACTTTGAAATCGGGCCATCGGTTACAAAATCACCTAATTCGCCTAAACTAACATCTGGATGATTTAACCGGGCTTCTGCAATTTGCCGTAACTTGATTGGTAAACGCATCAACCCAATTTGATCATCAATTAACTTAATGTTATCAATTTGGCGCGCACTAGCATCCGCAACCTTGTTAGCATTCGCTTCTTCCGCATTTGTGAGGCGATTAACGGAATTTTTGATATCACGCATAATCCGAACATCTTCAAATTGGAGCATACTGTTAGTTGCGCCAATTAATTGTAAAAAATCTGCAATTTTTTCAGCTTCCTTTAAGTAGACAATATACCCCGAACGTCGTTCAGTCGTCTTGGCATTTAAATGGTATTCATTCATTAAAGCGGCTAATTGTTCATTATGGACTTGATACAATGAATAAATTTCTAAATGATAACGACTTTTTTCCGGATTATTAACTGACCCAGCGGCTAAAAAGGCACCTCGTAAATACGACCGACGCTCTGAATCACGCTGCAATAAAGCCTTAGGCATATCCTCGTTAATTTCAAAGCCCTTCATTATTTGTAAATCGTCCAAAATTTGTTGGACTTGATATTTCAAACGCACGAGATAGACATTATTTTTCTTAAGTTTCATCTGCCGCCGAATCACAACTTCTGCTTCAACTTTATAAAATTGCTGCAGCAAACTATAAATTCGCCGAGCTGTGGCAGCATTTTCGGTTTGTACGTTTAAAATAAACTGACGGTTACTTAACCCTAAAGCCCCATTCATGCGAATTAAAGCTGATAATTCAGCCTTAGCATTATTTTCATGAACTTCAAGGCTTGTCAGTTCTTTTTTAACGTCGCTTGCATATGACATTGTTGGTTTCCTTTCATCACTTTTGGGCGAGAATTTTCATTAGTTCTTCTACCACTAAATTACCGTTATGGAAGGCTCCATTATCCCGTAATTCAAGTAAATTCGCTTGAATTTCTTGGGCCTTAATATTATTAAATTCACTACTATCATGGCGGACTTGTTGAGATACTTCGCTCCAATGTTGCCAATCAATGTAGTCTTCAGGAACTGCCGTAGCATTCACAATTACGTGGGTAATTAAATCGCCACCCAAGTGTTCATTTAAGACTTTTACATGGTCCGCATCAGAAAAATTATCGGTTTCACCTTTTTGGGTCATAATATTTGAAATGTAAACGATGTCCGCCCGTGTCGCTCTTAAGGCAAGGGCGACATCGGGGATTGTTAAATTCGGTAAAATACTCGTATACAACGAACCCGGCCCTAAAATCACTTGATCCGCCTCAGCGATGGCAGTGATTACTTGTGGGACTGCTTGGGCGATTTTATTATTTGAGCCATCAATTGGTTCAACCCACACCTTTTTTATAACTTTATGGGCATGTGTAATCTCCGCTTCACCGACTAACGACGTTCCATCCGCAAATTGCGCATGTAGCTCTAGCGGTTCATTTGCAACTGGATAAACTTGACCACGGATTGCCATCATTTTACTTAATTTTTGAACAGCATCAAAAATATTTAAATTCATTTCCTGCATTGCTGCAATAATTAAATTACCAATACTATGTCCGGCAAAAAAGTCATCATCCGATTTAAAGCGATATTGAAACACATTAATGAAATTTTCGTCTAGTGTTGACATCACGGCCATGACATTGCGGATATCACCTGGTGGCACAACGTTAATGTAGTTTCGTAACACGCCTGATGATCCCCCATCATCTGCGACGGTAACCACTGCCGTTATATCAACTTTTTGTTTGCGTAAAGCTCGTAAGACTACTGGTAGCCCGGAACCTCCCCCGATAATTACGACTTTTTTCATGACTTAACGCTCGATTCTTTGCGTAACTCAATATCGCGGTGGGTTATTCGAACTTGATAATTTGCTTCAAGAGTCCGCCCAATGCGCTCGGCAAAAGCTACTGAACGGTGTTGACCTCCCGTACAACCAATCGCAATTACTAATGACGTTTTTCCTTCACTAATGTAGCGGGGAATCGTTAAATTCAAGAGTTTCACATAATTTTGGAAAAATTCTTCAGCCCCATCAGTTTGCATAACGTAATCATACACTGGTTGGTCTAAACCGGTTAAATCACGTAATGATGGATCGTAGAATGGATTAGTTAAAAAGCGTACATCCCAGACTAAATCAGCATCTAACGGTAAGCCATACTTAAAGCCAAATGACATTACTTGCACATTGAATGGTGCTCGGTGAGTCCCATCACTAAATTTGGCAAATAAAATTTTGCGGAGTTGTCGATTAGATAAATCCCCTGTATTAATTAAAATATCGGCGTGATTTTTAATACCTTCAAGGACATTGCGTTCTTTTTCAATTCCTTCCAATACTCGACCATCTGGGGCTAACGGATGTTGGCGCCGAGATTCTTTATACCGGGCAACTAATTCTTGTTCATTAGCATCTAGAAATAATATCTTTGTGGTGGCACGTTTATTTTTCCACATTTCATCAATGCTACCAAGCAATTCCATTGATCGTGCATCAACAACCAACGCTACTTTTTGGACTGATTGGCTATCTTGGAGCATTTTAAAAAACTGCCCTAAAAGTGCAATTGGGAGATTATCAGTTGTTAAAAAACCCATATCTTCAAATGCCTGCATGGCAACGGTTTTTCCGGCACCACTCATCCCCGTGATAATTACAATTTCCTGTTCATTTTTCATCATTTTACCTCCCATTAGCAAACTTATTTTATCGAATTTATCCCAGAAGATAATTAAAATCCGCAAGCTGACCTTTTAAGTCGCTTCCGGATTTTAATGCGCGTCTATATTTCAGGTTCATAGACTATTATATCAATTTTTACTACTTAATCTGTAACAATGTTATCAAGTTAACACTGTTTATTTAAACGTTTCTCCAGCTAAGTTTTCATAGAAAACCGTCCGCGTCATATTTACATATGGCATTACCCAAAACCAAGCAATTCCTAAAGTTAATAAGACGACAATGTACCAACCAATAAAGCTGAATTCAAGCCAAAACAACTGAGCCTTGTGGCCTTGCATTAATCGCCGACTAGCGGTGATATACCAAGCCCAACTAGTTGGTACGTTTTCACGACCATGCTTATCCACCATATCTTTGTAAATAAACAAAGTTTGTGAATATGAGAATACTTTGATACATCCAGGAATAATAAATAAACATGTCCATAAAATTTTGAACAACGTCATTACTAATAACAACATAAAGTTCGCTAATACATTGTTACTCCGGAAACCATCAAATGCATTGTTAAATGTTACGGTTTCGATTTTGCCGCGCAACCAATCAAGTGATGTCCAATAAATCCCCGTTGATACCATAGCGATTATAATTGACATTAAAAATGAACCTACTTCATTTCCATATGATCCCATAAAAGTTGTATTAAAGGTTGCATCCGTACTACTATCCATTCCGGATTGAACGGCACGTGAAACCTCACTACCAGTATGTGGATCTTTGGCTAAGAAGATAATTAGGGTAACCAAACCAATTATTAATAATGATGATAAAAACATACTAATAAACTTTAAAGCTGCTGGAAAGGCATTTAAACGTACTGCCGCTCCCCAGTTGCCACTTAACTTTTGGCGGGCTTGCCGCTTATAATCACCAACTGTCATTGTTTGCATTATACTCCTCACTTTATTTATATAATTATTAAATTGTATCATAATTTTAGGCTTTTTTGGAATCTACCATTATGATGACAACAAAAAAAGAAACCACTAATTAGTGATTTCTCTAAAACAATTTAAATATATTGAATAATTGTCATCAAAATTGGTACAACAATAATGAATAGCACAGTTGAAGTCGTCACAATATTAGTAGCAAACTTAACATCACCATGTGATTCTGCAGCCAAGATTGGTAAGACTGCTAACATTGGTGTGGCAGATTGGACAATTAATGTCTTTTGCAATAGCGGAGCTAAATTAACTCCATGGTGACTTGCAAAGTATACGATGGCAATCATAATAACTGGTGATAAGATAAACCGACCACATAATGCCACAATCGTATCCCGATCAAATTTAATACTTTTCAAACCTGCATCTGCTAACACAATCCCAATGTAAATTAATGAAAGTGGCGTTACTAAACTACCAACGTAGGTCATACTTTGTTGCAAGAAAGTAACTTTCAAAATTGGAATATTCAATAATAAAAATACTAAAGCTACCACAAAACCAACTAATGGCATTGGAATAACTTGTTTCCAATTAATTTTTTGTTTTTCACCAGTGTTAGCAACTTTGGTTGGATCATCGTTGCTAATCAAAAAGACCCCAAAAGCCCAAGTTGAAACGGTATTTACGATGTAGTAAACCAAGAAATAAGTCAAACTATCATTCCCAAACAACGCAATATTCAATGGCAAACCAATAAAAATTGTATTGGCATTAACAATGGCATTAATCATAATCCCACGGCGGCCAGGTTGAACTTTTAAAACTTTAACTAAAATAAATGCAATTACATAACCGATAATTACGGCCAAAAATCCCCAAATCAAGTAACTTGAGAATGATACTAAGGTACCACGCGTCAAGCGTTGTAGTACTGATACAAAAATTGAAGCTGGCAAAGCAATATTTTTGATAAATTTAGAAATATTCTTACCAAAACTATCCGCAAACCAACCTTTAACACGTAACACATAACCAAGTGCCATAATAATTACAACTACGAGCACACTTTGGATGGAACTCCATAATACTGCCATTATCCCCTACCTCAAAATCCTTAAAACTTTCATTTACTGTGTACTTGAACAAATAACTAATTAATCAGACTACCAGGATGCCGCCTTAATTAAATTTTACCGCTGTTTGTATCACCTCTATACGTATTAACTAAAATCAATGGTACAATGTTGTGTACCTTGCTTTATTAAAAGCGCATCGTAACCGTATTCAAACCATCGCTAACTAAATTAAATCCTTTTGTGTAGCACACGCTAATTCTTTAATTACTTTTCTTATACCTCTATGCATTATTATCTAATTTAGCCCTTTATAAAAGGTATAGTCAAATTGAATACGAGCTATAAATGATTTTTATATCAGCTTACAAAAAACAGTCATAGCAAGGAGTAACCATGTATATTCGTGACTTAGAATATTATCAGCAATTAATATTGCAAAAAAACTTTTCCAAAGTAGCCGCTTTTTTTAATGTTAGCCAACCAACAATTAGTGCGGCCATTAAACGTTTAGAAGAAGAACTTGCTACACAATTAGTCGTCCGTGACCATTCTCATAATGATCTCTATATTACCTTAGCCGGTGAACAGCTCAACAAGCACGCTAATCAAATTTTAAATGAATGGGCAGTCACTAAAGATGAAATTAGTCGCCTCAATAATGATCAAATTACATTAGGCTTACCACCAATTATTCGTAATTATTACTTTACGCAAATTGCTAGCCAACTGAACTCGTTAGAACTACTTCATAATATCCAAACGATTGAAAGTGGTTCCAACGATCTTCGTAAAGCACTACTACACGGTAAAATAGATATTGCACTTCTTGGTTCAGATGAGCCGCTCTCATATAAATCATTAATAACTAAAGAATTTGCACGGCACCCATTTAAAATCTTTGTATCGAAAACTCATCCTTTAGCTGCCCAAAAAGCGGTTCATTTTGCTGATTTAAAAGGATTACCCTTTATTTTGTTAAATGAAAGCTTTGTCCATACCCAAGCCATCAGTAAACTAGCTAATCGAAACCATATGCGTTTAAACCCCGTCTTTCGTTCAACCGATGTTAATCTGGTTCTCAACATGGTAGCTGCTAATCTAGGGATTTCATTTCTAGCTAGCATTACCCAAGATCAACGTACTGATGTTGTCGCGCTTGATTTACTTGATGATAACCAACCAGAATTTATCACTAGTATTGCATATCGTACGGCGCATGTCCTAACTCCAGCTCAAAAAAATATTCTGGAATTATTAGATAAGCACTTAGCTCCCAAATAAAAACGTAAAAAGCTACCAGTAAAATTAATACTGGTAGCTTTTTATTTAGTATTTTTTAGTTTTGTACCCGACCTAAGAAGTACTTTTTCTTCCCACGACGAACAATTACAAATTTACCATCATACATGACACTAGGATCAATCATTGCTTCAACATCTGTAATTTGTTGCCCATTAATGCGAATCGCCCCGTTGGTAACATCTTCACGAGCTTGCCGTTTTGACGCATCAACGCCGGCATCAACAATAAAATCAACAATGTTTTTAACTTCATTTGTCAATTCAAATGAAGGCATGTTAGCAAAACCTTGTGCAATTTCAGTTGCTGTCAAGTCTTGAACATCCCCTGAGAATAAAGCTGCTGAAATCCGTTCAGCTTCTTCAACTGCCGCTTGTGAGTGCACAAAACGGGTAACTTCTTGTGCAAGTTTACGTTGAGCTTCCCGTGCACGAGGATTTTCTTGTGTTGCAACTTCAAGTGCATCAATTTCTTCTTTTGACAAGAAAGTAAAGTACTTCAAGTATTTGATAACATCTGCATCTTCCTGGTTAAACCAGAATTGGTAGAATTCGTATGGTGATGTTTTTTCAGCATCTAACCAAACTGCCCCACCAGCGGTCTTACCAAATTTAGTTCCATCTGATTTGAGCATCAATGGAATCGTCAAACCGTAAGCCTTTGCATCGTTACCTTCCATGCGGTGAATCAAGTCAATTCCGGCAGTAATATTACCCCATTGATCCGCCCCACCAACTTGCAATTGGACATCTTCACGCTTAAATAATTCTAAGAAGTCCACTGATTGCAAGATTTGGTAAGTAAATTCAGTAAATGAGATTCCCGTTTCCAAACGTGAAGCAACAACATCCTTAGCAAGCATCGTGTTAACAGAGAATAATTTACCGTAAATTCGTAAGAAATCAAGCAAACTAATCTTACCTAACCAGTCACGGTTATTAACTACGCGGAAGTTTTCAGTTCCAAATAAATGCACCATTTGCGCCGTCAAAGCAGCTTCATTGTGCATAACTTGTTCCATTGTTTGTAATACTCGTTCTGAATTACGACCAGATGGATCACCAATTGAACCTGTTCCACCACCGATAACAATCACTGGTTTGTGCCCGGCTAATTGGAAGCGTTTTAACACCATAAATGGAATTAAGTGTCCAATGTGCATTGAATCAGCAGTCGGATCAATCCCAGCATACATTCCGACTTGCTTTTCATTTAATAGACTTTGTAAACCGTCTTCATCAGTTAGTTGGTTAATGGCACCGCGCCATTTTAAATCAGCAAAAATTTCCATTTAAATTCTCCTTTTTTCCATAAAAAAAGTCCTCAAGCGCATTACTATGCACTTAAGGACGAATAAATTCCGTGGTACCACCTTAATTTACTACAATTGTAGCCTTAGGCGTCGATAACGAGACGAACCGCTTATGCTCCATAGATGTAACTTCGTTTAACAAACTTTGGTTAGTTCCCAGCAAACACTAACTTTCTGCATCAATTTTTGTTAACTACTTTGTCTATATCATTGCTTAGCCTATTTTAACATGTTAATTAGTACTTGAGTACCCATTTTGATAGTTAATATTTATGCCCGCTTGAACATTAAAAATGTACAAGTTAAACCGAATTGTTTGACTTTCAATTGATTCAGCTTGCATTTGCACTCCTCGTGGTACTAATTCTTGACCACGATAGTAAGGCGTTATCTGATATCGAACATAATCATTAGGGTGACTTCGCAGATAACTAGCGACCATATTTTCATAATATGACATGCCTGGATCATTCAATGAACGGGTTCCAGTTACTAAGTTTTGTAGGTTGTTATTTTGACCTGTAAATTGGTAACCAATCAAATGTGAGCGATTATATAACCACTCTTCATGACCATTAATCATGACTTTACGGTTCTTAAACCCCGTCGGATTAACCGTCAAGCGTTGGCGCTTAGCATGCGGCATTAAACTTTTATTCAATAACGCACTTGCTCCAGTAGCACGCCCTAAATTATCTAGCGGTTGGTATGTTGCCCACGCGCCACGATTAGTCGCTAATTGACTAGCATTAAAATCTGGTTGGCCATTATTAACCTGGATGATTTGTTGTCCACTAAAATTTAATTGTGCTAGATCCACATTAGGTTGTGCTGCTGATTGTTGATTTTTATTAGCATCTGAATTAGCTGCCTGTTTAGCTGAATCTGTTGCTGAACTTGAAGTTACCGCATGATTATTGTGTGCTGAGGAATGTTTGCTAACTTGACTAGTTACGGTACTTTGGTCTTGTTTATTTTTTCCAGCATCACCATTAGTAAACCAAGCGGCCGCTAATGCAACTAAAATAATTAAGCCAATAATCGATGCAAAGCCCGATTGTGGTGTTTGCTTCTTTTTAGACATCCTATGCTCCTAATTAATCAATCGTAAATACACTACGTTGAATACGCCCTGTAATTTGGCGACGACGAGCTTCACGATAGTAGTAAAAAAATTTTTGTTTAGTTAACGCTGTTTGAGCTTGAATTAACCGCCCGTCATAATTACTTTCCGTCATTGCCCGCTCAGATGATTTTGCCAAATCCCAATCAATTTTCGCTTCATCAACTTGATCCATTAACATTTCATCATATGCCAAATGCGTCAATGCTTTTTTACGCTTACTCAGCCGACTCATAATTCCGTTCTCCCCTCAACAGCTTTAATTAAAGTCATTTCATCAGCATAATCAATATCGCTCCCCACTGCTAATCCATGGGCTAAACGGGTTACTTTAATACCGGCTGGCTTGAGCATCCGGGCTAAATACATTGCAGTAGCTTCCCCTTCAGCATTGGCATTTGTCGCAACAATTACTTCTGTAATACTTTCATTTTCTTGTAGCCGCTTAATTAAGCTCGCAATGTTAATATCATCTGGGCCCTTACCATCCATTGGTGACAATACACCATGTAGAACATGATACAATCCATGATACTCACGGGTATTCTCCATTGACATAACATCTTTGGATTGTTCAACAACCAAAATAGTCGTTTGGTCACGACTTGGATCTTGGCAAATAATACATGGATCAGTTTCCGTTATATTGCCACAAACACTACAAAATTGTAAATCACGTTTGGCTGCAATTAGCGCTTGGGCAAATCCTGTCACATCTTCTTCATCCATACCTAGGGTATAAAATGCTAGGCGAGTGGCTGATTTTTGTCCAATTCCTGGTAATTTCATATAACTTTCAATCAATTGGGCAATTGGTTCTGGATATTGCATCAGACTCTCCTTTTAACAATTATTTAGAATCCTAAACCACGCGTGTATTTACCCATTGTTTGCGCTGTTTGGTCATCGATTTTAGCCATTGCATCATTGACTGCAACTACTAACATATCTTGTAATGTATCAACATCATCAGGATCTACAATAGTTGGTGCAATCACTACATCTTTTAATTTACGATCACCAGTAAAAGTAACCTTAACTAAGTCACTTGGAGCAACTCCAACAAATTCAGTTGCTTCTAACTCCGCTTGTTCACTTTGCATTTGCTTTTGCATCTTTTGCATTTGCTTCATCATACCTTGCATGTTTCCACCCATCATATTATCATTCCTCATTCTTTCGTTAATTAATTATTTTCGACGGTTACAATATCACCAAATAAATCTTTGGCTTGCGCAATCAACTCCGGCTCAATAACAACTGGCTCGGCTGGCGCTGTTTCTATCATTGGACTAGTTGGAACATCTACTGGTGGTTGTGTTTCTACCGCAATTGCTGCCAATTCTGGTACATCCATATCAGTAAACGCTACTTTTTCTTTATATTGGCTAACATAGCTATTACGTAACTGTATCCACTGGTCATCCGTAATCAAAGCTACGGTTGGCGTGTCACCGGTTAAGCGATTCAAAGATTGCAAAATATTATTTTGCAATGCCATATCTTGCTGCGCTAAGCGATGGATGTATGGTTGACTAAATGACAAGACAACCCCATCGGGACTTGCAGCAACTGGTTTGGCCTGGTTTAATTTTGCCATTTCAACAACGCTTAACATATTGAGTAAATCTGGATAGTTATCTTCAACTTGCCGTAGGGCCCCCTTGGTTGCAGCATGTAAGATGTTAAAGACCGTTTGACCATCAAAAGCCATCTTACCCGGAATTGCTTGCTTAGCAACTGGGGCCGCTGGACCACTAACCCGAATATTACGTACTCCTTCAGATGGCATTGGTGGTGTTGGTTGACTAACTACTGGTGGCACCTCATTAATTGGTGCTTGTGTTATCGCAGCTGGGCGAGTAACTGGGGGCGTTATTGACGCTGCATTACTAGGCGCTATATTATGCGTTACTTGTTGTGTAATTGCTTTTGTAACGTCCTGCTTAGGTGTACTTGCTGTTACTGGCGTTACTACTTCACTAGGCTGTCCTTGCGGATTTAAACTCGCCAACTTAACCGTCAATACTTCCAAATAAACATCTGGATGTGTTGTAAATCGTAATTGTTGTTGGACGTCATTCAAAACATTAATGACAGCATATGCATAATCTGGGGTTACTTGTTTACTCAATGTAGTAAAAACTTCATCTGGAGTTACTGTTATCATATCAGGAGCTTGGTTAGCTAGTAATAAATCCCGAATATAACTAATTAAATCTTCAATAAAGCGATGTGCATCTTTACCTTCTTCTAAAATTGATTCTAAGACTTGTAAACTAGTTGGCACATCTTGAGCTAAGACCGCCGTTACATATTCATTTAATAAACTTTGCTTAACGGCACCTGTTACTAGTAATGCATTAGCTAATGTAACTTCATCATCACCAAATGATAACGTTTGATCAAGAATACTTAAAGCATCACGCATCCCACCTTCTGCGGCATTGGCAATTACTTTTAAAGCGGCCGCTTCATATTGATAACCTTTTTGTTCTAAAATATATTCCATTCGCGCAATACTGGCACTAGCCCCAATACGCCGAAAATCAAAGCGTTGGGTCCGTGAAATAATCGTTAAGGGAATTTTGTGGGGTTCAGTTGTGGCCAAAATAAAGACCACTTGCGCTGGTGGTTCTTCTAAAGTTTTCAATAAAGCGTTAAAGGCTCCAGTTGATAACATATGGACTTCATCAATAATGTAAACTTTGAAAGGTGCTTGCGTTGGCGCATATTTAACTTTATCGCGAATATCCCGAATTTCTTCAACCCCATTATTAGAAGCCGCATCAATTTCAATGACATCATTTAACGAGCCGCTATTAATCGCCTGACAATTTATACATTCATTACATGGTTCACCATCTTGTAAATTCAAGCAATTCAACGCTTTGGCAAAAATTTTTGCTGCTGACGTTTTACCTGTTCCGCGTGGCCCAGTAAACAAATATGCATGGCTTGTTTGTCCCGTAATAATCGCATTTTTCAGCGTTTTAGTGATGATTTCTTGTCCAACCATGTCACTAAATTTTTGGGGTCGCCAAACCCGATATAGTGCTTGATAAGCCATTTGTTTACCTCCCATTGGTTGCATAATTACTCTATCAATATTACCACATAACCAAGATCTATCGCTGCTTTATCAATACAAATTTCGATAAAAAAAACGAAGTCATTTCTGACCTCGTTTCATAAACTATGTATGTAAAGCACAAATTGCAGCATTCTTAGGGCTGCTTCCTTCCAGACCTGACCCGGTTCGAAGTACAACCTTGCCTTACAGAACATAATTATACACGTTTTAACAACCAACATCAAGCATCTTTTGTTTGTTGTGCCTTAGCTGCTTGCTTACGAGCTTTTTGCTTGGCCCGAATCGCTTTAAAAAACTGTTGTAAAACTTCACCAGATTCTTTAGCTAATATTCGTTCATGAACCTCAACTTGATGGTTGAACCGTTCATCCGTTAATAAGTTGTATAAACTCCCTACCGCACCTGCTTTTGGATCACGTGCCCCAAAATATAGTTGCGGAATCCGCGAGTTTATAATTGCCCCCGCACACATTGGACATGGCTCAAGAGTTACAAACATCTGACAATCTTCCAATCGCCATGATTTTAACCGTCGATTAGCTTCTTGAATGGCCATCATTTCAGCATGTATCGTTGCATCCTGAACGTGTTCGCGTAAGTTAAAACCGCGGCCTATAATTTCTCCATCATGGACAATCACCGCACCAATTGGCACTTCACCAATTGCACGTGCTTTATACGCCTCTTTTAATGCTGCTTGCATATATTTTTGTTGTTCTTCAATCGTTAATTCACGCATTCCTTCATACCTATTAGGCTTTAACGGCTTCTAGAATGTAGTAGCCTTTATCTTTCCGAATAATTTCACAATTACCAAAAACTTCTTCCATTAGTTTCTTGGCTGATGGGGCTCCTTGTTTCTTTTGTAACACAACCGTTAAAGTACCAGCTGCTACTAAATGTTGTGCTGCGTCACTAATCATTGCTTGCACAATTTCCTTTCCTGCACGAACAGGTGGATTAGTCAAAATGGCCGCATATTTATCAGTTACATCTTCATAAACATTTGAATGAAAGACCTTAACTTGATCAGCAACATGATTATTCGTTGCATTACGTTGTGCCAAGCTTAAAGCTAAATTATTAACATCAACCATGTCAATGCTTCGTTTTGGATAGGCTAATGCTAGTGAAATTCCAACTGGTCCATAACCGGTCCCTAAATCAAGGATTTTTCCAACCGGAGCGTGGTCTTCACGAAATGCTTCTAACATAACACGGGTGCCATAATCAACCGTTTGTTTTGAAAAAACGCCATTATCCGTGGTAAACTTAATCTCGTTATTTAATAAATTGAATGACCACGTTTTTTCATCGTGGACAATATCTGGATTCTCTGTATAGTAGTGATTATTCATGGGCGATGCCCCCTTCATTTTGCTTCTCTATAATAATAACTGTTAGCCAAAAAATTTTACACCCTTTTATAAAATTTTTCTCTTTGCTACTGTAAGGCAAATAATCGTTTTATTTCCCCAGTGTATACTACATATAGTTTTTAACCATTGCACCAGACACTACATGTTGTTATACTAATCGATGAAATAAAAAAGAGATAGGGGTAAATAACATGAATAAATTAACAGTCTTTACTAAAGATAACTGCATCCAATGCAAGATGACAAAGCGCTTTTTAGAAGCCCGCGGCATCGCCTTTGAAGAAAAAAACGTCAGCACAAATCCCGAATACGTCGACTATTTAAAAGCACAAGGATTCCAATCAGTACCAGTTGTTGAAGGTGCCAATATTGATTCAATTGCTGGGTTCCGTCCAGATGCTTTACAACAATTAGCATAAATATCAATTAAAAACACGCGTGCTAAAGACAACATCTTGTGTCAAAAACAACAGGGTGTTGTTTTTTATTGCTAAAGCACCATTAGTTAAATCAACCATAGTTAGTATCATTTTAAAATTTAAGGGGAGCCTACACATGAGTTTAAAAGACTTAAAAGATGTTTCATATTTTGACCTAAACAATCAAATTAACATTCCAAAAAATAATCGTATTCAATTAGAAAAAGATCATGAAGCGCTCACAGCTTTCTTTGCCGAAAATGTTGAACCAAACACTATGAAGTTTGCAAGCCTTCGAGATCGTTTTGATTATTTACTTGAAAACGATTTTCTTGAACCTGGCTTCGTTGCTAAATATGACTTTAGCTTCATTGAAAAATTATATGCCTACCTTTTAGATCAAGATTTTCAATTTAAGTCATTCATGGCTGCTTACAAATTTTACGCTCAATATGCATTAAAAACGAACGATAATACAACTTATCTCGAAAGTTATACTGATCGAGTAGCCATCAACGCCCTCTTTTACGGGGATGGAAATGAAGCATTAGCAATGCACTTAGCTGATGAAATGATCCATCAACGTTACCAACCAGCAACTCCTTCATTTTTAAATGCAGGTAAATCACGTCGTGGTGAATTGGTATCATGTTTTGTGATTCAATCTACTGATGATATGAACTCAATTGGTCGGGTTATTAACTCTGCTCTCCAACTTTCACGGATTGGTGGTGGGGTCGGAATGAACCTTTCAAACCTACGTGAAGCTGGTGCCCCTATTAAGGGTATCGCTAATGCCGCTTCCGGGGTTGTACCTGTTATGAAATTATTGGAAGATTCATTCTCTTATTCTAACCAACTTGGCCAACGTCAAGGTGCTGGTGTGGTTTACTTAAACGTCTTCCACCCAGATATCATGAACTTCCTTGCAACTAAAAAAGAAAATGCCGATGAAAAGATTCGTGTTAAAACTCTTTCACTTGGTTTGACAATCCCCGATAAGTTTTATGAATTAGCTAAAGCTAACGAACCAATGTACACCTTCTCACCATATGATGTTGAACGGGTATACGGTACACCATTTAACTACGTTGATATTACAGCTGAATACGATAACTTAGTTGCTAACCCTGAAATTACTAAACACAAGATCAATGCCCGTGACCTTGAAACCGAAATTTCTAAATTACAACAAGAATCAGGTTACCCATACATCATCAACATTGATATGGCTAACCGTGAAAATGCCGTCGCTGGTAAAATCGTTTCATCTAATTTATGTTCTGAAATTTTACAAATTCAAGAACCATCAACAATTAACGATAAACAATTGTATGATCACCTTGGTACCGATGTTTCATGTAACCTAGGTTCAATCAACATCGCTAACATGATGGAAACAACTAACTTTGGTCAATCAGTTGATACGATGATGCGCGCCCTTTCATTTGTTTCTGATATGTCAAAACTTGATATTGTCCCTTCAATCCGTAAAGGTAATGATGAAGCGCACGCCGTTGGTCTTGGTGCCATGGGACTTCATGGTTACTTAGCTAAGAGCCACATTATGTATGGCGATGAAGAATCAATGGACTTCACCAATGTCTTCTTTATGATGGTTAACTACTACACATTAGTATCATCAAACAAGATTGCTCGTGAACGTCAAGAAACCTTTAAAGATTTCGAATTATCAAAATATGCTGATGGTTCATACTTCGAAAAATACATCAACGGTGATTGGCAACCTAAATCTGCTAAAGTTGCGGCCCTCTTTGAAGGTCATCACATTCCAACATCTGCTGACTGGCGCCAATTAGCAGCAGATGTTAAGCAATATGGTTTGTACAACCGTAACCGGATGGCGATTGCCCCAACTGGCTCAATCTCATACATCAACGATGCAACTTCATCATTGCACCCAATTGTAAATCGGATTGAAGAACGTCAAGAAAAGAAAATTGGTAAGATTTACTACCCAGCCCCTTACTTGGCCGATGATACGATTCCTTATTACGTGTCTGCATACGATACTGACATGCGTAAAGTTATTGATATTTACGCAACCGCTCAACAACATATTGACCAAGGGATGGCCTTAACGCTCTTTATGCGAGCAACGTTGCCTGAAGGGCTCTATGAATGGAAAAATGGTCATACTGATAAGATGACGACCCGGGACTTAAACATTTTACGTAACTACGCTTACAAGCGCGGTTGTAAATCAGTTTATTATGTTCGTACATTTACTGATGATGATACTGAAGCAGGTGTTAACGAATGTGTCAGCTGCTCAATCTAATTGCATAGTGGCCTGATGAAGATATGAATTGCGATAAATTCGTAATTCATATCTTTTTTTATAACTACTACCCTATTACACTAATTTTCAAGTCAATTGACATTGGCTGCATCACAGGCTAAAATTTAGTGAATCAATTAACAATGGAGAAGAATATCTAATGGCAAAAAAATACAGTGCAATCAATTGGAACAATATTGAAGATGCAATCGACAAGGCAACTTGGGAAAAATTAACCGAACAATTTTGGTTAGACACCCGGATTCCATTATCAAACGACCTTGATGATTGGCGTCAAATGAACCAACAAGAAAAAGATTTAGTTGGTTTCGTTTTCGGTGGTTTAACATTACTTGATACGGTCCAATCACAAGATGGAATGTCAGCAATCAAAGCAGATATTCGTACACAACATGAAGAAGCTGTGTTAAATAATATTGAATTCATGGAATCAGTCCATGCAAAATCATATTCTTCAATCTTTGAAACGTTGAATGCTCCTAAAGAAATTGAAGCAATTTTTGAATGGACCAACACTAATGAATTCTTGCAATACAAAGCGCAACGCATTAATGAAATTTACCAAACTGGTACTCCATTACAAAAAAAGATTGCCTCTGTATTCTTAGAAACATTCCTATTCTATTCAGGTTTCTACACACCACTCTACTACTTAGGTCACAATAAATTGATTAACGTAGCAGAAATCATTAAATTAATTCTCCGTGATGAATCTGTTCATGGAACCTACATTGGTTACAAGTTCCAAATCGCATTTAACGAATTAAATGCAGATGAACAATCAGAAATTAAAGCCTGGATGTATGACTTATTGTACGAATTATACGAAAACGAAGAAAAATACACCCATGAATTATATGATGGTGTTGGTTGGTCTGATTCCGTACTAACATTCTTACGTTATAATGCCAACAAAGCATTAATGAACTTAGGACAAGACCCATTGTTCCCAGATACTGCTGATGATGTTAATCCAGTTGTTATGAATGGTATCTCAACATCAACATCCAATCATGATTTCTTCTCACAAGTTGGTAACGGTTACCGTCTTGGGCAAGTTGAAGTTATGGCTGATAGCGACTACGATATCTAATATCAACAACGTACTCACAGCTACAAAATTACCCCTCTTAATTAAAATAAAACACCCTAAAAGTAGACTACGCACGGTCAGCTTTTGGGGTGTTTTTTATTTAGTAATTTTACTGATATGGCGTTTTTATCGAGTACCCCATGATATTATAGTGGGCCTTACACAATACACCTTAAATCAGCTAATACTGTCGCTTAAATGGTACAAAAAAAGAGCTAGCAAGGAAATCCTTACTAACTCTTTTAAGCATTGTAATTTAGAATTACTTAGCAGCTGCAGATGCACCAGCTTCTTCAAGCTTAGCAACTAATTCAGCAGCATCGGCTTCTGACAAGCCTTCCTTAACGATTGATGGAGCACCATCAACCAAGTCCTTAGCTTCTTTCAAGCCAAGACCAGTTGCTTCACGAACTGCCTTGATAACCTTGATCTTAGCTGAACCAGCTGAAGTCAATTCAACATCAAATTCAGTCTTAGCAGCAGCATCGGCACCAGCAGCACCAGCAGCAGCTACAGGAGCAGCAGCAGAAACACCAAATTCTTCTTCGATTGCTGAAACAAGGTCAGCAAGTTCCAAGATAGTAGCGTTTTTAAGTTCTTCGATAATAACGTCTTTGTTTAAAGCCATTGTAAAATCCTCCAAAATTTTTGTTTTTAATTTAAATTAATTAAGCAGCAGGTTCTTCGTCTTTTGCATCTGAAACTGCCTTAACAGCGTATGCAAAGTTACGAACAGGTGCTTGCAATGTTGAAAGCAACATTGACAACAAGCCTTCACGACTTGGCAATGCAGCAAACTTGTTGATTTCTTCAACAGATGCGATGTTACCTTCGATAACACCACCCTTGATTTCAAGGGCTTCAACTGAATCGGCGAACTTCTTCAAGATACGCGCTGGGGCGATAACATCTTCCTTAGAAAAGGCAACAGCTGATGGTCCAACAAAGAGGTCGTTTAAACCTGCAAGGTCGGCTGATTCGGCTGCACGTGTCAAGATCTTGTTCTTGATAACCTTCAATTCAATGTTTTCTTCACGAAGTTGCTTACGTAATTCAGTTGATTGTTCAACAGTTAAACCACGAACGTCAACGATAACAGCAGAAACTGATTCGTTAAACTTAGCGGCAACTGCTTCAACTTCAACCGCTTTAGCGGCGATGGTTGCTTCACTCATGTTTTTTACCTCCTTATTTATTTTGATTTCTCAAAAGAAAATCCCTCGTCTAAACCGAAGTTTAACCGAGGGAAATAAAGTCGTTGTAAACTTCCTCGGCAGGATTTAACTATTAAGGCATACGCCTCCTGAGTCTTAGGTAGAAATCGTATTTAATTAACTACAATATGATACCAATAATTCTGCCAAAGGTCAATCAATTTATTTAAATAAATTGATTACAATGAGTCAACAGCAACGTTAACTGAAGGACCAAAAGTAGAAGTGATTGATACGTGCTTCACGTAAGTTCCCTTAACAGCTGCTGGACGAGCACGTACAACAGTTTCAGCAATAGTCTTCAAGTTTCCTACAAGGGCAGCATCATCAAATGATACCTTACCAACAGGAACAGAAACGTTACCGTCACGGTCAGTACGGTAAGTAACCTTACCAGCTTTTGATTCTTGAACGGCCTTAGTAACGTCCATAGTAACCGTACCAGTCTTAGGGTTTGGCATCAAACCCTTAGGACCAAGTGCACGACCAATACGACCAACTTGGGCCATCATGTCTGGCGTAGCAATCGCTACGTCAAAGTCCAACCAACCATCTTGGATACGTTGGATCAAGTCCATGTCACCAACAACATCAGCACCGGCAGCTTCGGCTTCCTTAGCTTTGTCACCCTTGGCGAACACAACTACAGTTTGATCTTTACCAGTACCGTTAGGTAAAACTACGGCACCACGTAATTGTTGATCAGCTTGACGAGTATCAACGTTCAAGTTGAAAGCAATTTCAACTGTTGCGTCGAAACCAGCAAAATCGATTTCTTTAACTAAAGCAACTGCGTCTGTTAAAGTGTAGTCCTTAGTTTGGTCTACCTTTTCAAGAGCAGCAACATATTTCTTACCATGTTTCTTAGCCATTTTTAGCTATTCCTCCTTGCAAATGCGGTCAAACGGCGTCGCCACCTCCCGCTTGATCTTGCGTATTTTCATACGCGATCCGACTGTTCGTTATAGATTAATCTTCAACAACGAATCCCATTGAACGTGCAGTACCTTCAACCATGCGCATTGCTGCTTCAACAGAAGCGGCGTTTAGGTCTTGCATCTTAGTTTCAGCGATTTCTTGGACTTGCGCCTTAGTAACCGTTGCAACCTTCTTAGTGTTAGGTTCTCCTGAACCCTTTTCAACACCGGCAGCCTTCTTAAGAAGAACTGCAGCTGGTGGAGTCTTAGTGATGAAGTCGAATGAACGATCTTCGTACACTGAGATAACTACAGGGATGATCATACCTGCTTGATCAGCAGTACGAGCATTAAATTCTTTTGCGAACCCCATAATATTGATACCAGCTTGACCAAGGGCAGGACCCACTGGTGGAGCTGGAGTTGCCTTAGCGGCAGGAATTTGTAACTTAACAACTGTTACGACTTTTTTAGCCACGATACATTACCTCCGTTTCGTGTTGTGGTATGAATGGAGATAAGATTTCTCCTCCCACATATACTATGACAAGCATACTATGGTATGATACCACCAGTTTTTGTCTATTTCAAGTCTAAAATTTGAAATATCTAAATTTCTTTACTCATTTGCTTCATCAAGTTTAACTTCTTTAATTCATTGATGAATTTCATAAATGGCCATAACATAATTAAGACCGAAGCAGTCCAAGCAAGCGGATTAGCAAGCATCGCTCCAAAATAACCCCAGTTAGGCGCTAATACTAAACCAGCAAATACCCGTGCAATCAATTCACCAATCCCAGCTAAGGTTGGCACTAGACTATTACCAGCCCCTTGTAACACATTACGAACCACAAATAAAATTGACAAGATGATATAAGTTGTTCCCACAACTTGGAAATAACTTCGTGCCATCGCAAAAATTTCCTGATTACCTTCTGGATCAATAAACCAAGCAATCATTGGATCTGCAAAAATTATTTCAATAGCCCCAAAAATAACTGCCGAAACGATTCCGGCAATCATAATATATTTGGTTCCATCTAAAATTCGTTTAAATGCCTTAGCACCATAATTTTGCGCAGTATATGTTGCCATTGTCGTTCCTAATGAAATAAAGATTAACACTGCAAATTGATCAATCTTTGAAGCCGCAGTTGTTGCTGTGACAGCTTGAGGCCCTAAAATATTAAGCGACATTTGTAAGATAACCGAACCAATCGCAATAATTGATGTTTGAAAGGCCACTGGGTAAGCAATCCGGGCATGTTCAATAAAATCAAATTTAGTAAGTTTAAAATCGGCCTTCGTTAAGGCTAATTCTGGTAAGTTACGGGGAATCCACAAAATCAATAATAGCGCTGAAGCTAATTGGGCAATCCCTGTTGCATATCCGGCACCAGCAACTCCCATATGGAACCCTAAAATAAACCAAAGTTCCAAAATAACATTCAATACTTGACCCACAATTAAAAATACTAACGGTACAACTGAATTACCAACTGCCCGGTAAACGTTAGCCAATAAGTTATATGCCATTTGAGTAAAAATACCTGCAAAAATTACAAAAATAAACGCATATGTGTCATCATACAAAACTTTTGGTGTTTGCATAGCATGTAAAATTTGTGGTAAAAATGCCAACGCCAAAATTGTAACGATAATTGATGTTACAAACGTAATTAAAATACTCATTGCAAAACTACGCTTAACCCCATCAATATCTTTGGCACCAAATTTTTGAGCCGTTATAATTGCTAACCCAACGGTCAACCCATTTGCAAAACCTAAAACTAAAAACTGTAAACTACTGGTTGAACCAACTGCTCCTAAAGCATTTTCACCCAGTGTTCGACCAACAACTAATGTGTCCGAAAAACTATACATTTGTTGAAAAAAATTCCCAATTAATAAAGGAATTGTAAAAAGCATAATTTTTTTCAATGGTGATCCCGTTGTTAAATCCATCTATTTCTCCTATATATAATCCATATCATTAAAACGTAAAAAACAATATAAAAAAATCGGTAAATTCAAAGAATCTACCGACTTTTCATTGGTTATTGCAACTAGTTTAATTACCAGGGTATTAGTAATTAAACTTCTTCAAGTTTATCTACGTCATCGTAAGAAAGTTCAGTTGGTGTTTCACGACCAAACAATTCTACATTAACACTTAATTGTTGCTTTTCTTCATCCAATGCAGTTACGATTCCTTGCATGCCTGCAAATGGACCAGCAACAATGTTAATTGTTTCACCGAGTTCAAGCTCAAGCTTTTCTTCACGGCGGGCTGAAATACCCATACGACTCATCAAGTTTTCAACTTCATCTGGTAACAATGGGGTTGGTTTTGAACCACCACCGTGCGAACCAACGAAACCGGTTACTCCAGGTGTATTACGAACAACGAACCATGCTTCATCACTCATAACCATTTCAACTAAAACATATCCTGGGAAATCATTTTCGATAATTGTCTTTTCTTCACCATCTTTAACAGTGGTCACTTCATTTTCAGGAACAACCACCCGATAGATATAATCGGTCATATTCATCGTTTCTGTACGTGATTCAAGGTTGTTTTTAACCTTGTTTTCATATCCTGAATACGTGTGTAATACGTACCATTGTTTTTCAATTGACTCCATTGTTTTCTCCTCGTAGTCATTCGTATAAAATCTTCAACAAAAAAAACTTCGTTGCAAACGAAGTTTTCTGTAACTGTACTAATTATAGCAAATCATGTTTCCATGAGCCAATGAAATTTACTTAGATAAGAATGCTAAACCAGTTTGAACTAACCAGTCGATACCACCTAAGAAAAGGGCAAAGAAAATCGCAGTTCCAATAACAGTAACTGAATCACGACGGTTTTCTTTTGCAGTTGGCCATGTAACGATCTTCATTTCGTGGATAACACTTTTCAAAAATTTCATTTTTATCTCCAATAATTAGCGAGTTTCGCGGTGTAACGTGTGTTCACCACAGAACTTACAAAACTTTTTAACTTCTAAACGTTCTGTACGGTTAGGGTTTGCACCAATGGTGTAGTTACGTGAACCACAAGCACTACATGCAAGCGCGATTTTCTTTTGTGCCATAGTATGAAACCTCCAAATTTACACATTAATGACGACAATGTATAAACAATTCTTTACATAGGTTATCACTATTCTAGTAATTCTTCAAGTTTTTTTCTCAAACGTGCTCGTGAACGAGTAAAGGTACGTTTTTTCGCAAGTGCTTCAGTTGGAGCCAGGTTTTGCTTATCAACACTTGGTTCCAACCCGATTAGTTCATGTAAAACTTGGCGTTCTTTTTTGGTAATCGGGCCATTAATGAAACTTTCAACCGTCTCACGAACAATCAATAAATCTTGGGCATTATTATAGCTAATAATGCTATCATCCACCAGCCCCTGTAGTTGTGCTATGCCATCCCACGAATCTTCCGTATATCGTTTAGCTCGCTGACGACGCCATTCATCAATACACCGAAAATTAATTGCACAGCGCAAGTAACTCCCAAAGGAACGTTCAAATTGACGTGGTTTAAATGACATAACACTACGATACGTAATTAACGTCATTTCTTGTAGCCAATCATCTTTTTCAATTTTTAAGTTATGAAATTTTGTCCATTGGGCAAAGTATAAGGGGCGAAATTGCGTACAAATCTTTTCAAACGCACTTTCATCACCAAGTTGTGCACGTTCCACAAGGGTTGTTAAGTCAACATCTACATATTCATCCATCATTATGTACCTCCTCTAATTGAGTACCATAAAGATAGTAGAAATACCGACATCCGCATATCGAACGTTTGTACGGTTACGTTATTTTATAAACTTAACAATCCCTTATCACTTGCTATAAGTGGCTTTCCCTCGATTTATTTTTGTTACTAAATTTAAAAATATAATTTTTATTATAATTTGTGGCGTGAATTAAAGCCTTGATAGATCAATAATGATGCTGCTACAGAAGCGTTTAATGATTGAACGTGGCCAATCATTGGAATCGTGAGCATTTCATCAACATTTTGTTTCAATAAAGGTGCCACTCCGCGCCCTTCGTTACCGATGATTAAAGCTACTGGACCAGTTGCATCCCAGCGACGGTAATCAGTTCCATTCATATCGGTTCCAAAAATCCACAAACCACGCTCTTTTAATTCTTTAACGGTATTTACTAAATTAGTAACACGTACAACGGGAACGTGTTCAATCGCTCCCGTTGACGTCTTAGCAACTGTCGCAGTTAATTGGACTGCTCGGCGCTTTGGAATAATAATTCCATGAGCACCCGCTGCATCAGCTGTCCGCATAATTGAACCCAAATTATGTGGATCTTCAATCGAATCAAGAATTAAGAAGAATGGCGCTTCATCTTTTGCAGCTGCTTTAGCGAATAAATCATCTAATTCTGCATATTCAAAAGCCGCAATTGAAAGGACTACCCCTTGGTGATTTTGACCATCACTAAGTTCATCCAACTTACTCTTTGGCGCATTTTGAACAACTAAGCCACGTTCTTTAGCTAAAGCAAGAACTTCACTAATGGCATCACTATGAATTCCATCTTGAAGCCAAACTTTGTTAATTGTTTGTTCGGTTGATTTTAAAGCTTCCACGGCTGGGTGGCGACCAATCACAAAATCACCTAATGGCGCTACTGTTTGCTTATCAATTTGTTTATCATTATTACGCTCTGGTCGCTTATTGTTACGGGGACGATCATTATCCCGATCACGTTGTGGGGCGCGACGTTTAGCCACTCGGCCACCACGGTATTCATTATTATATGGCATTTGCTTTTGTCCTTCCTGATTCAACTTGTTCAATACACCAAGCTGCTAATTGTTCAATGCGTTTCGTTTGTTCACTTAAGTATAAGTAACCAAATAAAGCTTCTACACCCGTTGAAATTCGGTAACTCACAATATCCGTATTTTTGGCACCGGTATGTGACTTTGCATTACGGCCGCGTAAAAAGTATTGTTTTTCTTCATCTGTTAAAATTGCATCAGCTTCCATCAATCGATATAACGCCGCATGTGCTTTTGCGGAAACATATCGAGTTGCGGTATGGTGCAAATGAGTTGGTTTAACCATCCCTTTTGCTAATAAGTGTTGCCGAATATAGATTTCATAAACGGCATCGCCCATATAGGCTAATGCAATTCCATTCATTTGTTGGTAATTTGCCATATTCATTCTTTCTTCCATCGTGTTCCTTGCGCAGTATCTTCTAGTATAATTCCTTGGGCTTTTAATGCGGCTCGAATTGCATCAGCTTGCGCATAATCTTTGGCCTTTTTAGCTGCATCCCGGGCTGCAACCTGTTCATCAATCCAACTAGTATCATCATCATTAGCTACTGGCTGAACATCAACACCAATCACCATCACCTCAGCAGCAAATTCATCTAACGCTAGTTGACCTGTTAGCGCACTAACTGCTGCTTGATTGGCATAAACATTGAGTGCGGTTGCAAAATCATTTATCACCGTCATCGCATTGGCAACATTAAAATCATCATCCATTGCTTGCATAAAGTTTACTTTAAAGGCATTAACTTGCGCCGTAAAGTCTACGTCAGGTGTTTGAACTGCATCAGCTTGTTGCACCCGAAAAGCTAAATTAGCATATGCTGTTTGTAATCGTTTAACAATTTGTATCGCTTCTGTAATTGCTACTTTAGTATATGCTAGTGGGCGCCGATAATGCGTTGTTGCCATCATTAATCTCAATGCTTGGGCATCAACATCTTGTAGTAAATCATGTACCGTTACAAAGTTTCCGAGTGATTTCGACATTTTTTCGTTGTCATCACCTACCGTAACAAACCCATTATGTAACCAGTAATTAGCAAAAGTGGTTCCCGTATGCGCTTCTGATTGCGCAATTTCATTTGTATGGTGTGGAAATGCTAAATCTTGACCACCACCATGAATATCAATAGTTGTCCCTAAATATTTAAGTGCCATAACAGAACATTCAATATGCCATCCTGGTCGACCAGGTCCCCAAGGTGAAGCCCATGTGATGGCTTCGTCTGGATTAGCGCCTTTCCAAACGGCAAAATCAACGGGATCTTCTTTTCGTGCTAATTCACCATCATCAAGCCGTTCTGAGGCTCCAATTTCCAAATCATCAATATTTTGATGGGCCAGATGACCGTAATCAGGAAATTTGCGCGCACGGAAATAGACATCGCCTTGGGCCTCATACGCATATCCTTTAGCGATCAAATCGACTACAAAGGCAATAATTTCGTCAATATGTTCTGTGGCAAGCGGTCGCACCGTTGCTGGCTTAATATTAAGAGGCTTTGTATCATCATTAAAGGCTTGTTCAAATTTAGTTGTTAAAGCTTGTTCAGAAATGCCAGCTTCGTGAGCGGCTTTAATAATTTTATCGTCAACATCAGTAAAATTAGAGACATAATTAACTTGATATCCCGAATATTCAAAATAGCGCCGAATAGTATCAAATGCAATTGCTGAACGAGCATTTCCAATATGAATGTAGTTATACACTGTCGGTCCACACACGTACATATTAACAACTCCAGGTTGAATTGCGGTAAATAATTCCTTTGTACGGGTCATCGTATTAAAAACATGAATCATAGTGTCTTACTCCTCATTCATTATCCTTGCGTAATTTAATAAGTTATATCATAGCACATAATCGTAACTAACGCTCTGGTCATAAAAGGTAAATGAACGTAAAAAGACGGAAGAATTATTAATCCCTCCGTCTTTTTTAACGAGCATATTAGAAACTCAGTGGTTTACTTTAATTTTTCAATCAAAGCAGTTACGTTAGCCATAACTTTTTCTTTACCAAGTAATTCAAGCACTTCTGGTAATGCTGGACCATGTGTTTCGTGTGAAGCAGCAATCCGAATTGGCATAAAGAGCTTACGACCCTTAATACCAGTTTCTTTTTGGACCGCTTTAATTGCTGGTGCAATCGAAGCTGCTACGAAAAATTCAAGATTATCAACTTGAGCCTTAAAGCTTTCAAGGACCTTGATTACATCTTCAGTATCCGCAATTTCTTCTTTAGCTGCATCATCAAGTTCTGCTGGCATATCGAAGAAGACATCTTTAGAAAATTCATTGATTTGGTTAGTAAATGACATTTGATCTTTGTAAAGTTCAGTCATTTTGAATAACCAAGTCAATTTTTGAGGTGTTAATTCAGATTGTTCAACTAAACCACCCGCAACTAATTGATGTAAAATTGATGGGAAAATGTCATTTGTTGGCACTTTCTTCAACCATTGGTTGTTAACCCATTCAAGTTTTTTAGCATCAAACTTAGCTGGACTCTTAGATAAACGTTTTTCGTCAAACATCTTAACAAATTCGTTCAATGTAAAGATTTCTTCTTCACCAACTGGTGACCAACCAAGCAACACAATAAAGTTTAACAAGGCTTCTGGTAAGTAGCCAAGTTCACGGTATTGTTCAATAAATTGAAGAATTGATTCATCACGTTTTGATAACTTACGACCAGTTTCAGTATTAATGATTAAAGTCATGTGGCCAAATGCTGGTGCATCCCAACCGAAGGCTTCATAAATCATCAATTGTTTAGGTGTGTTTGAAATGTGATCATCCCCACGAAGAACGTGTGAAATTTCCATCATGTGGTCATCAACAACAACCGCAAAGTTGTAAGTTGGCATCCCATCACGTTTTTGGATAACCCAGTCACCACCGACTTGTTCAGCTCCAATTTCAATATCACCTTTAACAATATCGTTCCACTTGTAAACATTACCAACTGGTACTTTGAAACGAATAACAGGTTTTAAACCAGCCGCTTTTGCTTCCGCAATTGTAGCTTCACGTTCAGCATCAGACATGCCTGCAAATTCATATTCGTAACGTGGTGTTTCACCATTTTCAATTTGACGTTCACGTTCGGCTGCCAATTCATCTTCAGTTTTGTATGATTCATAAGCTAAACCACGATCTAACAAGTCTTGAATTAATGGCTTGTAGATTTCCATCCGTTCTGATTGATGGTATGGACCGTATTCACCAGGCTTATCTGGACCTTCATCCCAATCCATACCAAGCCATTTTAAGTTTTCTAATTGACTACGTTCACCATCAGCAATATTACGTTTAGTATCAGTATCTTCAATACGGATAATGAACTTACCTTTATTGTGACGTGCGTAGAGATAGTTGAATAATGCCGTACGAGCGTTACCAATGTGTAAGTGCCCTGTTGGACTTGGTGCATAACGCACCCGAAGCTTCTTATTTGCCAAAGTGTTAGCCTCTTTCATTTTCATTTTTTTATGCACTTGTGATAATACACCAAAAATGCCTATTTTTAAAGTATCTCAACTGTTTTTCTTGTGAAATTCACAAGAAAACTAAGATTTATTCGATTGGTTTTGTTGCATGAGTTGGCTTTGCAAAAATCATCCGGCCAGCGTCTGTTTGCAAGGCTGATGTAACGGTCACATCTAATTTCTTATTCATGTAGTATTGGCCATCTTCAACCACGACCATAGTACCATCATCCAAGTAAGCGACCCCTTGTTGCCGTTCGGTCCCTTTTTTGACTACCATTACATGCATCGTTTCACCTGGTAATACCCGTGGGCGTAGAGCACCCACTAATTCATTAATATTAAAAATGGTGATATTTTGGAATGACGTAACTTTATTCAAATTAAAATCATTAGTAACTAGTACAGCATCTAAATCTTTGGCCAATTGAACTAATTTTTCGTCAACTTCTTTGATATCCTCATAGTCCCCTTCATACATCTCAATGGGAATAATTTGTTCTTCACGTAATTTATTAAGAATATCCAAACCACGGCGACCACGAACCCGTTTAACTGAATCAGCTGAATCAGCAATGTATTGAATTTCATATAAAACAAAGTTTGGGACTAATAAAGTTCCTTCAATAAAGCCCGATTTTACTAAATCATAAATTCGACCATCGATTAAGATATTAGTATCCAAGATTTTGTAATGGTGATAGTTAGGCTCTAATTGTTTATCCCCAATCACTTCACCTTCTTGTAACGGTTCAATTTTACCGCGAACCCGATTAAAGCTAGGAATCAAATTCTTCCACTCATCTGTCCGGGTAGTTCCTAAACGAAAACCAAGGTACCCCAACAAAAGCATCAACAAGATTGGAATAACAGTGTTAATCAAAAATATCTTCGAATTAACGAACAAACTTGAAATTAAAACGGCAATCAATAACCCTAAGATAGTTGTAATACTACCAATAAGTAGCGTTAAGGGGTTCTTTGTTGATAAGTAACGCTCCACGTCACTAAGTTTCCGATCAATATAATCAACCAAATAAAATGAAACAAATAATAGCAATAACGCGCCGATTATAAAGTCCGTGATATTATTGTCAATCCATTGGTAACTAAAATGAATTAACTGCCAAAAGCTTGGTAAGACAAGTAAACCGATTGCCCCTCCTACCAAGACTAAGGCTGCTTGTATAATTTTCTTTCGCATAAAAATATCCTTTCTTTGTACTATATAATCTATCTTACTATTAATTTTAAATTCAGCAATAAAGTTAAGCAAAAATCGTCAAATTTAATCTTATTGTTCGCTATTAATTCGGTATTTGCTGGATTTACCATTAAATGCTTTTTGTAAAGCTTCACTAATTGTTGCCACGCCAATTACTTCGATGTCACCTGTTGGCTGCCAACCTTGTAAGTTGTTTTTAGGCACAAACACGCGCTTAAAACCAAGTTTTTCTGCTTCAGCAACCCGTTCTTCAACCCGGTTAACCCGGCGAATTTCACCAGTCAAACCAATTTCGCCAATAAAGGCATCTCCTAATTGGGTTTCTTTGTCTTGGTATGAAGAGGCTACGGCTACGGCTACGGCTAAATCAATTGCTGGTTCATCTAATTTTACACCACCGGCCGCTTTTAAGAACGCATCTTGATTTTGTAACAACATATTGGCCCGTTTTTCAAGCACCGCCATAATTAAAGACACCCGATTCCGATCTAAGCCACTCGCAGTCCGTTGGGCATTCCCAAAAACTGATGGTGTAATCAACGCTTGCATTTCTACTAGAATTGGGCGGGTCCCTTCCATTGAAACAACAATCGCAGATCCCGTGGCTCCTTCAATCCGTTCTTCTAAGAAAATTTGTGATGGGTTTGCAACTTCCGTCAAGCCTTGCGTTTGCATCTCAAAAATTCCCAGCTCATTTGTTGAACCAAACCGGTTTTTAACGGCTCGTAAAATTCGATAAGCATGATGTAAATCACCTTCAAAGTAAAGCACTGTATCTACCATGTGTTCTAACATCTTTGGTCCAGCAATTGAACCTTCTTTAGTAACGTGGCCCACAATAAAGACCGTGATACCGTTGGTCTTAGCAATTTGTAATAATTCAGCCGTTACTTCACGAACTTGTGATACTGAACCAATTGCGGATTGGACATCAGGTTCTTGCATCGTTTGAATCGAATCAATAATCAAAAAATTGGGCTTTAACTCATCTACTTGCTTACGAATTAAACTCATATCTGTTTCTGGGTACAAGTAGAAATCATTTGCACCGACACCGAGACGTTCCGCACGCATTTTAATTTGCACGGCACTTTCTTCCCCAGATACATATAATACAACTCCACCGGTTTGTGCCAACTGACCAGACATTTGTAATAGTAACGTTGATTTCCCAATTCCTGGGTCACCACCGATTAGCACCATTGAACCAGGGACAACACCACCACCAAGAACCCGGTTTAATTCTGACAATTGAACTTTAACACGTGGTGTATCTTGCGTTGAGACATCACCAATTTTGGCAACTTTTGCAACTTCACCATCTAAGCTAACCCGGCTCTTACGATCAGGGGTATCTGGTTGAATTCGTTCCTCAACGAGCGTGCCCCATTCACCACAATTAGGACAACGCCCTAAGTATTTTGGTGATATATAGCCACAATTAGAACATAAAAATTGAGTTTTAATTTTTGCCACGGACAAACCTCCTTATTTGATACCTGAAGAACCAAAGCCACCATTACGCGTTGCTTTAATCGTTGAAGCATCATGATCAGCTAACAAGAATGGTATGAAAATGCCTTGCGCAATGCGCTCACCTTTTTTAATATGACAATCAAATAAGCCAAAATTCAAAATTTGAACAAAAATAGCCCCTTCATTTTTAGCATTATTATAGTAATCAGCATCAATAATACCTACTCCATTTGGGACAACAAGGCTACGTTTTAAAGGATTACTTGAACGATTAGCAATCATTAAAAATTCTTCCGGTTGCATAAATGCTTTTACCCCGGTTGGAATTAAAAATGGTTTTAAAGTTGCTTGGGCAGCTGTTAAATCATTCTCACTAACCGTTTCTTGATGTTTAATTTGCCATAATGCTTTTAAAAATGACCATTTCCAAATTGAAGGAATTGTAATATCTTCAGCTGCTTGGAAATCATAGCCAGCTGCTTGGGTTGTTGCCCGTTGGGGAAGCTCCAAGTTGGCATCTGCATACTTTGTAATAATCTCAAATCCACGTTTCATTGCATTGTTCTCGCTTTTCATTTTTTCTTATCTTTCATTATACCAATAACTGTTACATTTTTTAGGGCTTAAATGGTTTTAAATTTGACTATTAGCATGATTAAAAGGAAAATAAAAGTAGTCAATCGTCCCAACAAAAAAGGAGTCTGCTTATGGAATTCATTCGTGAACCAGAACGTTTTTATCAAGTTGCCCCGGATGGCCAACTTTTAGCTGAAATTGATTTTCCAAAAATTCCAGGTAAAAATGCCATCGCTATTACCCATACCTTTGTTGATCCTAGCCTACGTGGGCAAGGAATTGCCAATCAATTATTAACTGCTGTGATTGATTACGCCAAAGAAAATGACTTAAAAATTAAACCAGAGTGCAGTTTTGCACAAAAAGTATTTGATTTAACGCCTGCCTATAAAGGATTGCGACATACCGAATAGCTTTTGTTCGGTTTTTTATGTATAATTAAGGGATGCACAGTTTACACAAGGAGAGCTCTTGAAGTTATGAATCAAATTGAATTAAAAAAGCAAGTCGGAGAACGCGCCGCTCAATATGTCGAAGATGGCATGATTGTGGGGCTTGGAACTGGTTCTACTGCCGAGTTTTTCGTAGCTGCCCTCGGTGAACGCGTTAAGAATGAAGGCCTCCAAATCATTGGAGTTCCCACATCTGATCGCACTAGAAACCAAGCGGAAGCACTTGGTATCACAATTAAGAATATTGATGATGTCGCCTATATTGACGTAACCGTCGATGGCGCTGATGAAGTTGATGAAAACTTCCAAGGAATTAAAGGTGGCGGTGCTGCTCATTTATGGGAAAAAATCGTTTCCTCTAATTCCAAACGTAACATTTGGATTGTTGACAGTTCCAAGATGGTCAAAACATTAGGTGCGTTTCCATTACCAATTGAAGTTATTCCTTTTGGTAGCAAGCACGTTGTGGATAAATTGGTAGCCGCGGGTTATGAACCAAAAATTCGTCGCGAAGCTGATGGCACACCTAAATTAACCCATTTCCATAACTACATTATTGATTTGAAAGTTGGTTCAATTCCTGATCCTAAAAAATTAGGTGATGAACTAATTCATATGGTTGGTGTCGTTGAACACGGTTTATTTCTTGACCATGTTAACACATTGATTATCGGTCGTCCTGAAGGTCCTCAAATTATTGATAATATTCGATAATTTTGTGCCAATTGCGCATATCTTAAATTAAATTAAATTAAAAGCCCTCCAAATTAATTGGAGGGCTTTTAATTTTTATTAATCATTTACAATAAACTTGGTTGCATCGATCTGATCTAGTAGTGATTGGACATCCGTTCCAGTAGCAACAAAGTGCCCAGAAACGTCATGTAACAATTGTCCAGCATTATGGTAAAAAGAAAAATGCCAGTTATCTTTTATCAACCATTGGGTCTGTAATTTTTCATCATCAATATCTGAAAATGGTACTAATACCGCTGGCCAAGCAGCCGTAACAATCGATAATGGTAACCCAGCAATGGCCCGAATATGTTGCTCATACACTGAAACATTCGTAACTTGATCAAAAATTGCACTCGCCTGACTTAATGTTGCCACTAAGCGCTTAACAATTAAATTACCCGTTGCTGTAACATAAAAATCGAGTTGAAATAACCCCCGATAATTAATATTTCCTCCTAAATGTTCCGTAATACGATACATTTCAAATTCAATATCATCTGGTAATTTAACAGGCGTGATGGTTTTTACTAATTTACCGTTATCATAGAAATTTTCAATAATGGGATACATACTAATTTTGCCATCAAGGGCTCGAGCAGCAACCACTGAATATTCATGAACGTTAGTCAGCCACGATTCAATAATAAAAGTTCCTGTATCAATCATTTCCGCGACTTTACCAATGGTGGCCTCATTTTCCACAACTAATTCTTTTTCAGAATCACTGGCTTTAGGAATTGATTTCAATACAATCGGATAACCAAGGGAAGCCGCCGCATTGACAACATCGGTTAAATCCACAACTGTGGTGTATGGTAAACAATTAATATTCAAACTTTCAAACAACGTGCGTTCCATTAACCGGTCCATCGAAATCTCTAACGTATTGATTCCTTGAGGCAAGTCGGCATATCGCTTAATGTATTCCAACGTATTTGTACTAATATTTTGACTTTCGTAAGTTACAAAGTCACAACTTTCAGCAAATGAACGTAGCTGTTCCCAATTATCGTTTGCCCCTACAAACCGTAAATCAGCGATGTGTAATACTTCTGCTTCAGGATCAGAGCTATAAGCAGCGACTCTAAAGCCCATCCTACGCGCTGTTTGTGCCAAAATTGGTCCATTAATTCCCTCACCAATAATCCCTAGTGTTTGGCCTGGATAAAATTGTGTTGCCATAAGTAGCGCCTCCTAAATTTGACTGACATTTAACGGTCAAATCGATTCAAATGATACATTTCAATAATTTTAATTAATTTCTGTGCATAGCCCGGATCAGTTGCATATCCCGCTTGATATAAAGCATTTGCAGCCGTTATATAATCAGGTGCCTTAAGAACTTGATTATACCGTTGATGATTTTCACCAGTGCCACGAACTAATAATAACGCATGATCTAGCATCGATCCTTGAGTGTTGTCATACACTTTAAATGGTGCATTAATCGTTACCCAAGTTCCTTTGATAAATTCCTTCGTTGGTAATACAACTGACTTTTGCCCTGGACTTGCTTTGATACCATAAAAATTATGATATTGCTGTGAAAGTTGACTACCATTCCAGTTAGACTCTAAAGCTGCTTGTGCCAAGCTAATACTTGCTAAAACTCCATATTGGCGTTGTAATTGTTGCGCATATGGTACTAGCGAATTTAACCAAGTACTGCGTTGCTCATAAAGCACTGTTTGAGCATTCGTACTATTATTAGCAATCGGTTGATGGTTATTTTGCCAACGTAAGGCTACTGCACATAATAATACCACACCTATCACGAAGAGCACGGTATTGCGACGCCGAAGTTGGCCATTTTTAACAAAAAAAGCTTGAATACTAAATTTACTACTCGTTTTACGCTTACGTGTGCGTCGTTTTTTAGTTACCATGCTGCTCCTTTAGCTATATTTAAAAAGATTAAGAATTAACAACCCCAGTATCGAGGTCCAAAAGTTGTTTAAAGTGCTGATTATGTGCATATAAATCTTGAGGCGTCCCACTCATTGTAAACTGACCAGCATCTAAGAAATAAACTTGATCAGCAAAATTTATTCCCGTTAAGTGGTGGGTTACCCAAATAATTGTTTTATCGGCTAACAATGTGAAAATAGTCGTTAAAACTTCATTTTCCGTAATCGGATCTAAACTGACGGTTGGTTCATCTAAAATAATGATAGGTGCATCTTGTAACAAGATACGCGCTAAAGCGAAACGCTGACGTTCCCCACCTGAGAACCGTTGCCCACCCTCAGTCATGACGGTTTCATATCCTGCAGGTAAATTTTCAACTAAGTCGGTTAACCCGACGGCCGCAATTGCTGCCTTAACTTGATCATCAGTCGCATTTAAGTTACCTAACCGAACATTATTCATAATTGAAGTATTAAATAAATATGGCTGTTGATCGAGAACTCCAAATAAATCATGCCGGTAATCAGTTAATGTATTTAAATCATGCCCATCAACTTTGATTTGGCCTTGTGTCGGTTGTAAGTCACCTAGTAATAATTGAAGCATTGTTGACTTACCTGCTCCTGATGGCCCTAATAAAGCATACGTTTGCTTGCGTTTGATTGGCAAGGTAATTTGATTTAAGACATCCCGTTCTTGATTCGGATAGTGAAAAGATACATCTGTAAATGTAATCTCTTTGAATGCTAATAATTCTTCCCGATTAACGTTGGCTGCAATCGGTTTTTCAACTTCAAGATCGTCGTAACGATTCATCCGTTCTAATGATGCTTGGTGTGTAGGAATCTCAGTTAAACCTGCTGAAATACTTTGAAAAGCGTCAACCGTTGGAAAAATTGCCAAGGTAAAAGCGGCAATATAATTCACGTTTAAATATGAATTACCAAATTGGCTTTCCCCAAAATACAACATTACAAAAGTAATTCCGGCCACAATTAAGTTTAAAACAAAATCCCGCCACCATGTAAACTGCATATCTTTACTTTGAATTTTAACTTGTTGATCCATTAAAGTTGTTTGTTTTTCGACAAATTCAGCTTGACGCCCTGCAATTACCCAATCAGTTAATCCAAGGACTCCATCTGTCAAATTAACATAAACTTCATGTTGTAATTGCCGATTTTTAAAACTGCGGGCCCCATTTAAAGCCACTGAAACTAATGGCAACAAAATCGTAATAATTCCAAAAAGTAATAACATTAATAAGCCAAACGCCCAATTGAAGTAACCTACAAAAAGGGCAAAAACAACATATAAAAGCCATCCAATGACCACAGGAAAGATCGTCTGTAAATATAGGTTTTCAATATGTTGAATGTCATCAGCTAATAACGCTAAGATATCACCAGTTTGTTTTTCTTGACGAATTGTTGTTGCACGTTGTTCAACTTTCAAATACAGTTTTTTACGTAAATCAGAAACTAAGCGTAACACCCAGTTATGCGATGTTAACCGTTCAGCATAACGAAATACTGGCCGACCAATCCCAAAAGCCCGTGTGAGCACAATTGGTACGTAAACTAATAAAATATTACTTGGATGTTGCGCTGAACGGGAAATTAAATACCCTGATACAAACATCAAGGCAGTCCCACAAAAGACTGTCATGAATCCTAGAAAAATCACCAAAGTAAGTAACTTCTTGTACCGGCGTAAATATGGTAGTACCCATTTATCGGTATTAAACATTTTAACGATTGTTTGCATTATTTAACACCTCCTAATTGGTTAACATCGGTCACTAATTGCACAAATGCCCCATTCTGACTCGCTAATTGCTTAGGGGTTCCTTGCTCAACGATTTTTCCATCCTCAACCACAAGAATATAGTCCATTTGATTAACCCAATGTAACCGGTGCGTTGCAAATAAAACTAAGTGGTTATCAAATAATGGTACAATGGCTTTTTTAATATTCATTTCTGTTTCAATATCCAAGTGCGCCGTTGGTTCATCAAAGAGGAGGACCCGCCGTTCTGGTGTTAAGAATGCACGTGCCAAAGCAATCCGTTGTGCTTGACCACCTGAGACAGCTTGGCCACCTTCCCCAATTAACGTCGCTAAGCCTTGTGGTAATTCTTGCCAAAAATCAGCCAATCCTGCTGCCGCTAACGCTTCAATAATCGCCGTTTCGGATGCATCGGGTGCATAGAATGCCACATTTTCCGCCAAAGTCGCATGGAAAATATATGGTGTTTGGGGGATATATTGGAATTGCTTTTGCCAAGCTTGTAATTGTAGATGGTCAACAACTTGCCCATCTAACATTATCTTTTGGCCCACTTGGTTAGTTGGCGCTAAAAAGCCCCCTAGTAAGTTTAACAAGGTTGATTTTCCTGAACCAGAGCGGCCAATAATCCCAACTTTTTGATAACCTTGTAAGGCTAAATGTTGAATTGTTAAAGCTGGATTATCACTATCTTGATAACCAACTGTCACGTTTTCTAGCAATAGTTGGCTATCTGCTTGCCATTGATCAAGCTTAATGGTTTTATCATCAGCTAAGGTTGGCCGTGATAAGAGATCTAACACGTCACCTAAAGCATTTTTACCGTCTAATGTATCATGATAATCATTAGCAAAATTCCGCAATGGTAAGAAGTATTCTGGTGCCAAAACTAACATCGTTAAGGCCGGTAATAATGCTTTAGTACCATCAATTAAACTAAAACCTAAAAAGACTGCGACAATCGCAATTGATAACGTCGTAAAGAAGTCTAATGTAAAAGTTGAAAGAATCGCAATCTTTAGTGTTGATAACACAGATACCCGGTAATCTTCTGAGACGCGGTGAATGTTATTAGCATACTTGCGACTTAATCCCAACTGTTTTAATGTCGGCAACCCACGTAATGCATCCACAAAGTGATTACTCAAACGGACAAAATTTGCATATTCTTTGTCTGCTTTGGCTTGCGCAGCATATCCTAAAATAATCATAAACAGAATCACAACTGGATAAATCGCTAACATAAAGGTTGCTTCTTGCCACGAAACCGTAAATAAATATGCTAATAAAATCCATGGAATAATCATCAAATCAAACATCTTGATTAACACTAGCATTAAATATGTTTGTGTTTTATCAATTCCCTCCAAAGCCAAGGTTACAGTATTCCCCGTCCCTTTTTCTTGGATGATTTTAGGTCCCAAAGCTCCTACTTGCTTTAAAACATCGCTTCGTAAAGTAGTAATAGTCTTTTCAACCCATTGGCCAACTACATAGTTTTTTAAAACAGTTAATAAATGCCGGCAGACAAACGCTACCAAAAAAAAGCCAAAAGTTTGTAAGATAGCAACAAATGGTTTTTGTTGCCAAAGCGTTACAATACTCATACTTAAGTATTTTCCTTGGAATAATACACTAAATGCTTGCAGTGTTATTAACACTGCAAGCATTCCAAGTGTTTTACGAATTCCCGGCATTGTGAATAAGCGCCGATCAATCATGTAAATAAATCTCCATTTAAATCCGGTCAAAATGGCTTAGTGTGAGCCACCTGCTTGACCTACTGTTAACCGCTTCCGGAAAACATAGTAACTCCAAATTTGGTACGCCAATACAATTGGCAGGATTGAAACAACAATCCAAGTCATAATTGTTAATGTGTATGGTGAACTTGAAGCATCTTTAATTAACACTGAGTGTGCAGGATTATTAGCAACAATCACGCGTGGGAACAAACCTACAAAGAGTAATGTCACAAGCGCTACTAAGTTAATCCCTGTCGCAATAAAGCTCAAGATTTCTTTGTCTTTAAGCGTTGCAATGTATGAAACAACCGTTGCTAAGACAATTACTGCTAATAAAATAACTGTAATCACTGGCTTATTTTGGAAGAAGTCAGTGTAGATGAAAAGTAAAATTGCAAAGACGACTTCACCAGCTAACAACACTGGGTAGAGTACTTTGGCAACTTTAGCTGCTCGATAACGAATATCGCCATCGACCTTCAACCGAATAAAGTTCAATCCGTGGATGTAGCTCATTAAGACAACGGCCACTCCACCAACAATTGAAAATAAGTTAACAAAATCAAAGAAATGACCACGAATATTAAAGTTAGCATCAACAGGCATTCCTTTAACAAGCGCTGTAAAAATCATTCCAAATAAGAATGGTGCAACAAATGAACCAATCGCAGTAGCCCATTCCCAAATATTTTTAGCTTTGTTAAATTTAGCCATTGCACGGAATTCAAATGAAACCCCACGGAAAATCAACGCAATCAAAATCAAAAATAGTGGAAGGTAAAAACCTGAGAAGAGGCCGGCATACCAAATTGGCATAGCCGCAAACATTGCTCCCCCTGCGGTAATTAACCACACTTCATTGGCATCCCAGTTAGGTCCAATTGAACCAATCAAGGCATCGCGTTCATGATCATCTTTGGCGAGTGTTTTAACTGCCATTCCGACACCAAAATCAAAACCTTCAAGGAAGAAGAAACCGGCAAACAAGATGCCAATAAGAACAAACCATAAAATTTGTAATGCTGACATTAGTTAAACGCCTCCTCTGCAAATGGGTCTTTAATGACTGCCTTAGTTTGCATTAAGTCATCTGGACCTTCACGTAATACTCGAGCTGAGTAGTAAACCATCACACCACCAAGAGTACAGAACGTTAAGAAGTAAACAATGTTAGAGAATAACATTGAACCCGCAGACACATTAGGTGATACGGCATCGGCAATTGTCAAGTAACCGTAAACAACCCAAGGATAACGACCTAATTCAGTAACTAACCAACCACCTGTGTTAGCAGCAAATGGTAAGAATGTCACAATTGACATAATCCATAACCACCATTTTTGATTCATAAGGAAATCATCAGAGTGCTTCTTACGGTTAAACCATAAACCAACAACAGCAACCATCAAGAAAGCCCCTGCTGAAACAGCCATAACACGGAAAGCGTAGAAAATAGCGTTAAATGGTACGTAGTAGTTCATATCCTTACCGAACTTCTTATCATACTTGGCATGAAGTTCTTTGCTAATTTCATTGGCCCCTTTGTTTTCACCTGTAAGTGAGTGGTGTGCCAAAATTGAAAGGACATAAGGAACGTTAATTTCAAAATCAGGTTTATGTTCCTTTTCGTTGTACCAACCAACGACGGCCCATGGTTCTGATTTGTTCTTACCACCGACGTTTTCATATAAACCTTCAGTAGCCGCAAATTTCATTGGTTGATCATCTTGTAAGAAAAGTGAGTGACGGTCACCAGTAAAGAGCATTCCAAAGGTCGTCACCAAACCAAGAATCAAGCCAACCTTCATTGACTTACGGAAGAAGTCAGTGTTTTTAGTTTTACGTAACAATGCCATTGCTGACATCCCAGCCACGACAAAACCAGCAGTTAAAAACGCACCGATTAAGACGTGAGGGAATTCCAACCATACTTGGTGGTTTTTGATTAAGTCAGCAAAGTTAACTAATTGTGCCCGGCCAGTTTCCTTGTTAAGAATGAAACCAGATGGGTTTTGCATAAATGAATTGGCAATCAAGATCCAAAGTGCTGATAAACTTGATCCAATTGTAACCAACCAAAGAAAGGTTACGTGTAACGCTGGCTTAACTTTGTCCCAACTAAACATCCAGAAACCAAGGAAAGTTGATTCTAAGAAGAATGCAACTAAGGCTTCAATGGCTAGTGGCGCTCCGAAGATATCCCCAACGAAACGTGAGTAAGCTGACCAGTTCATTCCGAATTGGAATTCTTGAATGATACCAGTAACAACCCCGACCGCAAAACTAAGTAAGAAAATCTTACTCCAGAATTTGGTCATATGCTTGTAGACTTCGTCTTTCTTTATCACGTAAAGTGTTTCCATAATTGAAACAACTAAACCCATCCCAATTGAAAATGGCACAAAGAAAAAGTGAAAAATTGTGGTCATTGCAAATTGGAAACGTGCTAAAGAAACAACAGATAGTGCTAAATCAATCATTATGTTATTTCCTCCAAAAAAATTGCTTATAAAAATCCTAACATAAATACTACATAGCTTATTTTACACATATTTAGGTAGTAGTTACAAATTATTTACGCAAAATTTCTTGAAATTTAAAACTTTGTGCTAAAAATCACTTGTAACTTCTTTTAAATTAAATTTTAAAATATTATTGACAAAATTCTCATCTTGTTCTAACATTATCCTCATAGTTTGATACGACAACAAATTGATCAGGAAAGTAAATTGGAATGTTATGGTACAGAAAGCGTCAGTTGCTGTGATGACGTCTTTAACATCCTTTCGAAAATGGCCTGTGATTGGCATAGATGAACGACTTTGGTTGTTAATTTATGATGGGGTGGCGACCATTACCAACGCACACGGATGTAGTAGTCCGTTAATGAGGATATTTTGGCAACAAAATATTGAAGTAGAATGGTTCACGACGAAGCTCGTTTCTATGTTTTTTAACATAGGGACGAGCTTTTTTATTTTCAAGTTCGATTTGTTGAGTATCAATATAAATTATATTTATTTTTAGGAGAAATTATTATGAAAAAGAAATTATTGATTGCTGTGACTGCTATTTTAGCAGCCTTCACCCTTGCTGCATGTGGTAACTCAAATAAGTCATCATCTTCAAACACTGTTAAAATTGGGGTTGAAGGTTCTGAAGAAGCCCAAGTATGGGATAACATCATTGCCCGTGCTAAAAAAGAAGGCGTTGATATTAAACTCGTTCACTTCAATGACTACAACCAACCTAATGCCGCTTTAAAATCAGGTCAAATTGATTTGAACGCTTACCAACACTACTACTTCTTAAACACGTGGAACAAAGCGAACCATGCTAACTTAAAACCAATTGCCAAAACACTTATTGCCCCTGTACGCTTGTATGGTGGTAAAGGGGTTACTAAATTAACTGACATTAAAGATGGTAGCCAAATTGTTATTCCTAACGACCCTACTAATGAAGGGCGTGCATTAACCCTTCTTCAAACAGCTGGCTTAATTAAGCTTAAACAAGAAACTTTACCAACCCCTAATGACATTACTTCAAATCCTAAGAAGTTAAAGATTGTCCCAGTTGACGCAACTCAAACAGCAACTCAATTAAAATCAGTTGCCGGAGCAGTTGTTAATAACGATACTGCAACTGATGCTAAGCTCAATCCTAAATCAGCCATCTTTGTAGAACCAATCAACAAAGACTCAAAGCCATGGATTAACATTATCGTTGCTAATCCTAAAAATGCCGATAACCCTGCCTTTAAGAAGATTATTAAAATCTACCAAAGCCAAGAAACAAAAGACCTCTTCAAGAAATACTACCCAGAAGAACTTCCAGCTTGGGATGCTGATTTAAAATAAGCATTGACACATTTGTATCTAGTACGATACGATATTGCCAATAATATAAAATATTGAATTACACGAAATGATCAGGAGAGTACCAATTACTTTATTTGCACAGCGAGCGCCAAGTGATGAGACGGCGTCAAATAAATGTTGGGAAAATGGCCTGTGATTGGCATAGATGAGCAGTAATACTTGTTAATCTGTGATGGGGTGGCGTCCATTATCAACGCACACGGAATATTCCGTTATTGAGAAGCTAATGGTAACATTAACTTGAATTAGAATGGTTCACGGCGAAGCCCGTTTCTATGTTAAAACATAGAAACGGGCTTTTTTCATTTTTAGAATTCTTTCCCACTGGAGGATTATTGTATGAAAAAACTATTAATTGCTTTCACGGCTTTATTTGCCGCCTTTACACTAGCTGCTTGTAGTACATCTAGTGCTGTCTCAAATAACAATTCAACGATTAAAGTCGGCGTTGCTGGTTCCGAAGAAGCCGAAATTTGGTCAAATATTATTGAACGCGGTAAAAAGGATGGGTTAAAGATTAAACTGGTTCACTTTACTGATGGTAATCAAATTAATGCCGCTACTCAAAACGGTCAAGTTGATGTTAATGCCTTTCAACATTATTACTATTTAAATCAATGGAACAAAAGCAATCACGGTACTTTAAAAGCAGTTGGTAAAACTTACCTTGCACCGACACGACTCTATCCAGGTAAAGGCATCACTAAAGTAAGCGATCTTAAATCAGGTGATCAAATTGTTATTCCAAATGATCCAACTAATGAAGGTCGTGCATTAGCATTATTACAAACAATTGGTTTAATTAAGTTAAAACACGCTGATTTGGCAACACCGAATGATATTACCAATAATCGTTTAAATCTAAAAATTATTCCGGTTGATGCTGGCCAACTACCTCAACAATTAAAAACCGTTGCAGCAGCCGTGATTGATAATGGTACCGCCCATGATAGTAAACTTAATCCGCACAGCGCCATTTTTGTTGAACCAATCAGCTCAGCTTCATCTGTTTGGATTAATATTCTTGCTGCCAATGCTAATAAAGCCACCGATCCTAACGTAAAAAAACTAATTAAGTTATATCAAACCCAAACCACCAAAGATTTATTTAAAAAATACTACCCAACTGAAATTCCAGCGTGGGATACTAAATTTTAAATACACCAGTCCCGCTAATTGGCGGGCTACATAGCACTATCAAATTACTGCAAAACACATAAACTAAAGAATTGCAGCAACACATAATACATCGTAAATGAGGTAAAAAATATGAGCGAAAAAAGCCCGATTATAAAATTGGAAAATATTGACGTAATTTTTGAACAAAAAAAGCAAACGATTCATGCAGTTAAGGATGTTTCGCTAGACATCTATCCTGGTGATATTTATGGGATTGTTGGTTATTCTGGTGCGGGTAAGTCGACCCTTGTTCGGACCATCAATTTATTGCAAAAACCAACCCATGGAAATGTTATTGTCAGTGGTACTAATCTAGCAACTGACAATAATGGGCTTGAAAGTTATATTCCAAATAAAGACCTTCGTAATGAACGTAAGAAAATTGGAATGATTTTTCAACACTTTAATTTAATGAATGAACGGACGGTAGCCCAAAACGTCCTCTTCCCAATTGCACATTTAAAATTAACTAAAGATCAACGGCAACAAAAAGTTAATGAATTACTTGACCTAGTTGGCTTAGCTGATCGTGCCAATGCCTATCCAAGTCAATTATCTGGTGGTCAAAAGCAACGGGTTGCCATTGCTCGAGCCCTTGCAAGTGAACCAGAAATCTTAATTTCTGATGAAGCAACCTCAGCGTTAGATCCTAAAACAACCAATTCGATTCTTCTTTTATTAAAGAAATTGAATGTTGAACTTGGTTTAACCATTGTGTTAATCACCCATGAAATGCAGGCGGTTAAAGAAATCGCTAATAAAGTGGCTGTGATGGAAAATGGTGAAGTCATTGAACGTGGTAGTTTACTTGAAATTTTCACTGCCCCAGAAAAACAACTTACTAAAGATTTTATTGATACTGCCACTAATTTAGAAGATGGTTTACGTAAAGTTCAAAATCAAGGGATTGTTCAAAACTTACAAAGCCCTGATATCTTAGTTCAACTTTCATATGCCGGGGCATCAACGGACGAGCCACTAATTTCTACGCTCTTCAAAGAATTTAATGTTTCCGCTAATATTTTATTCGGAAATGTCGAAATTCTCCAAAATACACCTGTTGGTACCTTAATAACTATTCTTAGCGGTCAACAACAAGATATTAAAACCGCTATTGCCTCAATTGAACAAAATGGCGTTGAAGTCAAAATTTTGAAAGGAGCACTCGCCTAATGAATTGGATTACAAAAACTTTCCCAAACGTTATCTCACTTGGTTGGTCAACTGACCAAGGCTGGGGATTAGCAATTTATCAAACGCTCTACATGACATTTACATCTGCCATTGTTGGTGGAATTTTAGGTTTAATTTTTGGATTTGGTTTGGTCTTATTTGCTGAAGATGGTATCTTACCAAATCGCCCAATTTATTGGATTCTTGATAAAATCGTATCCATTTTCCGTGCAATTCCATTTATTATTTTATTAGCGTTCATTATGCCATTCACTTTGTTGTTAGTTCACACAACAATTGGGGTGAATGCCGCACTTGTGCCATTATCACTTGGAATTTTTCCATTCTATGCCCGTCAAGTTCAAAATGCACTTATTTCTGTTGATGACGGAATTATTGAAGCAGCCCAAGCATTTGGGGCAACAACCACTGAAATTATTTTTAAAGTTTACTTACGTGAAGCATTAGCTGATTTAATTCGGGTATCAACTGTTACATTAATTAGTTTAGTTGGTTTAACAGCCATGGCTGGTGCTATTGGTTCTGGTGGTCTAGGTAACACCGCCATTTCAATTGGTTACAATCGTTTCCAATCTGACGTCACTTTAGTAGCAACCCTCTTGATTATTGTCTTTATTTTCATTATTCAATTTATTGGTGATTTCTTAGCGAAAATTGCTAGTCATAAATAGTGAATGTAATCAGTGTTAAAAATAAAAAGCCCTGGAAAAAATTCCAGGGCTTTTTATTTTCAGCTACATTAACTTTTTGCCAAACATTATAGCAAACAGCTAAATTGCTTATTTTTCTAGATAAAACTCAAAACGAGACCCGACATACTGTGTTCGAACATATTCGAAAGGTTGACTATCGGTTAAAAAGGAAACTTGTCTTAAATGCAAAATAGCATCACCACGCCGAATCCCTAAATATTCGGCAACTTTTTCTGTTGCCAATTGGGCCGTCACCGTTTGTTGAGCGTGCCCAACTTGCATACCTTGTGTCTTTAACGCTTCATATAGACCAGTTGTAATCGTTGTTCGGTCGAGTTTTTCAATTAAACGACTTGGTACGGTAGCCGTTTCTAAAGAAATTGGTTCATCGTTACCATAACGAATCCGCTCCATTCGCAATACACGTTCACCATCTTTTAACCGTAATTGTTCAGCTTCACTAACAGATGGGGCAACGGCATTATGATAGGTAATAACCTTACTACTTGGCGTTTTACCTTGCGCTTTCATTAGTTCCGTAAAACTAGTAATCCCCGACATTTTTTCCTGTACTTTTTGGTTGGCAACATATGTGCCATCCCCAACCCGACGTTCCAAAATACCTTCATCAGCTAACGTTTGGACGGCTTGACGGAGTGTCATACGACTAACCCCAAATTCAACTGCTAAATCACGTTCTGCAGGAATTTTATCGCCAACTTTATATTTACCAAATTCGATTTGGTGTTTAAGTTCATTATGGATTTGTAAATATATTGGTGCGCCCATGATAGAAACCTCGCTTACTACTTAGATAGCAATTCTCCATATGAGTATGTTGCTTTTAAATCAAGACCACGATCAAATAAATTAAAGTCAGCATCCTTGCCAACACTAATACTACCCTTTTGGGTTAACCCAAATTCTTGGGCTTGATTTACAGAACTCATTAGAACTGCTTGTTCAATATCAACTTGTGCATAATCAATGATATTACGGAAAGCATCATCATATGTCAATACAGAGCCCGCTAAATGACCATTTTCTAAACGGGCTTGTTTATCTTTAACAATTACTTTTTGGCCTCCTAATTCAGAGATTCCTTCCGGCATTCCCTTAGAACGCATTGAATCAGTGATTAATTCAATCCGGTCACTTCCTTTAATATTAACCGCAAATCGTAACATATCTGGCGCAATATGGAAACCATCCGCGATTAATTCCGCATACATATTCTTTTCCATCATTGCATGGCCAGTGACACCCGGTTCACGATGGCCTAAACCGCGTTGAGCGTTATACAAGTGCGTAACGTGGGTTGCATGTGATTCTTGCATTTGTGCCCGTGTAGCATCACTATGACCAACTGATGGAACAATATTATGTCCAAGCGCAAATTGCTCAAATTGACGTGCTTGGTGGCGTTCAGGGGCATATGTAACTAAGCGAATCCGATTACCAGAAAGTTCGTTCCAGTGTGTTAACAATTCAATTGATGGATCTTGCATGTATTGTTCTGGTTGTGCTCCCTTGTAAATTGGATTTACAAACGGTCCTTCAAGGTGGACCCCACCAATTAATTTATTGGTTTGAGCAACTTGATTAACCGCAGCCATTGCCTTAGCAATCGCATCGTTGGATTGTGTCATTGTCGTTGGAAAGATTGTCGTAACCCCTTCATTTTTGGCAATTAAATCAACCATTTGCTTGATTTCGTCGGCATTCCCATCCATTGTATCAAAGCCATAGGCCCCGTGTGTGTGGACATCAATAAATCCAGGTACGAGTAAATAGCCGTGAGCATCGGTTACTTCATCACCCACAAGCAACTTAAATTCGTCCATTGATCCAACCGCTTCAATTGTTGAACCAAAACGAACAAATCCATCCTTAATCACATTAGAACCAGTATAAATATCTGCGTGCCGAATTACTTTACTCATTGTATCAATCCTCCAAAAATATTTTCACTAATCAACTGCTTGATCTTTAGCAATCGTGGCATCAATGCCCTTAACGACTGCTGTTGGTAACCCATATTCTTCCATCGCTAGGAAGCCAGCAATGGTTGAGCCACCTGGGGATGCAACTGCTGCTGCTAATTCACGTGGTGTCTGATTACTTGCTTGAACTTGGAGCGCTGTGCCTAACATCGTTTGTGTCACAATTGCTATTGCTTGGTCCTTGGGTAAGCCATACTTAACCCCAGCTTGCGCCATCGCATCAATAAACAAATCAATAAAGGCAGGACTTGAACCTGCTAAAGCACTAAAGATACTAAATTGATCTTCAGATACTAAATAACTACTTCCCAATTGTTGCAATAACGTGTCGACTTGATTTGCCGACTCACTTTGGGCCAATAAAGGTTCATTGTGGATATAAGCAATCGTACCGGCATTCACATTAACTGGTGTATTTGGTAATACCCGACTAATAGCAACATTGTCTCCTAGAGCGGTACTTAATGTCGCCAGTGTTACACCACCTAAGACCGATATTATGACTTGCGTCGTCAACACTGATTTAATCTCAGCGGCGACTGCAGTTAAATGTTGGGGTAAGCATGCCAAGATAACAACATCACTTTCCAACGCAACTTGCTTATTTGATTCCACATAATTCAAGCCATGTGCATGTGCATATTTTTCTGTTCGTATGCTACCACCATGAATATTAATTACTTGCTCGGAATTAGTATTTAAAATACCACTAATCATCGCTTGGGCCATTTGCCCACCACCGATAAAGCCAATTTTCAAAATATAGGCCTCCTTATTATTGTTATCTCTACTATACCAATTTATATACCAATTATCAAAAATAAAAATAAAAACACCTACGAATAAATTCGCAGGTGTTTTTAACAACTTATATAAAATACTGGGCTAGCTGGATTCGAACCAGCGCATGACGGTACCAAAAACCGTTGCCTTACCGCTTGGCTATAGCCCAATAAATGGGGGAGAGTGGATTCGAACCACCGAACCCGAAGGAGCGGAGTTACAGTCCGCCGCGTTTAGCCACTTCGCTACTCCCCCGAAGTAATTAACTTAATAAGCATACCTTATTGAGGTTAACTATGTCAACATTAATCTTTATTTACAACACCTTAATTTCTTAAGACATTGTATTAAGGACTAATCAACCTAAATAATATTACATTATTTTAGTTAATTTAGCAATACTTTTTTACTATTTTTTCACATGCTTATTGTCTTATTTCACGCGATCTTTTTCAAAGATACTAACTATAGCAGCATAAATGTAAAAAACATGGTTATTAACTGTCATAAACAATTAATAACCATGTCTGTTTATATTTTACAATTAATCTACCCCGATCATTGCAGCAGTAATCTTTTTAATTTGAGTCAATAATAATAAGCCCGCAATAATTGTTACTCCACCAGCAATTGTGAAATACCGTACTTCGGTATTAACTGTATAGAATTGCACAAGTTGGGCATTAATCGCTGACGCTGCGGCATCAGATAAAAACCACATACTCATCATTTGCGATCTAAATGCGCGTGGTGCCAGTTTAGTTGTTGCCGATAAGCCAACCGGTGAAATTAATAATTCCGCAACTTCAACTAAGGCCCAACTTAAAATTAACCACAATGGGCTCACTAAATTATTAATGCCAAAGAAAAAGCCCGGAATTGCCATTGTTAAAAATGAAATACCCGCAAATACTAAACCAATCCCAAATTTAGTAGGTGTTTTAGGTTGCCGTTTGCCTAATTTTACCCACAGAAGTGCAAAAATTGGCGTGTATAACATAATAAACATCGGATTGAGTGATTGTAGCCAAGCGGCATTAAACCCTACCGGTAATCGGACTTGGTCGCGTGCAAACAGTGCTAATATTGCGGCTCCTTGTTCTTCAATTGACCAAAATAACATCGCCGCAAGAAATAAAGGAATATATGCTCGTACCCGTGAACGTTCCTCACGGGTTGTTTTACGGCTCGTTAGCATCGTCACGAAATAAATAACTGGTACCATTACTGCTACCACTGATAATAACAAAATAATTACTTTTAAATTTAGCGCATCATATAAATACATCAAAATTATTACAAGCACTGCAGCAATTAGACCATAGCTTAGTTTAAAGATTAATGGCTTTATATCTTCTGGTTGTAAAGGATCACTTGGATAATAGGTTGCTTTACTCAAATTATTACGACTATCCACTCGAAAGACAATTAAGCCAATCAGCATCCCAATGGCAGCTAATAAAAAACCAGTATGATAGTTAAACGTCTTAACGGCCTGACCAACTAATAACGGTGCGATAAATGCACCAAAATTAATACCAAATACAAAAATTGAAAAACCCGCATCTCGGCGCGTATCATTTAAGCTATATAATGAACCAACCATTTCCGATACATTTGGCTTTAACATCCCAGTTCCCATCACAATTAATGCAAGGGATATAAATAATGCGATGCGCCCAAATGGTAATGCTAAGGTAATATGGCCAAACATTATCAAAACACCACCGGTAAAGACCGTTCGCCAGGCACCTAAAATTCGGTCACTCAAAAAACCACCCAAAATACTCGATAAATAAACCATTGAGCTATAAATTGATACAATCGCTAGCCCCATGGAATGACTCATTCCAAGACCACCAGTGCTAACTTTAGCAATAATATAATACAGTAAAATCGCCCGCATACCATAAAAACTAAAGCGCTCCCATAACTCGGTAAAAAATAGTGTCGCTAAACCACGAGGTTGTCCAAAAAATGATTTTTGTTGCTTTATTTGCAAAATACGTTTCCTCCATTTATCTCAATCTAATGGGAATGCTTACTAATTGTAACATTTTATCATCAAAATTTTAATCGTTTTTAATATTCCCTTCATCTATAATACAAAAACAAGGTACCTGTATTAATATACAAGTACCTTGTTTTTGTATTAGTGCCGCTTAGGTGACTCGAACACCTGACCCTCGGTTTACGATACCGATGCTCTACCAACTGAGCTAAAGCGGCATTAGTTCAACAAAAGCGATGATTCCCAAGGAATACATCGCTTTTAATCAACTCCGGCAGGCGGGCTCGAACCGTCGACAACCTGATTAACAGTCAGGTGCTCTACCAACTGAGCTATGCCGGAATAATATAAGCATGGCGACGTCCTATCCTCGCAGGGA
>NZ_CAKKNS010000008.1 GCF_918814575.1 Periweissella fabaria | reverse complement strand
TTATTGCCGGATAGTTAAATAAGCATGCCGTTGTGGCGGAATTGGCAGACGCGCTGGACTCAAAATCCAGTTCCTTCACGGGAGTGTGGGTTCGACCCCCACCGACGGCATAATGTAAAAAAGATTGAAGCGCCCAAATGGATGGTTCAATCTTTTTTCTTTTAAAACTAGGTAATTGGTCAGTATTGACAGGCATAGAAGATGTGCTTTATAATAGTAAAGTTATTGATATTATGATGGTATAGCCAAGTGGTAAGGCATGGGTCTGCAACACCCTGATCGTCGGTTCGAATCCGATTACCATCTTTAAAATTGTTGAAAGGACTCAAGTTGATTAGTTAGATATACTAATCTATTGGGTCCTTTTTTAGTAAAATGAAATAAAAGGAGTGTAGCAAATGATTAAAATGATTGCAACAGATATGGATGGGACATTTTTACGTGATAACAAAGCATATGATGTCCAACGATTCCGGGAACAATTAAAATTCATGGAACAACAACAAATTCGATTTGTAGCGGCCAGTGGCAATCCATACCGACAACTAGCACGTTATTTCGAACCAGTCTTAGATGATTTTACAATTGATTTTGTCGCTGATAATGGTGCGCGAATCTATCAAGGTGAGTCAATGATTTTTGATGCGCCAATTAGCAATCAACAATTAGCGAAAGTTATTGATTGGAATGCTAATAATCCAGCAAGTATTGATAATATGATTATTCTATCAGGATTACGTGGTACTTACGTAAGTAATCACGCAACCGGGGCAACCTTAGCAGAGGTAAAAAGTTTTTATACTCCTTTATATCAAGTTGAAAAATTATTGGAAATTGATGATACTATTTTTAAAATTACGTTTGTTTGGCCAAGTAAGCAAGTTAGTCCTTACGTAGCTAGTTTACGCGCAATGTTTAGTGATGAACTACACGCAACCGGGTCTGGTTTTGGGAGTGTTGATATTTTAGCGCAAGGTGTTAACAAAGCGACCGGGTTACAAGTTTTACAGCGTAAATATAATATTGATCAAAGTGAAATTGTCGCATTTGGTGATAATGAAAATGATTTAGAGATGTTGAAATACGTTGGTAAAGGGATTTTAATGCCTAATGCGTATGATGCAATGCAACAGGAAATTTCATTAAAAGCAGTAACTGATAATAATCATGATGGAGTTTTGGCTACAATTGATAGTTTGTTGGAGAATTTATAATGAAAGTCTTATTGTACTTTGAAGGGCAAAAGTTAATTGCCAATTCTGGAATTGGTCATGCCATGCACCACCAAATGAAGGCATTAACAGCTAATAACGTTGAATATACTTTAGATCCTAACGATGATTATGATGTACTTCACATTAACACGTATGGAATCAAAAGTTGGCAGATTATTCGAGAAGCTAAGCGACACAATAAACCAGTCATCTATCATGCGCATTCAACAGAGGAAGATTTTCGAAACTCATTTATTGGATCAAATTTAATTGCACCGTTATATCGGCGTTACTTAATTAGTTTGTATCGACAAGCGGATGTTTTAATAACGCCAACACCATATTCTAAAAAATTAATTGCAGGATATGGATTAAAACAACCAATTTATCCAATTTCAAATGGAATTGAGTTAGCAAAATATGAGCCCAAACTTGATAAAGAACAAGCTTTTCGGACTCATTTTAAGTTAAATGATGATACTAAAGTTGTCATTAGTGTTGGATTGCTATTTGCTCGGAAAGGGATTGTTGATTTTGTTGAAATTGCCCGGTTAAATCCTGAAATTAAATTTATTTGGTTTGGGCATATTAACTTAGCAGCAATTCCAGCAAATATTCGCCGGATTGTCAAAGAAGAGCACCCTGATAACGTTATTTTTCCAGGATACATTACGGGTGATGTTATTGAAGGCGCTTATAGTGGTGCCAATGCCTTTTTATTTCCATCGTATGAAGAGACGGAAGGGATTGTCGTCCTTGAGGCACTTGCGTCACAACAAAATGTAATCGTGCGTGATATTCCGGTATATGATGGTTGGTTACATGATGGGCAAAATGTATTAAAGGCTAATGATGTTGCAAGCTTTAATCAGCAGCTCCACCATGCGTTAACGACTGATATGAGTGCAATTGTACATGCAGGCTATAAAACGGCCGTAGAGCGTGATTTAAAGGCTATCGGGGCACAATTAAAACAAGTCTATGAGCAAGTATTAAAACTGAATGCTTAATTAATCAATGCATGACTTTAGTAAAAAGGACCAAGAGAAAGTTCTCTTGGTCCTTTTTGAATTAATGTTGTTGTAAGAAAATAACCATCACAGTTAACGTTTGTAAGCAGAAATATAATGGTACTTGTAAACGAATATCCAGTTCAAGATTAAAAAGAATCAACCATGAACCAGCTACAATTACAATTGCCAGTAGTGTCCAAAAATTAAAGGGGAGTAACATAATATTAATTAAAAAAGCTAAGCCCAATATTAAACTACTAAGGGTGCGTAATTTCGAATACGGGATAAATAGGGGAATTAAGAAATATAAATAACTAAAAACGAGTGGAATTAGCGTGACAATAAATTTACTTGTTACATAGTTATTTTGTAAGTAAAAAATGGCTAGTGGAATTGTAAAGGCTGCTAGAATCGCTAAACCAACTAGGCCAATAATTGATTTCAAGCGAATCCATTTAATTTGTAAAATAATTAAATAACCTGTAAAGAGTAACAATAAGCAAAAAACTTCAAAGCTACCTTTAATTAAGCTTGAAAATGTGACGATACCACTTAATATGCACAATAGCATCGCCCAAAATGAATGAAAACGAGAGCTGAAAATAAAATGCATCGCCAAGGCTACTAATACCGAGTAGGCGACTAAAACAAAACTACCAGGTGGTAATTGACCATTAAGATGTTTGCTATAAATCAGTGGATAGGTCCACCAGATGATATTTTGACTTAGTACCGTAACTAAGGCTAAAAGTGAACTTTTTTGCCATGGTGATTGTTTAAATTTCTCGATGAGATTGACACCTTTTGGGGTACGTTGTAGTGGTTGTGAATTCAATGTAGGATTTTCCATTAATCAACCTCCAAAGTTAATACATTAAAGTTTATTCTATCAAGCATCTTTGCATTTAACAACATAAGTGATATACTGTTTAAGTATCATTCTTCATTGAGAGTGCGTGAGGGACTTGCCCGGTGATCGCACACCAACCTACAATTATCGTTGCAAGGTGGTAAAACAAGATTTCCGATGAAGATAGTTGATTATTGAATTCTTTCAATGCGGCTATCCGAATCAAGGATGGTCGCATTTTTTTTAAGGGAGAGAATCATGTCACAAGAATTGAACAAAGAACCACACTTATTTACATCAGAAGCCGTATCAGAAGGTCACCCAGATAAAATTGCAGATCAAATTAGTGATGCTATTTTGGATGCTGTTTTGACACAAGATAAAGATGCCCGTGTTGCTGTTGAAACCTCAGTAACAACTGGATTAGTATTAGTATTTGGTGAATTATCAACAACCGCATATGTCGATATTAACAAAGTTGTTCGTGATAAAATTAAAGAAATTGGTTACAACCATGCGGAATTTGGTTTCGATGGTGACAACACTGGGGTGATGATTGCTATTGATGAACAATCACCTGATATTGCTCAAGGGGTTGATACCGCTATTGAAAACCGTGAAGATGGTGGGGTTGATCCGCTCGATCAAATTGGTGCTGGGGATCAAGGTTTGATGTATGGTTATGCAACTAACGAAACGTCAACCTACATGCCATTAGCACACGCCCTTAGCCAACAATTAATGCTTAAACAAGCACAATTACGTAAATCAGAAGAATTGGCTTATCTCCGTCCAGATGCCAAGGCACAAGTAACGGTTGAATTAGACGATGCTGGTAAACCATTCCGAGTTGATGCAATTGTCCTTTCAACGCAACACGATGCGGATGTTTCGCTAGAACAAATTCGTAAAGACGTGAAGGAACAAATCATTGCTAAAGTTATCCCAGCTGAATTACTTGATGAACACACAAAATACTTCATTAACCCAACTGGTCGCTTTGTTATTGGTGGACCACAAGGAGATGCTGGTTTAACTGGTCGAAAAATTATTGTTGATACTTATGGTGGAGCTGCCCGCCACGGTGGTGGAGCCTTTTCTGGTAAGGATGCAACCAAAGTTGACCGTTCCGCATCTTATGCCGCTCGTTACATTGCTAAAAACATTGTTGCCGCTGGCTTAGCTGATAAGATTGAAATCCAATTAGCATATGCGATTGGGGTGGCGCAACCAGTTTCAATTGCGGTTGAAACTTTTGGGACTGGTAAGGTAGATGATCAATTACTAGTTGCCGCAATTCGTCAATTATTTGATTTACGTCCAGCCGGAATTATCCAAATGCTTGATTTACAACGCCCAATCTACGCTAAAACAGCCGCATATGGTCACTTTGGTCGGACTGATCTTGATTTACCATGGGAAAAATTGGATAAAGTTGACGCATTAAAAGCTTATTTTACTGAGTAATTTACTGTTAAAACGTGTTCGATATATTCGAAATATAATAATAACCGCCATGAAGAATTGCTTCGTGGCGGTTATTTAGTCTATTTTTTGATAGTGCTTGTATTTATACCCGTTTTTGAATGGCAATAATGTAAGGCGGTTGATTTACTTGATTAATAAATTGGTATTGTAAAACATGGTATTCTTTTTGGGGCAAGGCTTGAGCAAAGGTTAGCAACTGATTAACTTCATCTTGGCCACCAGGATGTCCGTAGTAGACCACAAGGACTAGTAAACCATTTCTTTTGAGGTGCGGTAAAATACCATTGATAGCAGCTAATGTTGTTGCCCCATGGGTAATCACATCTTTATCGGCACCAGGTAAATAACCAAGATTAAAAATTGCACCACCAACGGATTGATTTACTGGTAAATATTGCTCAACATTTTCATGCCCCGCTAAAATGAGTTCAGTATTATTAAGCTGCGCTTCGGCTAGTCGTTGGGCTGTTGCAGTAATTGCCGCTGCTTGTACGTCAAAGCCTAAAACATGACCTTTAGGTCCGACTAATTGGCTTAAAAATTCCGTATCATGACCATTACCGACGGTTGCATCAATCACATAGTTGCCACGTTCAACGGTTTGACTTAAAAGGGTATGACTATATGTTAGGGCATTTGCTAATTTCATGGTGTATTTTGATGATCTCCTTTAAGGGCATTGATTAATTTAATTGATGTTAATTATAGCACGGTAAAGACTTGTCCAAACGGTTATTAGTTGTTAAAATGAATTTATACAAATTTTGTACTTAGTTAAAGTAGTAGTTAAACAACATGCTCAGAGAGTGAATGGATGCTGTGAATTCACGTTATTGTTTAATGAACTTGTTAACATTATTAATAAGTACCGGTTTGTCCTCCGATATAGGACACACGAGATGCCAGTTTTGGCATGAATTTCGGGTGGTACCACGACTTTATCGTCCCGTAACGTAACTTAATGTTACGTTACGGGACTTTTTTATTTTATATATACGAAGGAGTACATTATGAGTTATCAACATAAAGATATCGAACAAAAATGGCAAGATTTCTGGGCCAAAAATGCCACTTTTAAAACCGGTGAAGATACTTCAAAGCCTAAGTTTTATGCTTTGGATATGTTCCCATTCCCATCTGGTCAAGGACTTCACGTTGGGCATCCCGAAGGGTATACTGCGACAGATATCGTTTCACGTATGAAGCGTTCACAAGGCTTTAATGTTTTACACCCAATGGGATTTGATGCTTTTGGTTTGCCAACTGAACAATATGCAATGAAGACAGGGCGTTTTCCAGCCGATATTACGAAAGAAAATGTTGCTAACTTCCGCAAGCAAATGCAAACCCTTGGGCTTTCATACGATTGGGATCGTGAAGTTAATACCACTGATCCTAAGTACTACAAGTGGACGCAATGGATCTTTGAACAACTCTACAAAAAAGGTTTAGCATACGAAGATAAGATTATGGTTAACTGGGCCCCTGATTTGATGGGCGGTACTGTAGTTGCTAACGAAGAAGTTATCGATGGTAAGACAGAACGGGGCGGTTTCCCTGTTTATCGTGTCCCAATGCGTCAATGGGTCCTTAAGATTACCGCTTATGCTGATCGTTTGATTGATGATTTAGAAGGATTAGATTGGCCAGAATCAATTAAAGAACAACAACGTAACTGGATTGGTCGTTCAATCGGAGCGAGTGTGTTCTTTGATGTTGAAAATGCTCAAGACAAGATTGAAGTCTTCACAACTCGTCCAGATACTTTATTTGGAGCAAGTTATGTCGTTCTTTCACCTGAACATGCATTAGTTGATCAAATTGCGACTGATGATAATAAAGATGCTATTGAAGCATATCGCAAAGAAATTGCATCTAAGTCTGATTTGGAACGGACAGATCTTAATAAAGATAAATCAGGAATCTTTACTGGTGCTTACGCAATCAATCCAGTTAATGGTGAAAAATTACCAATCTGGATTGCCGATTATGTCCTTGCTTCATATGGTACGGGTGCGATTATGGCTGTGCCAGCCCACGACACACGGGACTTTGAATTTGCTGAAAAATTTGATTTAACTATCAAACCAGTAATCGAAGGTGGTACTAATGAAGAAGCCTATACTGGTGATGGAACCCACATTAACTCAGGTTTCCTTGATGGTATGGATAAAGCAACGGCGATTGCCACAATGATTGATTGGTTAGAAGAACATGACCGTGGTCATAAGCAAGTTAACTTCCGACTACGTGACTGGATTTTCTCACGGCAACGTTACTGGGGTGAACCAATTCCCGTTATTCACTGGGAAGATGGCGAATCAACGCTAGTTCCTGAAGACCAATTGCCACTTGAACTACCATACATGGAAGATATTAAACCTTCTGGAAATGGTGAATCACCTTTAGCTAATGCAACGGAATGGCTTGCAGTTGAAGATGAAAATGGCCGTAAAGGGTTACGGGAAACAAATACGATGCCACAATGGGCTGGTTCATCATGGTATTTCTTACGTTACATTGACCCAACTAACGATGACGCCATCGCGGCACCAGAAAAATTAAACTACTGGGGCAATGTCGACTTATACATCGGTGGTCAAGAACACGCCGTCTTACACTTGTTGTACGCACGTTTCTGGCACAAGTTCTTGTATGATTTAGGTGTCGTACCAACTAGTGAACCATTCCAAAAGTTAGTTAACCAAGGGATGATTTTAGGTGAAAACCACGAAAAAATGTCTAAATCAAAGGGTAACGTGGTTAATCCTGATGATATCGTTAATGAATACGGGGCTGATACATTACGGATGTACGAAATGTTCATGGGACCATTGGAACAATCAATCGCGTGGTCTGAAGATGGCCTTTCAGGTTCACGGCGTTGGTTAGATCGTGTTTGGCGGATGATTGTTGACGAAGATGGTCACCTTAATGCTAATATCACGACTGAAAACGATGGCACGCTTACTAAGAGCTATCATCAAACAGTTAAGAAAGTGACTAATGATTTTGAAGGATTACGTTTTAACACGGCAATCTCACAATTAATGGTCTTTGTTAACGATGCTTATAAAGCCGAAAAATTACCACTTGAATATATTAAAGGCTTTGTCCAATTACTTGCACCCGTGGCACCACACATGGGAGAAGAATTGTGGCAAATCCTTGGTGGCACGGATACCATTGCCTTTGTTGCTTGGCCAACGTACGATGAAAGCCAATTAGTTGAAAATGAAGTTGAAGTAGTTCTTCAAGTTAACGGTAAGGTACGGAGTAAGATTACGGTTGCAGCTGATATTGCAGGGGATGAACTTGAAAAATTAGCTTTAGCTGATGAAGCTATTCAAAAGCAAGTAGCAGACTTAACAGTTCGCAAAGTAATTAACATTAAAGGCAAGCTTATTAACATTGTTGCCAATTAATGAAGTGACATTTTATCCAAAATAATAACAAATCAGTTATAATAAGGGCGACTAATTCATTAATTGAATTGGTCGCCCTTGCTAATTAAAAAAATATTTTAAGATGAATTTAATTTTTTATTATAATAAACTTAAATTCGATTAGCATTCTCGAAAAGTAGCAATTTTTTAGTAAAAAAGTTCACAGAATGCGGAGTTTAGGGCTTAAAAAGTGTATCATTAAAGAAGAAATTTAAAAGAAAGTTGGATGATAAAAGTGCCGATTTTAGATATTACCGATAAAAATGCAGTTTCACGGTTCCAAGATTTTGTACGTGGCTCAAAGTATGGTCAAATTACACAAGATTTAGGATGGGCAACCGTTAAAGATAATTGGGAACAATTCCATGCATATGTTGAGGAAGATGGCCAAATTATTGCGGCTATTTCAATTTTGATGACTAAGTTGGCTAATGGTTCACGCTTTGCCTATGCTTCAAAAGGACCAGTCATGGATCCTCATGATTTGGCATTGTTAGATCGACTCGTTGCGGAAGTTAAACCAACGTTGATTGAAAAAAATGTGTATGTGTTACGAATGGATCCCGAAGTAGCATACGATGAAGCTTTTGATGCCGAAATTAAGGAACATGGCTACGAAACACGTAATGTTAATGTAGAAGGCTTACATGGTACAATTCAACCCCGGATTAACGTCGTGGTTGATTTACAAGGGAAACAAACGCAAGATGAAATTTTAGCTGGCTTTTCAAGTAAAGTTCGTACTAAAATTCGTCGAGGTTGGCGTGATGGTGTAACGACACGGTACAGTAATGCCGAAGACGATTTAAAGATTTTCTACGGTATTTATGAAGAAATGGCACATCGTCACGACATCACATACCGCCCATATGATTACTTCCAACGGATGTTAACGACTTTTGGACCGGATGACATTATGCGGATTTACTTAGCGGAAAAAGATGGTGAAACTTTAGCGGTTGGTTTAGGCTTTGCCTTTGGGGATAAAGTCTGGTACATGTATGCTGGTTCAATTTCAGGACCAATCTTTGAAGCTCCACGGGTTATCCAAGTGGCAATGATGGAATGGGCAGTTGCTGCTGGTAAATCTGCTTATGATCTTGGTGGGGTTGGTGCTGCTGATGCTGAAGATAGCCTCTATCTTTTCAAGAGTGGCTTTTTAGGTAAAGAAGATGCCCCACGGGTCTACATTGGTGAAATTGATTGTGTCTTTGATGATGCCGTTTATGACCAGTTAGTCCGTCAAAAAGACGCTAAGCATTTAATTGATAGTGTTGGTAGTGCCGAGTAATCGGGTGATTGATTAATTTAAATAAAAACAGCTTGGAATTTTAAATTTCCAAGCTGTTTTTATTTTAGTTTTATTGAGTGACAATGCGTGCAGTTACTTTAAGCGCCCGAAAGTCCTTAATTTTGTGAAGCAAATAATTATTAATTAATGCTTTATTGTTATTCAGGCCAAAATTAGATAAAATGAAGGGATTGTATAGTAATGAAAGTAGGAAGTTAAAATGTCTGAAGAACCGCTTCAAGTGGAGCAAAAAAACATTCAAGATAATAAAAAGCAAATGCTACGAGGGTCATTTTGGTTAGTTGCCGGTACTATTATGTCGCGGATTATTGGGGCGTTGTATATTATTCCGTGGGCGGCCATGTTTGGCGAGATGCAATACCAAGGAAATGCGTTGTTCTCAAAAGGATATAATTTATATGCATTGGCGTTAATGGCTGCCACTGCAGGGGTACCATCAGCCGTGTCCAAGTTAGTGGCCCGCTATAATGCTGAAGGTGAATATAATTTAGCTTTAAAACTTTACCGAACATCGTTAGTTATTGGCTTAATTACAGGGTTAATTGCGGCCGGTGGAATATGGATTTTTGCCCCCGAATTATCAGGTGGGGATCCAAATGTAATTCCAGTCCTCCATTCGTTAGCCCCAGCAATTTTAATTATTCCAATTCTTAGTATGACACGTGGTTTTTTCCAAGGAAACAACCAAATGGCATCATCATCATTTTCTCAATTTATTGAACAAGTCTTACGTGTCATCTATATGCTGTTTATGACCTGGTTTATTTTAAGCGTTAACCATGGCAAGTGGCAAGATGCAGTCGTTCAATCAACCTTTGCCGCTTTTGTTGGTGCTTTAGGTGGAATCGCCGTACTTGTATGGGTCCTGTATCGGCAACGAACATATTTCCATGATTTAAGTTTACAAAGTAAAAATGAAACAACTATTTCTAATAAGCGAATTTTTGCGCAAGTTATTTTTCAAGCGATTCCGTTTGTTGTTGTTGGTTCAGCAATTCCAATTTTTCAAATTATTGATCAATATTCATATTTTGATATTATGCAACGCTTTACGAATTTTACGTATGCTGAGTTAAATAGCCAATATGCAATTTTTGATTTTAATGCCAATAAATTAATTATGATTGTTATTTCGTTAGCAGTTGCCATGGGAAGTACCGCCATTCCGTTATTAGCGGCTGCCCATACACGGAATGATAAAAAAGAAATCGCCTCACAAATTCGGTTTACCTTGGAATTGTTTGTGGTGGTGATGATTCCAGCTGCAATTGGAATGGCCGCGATTGCCCGGCCATTATATATTACCTTTTATGGTTTTGGTAATACTACAATTGCAACGATGGGAACTTTAATCTTACAATTCTCATCATATTTAGGAATTTTATTTGGGTTATTTACGATTTTATCAACCGTTACGCAAGGTTTATCAAATAATGCTCTTGCTTTAAAATCATTAGCAATTGGGATTATCATTAAATTGATTTTACAAGTACCAGCCACGGCTTCATTTGGAGCGATGGGGCCATTAGTAGCATCGTTTGTTGGCTTTGGGGTGGCTAGCATTGTTATTTTGCATAAGCTAAAATCAACTTATGAAATTAACTATAAAGCGATGATGCCCATGGTAATATACGTAATTATTAGTGCGATTATTATGGGACTAATTGCAAGTATTATGGTTAGTGGATTAGGAATTTTCTTGCCATCAACTGGCCGCCTAACACAATTTATTATTGCCATGTTTGGCATGATATTCGGTGGAGGGGTGTATACTTACCTTATCTTAAAATCTAAGTTTGCAGAACAACTATTTGGCCAACGTATTGTTCGGTTAAAACGAAAATTAAAAATTAAGTAACTAATTGTAGGGGGCATAATATGCAACACCAAGTTTTGTTTTTAGGTAGTGATGAAAGTATCTATGGCTCAGCTCGAGAAATTCATGAAGCCTATGGGGTTAAATCAACAATTTTGGCCGCCGCTAATCCAATGACGGCGACACGTAATAGTGAGATTATTGAGGTAAAATTAGTACCAGGTATTAATGACGATCCGATTTTTATTACTGAAATTACTAAGATTGGTCAACAATTTAAAGCGGCTGGTCAAGCAACTATTTTAGTTGGTTCAGGTGATAAATATGCCGCCCTCATTGCTAAACATAAAGCAGCGCTTAGTGAATATTTTGTGATTCCATATGTCGATTATGAACGTATGATCGAATTAAACCACAAAGAAACATTTGAACCTTTAGCAGCCGCATATGGTTTAGATATGCCGGCTACACAACGCATTTCAGCAGCTGATGTTGACCATGAAGTCATCTCGCCTTGGGGTTATCCAGTAATTTTAAAATCTGATAACTCGGTTGAATGGATGGATTTATATTTTCCAGGTCATAAGAAAATCTATTTTATTAACTCAACAGAAGAGTTAAATGAAGTTATCAAATTGGCTTATGAAAATGGTTATACAAGTACCTTTACAATGCAAGATATGATTCCGGGTGATGACTCCTATGAACGGAATTTGACGGCTTATATTGATCAAAATCATAAAGTCCGAGTTATCTCAATGGGGCATGCGTTGATTGAAGATCCTGGTCCACAAGGGCGGGGAAATCACATGGCCATTATGCCTGATTACAATGAAGACATTTATCGCCAATATGTTGGCTTTTTGGAGTCACTTAATATTACCGGCTTTGCCAACTTTGATTTGAAATATGATCAACGTGATCATAAGTTTAAGGTCTTTGAAATGAATGTTCGTTTAGGTCGTTCGAATTTCTGGGCGAGCCTAAATGGCGTTAATTGGATGGAATATTTAATTAGTGATTATGACGGTACTCTTGGTGAAAAGCCGGTGGTCTTTGCTAACGCTGATCAAAGTAAATGGCAGGTTTGGATGGCGATTAGTCCGCGTTTATTTAAAAAATATGCGCGTAACAATGCGGCAACTGATGTGGCCCTTAAATTATTAGCTGACGGTAAATATGGCTATACCTACAAATATGCTGCTGATTGGAACTATCAACGGTTTATGAATTACTGGCGAGCTAATCGTAATTTTGCCAAATACTATGCTAAATATTTTAAAGCTTAATAAAAAAGCCAACCATTAGGTTGGCTTTTTTATTGGGATTATTGTTGGGCAAAACGGGCCATAAAGAGCGGCAATTGCGCACTAATTTGACTTGGAAGAACAACGTATTGCTGTTGAGCTAGTTCATCTGCTATTGCACTATGTAAATAAAGGGCGGCGGCCACAGTTGTAGCATTAGGTTTAAATTGACCAAGGAAACTACCAACAAGACCAGCTAAAGTATCACCCATCCCGCCAGTCGCTTGATAAGGGCCACCAACGATTATTTTTTGGGCAGGAGCGTGCGGTGTATAGAGTTCCGAATGATGTTTTTTAACAATAACGATAGCCTGTAATTGATCAACAATTACTTGATTGTTAGTAGGCGTCTGGTTAATAATTTTGAGACCACTAACGCGTTGCCATTCCATTTGGTGTGGTGTTAAAACAGTTAGTTTCGTCGTTGGTAATTGCAGTTGATGACGAGCTAGTAACGTTAAAGCTGAGCCATCGACAATTAAAGTTTGGTTAGGGCTGATGCTTGTTAGGATTTCTTTTAAAATAGTTAAAGCATGGAGACTTGTACCTAATCCAGGGCCAATTACGATGACATCTTGTGTAGCAATAAAATCTTGATAACTATCATGGTAGCTAAGGGCCATGGCTTCGGGTAGCTCAGTATTAAGTGCGGTAATTGTTTCAGGAGCTGTCACGACAGTCACCAGGCCACTACCACCGTAGACGGCCGCTTTACTGGCTAATATGATTGCACCATGATAATGTTCAAAGCCCCCAATCAACATAATGCGTCCATAGGTGCCTTTATAGGAATCGATTGGTCGTGGTGTAATTACTTTTGCAACTAGATTTTGGTCAATAATGTTCATTTTACTAACGCTCCTCACCATGAATTTTAGGATTGTAATCAATTAACTACATTATATCAAACCAGATTGTGATAAAATAAATTTAACTTATTAAATGGAGGATTAATCGATGATTGACTGGAAAGCAGAGATTGCAACACGCCAAGAAGATTTTTTAAATGACTTACAAACTATGTTACGGATTGAAAGTGTCCGAGATGACGCCCTTGCGACTAAGGATGCCCCTGTGGGCCCTGGTCCTAAAGCTGCGTTAGAAAAGTTCTTGGAAATCGCTAAAGAAGCTGGTTTCCGGACAAAAAACATCGATAATATCGTTGGATATGCTGAAATTGGCCCAGAAGATGCTGAAGAATCAGTTGCTGTTTTGGCTCACGTTGATGTTATGCCAGCCGGTGAAGGTTGGGATAGTAACCCATTTGAACCAGTTATCAAAGATGGTAAATTGATTGCCCGCGGTGCTTCTGATGATAAAGGCCCTGGAATGGCCGCATTTTACGGTATGAAGATTCTTAAAGATTCTGGTGCACCATTGAAGCGTCGCGTACGTTTTATCGTTGGGACAGATGAAGAAAACGATTGGAAAGACATGGATCGTTACTTTGAAGTTGAACCACAACCAACCATGGGATTCTCACCAGATGCAGAATTCCCAGTGATTAATGGTGAAAAAGGAAACGTAACATATGAAGTTAAATTCAATGCTACCAATGAAGGTGACTTTGAATTAATTAAATTCGAATCAGGCTTACGTCCCAACATGGTGCCTGGTAAAGCAGTTGCCTTAGTTTCAGCACCAGATGCCAGTGCAGTTATTGATGCATTCAACAAGTTCTTAGCAGCAAACCCTAAGGTAACTGGATCTGTTGATCCATTACCAGAAGGAATTCAATTTACAGTTAACGGTAAGCAAGTTCACGGTGCTAGCCCAGAAATTGGTGAAAATGCCGGTACTTACTTAGCTAACTTCTTAGACCAATTTGCATTTGGTGGAACTGCTAAAGGGTATGTTCACTTCTTAGGTCAAGCGGTACATGATGATGCGCTTGCAACTAAGTTAGGAATTAACTTTACCGACGATATCATGGGACCACTTACAATGAACATCGGAATTCAACGTTTTGATGCTGGCCAACCAGGCTTCATCAACTTGAATTTCCGTTACCCTAAGGGTGTTGATTTTGAAAGTATTGGTCAAGGAATTGCCAATCATTTAGATGGTTTTGAAGCCGAAGTTGAGATTCAAGGACACCACATGGCACCTCACTTTGTACCAGAGGACGATGAAATTGTGAAGACTTTGATTGATGTCTACAACCACCAAACTGGTTTAGATGGTAAGCCAGAAGTTGTCGGTGGTGGTACTTATGGTCGTCTAATGGATCGTGGAGTTGCCTTTGGAGCTTTGTTCCCAGGGGATGAAGACACCATGCACCAAGTTAATGAATTTATGACCATTGAATCATTGACTAAGGCTGCTGCCATCTATGGTGAAGCGATTGAACGTTTAGCCACAAAATAAAAAATAATGACAATTTGCTTAAAAACTGGTAAACTTCTGTTAATGAAAGTTTTGGGGTAAATTAATCATGAAGTTTCGATTGCAGAATCACGAAAGTAATAATCAAGAGACCACGAGTAATTGTGTTTATTTTGCATTAGTTATTTTCAGTGATTGAAACTCATGTAGTTATGAATCTTTGGAGTAGACTTATGTGAAAACACGTAAGTCTATTTTTTTATATAAATTACTAAAACGAATATTATTATTTAGTATTCCATTATTGTTCATAATTATTCTTAAAATTTGAAAATTGAAAACTAATGATTGGTTTAAACCTAATAAAACCAAACTTTGATTAAAATAAATGGCTTGGAGCCGGAGGAACTAACATGACAGCAAAGGTAACCGTAAAAGATTTACATAAAGCATATGGTGATAATGAAGTGCTTAAAGGGATTAATCTTGAGGTCCAGGAAAATGAAGTCGTCGTAATGATTGGTCCATCTGGATCAGGAAAAAGTACTTTTTTACGGACATTGAATAAATTAGAAGACCCAACAAGTGGTGAAATTTTAATTAATGGCTATAACTTGGTTGATAAAAAAACAGATATTAATAAAGTTCGTGAAAATGTCGGAATGGTTTTCCAACACTTTAACCTTTTTCCACATTTATCAGTTTTAGAAAATGTTATTTTAGCGCCGGTTGAATTAGGAAAAATGTCAAAAGAAGACGCTAAGGCATTGGGGATGCAATTGCTAACCCAAGTTGGCTTAGCAGAAAAAGCAGATGCTAAACCAACCCAATTGTCTGGTGGTCAAAAACAACGGGTGGCGATTGCTCGGGCGCTTGCAATGAAGCCAAGCATCATGTTATTTGATGAACCTACCTCAGCGTTGGATCCTGAAATGGTGGGGGATGTATTACAAGTTATGCGGGATTTAGCCGAAGATGGGATGACGATGATTGTGGTAACACATGAAATGGGTTTTGCTAAGCAAGTTGCCGACCGTGTGGTTTTCTTCGCTGATGGATACATTCGTGAGCAAGGGACACCGGAAGAAGTGTTCAATAACCCTCAAGATCCACGAGCACAAGACTTCTTGAATAAAGTTCTAAACGTCTAGGCAGGAAAGAGAGAAATATGATGAAAAAACATACATGGCTTAAGGCTAGTTGGTTAATGGTAACCATGTTACTAGGATTAATCGTCTTTAATACCACAACGGCGCATGCTGATACAAAAGAACCGCACTATGTTATTACAACAGATACAACCTTTGCACCATTTGAATTTCAAGGGCAAAATGGCAAGTATGTTGGTATCGATATGGATATGTTAAGTGCGATTGCCAAAAAAGAACACTTTACGTATAAGTTAGTACCAATTGCCTTTAACTCTGGGGCACAAGGCGTCCTCTCAGGGCAATTTGATGCCATTATTGCAGGGATGACAATTACGCCTGAACGCCAACAAGTTTATGATTTTGGAACACCATATTACAAGACCGGAATTATTGCTGCAGTTAGTCCTAAGAGCGGAATTACTGATTTGAACCAATTACGGGGAAAAACAGTTGCCTTAAAAACAGGAACTGGTTCAGCGCAATATGCGGTATCAATTCAAAAGAAATATGGCTTTAAAGTAACGTACTTTAATGATTCAAATACAATGTATAATGCTGTTGCTTTAGGTAACGCCGCTGCAGCTTTTGAAGATGATCCTGTCATGAAATACGCCATTAAAAATGGGGTTAAGTTAAAGATTATTACGCAACCAGCTAATGGTGGTGAGTACGGATTTGCCGTTAAAAAGGGTCAAAATAAAGAATTACTTGCTAAGTTTAATGCTGGTTATGCAGCTATCAAAAAAGATGGTACGTACGATAAAATTGTTGCAAAATATCTTGGATCAAATGAAGCTAAATTTTCTGGTGATGCCAAAGAAAATAATTCAATTATTGGTTTATTGAAACAAAATAAAAATCAATTCATTAGTGGGATGATTAAAACTCTTCAATTAACCATTTTCGGGATTGTTTTTGCCACCATTTTTGGGGTTTTAATTGGGGTCTTGGCAGTCGTACCAAATAAATTTGCCCATGGATTCTCAAGTACAGTTATCTATATTTTCCGTGGATTACCACTGCTAGTGTTAGCATTCTTTATTTACATTGGTTTACCATCATTAACGGGTACAAAGATTCCCGCTATTGCTGCTGGATTAATAACTTTGACATTGAATGAAGGAGCTTATATTGCAGCCTTTGTAGCCGGTGGTTTGAAACACGTTGACGCTGGTCAAATGGAAGCAGCCCGTTCACTAGGATTACCTTACTGGAAAGCAATGCGGAAAGTTATCATGCCACAAGGGATTAAACTTATGATTCCATCGTTTGTTAACCAATTCATTATTACATTGAAAGATACTTCGATTTTATCGGCAATTGGAATTATCGAATTAACGCAAACAGGAACGGTAATTATTTCACGTAATATGCAAGGTTTCCGCGTATGGTTCATTGTAGCAATGATGTACTTAATTATCATTACGTTATTGACGTTCCTTGCCAAATGGGCGGATAAAAAATTCGCTTCAAAATAAATAATTAACAATTTGAAAAGAAAACTAATGACAAGATTGTTTAAAAATGATAGAATTTTAATAATCAAGAAATTAGGAAGTACTTATCAATGACTAAGAGCTCAAAAAATAATAATAGCGCGCGAAATTTACCTAATCAATTAGGCTTTTTGCGACGATTATTTTCTGGGACTGGTTTAGCAGTTTAGTATTTTAGAAAGTAGACGACGCGTTAGTCAGTCTACTTTTTTTATGTTCAGAAACTAAACGAACATTGCTTTAGTAAATGATGGTATTGTTCCTAATATTTTGAATTTTAGCAGTAAACAAGTAATTTAGTTTGGGTTCCATGGGTAAGTTAGAGAAATTATTGAGTTAATTATATGGAGGTATCAAGATGGTTGCAAAAGTTAGCGTTACTGATTTACATAAGTCCTATGGGGATAATGAAGTTCTAAAAGGAATAAACTTAGCTGTTGAAGCAAATGAAGTAGTGGTGATGATTGGACCATCTGGTTCTGGTAAGAGTACGTTTTTACGGACTTTAAATAAATTAGAAGAACCAACGACCGGTAGTATTGCAATTGACGGGATTGATTTAACCGCTAAAGATACGAACTTAAATAAAGTTCGCGAAAATATTGGCATGGTATTTCAACATTTTAATCTTTTTCCACACTTGACGGTCTTAGAAAATATTACGTTAGCGCCAATTGAATTAGGAAAATTATCAAAGGCCGAAGCCCAAGAACTCGGCTTGAAATTATTGGATCGAGTTGGCCTAGCTGATAAAGCAACGGCCAAGCCAACTCAACTATCAGGAGGCCAAAAACAACGCGTTGCGATTGCACGAGCATTAGCAATGCAACCAAGTATTATGCTATTTGATGAACCTACGTCGGCTTTGGATCCAGAAATGGTTGGTGAAGTTTTAAAAGTAATGCGTGATTTGGCTGAAGATGGGATGACGATGATTGTCGTAACACACGAAATGGGATTCGCTAAACAAGTTGCCGATCGGGTGGTTTTCTTTGCGGATGGCTATATTCGTGAAGAAGGAACGCCTGAGCAAGTTTTCAATAATCCTCAAGATCCACGGGCACAAGATTTCTTGAACAAAGTATTGAACGTTTAGAAAAGAGAGTAGGGGAGAAAAAGATGCATAGCAAAACTTGGATGAAGTACTTCATGTTAACCATCGCATTGATGGTTGGAATTATTACAACAGGAACTGATATAGCACATGCTAGTAAGGAACCACATTATGTTATTACCACAGATACCACTTATCCACCGTTTGAATTACAAGATAAAAATGGTAAGTATGTTGGGATTGATATTGATATTTTAAAAGAAATTGCCAAGCGGGAACATTTCACATATAAACTGGTACCAATTTCATTTAATTCGGGAGCACAAGCAGTTTTATCAGGGCAATTTGATGCAATTATGGCTGGGATGGCAATTACACCGGCCCGTAAAGAAGTTTATGATTTTGGGACACCATACTACAAAACTGGGGTAATTGCCGCAATTAGTAAAAATAGTAATATTAAATCCCTTGATGATTTACGCGGTAAGACAGTGGCTCTTAAAACCGGGACAGGGGCGGCTGCGTATGCTTTATCAATTCAAAAACAGTATGGATTTAAAGTAACGTATTTTAATGATTCAAACACAATGTATAATGATGTGGCGTTAGGAAATACAGTAGCAACCTTTGAAGATGAACCCGTAATGAAATATGCGATTCAAAACGGCGTTAAATTAAAAATATTAACTAAGCCAGCTAATTCTGGGTATTACGGTTTTGGGGTAAAAAAAGGTCACAATCAAGCATTAATTAAAAAATTCAATGCCGGTTTTGCTTCAATTAAAGAAGATGGGACGTATGATAAAATTGTTGCTAAGTACATCGGCGCAAAAGAATCAAATTTTGCCGGTAGTGCCAAAGTGAATAATTCAATTTGGGGCCTATTAAAGCAAAATAAAAGCCAATTCTTAGCGGGAATCGGTCAAACGCTAATGTTAACGATTTTAGGGATTATTTTAGCTACAATTTTTGGGGTTGCTATCGGTATTTTAGCAATTATTCCTAATAAATTTAGCCATGGTTTTGCAAGTACGATTATTTATATTTTCCGTGGCTTACCACTTTTGGTACTAGCATTCTTCATCTATATTGGGATTCCATCATTGACAGGGCATAAGTTATCAGCACTCTTTTCGGGGTTAATTACGTTAATGCTAAATGAAGGGGCCTATATTGCAGCTTTTGTTGCCGGCGGGCTTAAAGCGGTTGATAATGGTCAAATGGAAGCCGCTCGGTCACTTGGGTTAAGTTATGGGAAGGCAATGCTTAAAGTTGTTATGCCGCAAGGAATTAAATTGATGGTGCCATCATTTGTGAACCAATTCATCATTACATTAAAAGATACTTCAATTTTATCAGCAATTGGGATTATTGAATTAACACAGACCGGAACAGTAATTATTTCACGTAATTCACAAGGTTTCCGCGTGTGGTTCTTAGTTGCCTTAATGTATTTAATTATGATCACTTTATTAACATTTTTAGCTAAATGGGCCGATAAAAAATTTGGTGGTAACTAGTTAAAAGTGGGACATTTTTAGTTTGATAAACAAAAACAGCTTGGAAAAGTATTCCAAGCTGCTTTTTGTTTATTTATAATAATAAGCATATAGTTTCAAATGAATGTTAACGCTAAAACTAATGATTTTTAAGGGTAATTTTATCTGAATAAGCTAAAGTGATCGGCTGGCGTAAAAGATTTTTAAGTGGCGAGGGCTTAGTATTAAACAGCCACCGACTTAGAATAACGGCAATACCAATTAAAATGGGTTCTTGAGCTTTATTTTTAATGGTTAATTCATTGAATAAACCATTCGGTCGTTTAACTGGTTTGACAGTCATCAAACGGGTTTGTTTATGGTAAGCGTGATAAGTACCGGAAGTTAGGCTACCCCGAATGAACCAATTTAAGTCACGGACATAGATGACATCTAGTAATGTTCCAAGGGAAACCCCGATGGAACCGACTTCTTCATCTTGAAATGTAATTGTAAAACGTGGCAAGAGACCAAAGGAGGTCTGTTTAAGTTCAACAACAAGTTGGCCGAGGTTATTGTAAACATGAATGAATGCATCTTCACGGCCAAAGCTGCCAGTGACTAAGTATTCGGCTTTCCCATTAATATCACGCACGGTTGTAGCGGTTTGTGAACTATGCGTATTAATTTGTTTTAAATACAATTTTCGCATTTCGCTCCCCCTTAAAATGCCCTCATATCTTTACTATATTTTAGCATGTCAGGACGCAATGTGTGTAATTGGTTTCTAAATAAATGTAGAACAGTTATAATAAGCTTGTGGCGGATTACCCGTCCCGCACTACAAAGAAATGAGTATTTAAATTAATGGAATCACTACTACATAATGATTGGCAATCGATTTTAGCACCGGAATTAAATTCACCAGAATTTAAGACGCTAATTAATTTTTTGCATCAGGAACGTGAGAGTTTTAATATTTTTCCACCACAAGCGGAAGTATTTAATGCTTTTAATTTCACTAATTTTAAGCAAACCCGTGTCGTTATTTTGGGGCAAGATCCGTATCATGAACGAAATCAAGCGCAAGGATTAAGCTTTTCAGTGGCACGAGGCGTTAAAATTCCACCAAGTTTACGTAATATCTATCAAGAGTTAGCAAATGATTTAGCTATTGAGCCCGTCAAACATGGTGATTTAAGTGCGTGGGCCCAGCAAGGTGTCTTATTGTTAAACTCGGTACTAACCGTCCGTGAAGGCCAAGCCAACTCACATCGCCAACGTGGCTGGGAAATGCTAACGGATGCCGCTATTCAGGCGTTATCTGCTAAACCAGAGCCTGTCGTCTTTATTTTATGGGGTAAACCTGCGCAAATGAAGCAAAAATTAATTGATGAAACGCATAATTTGGTGCTCACAAGTCCCCACCCATCACCATTGTCAGCATATCGTGGTTTCTTTGGTTCCAAACCATTTTCAAAGACTAATGCTTATTTAAATACGCACGGTCAACAACCTATTAATTGGCATTTGCCAGCATAAATACAATAACTTATTTTTTGGAGGAAGTAATCTCATGGGATTATTTGAAGAATTAGCAACGAAGGTTCAAGGCGCCAACAAACGAATTGTCTTTCCAGAGGGGGAAGATGCCCGTATTCAAGGAGCTGTGATTCGGTTAGCACAAGAAAAGTTGCTTAAACCAATTTTACTTGGCGACACGCAAGCCATTGCTAAGACCGCTACTGAAAATCATTTTGACTTAACCGATATTGAAATTATTGATCCAAAAACGTACCCTAAAGCACAGTTAGAAGCGATGATTCAAGTGCTTGTTGAACGCCGTAACGGTAAGACTGATTTTGAAACTGCTGAAAAGTGGCTTACAAATGTAAACTATTTTGGCACAATGATGGTTTATATGGAATTAGCCGATGGAATGGTATCCGGTGCGAAGCATCCAACTGGTGATACTGTCCGGCCAGCATTGCAAATTGTCAAAACAGCACCTGGTTCAACTCGAATTTCTGGTGCGTTCATTATGCAAAAAGATGACCAACGCTATGTCTTTTCAGATGCAGCCATCAATATTGATATTGATGCCCAAACAATGGCTGAAATTGCCATTCAATCTGCTCGCACGGCACAAGTATTTGGCATCGATCCTAAAGTAGCCATGCTATCATTTTCAACGAAAGGTTCAGCTAAAGCAGATCAAGTAACTAAAGTTGTTGAGGCAACTAAGTTAGCTCAAGCGATGGATCCAAAGTTAGCCATTGACGGCGAACTTCAATTTGATGCGGCTTTTGTACCAACAGTTGCCGCTGCCAAGGCTCCAGGGTCAAATGTTGCTGGGCATGCCAATGTCTTTATTTTCCCAGATCTACAATCAGGTAATATTGGTTACAAGATTGCTCAACGGTTTGGTGGTTTTGAAGCAATTGGCCCAATTTTACAAGGTCTTGCAAAGCCAATTTCCGATTTATCACGTGGTTGTAATACAGATGACGTCTACAAAGTTGCGTTAATTACTGCCGCTCAAGCATTATAAAAGTAAAAAACAGCTAATTAACGTTTTTAATTGGCTGTTTTTTGATACATAGTGATATTTTTAACAATCGAAAAAATTTATTTTTTTGAAAAACACATATGCTTTTAGTTCTTTTTTTATCTTGTAAATGTTGTTTTATAAGGTTTTTTAGATGGGGGATAAAAGATTGGAAATTGTAAAACAAAATTCTTGCTAATTTTATAAGGTTCGTGTATTATAAAGTTTGTTAATAGATGCACAAAGTATTTTATACAACGAGGATTGAAAAAATGGTAGAAGCTATTAAAAAAGCACCTAAAAAAGTTCTAACTGATGAAGAAAAAGCTCAATTAACACTTCAAGCGGAAATTTTAACGACTGATTTAGTTCGCAAAGCTGAAAAGGCACTTATTGAATTTTCAAGTTTTACGCAAGCTCAAGTCGATAAAATCGTGGCTGCAATGGCCTTAGCTGGAAGTGAAAATTCATTGTTATTAGCTCACGAAGCCCATGATGAAACTGGTCGGGGTGTTGTCGAAGATAAGGATACCAAAAATCGTTTTGCATCAGAATCTGTTTTTAATGCCATTAAAAATGATAAAACGGTTGGTGTTATTAATGAAGATCCTGTTACAGGAAAAGTTGAAATTGCTGCACCATTAGGGGTTCTTGCAGGAATTGTACCAACAACTAACCCAACCTCAACCACTATTTTTAAATCAATGTTAAGTGCTAAGACGCGAAATGCAATTATCTTTGCCTTTCACCCACAAGCACAAAAGTCATCAATGCATGCAGCAAAAATTGTTTACGATGCGGCTGTTGCTGCCGGTGCACCAGAAAACTTTATTCAATGGATTGAAAAACCATCAATCTATAACACTTCTGCTTTAATTCAAAGTCCCGGAATCGCCTCAATTTTAGCAACGGGTGGTCCAGCAATGGTTAATGCAGCATTACGTTCAGGTAACCCATCTATGGGGGTTGGTGCTGGTAACGGAGCTGTATACGTGGATTATACTGCTAATATTGATCGTGCTGCTGAAGATTTATTATTATCAAAACGATTTGATAACGGGATGATTTGTGCAACTGAAAATTCTGTTGTGATTGATCAAAAAGTTTATAAGGAATTCCTTAAAAAATTAGATCAACAAGGTGCATATTTATTACCTAAGGCTGATTACAAAAAGTTAGAAGATTTTGTTTTCAACGATAAACATGGTGTGAATGGTCAAGTTGCTGGTATGAGTGGTCGCTGGATTGCTGAACAAGCCGGTATCGAATTACCAGAGGGTAAGGATGTTATTTTAGTCGAATTAGATGAAAAAAATATTGGTGAAAAGTTATCTTCTGAAAAACTTTGCCCAATTCTTTCAGTCTACAAGTCAAAAGACCGTCAAAATGCAATTGCGATTGTTCGTGCCTTACTTAATTACCAAGGTGCCGGTCACAATGCGGCCATTCAAATTGGTGCCCAAGATGATCCATTTGTTAAAGAATATGCAGATGCCGTTGAAGCTTCACGTATTTTAGTTAACCAACCAGATTCAATTGGTGGAGTTGGTGATATTTATACTGATGCACTACGTCCAAGTATGACACTTGGAACGGGAACTTGGGGGAAGAACTCATTGTCACATAACTTATCAACTTACGATTTATTGAATATTAAAACAGTTGCTCGTCGTCGGAATCGTCCACAATGGATTCGGTTACCTAAAGACATCTACTATGAAAATAATTCAATTACGTATTTACAAGAACTTGCCAATGTAGATCGGGCCTTTATCGTAGCAGACCCTGGAATGGTCCAATTTGGCTTTGTTGATAAAATTTTAGATCAATTTACATTGCGTCAAAATCATGTTAAAACGTCAATCTACGGTGCTGTTAAGCCCGATCCAACGATTAACCAAGCAATTGAAATTGCTAAACAAATGGCTGATTTCCAACCAGATACAGTGATTGCTATTGGTGGTGGTTCAGCACTGGATGCGGCTAAAATTGCGCGGTTGCTTTACGAATACTCTGCAACCCACCCAGGTGCACTAGATGATGAAGTTGTCATGGCTGATTTGTTCCGTCAATTAAAACAAAAATTTATGGATATCCGTAAACGAATCGTTAAATTTGAACACCAAAGTTTAACTCAAATGGTTGCGATTCCAACGACTTCAGGTACTGGTTCAGAAGTGACACCATTTGCTGTTATTACTGATGATGCGACACACGTTAAGTACCCATTAGCCGATTATGAATTAACACCACAAGTTGCGATTGTTGATGAATCATTTGTAATGACAGTACCTAAGCGCACGGTTGCTTTCTCTGGATTGGATTCATTGTCACACGCCCTTGAATCATATGTTTCTGTAATGGCATCAGATTTTACTCGCCCATGGGCCTTACAAGCAATCAAATTAATTTTTGAAAACTTAACTGCTTCATATAACTATGATCCAACACACCCAAACAAAGAAGGCCAAGCAGCCCGTGCTAACATGCATACTGCGGCAACCTTAGCTGGGATGTCATTTGCCAATGCATTCTTAGGAATTAACCACTCATTGGCTCACAAGACTGGTGGTGAATTTGATTTACCTCACGGTTTAGCAATTGCGATTGCGATGCCACACGTTGTTCGTTTCAATGCAGTTAGTGGCAATGTAAAACGCACACCATTCCCACGTTACGAAACATATACTGCGCAAAAAGATTATGCTGATATCGCCCGATACCTTGGTCTTAGTGGTAAAACGGATGCGGAATTAGTTGATGCTTTACTTAAAGAAATTGCTAAGTTAGTTAAGAGTGTTGAGATTAATCCAACTTTATCAGGCAACGGTGTTGATAAAAAACATTTTGATGATGCACTTGATAAGTTAGTTGACTTAGTCTACAACGACCAATGCACACCTGGTAATCCTCGCCAACCATCTTTAGATGAAATCAAACAATTATTACGTGATCAATTCTAAGCTAGTTTGGTGAATTCACTAAATATTACGCAACTAAAAAAGCCTTCCCACATGGGAGGGCTTTTTTAATTAAAAATGTTTTGCAACGATGGCCGCAAATTCGGTAATTGCAACAGCATCAGCATCACTAAAACGATCTAGCTTAGGTGAGTCAATATCTAAAATGGCAACAATTTTATCGTTGACGATGATGGGTGCTACGATTTCAGAATTTGAGGCACTATCACAAGCAATATGGCCGGCAAATTCATGGACATTAGGAACGACTAAGACTTCTTTTTGAGTGAAGCTTGTACCAACAACTCCGTTACCGGGAGTGATGTGCATGCACGCAACTTTTCCTTGGAAAGGTCCAAGTACCAAATCATTGTTGGCTTCATCAAAGAGATAAAAACCAGCCCAATTAAGATCAGGCAAAGTTTGCATCAATAAAGCTGATGCATTTGATAGGTTGGCAACAGTGTTCGTTTCACCAGTTAAAAGGGCATCTAATTGAGCAGGTAATAACTTTAAATCTTCCATAGCATTCATCTCACTTCTTTTTAATAAGTTAAAAATATTGTATCAAGTGAATAATAAAACGCAAGCTTTAAGTTGAGAATCTATTTAAATTTAGCATATTCGTAAAATTAGGATAGCTTTTTAGGGAAAATTTAACTAAGATTATCATTAAAATATAGTTAGTGAGGCATTGAGATGGTTACAACATATGAAGAAGCAATTGATTTTATTCATGGCCGCATGGTCTGGAAAAAGACACCAACTTTTGACCGCATGGATGCATTATTGCAAGCGTTAGGTAATCCCCAAAATACGATTAAAGGGATTCATATTACTGGTACCAATGGTAAAGGTTCAACAACTGCTTATTTACGGGACATGTTAGTTGCAAGCGGCTTGACTGTTGGGACATATACTTCACCATTTATTACTAAATTTAATGAACGTATTTCAGTTAACGGTGTAATGATTAGCGATGACGAATTAGTTACACTTGTACAACAGATTGAACCATTGGTGTTAGCAATGGATGTTAGTGAAATTGAAGGCGGTCCAACTGAATTTGAAGTTATTACAGCAATGATGTTTTTATATTTTGCCACCCACCCAGTGGATGTTGTAATCATTGAAGTAGGGATTGGGGGTCTTTTTGATTCGACAAATGTTTTTACACCAATTTTAAGTATTGTCACGTCAGTAGGCTTTGACCATATGCATGTTTTGGGGAATACCTTGACGGCCATTGCCCAACAAAAAGCTGCAATTATTAAACCCGGTGTCCCCGTAATTTATGGTGGTCATGCCAACGAGGAGGCGGGAACGGTTATTAAAGCAACAGCGCACCAATTACGCGTCCCATTTTGGTCGTTTGATGATATGGATATCACCTTGGTGCCGACCACGAATCCTTGGCAAGAGAAATTTAGTTGGACTTTACACGACTGTATTTTACCAACGATGGCGGTTCGCCAGTTGCCAAATGTCGAGTTGGGGATGTTGGGCAAATTTCAAGTTGAAAATGCTAGTTTAGCAATTTTGGCTTATTATTATTTAGCAAATATGAAAATTGTAACATTTAATGATTCAATTATTTTAAGTTCGCTTAAAAATACTAAATGGCCCGGAAGATTCGAGACTTTACAAAATAACCCTCGTGTGGTGATTGATGGCGCACATAATGTTGCAGCAATTCATGGGTTACATGAACTATTTAATCGTAAATTTGATAAAGTTGCTAAAATAACAATTATTTTTGCGGCACTTGCTGATAAAGAATTTGCTAAGATGGCCAATGAATTAGCAAGTATTCCCAACGTGGAATTAATTGCAACCGAATTTGCTGGACCTGGAAAACGGCATGTCGTGAATGAAGCTGAGGTTGCTAAGCAAGTTAATCAACAAATCAAGACGGCTTCAGATTGGCAAAGTGCCTTGGCCATGGCTGAAAGTAATGCACCAGAAAATAGTTTTATTCTGCTAACCGGATCATTGTACTTTGTTAGTGAAGTTCGGGCGTATTTTGATGAGAAAAAATTAAACGCTTTGGTTAATTAATAACTTTTCCCGTACCTTATTTGCATCAATTCAAAGGAGAATTAATGATGGTGCAAACAAATCGAGCTTTAGTAAGTCAGCTACAGGATTATGAATTATTACAACGGTATTTTCAAGCACATGAATTAAGCAAAGTTGATCAAGCAAGTGAACTGAAAGCATTTTTGGATGAATTCAATAGTTTAGAAGGGTTTAAGCATGCAGCGACTGATCGGATGAATGTATATGTAAATGGGCATGTGCGTGTGCGGCAAGGATTATTAGCTGCGATTGAATTTGGTGAACGAGTTGCACGAACAGTCCCTAAAATTCAAGGGCGGGTGATAGGAAGTCAAAATTTTGGTAATGAATTAATAAAAGCCATGCGCGGCCTTGAACAAGAACAGTTATGGTTGTTTTCATTAGATACGCGCCATCAAATTATTGCCACTGATGTAATTCACATTGGTTCATTACGGACATGTCCTTTTCATATCCGAGATGTCATTCGTAAGGCGCTTAAGTACAATGCGCAAAGTATCATTTTGGCGCATAATCACCCAAGTGGCCAATCAGAACCATCAGAAAAAGATTTAAGGTTATCAAAGGAAATGGCCAAAGCGGCCGATTTATTTGAGATTGCATTACTTGATTCCTTTATTGTTGGTGCAGACGACTACACAAGTTTGCGAGAAGAAGGAGCGTTTTCGGTTTTTGATGAACTAAAGGAGCTTGAGACAAATATGAAGCTGAAATAAATTATGTTTATATGGTAGAATATACTTATATGAGAAACGGAGGAGTATTTCATGGGAATTATTATCGCAATTGTTGTGATTGTTGTCTTAGCATTTATCTGGATTTCAATTTACAACAGATTAGTTCGTTCACGAATGAACACACAAGAAACATGGAGTCAAATCGATGTGCAATTAAAACGTCGGAATGATTTGATTCCAAATTTAGTAGAAACTGTTAAGGGTTACGCTAACTTTGAACAAGGTACTTTGGAAAAAGTAATTGGCTTGCGTAACCAAATTGCCCAAACACCATCTGAAAATCATGCTGAAACAATGGCATTATCAGATCAAATGACTTCATCATTGAAGGGGATTTTTGCGGTTGCTGAAGCATATCCAGATTTGAAAGCGAATGTGCAATACAGCCAGTTGATGGAAGAACTTTCAAATACTGAAAATAAAATTGCTTATTCACGGCAACTATTTAACTCAAGCACGGCTGCTTACAACGGTAAGTTACAAACTTTTCCAACTAACATGATTGCTAAAATGCATCATTTCCAACCAAGTCAATTCTTGGAAACACCTGAAGAAGAAAAAGCTGCTCCAAAGGTATCATTTGGACCAGACGGTAAGTAATAGCGAGGCTCAGCATGTTATTTGAACAAATTGCCCAAAATAAACGGCGGACTGTTTATTTATTAGTCGGGTTTATGTTCTTGGTCGTTCTAGTTGGAGCGGCCATTGGATATATGTTTTTCCGTTCAGCAATGATGGGCGCTATTTTAGCGATTATTGCAGGTGGAATATACGCTTGGTTAATGATTGAACAATCGACTGAAATTGTCATGAGCATGAATAACGCTCAAGAAGTAACTGCCAAAGAGCAAGCACCACAATTATGGAATATTGTTGAAGATATGGCCTTGGTCGCTCAAGTACCGATGCCACGGGTATTCATTATCGATGATCCAAGTCCAAATGCCTTTGCAACTGGGAGTGATCCCAAACATGCAGCAGTGGCTGCCACAAGTGGTATTTTGGAACGACTAACACGTGACGAATTAGAAGGGGTGATGGCCCACGAAATGGCGCATGTGCGTAATTATGATATTCGAATTTCAACAATTGCGATTGCTTTGACGGCAATTATTTCAATGTTAGCCAACTTTGGAAGTAATTTTATGTTCTTTGGTGGTGTACGTGAAGATGAAGATGAGCGTGATAACAATGGTGGTATGCAGATTTTTGGGATTATCTTTTCAATTTTATTGATAATCTTTGGACCAATTGCAGCCACAATTGTCCAAATGGCTATCTCACGAAATCGGGAATATTTAGCGGATGCAACGGCCGTTGAATTAACGCGTAATCCACAAGGGCTTATTAATGCCCTTAAGAAGATTGCGATGTCTGAACCAATGGAAAGCGCAGATCCAAGTTCGGCTGCACTTTACATTGAAAACCCGCTCAAGGGAAAATCAGCAGCTAATTTATTTTCAACGCACCCAGCGACTGAAGATCGAATTGATAGGCTTGAACATATGTAATAAAAAGGGTGCTAGTTTAAATTTAACTAGTACAAGAAAAAGGCGTAGGAAATTTAATTCCTACGCCTTTTTTTGAATTTATGATAAATCATGTAGCATGTTAGGTTAATAGCTTAGAAAAATTCAGGGGTCACATTGGCCAATTTACTGTGCCAATCAACGGTTGGATACTTCCGCACCAACGCTAATTCTAACATCCGTAATGCTAAGTTACCGTTACGCGTTAAGATTGGTCCGTGGAAATAGGTACCAAAGACATTTCGGTAGATAACGCCTTCGTTACCATCTTCACCATTGTTTCCGTTACCGATAACAACCTTACCTAAAGGTCGTTCTTGATTACTTAAGTAGGTACGTCCTTGGTGATTTTCAAAGCCGTGGTATTCTTCACCAGTTTCGGGATTTTTGATGGTAACATTACCGATAAATCGGGTTGTAGCCTGGTTTTCAGTGTAAATATTCATGGCACCAATTCCTTCTACACGGGTGCCATCAGCCATAATAAAGTAATTACCGAGTAATTGATAACCACCACAAACGGCAATGATTGGACCATCGTTTTCAATGAAGCGCCGGACTTCACTACCAATCCGTTGTAAGTCAGGGGCAACAATTGATTGTTCATAGTCTTGACCACCACCAAAGAGGGCAAAGTCAAAATTATCAGCATTGAAATCATCACCAAGTGACACCAATTGATCACTCACTTCGACACCAATCTGTTGGGCATAGTAGCGTAAAGCAATAATATTACCGTAGTCCCCATATGTGTTCATTAAGTCCCCATATAAATGAGCGACGCGTACGTTGTATTGTTGTTCAGTCATTATTCTGTCACCCGTCCTTTAATGTATCCTTGTTCCAATAAGTGAGTCCGTAATTGTAGCATTGCTGTGTAAGTTGCCATGACATAGACTTTTTTGGTTGGAACCGCCTTGATAGCGTCAATTGCATCGTTTAAATCAGGATAAACCGCTTGATCAGTGAAGCCGGCCATCTTTAGGCGGACATTAAAGTCTTTGTAACGTTCACCACCTGTAATTACATTTTTAATGTTAGTTTGGTGGAGCTTTTCAAAGTTTGCATCCCAAATCCATGACGTATCGATTCCATCAGCATAGTTAGCGTTGAGTAAGGCCATCAATGAATAATCATCAGCTTCCGTTGCAATCATATCAATAATTTGATTGGCACCAACCGGATTTTTAACTAAGACAATCGTGACATCTTTACCATCAACATTAATTGATTCTTGGCGACCAAAAATTTGCGCATTTGATTCAAAAGCATGGTGAATTTGATCAGGCGTAACCTCAAAAAAGCGTCCAACAGCATAAGCGGTTAAAGCATTATAAATATTGTATAAACCACCAACTTCGATTTGGAAAGTAGTCCCATCAATATCAAAATTAGAGAACTTAGGATGTAATTGGTTAATTTTAGTAACGGCATGCGCTAATTGTGGCCGTTTAAAATCATCGGTTGTTGAAAAGTAGTCTCCAAGGTTAGCGTACGTAATTGAGTGGTAATGTAAAATGGAATTGTCGGTTGGTGATAAAACACCATCTGTGTTAGCAGGTGCTTTAAAATCAGCGCTTTGATCCATATGATTAAAGCCATAAAAGAATTTTTTATTAGGTAAATCATCCCGCATAAAAATTGGTGAATCCCCATTAGCAATAATCGTAGCATTAGGCGCTAATTTAATACCATCGACAATTTTTTGATAAGTGCTATAAATTTCACCATAACGATCAAGTTGATCACGGAAAATGTTTGTTAAAACAAAAACCTTTGGTTTGATATATTTAGTAATTAATACGACATTGGCTTCGTCAACTTCAAGGACTGCTAGCGGACGTTGATTGTGCGCTGTTTTAGCAGTTAACAATGTCCCAGTAATTCCTTGAATCATATTTGACCCAGATGGATTGGTGATAATATCAGGATATTTCTCACGTAACACGCGGGTAATCAAAGCGGTGGTCAACGTTTTACCATTTGTACCAGTAACCAAGACGACATCAAAGTCTTGAGCGAGATTTTTTAAAATATCGGGATCGATATTAGTAGCGATTTTCCCAGGTAATGAAGTACCACCACGATGTAAGACATCATGGAGTAGCCAGTACGTTGATTTACCAGCGAAACTTGCAAATGAACTGCGAATTGTCATGTTGAGACTCCTTTATATTTCCATGTATGGCTATTATTATACATGTTTAAAAATCTTGATGATACCCAGAGAAACATGATTTGTAAAAAAAGCAAAAGTTTTCGCAAGCTTTTCATTACCTTTCAGTCTAATTTCCGCTATAATGGTAAATAGTATTGTATTAAATTCGAACGATATAATTTTCTATTTGAAAGGAACTAACGATGGCACAGTTATTTTTCCGTTATGGCGCAATGAATAGTGGTAAGACAATTGAAATCTTGAAAGTTGCCCACAACTATGAAGAACAAGGTAAATCAGTCATTATTCTAACAAGTGGCTTAGATAATCGCTATGGTGAAGGTTTAGTTGCTTCACGGATTGGAATGTCACGTCCAGCTCATCCAATTTTTGCTGATACCGATGTCTTTGATTTGGTCAACGAGTTAAATGAAGATGCATTTGCCGTCTTAGTTGACGAAGCCCAATTCTTAACGCGTGAAAATGTTTTACAATTGACACGAGTTGTTGACGAATTGCATATTCCGGTTTTAGCATTTGGCTTGAAAAACGATTTTCAAAATCATCTTTTTGAAGGTTCAGAAGCGTTATTAATTTTTGCTGATAAAATTGAGGAAATTAAAACTATTTGCTGGTTCTGTGGTCGGAAAGCAAGTATGAATTTACGTGTTAATGATGGCAAACCGGTCTACGAAGGCGAACAAGTCCAAATTGGTGGTAATGAAAGTTACTATCCAGTATGTCGTGAACACTACTTCCACCCATCACTTGATAATATCGTGATAGAAGATTAATGAACGTAGGCTAAATATTCAAAATAAATAAAGACACTATTATAGGAGACAATTTTAATGGATGAAATTTTTCAAAAACTACAATCAGTAGCTGATCGTTATGATGAAGTTGCTGAAATGCTTAGTGATCCAGCCGTAATTGCAGACACTAATCGTTTTATGGACCTTTCAAAAGAAGAGGGTTCATTACGTGAAACAAATGAAGTCTACAAACACTACAAGACAGTCGTTGAAACGATTGCTGAAGATGAAGAAATGTTATCAGAAGGTCTGGATGCTGAATTAGCTGAAATGACTAAAGAAGAATTAAGTGAATTAAAGACTGAAAAAGGTCAACTTGAAGAACAACTTAAAATCTTGCTATTACCCAAAGACCCTAATGATGATAAAAACATCATCATGGAAATTCATGGGGCCGCTGGTGGGGATGAAGCCTCATTGTTTGCCGGTGACTTATTAAACATGTATATGCGTTATGCTGAAAGCCAAGGCTGGAAAACTGAAATCATTGATGAAACAATGACTGAAGTTGGTGGATACAAGTTGGTTGTAGTCATGATTTCAGGAACTAATGTTTATTCTAAGTTGAAGTATGAAAGTGGTGCTCACCGTGTTCAACGGGTACCATCAACTGAATCAGCTGGGCGAGTACACACTTCAACTGCCACAGTTGGGGTAATGCCTGAATTTGAAGATGTTGAAATTGAAATTGAAGATAAAGATTTACGGGTTGATGTGTTCCGTGCCTCAGGAGCCGGTGGACAACACATTAATAAGACTAGTTCAGCTGTGCGGATGACGCACTTGCCAACGGGGATTGTTGTTTCAATGCAAGATCAACGTTCACAACAACAAAACCGTGCCAAAGCCTTACAAATTATGAAGGCGCGGGTTTATGATCACTTTGCCCAACAAAATGAATCAGCTTATGCAGAAGAACGTAAATCAGCGGTTGGTACTGGGGACCGTTCAGAACGGATTCGGACTTACAATTACCCTCAAAACCGGGTAACTGATCACCGTATCGGTTTAACGTTAAATAAACTTGATCGAATTGTGAATGGTGAACTTGGAGATGTGATTGATGCACTTGTGATTGCTGATCAAACTGCCAAAATGGAAGCGTTGAAAAACAATGCCTAATACTTATTTTGAAGCCCGTCAATGGGCTTTTTCTTATTTGTCTGAAGCAGATGTAAATTTAATTTTGATGACGCAGCATAAATGGAGTTATTCACAATTAATTTTACATTTACGTGATACAATGCCTGATTTTGAAGATTTTAAGACAGCCGTACTACGTGTTAGGGCCGGTGAGCCAGTACAATATGTCTTAGGTGAGGCGCAATTTTTTGGGCGCACATTTATGGTTGATGAGCGGGTTTTAATACCCCGACTTGAGACGGAAGAATTAATTGAATTGATTTTAAATGATAGTCCGATTACTATACAAAATGTTTTGGATATTGGTACTGGTTCGGGTGCTATTGCCGTGACTTTAAAAAGTGAACGGCCAGCATGGGAAATAACGGCTAGTGATATTTCAGCAGCTGCTTTAGCGGTGGCGCAACAGAATGCGGCCAATAACGATGTTAAATTAGAATTTATAGCCAGTGACGTTTTTACTAATATCACTGAAAGTTATGATATTATCGTCTCAAATCCACCATATATTGCTGCTTCTGAGACTGACATTATGGACCAAAATGTGCTTGATTATGAACCACATTTAGCGTTGTTTGCTGATAATGATGGTTTGGCAATTTATCAAGCAATTGCGCGCCAATTAGCAAGTTATTTAGCACCAAATGGGCGCGCATATTTTGAAATCGGATTACATCAGGGTCCGGCTGTTGCTGAATTGATGCAACAAAGTTTACCACAGGCACAAGTTGATATTATTAAAGATTTAAGTAACCACGATCGTATGATACGGGTATTTAACAAACAAGAGAAGGAGTTATAATTTTGGAAACCAAAATGTTTAAAACCGCTACAACTGATTTAGCTGCGGCGGCCGAATTAATTAAAAAAGGTCAAGTCATCGCTTTTCCAACGGAAACAGTGTATGGTCTTGGTGCTGATGCGACTAAGGAAAGTGCAGTTAAAAAAGTATTTGCCGCTAAAAATCGGCCATCTGATAATCCATTGATTGTCACGGTTGCTAATGTAGAGATGGTTAAACGCTTTGTATCCGAAATTCCAGCAATTGCTGAAAAATTAATCGCAAACTTCTGGCCAGGATCTTTAACGATTATTATGCGTTATAATGAAGGCGCATTATCACCAATTGTGACCGGTGGGTTACCAACTGTCGCCTTTCGATTACCTGAAAATGAAGTTACCCGCCAGTTAATAACGTTAGCAGATACGCCAATTGTTGGGCCAAGTGCGAACACTTCAGGGAAGCCATCACCAACAACTGCGCAACATGTTTGGCATGATATGCATGGTAAAATTGCGGGAATTATTGACGATGGTGCAACTGCGGTAGGTGTTGAATCAACCGTAATTGATATTACAACTGATGTACCAACAATTTTGCGTCCCGGTGCCGTAACTCAAGAAGCTTTAGAAGCGGTAATTGGAGCGGTTAATTCTGAACATCGTAAAGTTGGTGCTGATGAAACACCTAAGGCACCCGGCATGAAATATCGCCACTACGCACCAGATGTACCGGTTTACATGGTGACTCCTGACCAATGGCCAGCAGCCATTATTTGGGCCCAACAACAACTTGAACCAGTTGGAATTATGGCTACCGATGAAATTATCGAAGCTAATCATTTAGCAGGCATGGATTTTGTCTGGTCATTGGGGACAGATGTTACAACAGCGAACGCTAAGTTGTTTGCTGGTTTACGGTACTTTGATGAACGAGATGATGTTGAGACGATTTTAGTGCATCATTTTGCGGATGAAGGGGTTGGTTTAGCCTACAATAACCGCCTTGGTAAAGCTTCAAGTGGTCAGTATTTTGATGTTGAAATGTAAGTATCTTGATAAATGACGGGTTAACAAATTATGAGCGTCTTGTTTGTTCGCTATACTTAAGATAATTATTGTGACACTAACTAAAAGTTCACTGAAAAAATTTTTTCAGTGAACTTTTTTTATACACATTAATGCTGTAAATTTGCTAAAATGATAAAAAATAATGAGGTAGCTAACATATGACATATCAAGACCAAGATCCAATTTTATGGGCACTAATTAAGCAAGAAGAAGAGCGCCAAGCAAATAATATTGAATTAATTGCATCTGAAAATATTGTTTCTAAAGGTGTTCGGATGGCCCAAGGTTCTGTTTTAACTAATAAATACTCAGAAGGGCTACCTGGTGCACGATACTATGGTGGTAATGAAGTTATTGATGAGATTGAAACATTAGCCATTGAACGGGCTAAAAAGTTATTTGGAGCTGAATTTGCGAATGTCCAACCATATTCTGGTTCTCAAGCCAATGCAGCTGTATATCAAGCTTTTTTACAGCCTGGTGACACGGTACTTTCAATGAGCTTAGCTGCTGGTGGGCATGTAACCCATGGTGGTGATACAAGTTTTTCGGGTAAATTATATAATTTTGTTCACTATGGCGTGGATCAAAAAACAGAACGGCTTGATTATGATGCTGTTTTAGCGCAAGCGCGTAAATATCAACCTAAATTAATTATTGCAGGGGCATCAGCATATAGTCGGGTGATTGATTTTAAACGTTTTCGGACAATTGCCGATGAAGTTGGGGCTTTGTTAATGGTTGATATGGCACATATTGCAGGCTTGGTAGCAACAGGAGCACATCCTAGTCCAATTCCATATGCTGATGTGGTTACTTCAACAACGCACAAAACATTACGGGGGCCACGAGCGGGTTTGATTTTGGCTAAGGCCCAATATGCTGATATATTAAATGCAGCCGTCTTTCCAGGAACTCAAGGTGGTCCGCACGAACATGTAATTGCGGGGAAAGCAGTCGCTTTTGGTGAAGAGTTACAGCCAGAATTTAAGCACTATATTGAGCAAGTATTAAAAAACGCTGCGGCAATGGCAGATGAATTTACTATTGATGGTACTTTTCGGGTAATTACTGGTGGAACTGATAACCACTTATTAAATATTGATATCACAGCATCGGGTTTAAACGGACAACAAGCAGAAGTATTGCTAGATTCAGTAGGGATTACGACAAATAAAGAACCAATTCCTAACGAAACATTAGCAGCGACTTCAGGTATTCGGATTGGAAGCCCAGCCATTACGACTCGTGGTTTTGATGAACAAGCGGCCCGTCAAGTTGTACGATTAATCATTGATATCCTTATGCATCATGAGCAAGTAGCGACTAATAAAATTAATTACCAAAAGGCAGTTCGTGAATTGACAGCTAAATATCCTATCGAAAGTTAAAATTGTTGATAATAAGTAAAAAATAATAAACATCGGCTAGTTATTAGTTAATTTAAGTTTAAACCATCTCATCAGTTTGCTATACTTAATACTGATAAAATAAATAGTGAGGTACATACAATGGGTAAGCTTGAGGTTTTAGATCATCCTTTGATTCAACACAAAATGTCAATTATTCGCGATAAAAAAGTTGGGACAAAAGTCTTTCGCGAAATGGTCAATGAAATTGCGATGTTAATGGCATATGACGTAACTCGCGACATGCCATTGGAAGATGTGGAAATCGAAACACCAATCACAACTACTGTGAAAAAACGTTTGGCAGGTAAAAAATTAGCAGTTGTGCCAATTTTGCGAGCTGGCCTTGGAATGGTAGATGGGGTTGTTAGTATGATTCCGGCTGCACGGATTGGTCACATCGGAATGTACCGTGATGAAGAAACATTACAACCAGTTGAATACTTTGTTAAATTACCAGAAGATATTGATCAACGGGAAGTATTAATTGTTGATCCAATGTTGGCAACTGGTGGTTCTGCGAACATGGCAATTGAAGCTTTAAAGAAGCGTGGTGCTAAAATTATTAAATTGGTGGTGCTTGTTTCTGCACCTGAAGGGGTTAAAGCCGTTCAAGAAGAACACCCTGATGTTGATATTTACACAGCTGCCCTCGATGATGGCTTGAACGAACATGGATATATCGTTCCGGGTCTTGGAGATGCTGGTGACCGTTTATTTGGAACAAAATAATTCTGAAAAAAGTTATCTAATAACAAATTAGATAACTTTTTTTATTGCTTTTTGATAAGATATTTAGTATTATATTTAATAACAATTTTATTACCCTTTAACATTGTCCTGTGAGACACAGAAGGTTCGTTATTAATTGATTAATTGTAATTATTTGATTAGCATGATACGGCTGTGTTCTAGTATAAACTAGGGCACAGTCTTTTTTATTTTTTTGGAGGAATACAAATGGAACAAATGGAGCGCAATGTCGTCTTAGATATTAGTGATCGACCAAAACTAGGATTATGGTTTGGGTTATCACTCCAACACATGTTTTCAATGTTTGGATCAACCGTTTTAGTACCTTTACTAGTTGGTTTAAACCCTGGAGTGGCCTTATTTAGTTCAGGGGTTGGAACACTATTATATATCTTAATTACTAAGGCTAAAATTCCAGCATATATGGGATCAAGTTTTGCATTCATTACACCAATGTTAGCCTTGATGCACGGAGCGGGTTATCCAGCGATTGCCCAAGGGATTTGGTCTGTTGGGGCCGTTTACTTGATTGTGGCCTTATTGGTGACAATTGTTGGTTCTGATTGGATTAACAAAATTTTACCACCTGTTGTCGTTGGTCCAATCGTCATGGTTATTGGGCTTTCATTAGCAGGTTCTGCAGCAACTAATGCAACTATGCGTCACATTAGTGCAACGAAGAGTGTTTACGATATTCGGGTCTTCATTGTTGCGATTGCAACGTTATTGATTACCATTGCATACAATATGTTTTTACGTAAGTTCCTTGGTTTAATTCCAATTCTTTTGGGAATTGTGACAGGTTATGTAATTGCATGTTTTGCGGGCTTAGTTGATTTTGCGCCGGTCATGGCCGCTCACTGGTTTGCTTTACCAGCATTTGATATTCCATTTGTTAATTACAAGCCAACGTTCCAACTAGGAGCAATTCTTGCGATGGCACCATTGGCGTTAGTTACTATGACTGAGCACATGGGTCACATTATGGTTCTTAACAAATTAACCAATCGTGATTTCTTCCAAGATCCTGGTCTTAAGCGCACTTTAGCTGGTGATGGGACAGCCTCAATTGTTGCCGGTATCTTTGGGGGACCAGCTGTAACTTCATATGGTGAAAATATTGGGGTTCTTGCAATAACTCGTGTGCACTCTGTTTGGGTGCTTGGTGGAGCTGCAACATTTGCCATTTTATTTGCCTTCGTTGGTAAACTATCTGCATTAATCCAATCAATTCCAGGTGCGGTTATTGGTGGAATTAGCTTCTTACTTTTTGGGGTTATTGCATCATCAGGTTTACGTATTATTGTCGATAATCAAATTGATTTTAACGTTAAGCGCAATTTGATGATTGCCTCAACGATTTTAGTTATCGGAATTGGTAATGCTTATCTTCAACTTGGGCAAACGCAATTTTCTGGATTGGCGGTTGCAACCATTTTAGGGATTGTACTTAACTTAATTCTACCAAAGCAAGCTGCATCAGAAAAAGAATAAATTACCGCTACTAATTAGAAAAATTTAATTAAAAAGCATTCTATTTTATTTAAAAATAGAATGCTTTTTTTGATGAAATTTACAATTTTGATAATATATTCAAGAAAAAATATGATGATAGGAAAATTATCACAATGCTTAAAGTTTACGATGAAGTAGAAAGTAATAGGATGAATGTTCGGATTAGGCCTAATGATTTAATAGGCCAGAGTAATATAATTAAAACCCAATGGCAATTACTATAAGATTATTGCGATATAATATATAATAAAAATAAGGAAATGTTGATGATTTGTGAAAGAAATAATTTAGTTTTGTAAATTTAAAAAAAACTGAAAACCTAATGAAAACGCTTACTCTCTTAAATATGTTGCTATATAGGCATTTTTAAGTAAATTTTATTAAAAAAATATGATTGTATTTTTTATAGCAAAGGAGTAGTATTTGGGGTGTATTTTGAGTAATGATTATCACAAGTAACAAAAAACGATAATTTATTTATTACAAAGTATCGGTAGATTAAATTTTGAAGGAGAAAAGAGGTGAATTAGTGTGGGTAAAAAAGCTCCGACGTTTAGCTGGTTAGGGCTAACATTTAACATTACCAATCTGATTTCAATAACGGTTGTTATGTTAATTACGTTTTTCCTAATTTTATGGTTGTCACGGCGGCCGCAAATTCGTCCAAGCGGTAAGCAAAATGTGCTTGAATGGATTATCGATTTTACAAATAAAATTGTCGAATCGTCATTGCCAAACCGCACGGGGCAAAATATGCGCGTATTAGCATTTGTTCTCTTTATATTCATATTTATTGCCAACCAACTTGGTTTGATTTTTCAAGTTAAAATTGGTGATTTTACTTATCTAAAGAGTCCAACGGCTGATCCGATTCTTACCATGACCTTAGCAATGATTATGATTGTTATGGCTCACTATCTTGGGGTAGCCACGCTTGGATTTAAGAAGTATTTCAAAAATAACTACTTAAGTCCATACGTATTCTTATTCCCGGTTAACCTTATCGAAGAATTTACAAGCTTCCTGACTTTAGGGTTGCGGTTGTTCGGTAACATTATGGCTGGTGAAATGTTGCTTAATTTGATTACTAGTTTTGCATTCTCACATGGAGTATTAACATTTATTCCGGGAATCATTCTTGAAGTCGTTTGGCAAGGTTTCTCAGTCTTCATCGGTAGTGTGCAAGCATATGTTTTTGTTACACTAGCAATGGTTTATATCTCTGAGAAAACAATAGTTGAAGAACTATAAGCTTATTTAATTAAAAAATTTGGAATATACAATATTCGGAGGATTTATCAAAATGGAAAACATTGGTCACTTAGCTCAAATTGGTGCCGGTATTGCAGCCGGTGGTGCCGCTATTGGTGCTGGTATTGGTAATGGTCACGTTATCGCAGCGATGATTGAAGGAACTGCCCGTCAACCTGAATTAGAAGGTAAGTTACGTGGTGCGATGTTCCTCGGGGTTGGACTTGTTGAAGCTGTGCCAATCTTAGGTTTCGTTATTTCACTTCTTTTACTTTTCAAGTAAACTGCTTTAAAAATTTAGAAGAAAGTGAGGTGGCATAATGTTTTCAGTTGATATTTTAGCAAGTAATCAATTATATTTCGGTGATATGCTCTTTATCTTAGGTTCATTTGCACTTTTACTCGTCCTAGTAAGAATATTTGCTTGGGGTCCAGTAACTAAAATGATGCAAGAACGGGCTGATAAAATCGCTGCAGATATTGATTCGGCTGAAGATGCCCGTAAAGAAGCTGAAGAGTTGGCAGCTAAGCGTCAAGAACAATTAAAAGCTTCCCGTCAAGAAGCAACCACAATTGTATCTGACGCCAAGAACCAAGGTAATGAACAACGGCAAGCAATTATTGATAAAGCACAAACGGATGCAAGTTCACTTAAAGTTTCAGCACAAGCCGAAATTGAACAAGCTCGCCGTGATGCGTTAGCCAGTGTGCAAAATGAAGTTGCTGATTTATCTGTTCAAATCGCAACCAAGATTATTCAAAAGGAATTGAAGTTGGATGATCAAAAAGCGTTAATCGACTCTTATATTGAAGGGTTAGGTGCGCATCATGAAGCTTAATTCAATAACGTTAGCTAAACGTTACTCACGGGCACTTTTTGAGTTAGCTAGTGAAAATAATGAATTAGAAGTAGTAACAAATGATTTGAAGGCTATTCACAAAATTTTTATATCGAATCCTGAATATATTGAACAATTATCTAGTCCAAGCCTACCTAGTACGGCAAAGCAAACAATTGTTGATTTACTCAAACAAGATGCACATCCATTGGTAGCTAAATTCATCCAAATGATTTTTGAATATCAACATTTGGATGCAGTGGTTTTGATTATTGAATATTTCAATCGATTAGTGAATGATAAAAACAAAATTGTGCATGCTAATGCAACTACGGCTGTTGAACTTTCAACGAGCCAAAAAGAACAATTAGCAACACGCTTAGCCCAACATCTTGGCGCAAACGAAGTAATTTTAGCTACAACAATTGATCCCGATATTATCGGTGGTGTTGTTGTCCAAGCTGACGGCAAAATTATTGACGGTAGCTTAGCAACTAAAATTGCTAAAATTCGTCGGATGTTGGTTAAATAAACATGAAGAGGTGAAACCGGTATGAGCATTAAGGCTGAGGAAATCAGTGCTCTCATCAAGCAACAATTAGCTAGTTACCAAGATGAGCTTACAGTTGAAGAAACTGGGACCGTTACCTACGTTGGGGATGGAGTTGCCCGCGTGCACGGTCTTGACAATGCTATGGCTGGTGAATTGGTTGAGTTTTCAAACGGTGTCTTTGGGATGGCACAAAATCTTGAATCAAACGATGTTGGTATCGTTATTCTTGGTAAATTTGATGACATCCGTGAAGGCGATACGGTTAAACGAACTGGACGGATTATGGAAGTTCCAGTTGGGGAAGCGATGATTGGACGCGTTGTTAACGCGCTTGGTCAACCAATTGATGGTCTTGGCGAAATTGCAACAACTAAAACACGACCAGTTGAACATAAAGCACCTGGCGTTATGGAACGTAAATCAGTTTTCGAACCACTTCAAACGGGGATTAAAGCGATTGATGCCTTAGTTCCAATTGGTCGTGGTCAACGTGAATTGATTATCGGTGATCGTAAAACTGGTAAAACATCATTGGCCATTGATACAATCTTGAATCAAAAAGATCAAAATATGATCGTTATCTATGTTGCCATTGGTCAAAAAGATTCAACCGTACGGACACAAGTTGAAACTTTACGCCGTTTAGGTGCCTTAGACTACACCATCGTTGTGACAGCTGGTCCTTCTGAGCCAGCACCAATGTTGTTCCTTGCACCTTATGCTGGGGCAGCCATTGGGGAAGAATTCATGGCTAATGGTAAACACGTTTTGATTATCTATGATGATTTATCAAAACAAGCGACGGCTTATCGTGAACTTTCATTGATTCTTCGTCGGCCACCTGGTCGTGAAGCATACCCTGGGGATGTGTTCTACCTCCACTCACGTTTGCTTGAACGGGCAGCGAAGTTAAGCGATGAATTAGGTGGTGGCTCAATGACAGCCTTACCATTTATCGAAACTCAAGCGGGTGATGTTTCTGCTTATATCCCAACCAATGTTATCTCAATTACCGATGGTCAAATTTTCTTGGATTCAGATTCATTCTATTCAGGGGTTCGACCAGCGATTGATGCTGGTACTTCTGTATCACGGGTTGGTGGGGATGCCCAAATTAAAGCGATGAAGAAAGTTGCCGGAACACTTCGGCTTGACTTGGCTTCATATCACGAACTTGAATCATTTGCGCAATTTGGTTCAGATCTTGATGCAGCTACCCAAGCTAAATTAGCACGTGGTCGTCGGACAGTTGAAGTATTAAAACAACCATTGCACAAACCAATGCCAGTTGAACAACAAGTGTTGGTACTGTATGCTTTAACGCACGGATTTATTGATGATGTTGCAATTGAAGATATTCAACGTTACCAAGATGAATTAATCGAGTATGTTCAAGCATCACATAAAGCAATTTTTGATGAAATTCTTGAAACACATAACTTACCAGCTGAAGACAAGATGGATGCAGCAATTGCTGATTTCAAGAAAACCTTCCAAGCTTCGGATGCTCAATAAAGCAAGTTGAATTTTGAGGAAGGAGAAATAGTATGCCAGCATCTTTACAAGATATTCAACGACGAATTTCGTCGACTAAAAAAACTGGTCAAATTACTAGTGCCATGCAAATGGTTTCGACAGCTAAGTTGAGTCAAATTCAACGGCATACAGCTGGTTATCAAGCTTACGTTACACATGTCAAAGCTGTTGTTGCGCATTTAGCACAAGCTCATGTGTTAGCGAATGCTCAAGGTGAATTACTTGAAGTTCGCCCGGTTAATAAGACAGGTATCTTAGTAGTTACTTCTGATCGTGGGTTAGTAGGGAGCTATAATAGTAACGTATTAAAGCAAACTTTAGACTTACTTGCTAAAAAGAATTTAACACCGGCTAATACTGAAATTTTGGCCATAGGTGGTGTTGGAGCTGATTTCTTTAAGAAACGGGGCTTCAATGTTACCTATGAATATCGAGGTGTCAGTGATGTGCCACAATTCATGGAAATTCGTGAAATTGTGAAAGCAGTCACGGCGATGTTTGCAAGTGATGTTTTTGATGAATTAACGATTGCTTATAATCATTTCGTTAATCGGATTTCTAATGAGTATCGAGTGATGCCAATGTTGCCGATTACAGAAACAACATTACAAAACCACGCTGAACAAACGGGTGAAACTGATACACTTGCAAGTTATGAAATGGATCCATCACCTGAGGCAATCTTAAAAGCCGTATTACCTCAATATGTTGAGGCAATGCTCTATGGGGCTATTTTAGATGCTAAAACAGCTGAACACGCCGCAAGTGCTAATGCGATGCGTTCAGCTTCCGACAATGCTAAGGATGTTATTAGTAGTCTTGAATTACAATTCAACCGAGCACGTCAAGCAGCAATTACTACCGAAATTACTGAAATTACTGGTGGGATGGCTGCACTAGATTAATAAATTTATTTATTTGCGAAAGGAATTAACATAATTATGAGTACTGGTAAAGTTTTACAAGTTATCGGGCCAGTTGTCGATGTTGAATTCCCGCTTGATGGCAAATTGCCAGACATTAACAATGCGTTAGTTATTGACAAAGGTGAGGGTATAACCTTAACGGTTGAAGTCTCACTTGCCCTTGGAGATGGGGTCGTTCGGACTATCGCGATGGATTCAACCGACGGATTGCAACGTGGCATGAACGTTACAGATACAGGTGAATCAATCTCGGTTCCTGTTGGTGAAGCAACGCTTGGTCGGGTGTTTAATGTCTTAGGGGAAACAATCGATAATGGTGAAGAATTTGGTCCTGATGCACCACGTGATCCCATTCACCGTGAAGCACCAGCCTATGATCAATTAGCAAATTCAACTGAAATTTTGGAAACAGGAATTAAAGTTATCGATTTGCTAGCTCCATACGTTCGTGGTGGTAAAATTGGATTGTTTGGTGGTGCCGGAGTTGGTAAAACCGTTTTAATTCAAGAATTGATTCACAATATCGCTTCAGGTCACGCCGGAATCTCAGTGTTTACTGGGGTTGGTGAACGGACTCGTGAAGGTAACGATATGTATCACGAAATGAAAGAATCCGGTGTTTTGGAAAAAACGGCCATGGTTTATGGTCAAATGAACGAACCACCTGGTGCCCGGATGCGGGTTGCCTTGACTGGTTTAACCATTGCTGAACACTTCCGTGATGTTAATGGTCAAGACGTACTCTTGTTCATCGATAACATTTTCCGTTTCACGCAAGCCGGTTCTGAAGTTTCTGCCCTTTTGGGACGGATTCCTTCAGCCGTTGGTTACCAACCAACTTTGGCAACTGAAATGGGACAATTGCAAGAACGAATCACTTCAACTAAGAAGGGTTCAGTTACTTCAATTCAAGCCGTTTATGTGCCGGCCGATGATTACACCGACCCAGCACCTGCAACTACTTTTGCGCACTTGGATGCGACTACTAACTTGGAACGTGCTTTAACGCAACAAGGTATTTATCCAGCAGTTGATCCACTTGCATCAACATCATCAGCGCTTGATCCTCAAGTTGTTGGTCAAGAGCACTATGATGTTGCAACAGAAGTGCAACACGTCTTACAACGGTACCGTGAATTACAAGATATTATCTCAATTCTTGGGATGGATGAATTGTCAGATGAAGAAAAGACAGTTGTTAACCGTGCTCGTCGGATTCAATTCTTCTTGTCACAACCATTCTCAGTTGCTGAAACATTTACTGGTTTAAAAGGTGAATATGTACCAGTTGCTGAAACCGTTCGTTCATTTAAGGAAATCTTGGAAGGTAAGCACGATGACTTACCAGAAGATGCTTTCCGTAACGTTGGGGTAATTGAACAAGCAGTTGAAAAGGCCAAAACATTGGTTAAATAAGGAGGCTTTCAATGGCTGAACATACATTAGCAGTCAACATTGTGACTCCCGATGGCGTGGTTTTCGCACGTGATGCCGTAAAATTAGCCGTTATTAATACAATTAGTGGTGCAATTGGAGTGATGGCAAATCACCAACCAATTGTATCTGCTCTGAAGATTGATGCAATTAAAGTGACGTTTGCTGATAGTGATGATGAATTCATTGCCGTCAACGGTGGATTTGCCGAATTTTCAAACAACACGTTAACTGTCGTGGCTGAAAGTGCTGAAACAGCTCAAGCAATTGATGTGCAACGAGCTGAATCAGCTAAGCAACGTGCCGAAGAACATATTAGTCATGCCAATGAGGTGCATGATCCAAATGAACTTGCTCGCGCAGAAGTTGCATTAGCACGAGCTGTCAACCGGATTAAGATTGTTACCAGTAAGTAATAAAAAAGATTGGAAAGCATTTTGCTTCCCAATCTTTTTTATTTGTGCTGATATGGTATGATTAGCAAGTAGCTTTACAGGAGGGATTTAAATGACATCAGGAATTGTGGCGTTACTACAAATATGCTTAGAGATTATTTTAATTTATGTAGCATTTTTAATTATGAATGCTATTCCGTTTGAACGAGTAATTGCTAAGGCGAATTATGCCCAAATTTTAAAAATTTTTTTAGCGATTATTATCGGTTATTTAGTTAGTTTGTTCTTTATCAATTTTGTTGAACAAGTTCAGGCATTACGCGGTTTAGTTAATTAACTATAAAAGTAATAAAAAACGTTGATACCGTTTGGAAGCCCACCGTTGGTAATGGTATAATTATAATAATTTTGTAAAACAGTTAGGAATTAAGGAGAAAAGAGCATGGCAAAAGATATCGGGATTGACTTAGGGACAGCAAACGTGCTGATCTATGTTGAAGGTAAGGGTATCGTATTAAATGAACCATCTGTTGTAGCGGTTGATGCAAAATCTGACCGCATTTTAGCAGTTGGATTAGAAGCATACCAAATGGTAGGTCGGACACCTGGTAATATTCGTGCAATTCGTCCATTACGTGATGGTGTTATTTCAGATTTTGATGTAACTGAAGCAATGTTGACATACTTTATTAACAAATTAAATGTTAAAGGCTTCTTGTCAAAACCAAATATCATGATTTGTGCGCCAACTAACATTACTGAAATTGAACGTAAGGCCATTATTCAAGCTGCTGAAAAATCAGGTGGTGCTAAAGTGTTCCTTGAGTATGAACCAAAAGTTGCAGCAGTCGGTGCTGGTTTAGACATCTTTAAAGCAACCGGTAACATGGTTATTGATATGGGTGGTGGTACATCTGATATTGCTGTACTCTCACTTGGTGATATTGTGGCATCTGATTCAATCCGCGTGGCTGGGGATAAAATGAACTCAGAAATCGTGGGTTACATTAAGCGTCATCACAGTCTTGTTATTGGTGAACGGACTGCTGAAACAATCAAAATCCAAATTGGAACAGCTATTCAACAAGCTAATCCAGCTACAATGGAAGTTCGTGGACGGGATGCCTACGATGGAATGCCACGTTCAATTGAAATTAATGCCAATGAGGTTGAAGAAGCGTTACACGACACTTTGGCCCAAATCGTTAGCGCCGCACATGGTGTCTTAGCACAATTACCACCTGAATTAGCATCTGATATTGTTGATCGTGGTATTATGTTAACTGGTGGTGGTTCATTACTTAAAGGAATGGATGAATTAGTATCAGAAGCTTTACAAGTACCAGTTGTAATTTCAGAAGCCCCACTTGATAATGTTGCTCAAGGGGCCGGTGAATTACTCGAACACATGAATAGTAAGAAAAAACACCTCAATTAATGAATAAAGCATTCATTAAGTTTGTGCGTTTATATCAGAAACTTATTTCACCGCTATTTCCGCCTTCATGTCGATACTATCCGACATGTTCTAATTACGCCTTAGTTGCGCTTGAAAAACACGGAGCAATGCGGGGTACATTAATGGCTGTGGCACGTATTTTACGTTGTCATCCATTTGTACCAGGAGGCTATGATCCAGTACCAGATAAATTTACCCTCCAGCGAAATACGAACGCTGCCGATATAACGAAAGCACAACAAGAACATAAATTAGATTAGGATTTTGTAAAGGAAATATTATGGGAAAAAAAGATCGGACAGTTCCTGTTACACTTGAAGAGCAAAAAAATGGCGCTCTAGATGTAATGATTGGAAAACAAAAAGTTGGCCAAATTACCGTAAATGAAAATTTAGTAACGGCTAAGTTTGAAGATGGAAGCCAGTTGGAAGGCAAAAACTTTGATGAAGTATTAGGTCGAGTGATTGCTGAGTACAACTTGCACAGCTAGCGAGTACTTTGCGTTTCAACAGTTGAATTTGAGATGGAGGCTTGAGATTAATGCAAGCACGGATTAAGAAGACGACAAAAATTGATGAGTCCCGAATTGACTGGGGAATTGTTTTTGTTGTAATGATGTTGGCCATCATTGGTTTAATATCAATTTATGTTGCTGCCACACATGATCCGAATATTGTCAATGTGATGGGAATGATTAAGCCACAAGCGATTTGGTACTTTATTGGGGTTGTAATTGTGGTGGTAATCATGCAATTTGACGCCGAACAGTTATGGAAAATTGCACCACTTGCCTATGGATTAGGAGTATTTTTACTCTTTGCGGTGTTATTCCTCTATTCACGGGCATATGAGGCGAAAACTGGGGCTAAAAGTTGGTTTGCGTTAGGACCATTGACCTTCCAACCATCAGAAGTTATGAAGCCAGCATTTATTTTAATGATGGCGCGGGTCATAACTTTATATAATTCAAAACATCCGGATCGTGATTTACGATCAGATTTTAAATTATTTGGTGTCATGGTCCTCTGGCTTTTACCGGTTGTTGTGTTATTAAAGGCACAAAATGATTTTGGAACAATGTTAGTATTTATTGCCATTTTTGGTGGAATGTTAATTGTTTCAGGGATTTCGTGGCGTATTTTAGGACCAATGATTGGTTCATTTGCTGTAATTGGTGCAACCGCGTTAGCCTTTGTGACTACTGATTGGGGCCGCCAAGTCTTGTATCACATTGGATTTCAACAATATCAATTCCAACGAGTTGATGTGTGGTTAAATCCATCCGGTGATACATCTAATTCAGGATATCAATTGTGGCAATCTATGAAAGCAATTGGATCTGGCCAACTTACTGGGAACGGCTTTAACGTGATGCATGTCCACGTTCCGGTGCAAGAATCAGATATGATTTTTTCAGTAATAGGTTCAAACTTTGGATTCATTGGTGGTTTATTATTGATTCTCTTGTACTTTTTACTCATTTATCAAATGATTCGGGTGACTTTTGATACGCGTAATGAATTTTATGCTAATATTGCTACTGGAGTCGTGATGATGATCCTTTTCCACGTTTTTGAAAATGTAGGGATGAGTATTGGATTACTTCCATTGACTGGGATTCCATTACCATTTATTTCTCAAGGTGGTTCTGCGCTATTGGGTAACTTGATTGGTGTTGGTTTAATTATGTCAATGCGTTATCATTACAAGAGTTACATGTTTACAAATCGAAGTTCATTTAGTAATAAATAGGAGATTATGATGAGTGAAAAGTGGTATTGGACTGTTGAAAGCACTAACGAAACAGTTCGGATAGGGTTAACAGCGAAGACGCTAGAAGAATTAGGTGAGATTTCATTTGTTGATTTACCCAAAGTTGGAACTATTTTGGCTGATGGTGACTCGCTTGCTAGTGTTGAAGCTACGAAAGCTGTTCTAGACTTTGATACTCCGTTTGCGGGCACGGTTATTGCGATAAACACAGCCGCAATTGACACGCCAACAACATTAAATCAAGCTAGTCATGACAATAATTGGTTAGTTGATTTAAAGAAGTAAGGTTATCCGCATCATAAAACTATAAAATAAACACCGCGTAAAATTTATATTTTACGCGGTGTTTTTTAGTACAAAAAAGCTAGTATGAAGTTAATTCATACTAGCTTTGAGTTGATGGTCGATTAGACAATCAATAAAATGGAGCCGGCGGGGTTCGAACCCGCGTCCGAATATCTCACTACTACAACATCTACATTCATAGTAATTCTATTTAAATTTCACCAATCCGCACACGGAATTGACTTCGTGATCAGAACGGCTAATCCAATTAATTTCCGCTTTAGCACTCTGGATTAAAGTTTAAAAGCGTAGTCCACTATTAGTGGTCTAAAACATATCATGGACGAACATGCCTTAGACTACGCTAACTGGTTATTAAGCAGCTAATGCGTAAGTTTTGTTTGAATTGTTTGCAGTTATTCTGACTGAGTGGATTATAGGGCCACAACCCCTAAATGCAGTCATAGCGCGACCAATACCCGTCGAATCCAAAACGGCCCCGAAAAGTAACACATATTATTGTATCATAAATTGAAGTGAAATGCTTTTTATTATGATAAGCACGGCGATATTTTAGACATTAACTGACAAGAAACTAATAATTTTGTAAATTGATACTGTGTATATTATCACAAAGTAGTTTACACGAACCATCTAAGTTGGAAAATTAAGCAGATACTAGTAATTTTTACGAAAAAAGGGCGACGAAAGTGAGAAGGCTTATATGAAATTAGCTTAACTACCAGCATTGATGTGCTATTAAATTACGCGAAGGCTATTAAGGATTAAATTTGAAAAAATTGTAAAATAATTGTACATAGCCACTTGTGTAAACGTTTACAATGGTATAAAATATCATAGTTGATATTATTCGTTGACTTTTAGAGAGAAGAGAGAAGAATTATGTTTATACTTATTGCGTTAATTCCAGCATTAGCATGGGGTTCAACTGGATTATTTTCTACCAAGTTAGGTGGCTCAGCTGGACAACAAACTTTAGGAATGACTTTTGGAGCTATGGTATTTGGATTACTCACTTACCTATGCTTTGTTTTACCAAATCACATTAATATGGCATCTAATATTTGGGTAGTTGGATTACTATCTGGTTTATTATGGGCTGTTGGTCAAGCTGGTCAATTTACGGCAATTAAGGCAATGGGCGTGTCAAATGCGATTCCTTGGTCAAATGCTGGCCAAATCGTAAGTAACGCAGCTTTGGCAGCAACAATTCTTGGTGAATGGCAAACTGGTAAAGCATGGTTGTTTGGTTCATTAGCGGTATTGTTAGTTGTGATTGGAGCAATTTTGACTGCTAAACGTGATGCAGCAATTGCCGCTGGCGACACTGCTAAATCAACTGAAACAACACGTGGTATTGTGGCCTTAGTTATTTCAACCATTGGTTATGCAGGTTACTTTATTGTGCCTAACATGATGCGTAAATTTGGTTACATTTCAAATGCTGTTGCTAACCGTAATCACGGTGTTGACTACTTAACCGCAACTATCTTCCCCCAATCAATTGGGATGGTTGTAGGAGCCTTTATCATCGTATTATTCTTTATGCGTGAAAGTAAAATTATGTTCCAAGCTCCAACTTGGCGTAACATCTTAACTGGTGGTGTTTGGGGAATTGGTAACTTAGCAATGTTTATCTCAACAGCAACCATTGGTCAAGCTGTTGCGGTAACAATTGCCCAAATGGGAATTATCGTTGGTACATTTGGTGGGATTTTCATTTTGAAAGAACGTAAAACTTCAACGCAAATGAAATTCATTATTGCAGGTTCAATTTTGATTGTTATTGGTGGTATTTTAATCAGTAACTTACCAAAGTAAGTAGCAACTAGTACATTGATATCAAAAAAGCGAATGCTCTTAATTGAGCATTCGCTTTTTATTTTTGTAAATCGGATTAGGCCCAGTCACCATTACGGAAGACGGGCACAACTTGACCATCGTACGTAATACCGTCAATATTCATGTCTTCAGAGCCAATCATGAAATCAACGTGCGTTTGTGATAAGTTTTGACCGAGGGCTTGACGTGCATCATCATCAAGCGTTGTTCCATTTTTAACGTTGAATGGATAAGCAGCACCGAGGGCTAAGTGATCAGAAGCATTTTCATCAATAAGAGTATTGAAGAACACAATACCTGATTCAGAGATTGGTGAGTGGAACGGTACTAGTGAAACTTCACCAAGTGAACGTGAACCTTCATCGGTATCAAGTAACTTGATAAGGGCCTCTTCACCCTTTGAGGCATGGGCTTCGATGACTTGTCCATTTTCAAAAGTTAGTTCAATATCTTCAATTAGCACGCCGGCATATGAAAGTGGTTTTGTTGAAACTACTTTACCGTGGATGTTATTAAAATCAGGTGAAGTGAAAACTTCTTCTGTAGGCATGTTAGCAACAAATAAATTACCTTGGCGATCAACTGAATCGGCCGCTTCCCAGATATGATCCTTAGCTAAACCAATAGTAAAATTAGTTACTTTACTAGAATATTGCAATTCCTTAAAGTTCAATTCATTTAACCACGTCGCTTTATTTTTAAGTGTCTTGATGTGTTCATCCCAACCAGCGATGGCATCATTAGTGTCATCAATACGGACAACCTTAAAAATTTCTTCCCATAAGCGGTCAACTGCAGCTTCACCAGTTAAGTCTGGGAAAACTTTTTCAGCCCATTTTTGGCCAGCAGCAGCTACAACTAACCATGAAATATCATTGCTCATAGTAGCTTGACGAATAACGCGTAAAGCCTTACCACTAGCAGCTGTGAATTTAGCAACTCGTTCTTGATCTAAATCACCATATGCATCAGGATCACTTGAAATCAATGAAATACGTGACGCATTTTTAGCCATGAGTTCTTCAGCTTCAACAGTCAAGTAATTAGGAATGTTCACTAGGCGTTCGTCAGAAGTGTTTTCAAGGAAAGCATGAACAATGTGACTATCATTCCACTTAACAATTACTTCGTTGGCACCAGCCGTATAGGCAGCGTCAACGATTTTACGTGCCAAAATAACATTTTCAACATCCGCATATAAAATAATTGTTTGCCCTTGTTGGACATTGACTCCGGTTTTTACGATTAGATCGGCATATTTGTCGAGTTTCAATTCAAAATTTGTGCTCATAAGTAAGCATCCTCCGTTAAAAATTAAAGTATAGTAATTATAACATGTTAAATACATGAGTAACGCATTAAATTTATTTAATGTTAGTAAATGAGGATGTTTTTGATTTAGTGAGGAACGGCTTGGGATTTATTAAACCAATAAGACAAAGTGTTTTTGCAATGCTATAATAATAAAGATTAGTATGTAAGAAAATTAATAAGATTTAGGGAAGGGATACTTATGATTAGTTTAAAATCAGCACGCGAAATTGAAGCAATGAAAGCTTCAGGAGCGATTATTGCGGGAATGCACCAAGAATTAGCTAAAATAATTGAACCTGGCATGGAAAGTTGGGCAATTGAAGAATTTTGTCACAAATACATCGAGGAACATGGTGGTGTTGCCGCACAAATTGGCTTTGAAACTTACAAATACGCAACTTGTGTTTCAATTAATGACTATGTTTGTCATGCCATTCCTCGAAAAGGCGTATTTTTAAAAGCCGGTGATATCGTTAAAGTAGATACAGTTGTTGAACTTGATGGTGCTTTTTCAGATTCATGTTGGACCTTTGCCGTTGGTGAAGTTAGTCCTGAAGTTGCGGGCCTTATGGAAGCAACTAAAAAGGCATTATACTTAGGAATTGATCAAGCCGTAATTGGTAACCGCATTGGTGACATTGGCGCCGCTATTGATGGTTACTTAACTGAACAAGGTTATGGTAATGTACGTGAATATATTGGTCATGGTATTGGACCAACAATGCATGAAGAACCATCTGTACCTCATTTTGGTAACGCTGGTCGTGGTTTACGTCTTAAAGAAGGGATGACAATCACGATTGAACCAATGGTGACGCTTGGTGGATGGCAAACACGGATTGTTGCTGAAGAAGCTGATTGGGATGCGGCCAAGACGGCTGATGGCTCATGGTGTGCCCAATATGAACACACATTAGCCATTACTAAAGAGGGCCCTAAGATTTTAACGTCACAAGACGCCGAAATGGATGCTAAATACTTATAATTATTAAAAACAGAGCCGACTTATAAAATGAGCCGACTCTGTTTTAATTAGATAGATATGAGTGTGTCAGGGATTGATATTTGTTACAATATAATTAGTAAAATTTATTATTGATGAGGTGACGAAAATGGTTTTAAAAATTGGAACAATTGGAACAAGCTGGATTACTGAACAATTTATTGAAGCAATTTTGGCAAGTAGTGCGTATGATTTAGGGGCAATTTATACGCGTGACGCTAGTAAAGCAGCGGTAATCAATGAGAAATTTGGAACTAAAGCAGCTGCATTTACTGATTTAGATGCTTTTTTTGCCAGTGATATTGATGTTGTTTATATTGCATCACCAAATGCCTTGCATTATCGTCAAGTGTTACAAGCAATTGAAAATGATAAACATGTGATTGTTGAAAAGCCAGCGGTAATTACACCAACTCAATTTGAGATGGTTTATTCTAAATTACGTGAGCATCCCAATGTCCGTTTCTTTGAAGCCGCTCGCCACATTCACCAACCTAACTTCAAAAAAATTGCAGAACAAATCAAGCAAATGGATCGTATTCAAGGGGCAACTTTTGTTTACAACAAGTACTCATCACGTTTTGATGCGTTCTTAGCTGGTAAAAATCCGAATGTCTTTAATCCAGACTTTGCTGGTGGTGCCATTGAAGATTTAGGAATTTACCCCGTTTATGCGGCCGTGGCATTATTTGGTTTACCACAAGACTGCCAATACTTTGCAACAAAATTATCAAACGGTGCTGATGGTCGCGGAACGGCCATTTTACGATATGCTGATTTTGATGTTACGTTGATTTTTGGGAAAAATTCAAATTCATACTTAGCTTCTGAAATTTATGGTCTTGAAGATTCAATTGTGATTGATAATATTGCGGAATTAAATAGTGTCCTTTACCACCGTAATCCGACTGAAGCTGAACAAATTGCTGATTTACCACATGAAAATCCAATGTTAGCCGAAGTTATGGTCTTTGCGGAAATTATTAATAATTTTGATGCACACAGTGAAGAGTATCAAAAGCTATTAATGCTTAGTCAACGTGTAAACAACGTTGTTTACCAATTACGTCAAACTGCTGCTTTATCTTTCCCAGCAGATCAGGAAAAATAAAGCTCGAAATTAGAAACGAGATAGAATATGCTACAAATTTTGCAAGACCACTTTAATGCTAAAGGGTTTACTCAACAAACTCCAATTCAACACGCTGTCTGGGAACCCTTAGTTCAAGGTGAGTCAATTATTGGCTTATCACCAACTGGTTCCGGAAAAACAATTGCGTTTACCTTGCCGTTATTAGCTAACCTTGTACCTAAAGATGGTACCCAACTTTTAATCTTATCACCATCACAAGAGCTCGCAATGCAAACGACTCAAGTTGTTCGAGAATGGGCGGCATTACTTGAATTAACAGTTACATCAATTACTGGTGGAGCTAATGTAAAACGACAAATGGAAAAATTAAAAACTAATCCTGAAATTGTCGTTGGTACACCTGGCCGTGTATTGAATTTATTGGCAGATCGCAAGTTAAAACTGCATAACTTACAAACAATGATCATTGATGAAGCGGATGAATTATTAACTGATGAAACATTACGTGATATTCAAGATATTGAACGTTATACCAGTTCAGATGTTCAGTTTGGCTTTTTCTCAGCAACTGATAAACCAGTCTTTGATAAACTTGCGGACTTGTTTGGGACGGAAGTTAAAACAATTGATGTTCGTGATATTGATAATACTCAAGGGGTTGTCCGTCACGGATTAATGATGGTTAATAATTCCCAAAAAATTGCGATGTTAAAGCGTTTTAGCCACATTAAAGGGTTTAAGGCGTTGGTGTTCTTTAACCAATTACCAAACTTAAAATATGCAGCTAGTAACTTAAAACATGAACATGTTAACATCGCTGTTTTAGGTGGTACCCAACGTGGAACAGACCGGGCCGATGCATTACGGTTATTCCGACAAGGAAAAGTGCAATACTTATTGACAACAGATGTCATGGCGCGGGGATTAGATATTGCTGATTTACCAGCTGTAATTAACTATGATTTACCAAATAGTGCCTTAACGTATACCCACCGGGTTGGTCGAACAGGTCGAATGGGTAAAGAAGGCACCGTTGTTAACTTTGGTAATGACCATGATTTACGTAAGTTAAAGCAACTAGTTGGTAAAGCCTTTGATTTACAAGCAATGTATTTTGCGAATAATAAATTAGTTGATCAAAAGCCAATGATGACAGGTAGTCAACAATCAGGTGCTCAAACGAGTACCCGAATTACGGTTGATAACAAGCCAAGCAGTGTTAAAACTACTGGTAGTTCTACTAATAAAGTTAGCCGTACTAAGGAGCTTTCACCTGTGGTTGCTGAACCGGCTAAATTATCTAAAAAAGAGCAAATTGCTGCTAAAAAGAAAGCTCGTTCACGTAAAGGATCGCAAAAGAATAAGGGAATGCGTCGCAAGAAAGACTAGCCCAAGTAAAAAATTCTTACATTTGTAAGAATTTTTTTTTGGCATAAATTTAGTATGAAAATATGCTATAATAACCCAGTTAGTCTTTTGACCCTATAGTTTAACTGGATAAAACGACTGCCTCCTAAGCGGTTGCTCCCAGTTCGAGTCTGGGTGGGGTCATTATTTGTAAAAAGGTGGAGTTATGGTGCAAACAATTAAAGCGGTTATTAATAAGTATTCAGCACAACTTTTGTACTTGATTTTTGGGGTATTAACGACAGTTGTTAATATTGCAGTTTTTGGAATTGGGATGAAATTGGGATTGAGTACAACGATTAGTAACATTCTAGCTTGGTTTTTATCAGTGTTAGTTGCCTATTTGACGAATCGAATTTGGGTATTTGGTTCAAAAGCAACGGAATTTGGCGAAAAGTTACGGGAAGTTATTGCATTCTTTTATTATCGAGGGCTTACGTTAATCCTTGATTTAGTGATTATTTATGTAGGGGTTAACCTTTTACATGGACAGCCATTACTTTGGAAAATTATTGATAATGTTGTTGTGATTATTTTAAACTACGTCTTGAGTAAGATGTTTATTTTTAAAAGTAATAAAATGGAACGTAACTAGTTATTACTTATTGATTTATAATTAAAATAGGCTTAGAATTATTAGTGTTATTTATTGCGCATTCGCCAAGGTGGTAAGGCAGTGGACTCTGAATCCATAATGCACTGGTTCGAATCCAGTATGCGCAATTGAGCAGGTTAACTTATTTAAGGCCGAAATGATTAGTGCATCGATTAGATTACTCATAATAACTAGTACACGTAAAAAAGAAAAGTGGTTGGAAAATTTTTTCTAATCGCTTTTCTTTTTTTATATAAATTGAATTTCGTTATTTATAATCGCTTAAATTTGTATGGAAGTATAATTGTTGTATAATATATATAGGGATAAAAACTACTATGAATTAGGAAATAACTATTTAATTTAGCGTCACGCATTAAATAGTCGACATGATGAATTAATACTATATAAATAAAAGCAACGTAAAAAATTGGGATTACTACCTTTACGTTAGATGATTTTTTAAGGGGGAAGTTCAATCGTGAAATCAGGAATTAAAGTTTTTAGTGGTAAGTATTTAGAAGAATTGGTTAACGAATTAGATCAATGGTTGGAACAAAATAACGCATCATTGTTCGGACAAGGTGCCATTAAGCAACGACGTTTAGCTGATGAAACTTACGAAATAACGTTAAAATATGTTCTTAATCATTAAAATTAATGAAACTATGGTCAAATTATTATGAAATTTATTTGACTATCGACTTTGTTTCGTCTATTCTTTTGATTAGCGATTGTTTACATGTTACGAAAATACAATTCTTTTGTGGTAAAAGTAGCATTATAGCAACGTTTGTGCTAACATTTTATGTGCTGAAGGTTCAGTACAAAATTTTAAATAAATGAGGAGTCTCCACATGGCTAACAAACAAGATTTAATTGACCAAGTCGCATCTACAACTGGTTTGACTAAGAAAGATTCTGCTGCTGCAGTAGAAGCTGTATTTAGCTCAATTCAAGATTTATTGGCAAAGGGTGAAAAAGTTCAATTAATTGGCTTTGGTAACTTCGAAGTTCGCGAACGTGCTGCCCGTAAGGGTCGTAACCCACAAACTGGAGCAGAAATTGAAATTGCTGCTTCTGTTGTACCAGCATTCAAGCCTGGTAAAGCCTTGAAGGATGCTGTTAAGTAAACTTAACAACACATTTAATTAAGTATGATTGTTATTGACTGATTAGTTAACAAGCATACGAATAAAAAAACGAGAGAAAAGTTATTTTTCTCTCGTTTTTTTATTTATAACAATGTGCCAGCTTATAAAAAGATATCTTTTTGTGCCAAGTTAGCTAAACATTCTGCCAGGTAATCTGCATCATGTTCTGGATAAATAGGCGTTGTCATTGGACAACTTTGCAAGTCTGTATAAGGCGTTGCCGTTTGACCGCGATAATTAGCATCAGCCCAGCGTAAGTCGGGTTTATAGCCGCGCTTTTGCATTTCAGTCATAATAAGTTGGTGATACTGAAAAAGCTTATACGGCGAATGGGTAAAGACGTAATTAACAGTTTGGTGTGGTCGGCCCCAACCCCGGCCACGCAGAGCACAACATTCACGATGTTGGCCTAAAAGTTGTTGTCGGGGGAGTACGGAAATTAAATTTTCATGCCATAAACGCATTGATGAACCTCCAAGAGATAATTTTAGTAGGGTAAACCTTTTCTTTTAATTATATGCCAAAAATATAATTCGTTTAATAATTTTATGATTAAGCCCGTTAAACTATGATAAAATTAACCAATGTAAAATATTTAGGATAGGTGAGAATCATGGCAGAAACAGAATTGACACGTGAAGAAGTCCGTCACGTGGCGGGCTTAGCAATGCTTGAATTTAATGATCAAGAACTTGATTACTTTAAAGAACAACTTGATGACATTATGAATTTAATTGACATCTTAAATGAAGTTGATACAACTAATGTACCTGCTACTTTTACTGTTACTGAAGATCATAATGTTCTTCGGGCAGATGAAGGCATCAATGCACAGCAAAAAGCTGAATTATTGGCGCGCGCACCTGAAAGTGAAAATGGCTTAATTAAGGTTCCAGCAATTATTAATGAAAGTGCAGGTGCTAAATAATGAATTATTTTGAAACCGACTTAACAAAGTTACACAACCAATTGGTTAATAAAGAAATTACATCAGTTGAATTGACAGAGCAAACAATTGCGAACATCAAAGCGACTGAACCAAAAGTCGATGCATTCATTACGATTGCTGAAGAAGAAGCTTTGGCTCAAGCAAAGGCCGTTGATGAACAAGGTATTGATCCTAATAGTTTATTTAGTGGTATTCCTGTGGCAATCAAGGATAATATTTTGACAAAAGATATCTTGACGACTGCGGGATCAAAAATGTTGCACAATTTTAAACCAATTTTTGATGCAACGGTAGTTGAAAAGTTGAATAACGCCGGAGCCATTATGGTTGGTAAGGCAAATATGGATGAATTTGCCATGGGTTCAACAAGTAAAAATTCATACTTTAAAATGACTAAAAATGCTTGGGACCAAACGAAGGTGCCAGGTGGTTCATCAGGTGGTTCTGCAGCCGCAGTTGCAGCCGGTGAAGTTTTGGCTTCACTTGGAACTGATACCGGTGGTTCAGTACGGCAACCTGCTGGTTTTAACGGAATCGTTGGTTTTAAACCAACTTATGGCCGCGTATCACGTTGGGGAGTAATTGCGTTTGCATCTTCACTTGATCAAGTTGGTCACTTAACACGTACAGTGCGTGATAATGCGGCAATGCTTAATGTTTTAGCTGGTGCTGATCACCGTGACCAAACCACTTCAACACGTGAAGTTCCTGATTTCACAGCTAATTTGAATGGTGATATCAAAGGGATGAAGATTGCTTTACCAAAGGAATACCTTGGTGAAGGTGTTTCAGCGGGTGTTCGTGAAACAATCTTAGCCGCTGCTAAACAATTTGAAGCGCTTGGTGCAACCGTTGAAGAAGTTAGTTTACCGCACTCAAAATATGGGGTTGCAGCATACTACATTATTGGTTCTGCCGAAGCGTCTTCAAACTTACAACGTTTCGATGGTATCCGTTATGGATTCCGTGCCGAAGATGTTAAAAATTTAAATGACTTATACATTAAGACTCGTTCACAAGGATTTGGGGATGAAGTAAAGCGTCGGATCATGTTGGGAACATTTTCACTTTCAGCTGGTGCTTATGATGCTTTCTTTAAAAAGGCTGCACAAATTCGGACATTATTAATTCAAGATTTTGATAATGTCTTTAAAGATTACGATTTAATTATTGGACCAAGTGCACCGTCTGTTGCATTTGGAATGGACTTCACACCTGAAGATCCAGCTGAATTATACATGTATGATGTACTTACAATTCCATCAAACTTTGCTGGCTTACCAGCAATTTCAATTAATGCTGGTTTCTCAGAAGGTTTACCAGTTGGATTACACATTATTGGTAAAGCATTTGATGAAGATACCGTGTATCGTGCGGCGTATGCCTTTGAACAAGAAACCCAATTATTTAAGCAAGTACCTAACTTGGGAGGAAACGACTAATGAATTTTGAAACAATAATTGGACTTGAAGTCCACGTCGAAATGAAGACAAATTCAAAGGCATTCTCTCCTTCGCCAGTTGCGTATGGAGCCGAAGTAAATGCTAATACTAACGTGATTGACTGGGGTTACCCAGGTGTCTTGCCACAAGCAAACAAAGGGGCGATTGAATTTGGAATGCGGGCAGCATTAGCCTTGAATGCTGAAATCACACCTGAAACACACTGGGATCGTAAAAATTACTTCTACCCAGATAATCCTAAAGCGTACCAAATTACGGAACATGATAATCCGATTGGCCGCAATGGTTACTTGGAAATCGAAGTTAATGGGGAAACTAAGCGTATCGGGATTCGTGAACTACATGTTGAAGAAGATGCGGGTAAAAATACCCACAACCCAAATGGTTACTCATATGTTGACTTGAACCGTCAAGGAACACCATTGATTGAAATTGTTTCAGAAGCTGATATTACTAGTCCAGATGAAGCGTATGCTTATCTTGAAGCATTACGCCAAACAATCCAATTTACTGGGATTTCTGATGTTAAAATGGAAGAAGGTTCAATGCGGGTTGATGCTAACTTATCAGTCCGTCCAATTGGCCAAAAAGAATTTGGTGTTAAGACTGAATTGAAAAACTTGAATTCATTTAACTATGTTCGTAAGGGGCTTGAATTTGAAGCTAAACGTCAAGTACAAGTTTTACTTGGTGGTGGTGAAATCAAACAAGAAACTCGTCGTTATGATGAAGCAACAGGTACGACTATTTTGATGCGGGTTAAGGAAGGTGCTGAAGATTACCGTTACTTCCCAGAACCAGATTTAGCACCACTTACAATTGATGATGAATGGATTGCAAAGGTTCGTGCTGAATTGCCAGAAGGTGCTAAAGCACGTCGTCAACGTTACGTTAGCCAACTTGGTATTGAAGCTTATGATGCGGAAGTTATTACACAAACGCTTGAAATGTCAGACTTCTTTGATGCGACCGTTACTGCCGGAGCGGAAGCTAAACGGGCTGCTAACTACCTTATGGGTGACGTTAACGCCTACATGAATGATAAAAAGGTTGAACTTCAAGATACTGATTTAACACCAGCTAACTTGGCGGGGATGATTAACTTAATTGAAGATGGTACTATTTCAACTAAGCAAGCCAAGAAAGTCTTTAAGGCGATTATGGAAGGTGAAGAACCAGTTGCTTACGTTGAAAAGAATGGGTTGAAACAACTTTCAGATCCAGCCATCTTGCAACCGATTATTGATGGTGTGCTAGATGCTAACGAACAATCAATCGAAGACTTTAAGAACGGTAAGGATCGGGCCGTTGGCTTCTTAGTTGGAGCGATTATGAAACAAACTAAGGGTCAAGCTAATCCAAATGTTGTTAATGAACTTTTGATGGCTAGTTTGAATGCACGTTAATCATTAATATATCTTTATTGACCAATCTAAGGTAAAATAGTTCTTTGTGGTTAAATAAAATTGAATCGATGGTCCCATTAGTGGGGACATCGGTTTGTACATAAATAAAATTTTTAAAAGGGGGGTTTGCGCATGAAACGTGCTCGAATCATTTACAATCCGACGGCAGGACGTGAACTAGTTAAACGTCAATTAGTCGATATTTTACAAGTTTACGAAGAAGCCGGTTATGAGACGAGTGCGTTTGCAACAACGCCTGAACCAAATTCAGCCGAAAATGAAGCTAAGCGAGCTGCTTTAGCCGGCTTTGATTTAATTGTTGCTGCCGGTGGAGATGGAACCATTAATGAAGTTGTTAATGGAATTGCCCCACTTGAAAAGCGCCCTAAGTTAGCAATTATCCCCGCTGGGACGACCAATGACTATGCGCGGGCTTTACGGATTCCGCGGGAAGATCCACTTGAAGCCGCAGAAGTGATTTTAAAAGGTAAAACGTTTAAAATTGACGTGGGGCAAGCTGGTGATGCTTATTTTGCCAATATTGCAGCTGGCGGAATGTTAACTGAATTAACATATTCAGTTCCTTCAAAATTTAAGACATTGTATGGATACTTTGCATATTTGGCAAAAGGAGCTGAATTGTTACCCCGGTTACGGCCGGTTAATGTAAGTATAGAATATGATGGTGGTAAGTATGAAGGTGCTGCCTCAATGATGTTTTTAGCGTTAACTAACTCCGTTGGTGGTTTTGAACAATTAGTACCGGATGCCAAGCTCGATGATGGTAAATTCACGTTATTAATCGTTAAAGCAGTCGGAATTGCTGATTTATTACAAATTGGGGCGGAAATCCTTAATGGTGGTAAGCACGTCGATGATCCACGAGTGATTTATAAGAAGACGAGTAAGGTGGTTGCTAAGCCGCTTTCAGATGATCGTTTAATGATTAACCTAGACGGTGAATATGGTGGCGATGCACCAATGCAATTTACTAATTTGCAACAACATATTGAAGTTGTTGCAAACATTGATGACATGCCAGATAGTGCCTTAACATCGCGTGAAGATAAAAAGTTACGCGAATATGAAGAAAAATTTATTGAAGAGTCAAAACACATAAATTAATATTTTTATTAATTTACATGTAGAAAAAAGGATATTTTATGAGTAAGAAAAACGCACCTGTTTCAAAAAATCAACAATTTGATGTTGAAATCTTTGACCTTACATACTTAGGTATGGGGGTTGCTAAAATTGATGATTTCCCAATTTTTGTCGCCAATGCTGTACCTGGTGAAACTGTAAAAATCGGAATCACTAAAGTTGCCAGTTCATACGCTTTTGCGCGGGTTATTAAAGTTTTAGTAGAATCAGATAATCGTAACAATGATGTTGATGCTGATTTGGTTACAACTGGTATTGCACCATTAGCTAATTTGAAATACCCAGCTCAATTGAAATTTAAGCAACAACAAATTGAAGCCTTATTGAAGAAACAACACTTGGATATTCCAGTTGCCGAAACAATTGGGATGGAAAATCCATTTGGGTACCGTAATAAAGCGCAAGTTCCAGTTCGTGAAATTAAAGGCCAATTAGAAACTGGTTTCTACCGTCGTAATTCACACAACTTGGTTCCAATTGAAAATTACTTTATTCAAGATCCAGAAATTGATAAAGCAGTTAATACTGTTCGTGATATTTTACGTAAGTACCACGTAGCCGCTTATGATGAAGTTAACCACCGTGGGGTTGTCCGGACAGTGATGGTTCGTCGGGGTTACTACAGTCACGAAATGATGATTGTAATTGTTACAAAGTCACGTAAATTGCCAATGCAAGAAGTAATTGTCGATGAAATTCGAGCTGCTTTACCTGAAGTTAAGTCAATTATTCAAAATATTAACCAAGAAAAGACTAACGTTATTTTAGGTGAAAAGAATGTTGTTCTTTGGGGTAACAAAGTTATCTTTGATACATTACTTGGCTTGAAGTTTGCCATTGGACCAAACTCATTCTACCAAGTTAACCCACAAACAACCGAAAACTTATATACTTTGGCAGCACAAAAAGCTGAATTATCTGGTGATGAAGTTGTTATCGATGCCTACTCAGGAATTGGAACAATTTCACTTACAATTGCACCTAAAGTTAAGCAAGTTTATGGTGTTGAAATTGTACCTGGTGCGATTGATGATGCTAAACGGAATGCTGACATGAACAACATTAAAAATGTTAAGTTCACGCTTGGTAAGGCTGAAGAACAAATGGTTAAGTGGGCGGAAGCTGACTTGAAACCGGATGTTATCTTTGTTGATCCACCACGTAAAGGTTTGACTGGTGAATTAATCACGGCAGCCGTGGAAATGGCACCAAAGAAAATTGTTTACATTAGTTGTAACCCAGCTACATTAACACGTGACTTGGAAGAATTTAAACAATTAGGTTATGAAGTTAAAGGTTCAATTCAACCAGTTGACCAATTCCCACAAACAACCCACGTTGAAAGTATTGCCGTTTTAGAAAAAAAGTAATATCAATTGGATAATTACAACATAACTAGATTTTAGTAGTAATTTGCTGGTCAAAGGCATTTTAGAAATCTGATATATTCAAAATATACACAAAAAGATCCGGAAAAAATTATTTTTTCGGATCTTTTTTTGGTTCTATTTTTCTTTTCGGATTTTTTTAATAGCTTGGGTACTATCTCCGGGGATATGCGTGGGGATGTAATTTAAGTAAACTAAATATTGGTAACTTAACGTATTCTCTGATAGATTTATTAATAATATTAACAAATTAGGGAGATAATGTTATGGTAGCAAAACTTTCATCACAAGATATTAATGAATTAGGTAAGTTAATGTTACTTCGTTTTAATGAAGACGAAGTCGCTACATATCAAAAAAATGTTCAAGTTTTTCTTGATTTAACTGCAAATTTTGCTGAATGTGATTGTACAGATGTTGAACCGACATATGTCGTTACGGAAGAAAATGATGGCTTACAAAATGATACAGGATTAACGATGATTCCCTCAGCGTACTTTAAATTGGAGGAACTATAACGATGAATTATTTTGAGACAGATTTAGTTACATTACACCAGCAATTAGTCGCTAAAAAAATTAGTGCTGTGGAATTAACCGAACAAACCTTGGCCCGAATTAACGCTACCGACGATAAATTAAAAGCCTATATTTTAGTGACAAAAGAACATGCATTAGAACAAGCGGCTGCAATTGATGCGCAAGGTATTAATCCGAATAGTTTGTTTAGTGGAATTCCTGTTGCAATTAAAGATAATATTCTAACGAAAGATATTATTACAACTGGAGCATCAAAAATGCTGCAAAATTATCAGCCAAGTTACGATGCCACAGTTGTTAAAAAATAACCCACGCTGGTGCTATTACGATTGGTAAAACTAATCTTGATGAATTAGCAATGGGATCAACTAGTGAAACTTCTGGGTATCAAGTGACCCGTAATGCCTGGAATCAAGATAAATTACCAGGTGGATCATCAGGTGGTTCCGGAGCAACAGTTGCAGGGGGGCAAGTTTTAGCAGCTTTAGGTTCTGATACTGGAGGATCTGTACGGCAACCAGCTAGTTATAATGGCATCGTGGGAATGAAGCCATCTTATGGCCGTGTTTCACGAGCTGGAGTTATTGCATTTGCATCTTCATTAGATCAAGTTGGACCATTAACCCGAAATGTGCATGATAATGCTGCACTTTTAAATGTGTTGTCTGGCTTTGATGAATTAGATGATGCAAGTTCACACGAAATTCTACCAGATTTTACTGCTAAGTTGACTGATAGTATTAAAGGCATGAAAATCGGGTTACCAGTTGAGTTTATGGGACCAGGCGTTTCTGATGGCGTTAAAACGCAAATTTTAGCTGCTGTACGCCAATTTGAAGCGTTAGGGGCTCATGTAGAAGAAATCAATTTACCCCACGTTAAATATGCGCGTAGTGCGTGGTATGTGATGTCTTATGCAGAAGCTGCTATTAACTTCGCTAATTTTGATCATAATACGAGTGGTTATCGGACTGAAAATTTAGATATTTTACAAGATTTTTATACAACTATCCGTTCAGAGGGCCTTGGTGAGAATGTCAAAAGTTGTTTGATGTTTGGGACCTTAGCCCTTGTACCGGAACAGTATCAAAATTTATATCGTAAAGCAGCGCAAATTCGGACGTTAATTAATCAAGATTTTGACCAAATATTCGCAAAATATGACTTAATTATCGGACCAACAACGCCGATAGTCGCTTATGGTGATAACTATCAAGAACCAACCCAGGCTGAAGCCGATATGTTTGATATTCTGGTGACACCGGCCAACTTTGCAGGGCTACCAGCGCTTTCAATCAATGCTGGTTTTTCAGAAGGGCTACCAGTTGGGTTACAGATTATTGGACCACGTTTTAGTGAACAAAAAGTTTATCAATTAGCGTATGCATTTGAACAAGTCAGTGACTTATTAAGTAAATATCCTAAGTTATAATAACGATTTGCCGATTCAGAAATAGGGATTAGCGGTCAAGTGGTATAGTTAAACATATTCTTAATAGAAAGTGGGATATTAAAATGTTTTTTTATGATAACGAACAGACATTGCAACGTGTTGATGATAATAGTTTACGTAAAGTCTTGGCTTATGGCGATGGCCTAATGAATACGTTAGTGGTTTTTGAACATGGGCTAGCAGTTGGGTCACCAATTCCATATCATCAACATAAGCACGTTCAGACAACTTTTGTTTTGCAAGGTAGTTTCGAATTTACCATTCAGTATCCTGATCATATTGAACGTCACCAAGTCCAAGTAGGTGATTCAATTTATTTTCCAAGTAATTATCCACATGGATGCATTCCTTTAGTTGATGATAGTAGGTTACTTGATTCATTTACACCGATTCGAAAAGACTTTCTATAGTATTTAAATTAGGAGAGTTAACTAGCAAGCAATTTATAAAAGATACCTTAATCAAATTGAATACATTATTAAGACTTTTGTAATGTGTTTTTAGCTGTTTTTTTGATAAGATAGATACTTATAAGATTTACTATTAAATTGTAAGCGTTTTTTTAACGAAAAGTAGAACCGGGAGGAAAAACTAAATGTCGCATTTTATCCAGACATTGATTTCAGAACGTTTTAATTTGTTCAATGCGATTTTGCAACATATTGAGATATCATTAATTGCGTTAGTAATTGTCATTATCATCGCAGTTCCAGTCGCTATTAGTGTTTTAAACCATAAAAAAGTTGCGTATGTGATTACACAATTTGCCGGAGTTTTACAAACGATTCCGTCATTAGCCCTGCTAGGTTTGTTAATTCCGTTCGTCGGAATTGGACAGGTGCCAGCCGTAATTGCGTTGGTGGTTTATGCAATTTTACCAATTTTTCAAAATACGTATATTGGATTAACGTCCATCGATGAATCACTTGATGAGGCTGCCGATGCATTTGGGATGACAAAGTTTGAGAAATTAACGAAGGTGCAATTGCCCATTGCGTTACCAACTATTATTGCGGGTATTCGCCAGGCCTTGGTAATGATTATTGGAACTGCAACACTAGCCGCTTTAATTGGGGCCGGTGGTTTAGGGAATTTGATTCTTTTAGGCATTGATCGTAACGATAATACGTTAACGATTATCGGTGCTTTGGCAGCAGCAATATTAGCGATTATCTTTAGCGCTTTAATTTACGTTCTGCAAAAAGGTAAATTACGCTATTCAATTGCCGCGTTGTTGTTAATCGTGGCAATTCCAGTTGGTAATAGTGTGTATCATGCCGTGCAGCCACAGCAAACTACCATAACAATTGCTGGTAAGCTGGGTTCAGAACCAGATATTTTAATTAACATGTATAAAGAGCTAATTGAAGCTAAAGATTCAAATACGAAAGTTATTTTAAAGCCTAATTTTGGACAAACGAGTTTCTTATTTAACGCCTTAAAAGCAAAACAAATTGATATTTATCCAGAATTTACTGGAACGGTATTAGAAAGTTTAGTTAAAACACCTAATGGGCAACGTGATACAGGGGTATCACCAGAACAGCTATATGGATATGCCAAAAAAGACTTAAAAGATCAATTTGGTTTTGATTACTTACCACCGATGGAATATAACAATACGTATTCAATTATTGTTACGAAAGCCTTTGCCGATAAGTATCATCTAAAAAACATTTCTGATTTACGCAATATTGAGGCTAAATTACATGCTGGTTTTGATTTAGAATTTCTCAATCGGGCTGATGGCTATAAAGGGTTGCAAGCGAAATATGGACTATCAGTGACTTCACAATCTGTTGATGCGGCCCTTAGGTATGAAGCATTACGAAGTGGAAAAGTTAATGTGATTGATGGCTTCTCAACGGATTCACAAATTCGCCAATATAATTTTGTTGAATTAAAAGATAATCATCATTTATTCCCAGTTTATCAAGGTGCACCGTTAGTTTCAGCTACACTGGCAAAAGAGCATCCAGAAATTATTGATACCTTGAATGTTTTGGCTGGTAAGATTACTGAAGATGAAATGCGAGAAATGAATTATCAAGTTAACGTTAAAGGTAAAGCACCAGCGGTTGTTGCTCGTGATTTCTTAGTTACGCACCATTTGTTAGGAGCTAAAGAAAAATGACAGACACATTAATTAAATTAGATAACGTTACCAAGATATATCAGGATAAGACCGTAGTAGCTAATTTATCACTTGATGTTCAAGCTGGTGAATTTTTAGTTTTAGTTGGTTCATCAGGAAGTGGTAAGACAACTACGCTTAAAATGGTTAATCAATTAATTACGCAAACTAAGGGTAATGTTATTTTTAAAGGTAAGAATGTTACCGAATATAATTTACGTGAATTACGCTTGCAAATTGGCTACGTTTTACAACAAATTGCGCTTTTTCCTAATATGACGGTTGCGCAAAACATTAGTTTAATTCCCGAAATGAAAAAACAACCTAAAGCGGCAACAAATAAAATGGTCGATGATTTGTTACGGGAAGTTGACATGGATCCGGCAAATTATCGTGATCGCATGCCCAATGAGCTTTCAGGTGGGGAACAACAACGGATAGGTATCTTACGAGCTTTTGCAGCCAATCAAGATGTGGTCTTAATGGATGAACCATTTAGTGCCCTTGATCCAATTTTACGGGGTCAATTACAAGCATTGGTTAAAAAAATCCATCAACAATTTGGAACAACCATTATCTTTGTGACGCATGATATGGATGAAGCTTTACGGTTAGGAGATCGCATTGCCGTTATGCGCCATGGCGAAATCCTACAAGTTGATACGCCAGAAGAAATTGTTCAAAATCCAACTAATACATTTGTTAGTGAAATGTTTGCTAACTCAATGGCTAAAGATGTCTTTGGCGTATATTTAAGTCGCCTTATTTTATTGGGGTACGTCAGTGTGCAACCAGATGCAACGGTAGTAAGTGATTTAGATACTACGGCGACGGTTGGTGAGGCCATGAAGCTTCTGGAAAACCGTGACTCGATTACGATTGAAACAAAAAGCCAAGGAACTAAGGTGTTGACAAAAAGCCAACTCTTTAAGTTTGTTAGTGATTTTCAAGATATGTAAATGATAATATGTTTTGCATGTAAAACTAGCCAATCCACATTAATCTGGGTTGGCTAGTTTTATTATTTTAACGCTTAAATCTTGGTGGAAATAATGACAAAGCACTAAATATTTCTCATAATCTTAGTTTTATTGAGCAAGGCTCTTCACAAACGTCGTAAAATTCCTTATTATTAATGAGTGTTTCTATCAGCCAGCGATTTTATTTAGAAAGAAGTGGATATTCATGATTTATTTTGATAATTCAGCAACAACGCAAGCTGATGCTTCAGTTTTAGAAACCTACACGAAAGTTTCGCAAAGTATTTGGGGCAATCCAAGTTCATTGCATAATTTTGGTGAAAAGGCCGATAAGTTATTAAGTCAATCACGCCAACAAATAGCTGCTATTTTAGGTGTGAAAAAACAAGAAATCTTCTTTACCTCCGGTGGTACAGAAGGTGATAACTGGGTAATCAAAGGAACGGCCATTGCAAAACGTGCCTTTGGTAAGCATTTAATTACCACCCAAATTGAGCACCCAGCTGTAATCAATACAATGCAACAACTCGAACAATTAGGCTACGAAGTAACGTATTTACCAGTTGATCGTACCGGACGGGTGAGTGCCAGTGATGTGGCAGCTGCAATTCGGCCGGATACCATCTTAGTATCAGTCATGGCTGTGAATAACGAAGTTGGATCAATCCAACCAATTGATGAAATTGGGGCAGTATTAGCTGACTATCCAACAATTCATTTTCACGTCGATGCTGTCCAAGCCGTTGGTAAAGGCTTACGTGATTTAGTATTTAATCCCCGCGTTGATTTTGCGACCTTTTCAGGGCACAAGTTCCATGCGCCTCGGGGGACTGGCTTTATTTACATGAAAGCTGGTAAAAAATTAGCACCGTTAATGTCAGGTGGTGGTCAAGAAAGTAATTTACGTTCAGGTACGGAAAATGTACCGGCAATTGCTGCGATGGCCAAAGCATTGCGGATGGTTACGACTGATGAAACGGTAAAAAATCAGCAAGAACAAACGGTTCGTAAAACGATCATCGACCACATCAAAGGGCAACCTAATATCACGATTTTTTCGGGAACTGATGACCATTTTGCCCCCCATATTTTAACGTTTGCGATTGAAGGTGTGCGAGGGGAAACAATTGTACATGCATTTGAAGATCATGGCATTTACATCTCAACGACGTCTGCTTGCTCTTCAAAAAAGGAACAAGTTTCAGGCACGTTAATGGCGATGCATACCCCCGAACATTTAGCCACATCAGCAGTACGGGTTTCACTCGATGCGACCAATACACTTGCTGAAGCAGCGGCGTTTAACCAAGCATTTGACACTATTTATGCCGGCTTTGGTAAAATTATGACCAAGCGTAACGCATCAAACTAGAAAGAGGTATACTTTGGAATATACAGAAATTATGGTTCGCTACGGTGAACTGTCAACCAAAGGGAAAAACATCAAAGATTTTATTAATCGGTTAGGTTCTAACACGATTCGGGCTTTACATGATTTTCCAGAAGTTCACGTTTATCCAAAACGTGACCGGATGCACGTTGTTTTGAATGGGACTGATCCAGAACCAATCATGAAACGGTTGAAGCTTATCTTCGGAATTCAGACTTTTTCACCCGTTGTGCAACTCCCAAAAGATATTGAAGTGGTTAAAGAAACAGCCATCACTATGATGCGTGAACAAGTTAAACCAGAAATGACTTTCAAGGTCAGCACAAAACGTTCAGATAAAGAGTTTCCCATGGATACGAATGCTATTAACCGTGAAGTTGGTGGGGCCGTATTTGAAGCATTTACAGAATTAGCGGTGGATGTTAAAAATCCTGACGTTGAAATCTTAGTTGATGTTCGTCAAAACGGTATTTTCATTTCATCTGAAACGATTAAAGGAGCTGGTGGTTTCCCAGTTGGAACGGCTGGTAAGGGGATGATGATGCTTTCTGGTGGAATTGATTCACCAGTGGCAGCTTACCTTGGAATGAAGCGCGGAGTGGACATGGAAATGGTCCATTTCTTTAGTCCACCATATACAACAGAACAAGCTTTAGCTAAATCAAAGCAATTGACGGAAGTGCTCTCACAATCAGTGGGGGCAATCAAGTTTATTCAAATTCCATTTACTGAAATTCAAGAAACGATTAAGGAAAAAGTTCCGGAAGGTTACTTGATGACGATTCAACGTCGTTTGATGCTCCGTTTGAGTGTCGCAATGGCTGAACAACGTGGTGGGATGGCAATTTTTAATGGGGAAGCGCTTGGTCAAGTGGCTTCACAAACCATGGAATCAATGATGGCCATCAATGATGTGACAACGATGCCGGTTATTCGGCCAGTTGTTTCAATGGATAAAACTGAAATCATTAAGGTTGCCGAAGAAATTGGCACGTTTGATCTTTCTATTATGCCGTTCGAAGATTGCTGTACTATTTTTGCGCCACCTTCACCTAAGACACGACCAAACTTAGAAAAAGCACGCCAATTCGAACAATTAATTGATGTTGAAGGATTAATGGAACGTGCTTTAGCTGGTACTAAAATTGTGACGATTAAACCGGGTGAAAACTACTTAAATCCAGATGAAGATATTTTTGCGGAATTATTGTAAAAATACCTTTGCATAATTAAGATTAATGTGATATCATAATTGTTATGCGATGAGTCGAGAATAACCAGCTGGTTTTACCGGTGCAAGTAATTGCCTAGTGGTTTTCGAAGGCAGGGCACATATACCACCGAATTGTGGGTGCTTGTTAAGGGGATTGTGGAATCTACCTTTTCTACTCATGACTACACTAATTTATTAGTGGAGTACTGCCGTGACGGAATTAGAAATAATTCCCCGGGCTTGACCGGTTATTCAAGCAAAATGCCAAATCGAGCTGTAGGGTAATCCTACAGCTCTTTTCTTTTGTCCCAAAATGACTATAATGGTATTTAAACATTTCTAGGAGTAGTAAGATGCGTAGTGGTGGTAAAGCCCAAACTAAGAAAATAATCCAACAAAAACAACGGGTTAGACAACAACAAACACATGAATTAGCCCCGTTTGATGCCGTAAAGTTTCACGAATTTATGCGTGTCCGTTGGTACTTAACAACCAATCAAGTTTTAACCGTTTATCAGCGAAATTTAAGCGAGTTATGGCTAGTAACTTTACTTGATATGATGATTAACCAACGACCAATGGCAGCTACTAAAGTACAGTCTTTAAATACACATGAACTCATCACTGAAAGTTTAAAGCACCTCCAAGGTTTTAAATATCAACACTTTTTAACGTTATTAGATTTGGCACCACGATTATTTAAATTTCTGAAACGAGAATTAGCAGTTAATCCATATTTTGTTTTAGATGCGATGCCAGATAAAGCTGAATTTACCGGCATGGTAGCCAGGGTATTAGCGCAAAATTTAAGTTACAGTCAAGGATTCAGTAATCAATTGACTAACCAGTATACAGCTTTATTTTTACCAGCTGACCAACTTGATTTAGCAACAATTAGTGAGTTATATCGAGGACAAACAACAATCCCGGTAAACGCAGAGCAAGCTAAGGCTGATTTAGCCACGTTGAGTACGTTAAAAACAGCATTAACGGCTAAGCTTTCGCAGACGGATACAAACGCATTTGCTTTGAGAGCTATTTGTAGCGATGCAGCGTTTTTGACGGCGCTTAGTCATCAAAGTGTCGATGAATTATTACTTAGTCCGTTTGCCATTATCCCAAACAGTTGGCAGCCGACTAATGAAACCTTACTTGGCATTGGTCATCAAATTGCAACTATTGTATCGACGAGTGAAATCAGTAATGCATTTTCGGCTGAGACTTGGCAACAGTTTGATGGCGTATTGGCGGTTGCAGCGCTGAATAGTTTAGTTAATTAAAAAACGACAAGGTGTTAGTTAAGCACCTTGTCGTTTTTTATATTATTAATCAACAATTTTTGTCCCGTGGACTTGATAAACGGTTAATGTTTTAGCAATGGTTTCGTAGTTTGCACTCGTAATACCACCAGGTAAGATACCAATATGGTTAGCAGCATGTGCAAGGAGTTCTTTTAAGTGGTTGATATTGGCATCAATTGGAGTTGCTAAGTCACCACCGTGGGTTAAAATACGTTCAACGCCGTGGTCTGTTAGCCAGTCGATTGTGTGAAGTTGTTCTTCATGATCAAGCGCATCAAAGGCCATGTGCATGGTGATCGTCATACCACCAGCAGCAGCAATCAAATTTTCCATGGCATCTTCATCGAGGGTGTTTTCATCAGTTAATGCCCCAAAGGCAACCCCATCAGCACCTAATTGTTGCGTTTCAAGAATATCGGCTTCCATAATTTTAAGTTCGATATCATTGTAGACAAAATTACCACCACGGGGACGAATCATAACTGTAATTTCTTTATCGTGATCATGGACGTATTGGATTGCTTCTGCAATCATCCCCTTTGATGGTGTAATACCACCAGCTGCTAAATCTGCATTAAGTTCAATGCGATCAGCTCCATTTTGAATAACGCGGACAAGGTCAGGGAAAGTTGCCACGACGGCTTCTTTAATAATTGCCATATTAAAACTCCTGTTCATTTTCTTAGTTAGATAATTGTATCAAAAAATTGAAAGAACACCAAATTATCTAGAGATGATTTGGTAAGTTGCTATCTTTAGACAGTAAAAACGAATCTGTATCACCAGATTCGTTTTTATTAATATTATTCGAAGTGAACACGGACACCTTCTGGTAATGCAAAGTCTTTTTGGACCAAGCTCAATTTACCAGTTGTAGCATCACGGCTAAGTAAAGATACGTTATCAGTATCTTGGTTAGCGACAACAATGAATTCTTCAGTGCTGTTAAGAGCAAAGTCACGAGGGAATTCACCTTCAGTACTGATTGTTTGAATTAATTCGGCGTGACTACCAGCTTCGGTAATTGCGAAAACAGCAATTGAGTTGTGGCCACGATTTGATGTGTAGACAAATTTACCATCGCTAGTTACACGAATTGCAGCGGTACCATTAAATTCAGTCCAATCAGCTGGGAGCGTTGCAACGGTTTGTTCAACATTAAAACTACCATCAGCTGAATTGTAAGTTAAGACGCTTAATTTAGATGAAAGTTCACCAAGTAAGTAGGCGTGCTTACCATCAGGACTGAAACGAATGTGACGAGGTCCAAAACCAGGTTCCGTTGTTAAGGTCGCAGCATGGGTTAATTTACCTGAATCTGCTACATCGTAAGTGTCAACACGATCAGAACCAAGGTCAACTACGACAAGACGTTGATCAGGTGTTAAACCAGTGAAGTGGACATGGGCAGAGCCTTGTTCAGGACGAGGACCGTGGCCTTCATTTTTAATTGAATCAACTAATTCAAGACTGTCACCATTAATTTTTAGGACTTCAGTCAAACCAATGTGGTAGTAACCAGCATAAACAAGTTGACGGGCTTCATCAACAGCAACATAGGCTGGTGCTGCTTCAAGCATGTGGTCAGAAAGCTTAGTTGCTGGTCGGGTTGTGTTATCTAACACAAAAACCCCACCTTGATCACCATGCTTATCAACACTGTAAAGCTTACCTGCTTTTGAGGTTGTAAGGTAAGTTGGATTACCAACCTTAGCAACTAAAGTCGCATTCGTTAATTCGCGTTTTTCAGTGTCAAGAATGGCTTCATAAATACCTTCAGACGTCTTTTTTGTGTATGTACCAAAGAGAATTTTTTCTTGCATCGTAATTGTGCCTCCAAAAAATTTTAGTTATAACGATAACGCTTTCATTATACCAGAAAAGTAATTATAATTGCGGGTTTCATAAATATCATGTTAAAAAAATGAGACCCCAGATAAGTCATTTTTTAAAAAATTTTTCCTAGTTAAAAAATATTAAAACTAATCGTGAGATGCTAATAAGCATGGAATAATGTATACTTAATAATGGAATTTAAGCAAATGAGGTTATTATGAAAAAAATAGACAAAGGACGTAAATTTGTCCAAGACAATTTGGCCTTGTTCCAATGTCCAAACTGTCAGGCGCCATTTATAAATGTCGTTGAAAATACGGTTAGCTGTGCTAATCAGCATGCTTTTGATTTGTCAAAAAAGGGGACATTATACTTTTTAAATCATGCCGTAAATACTGAATACGATGATGCTATGTTGGTTTCACGGCGCAAAGTATTAACCGCGGGTTTGTTTGATGGGATTGTTACGGCAGTAGCCGCCGCCTTACCAACAGATAAACAAACCATTTTAGATGTTGGGACTGGTGAAGGGACACCGTTTGCTAAGTTATTGGCCCAACGTGATAATATCGATACAGCTTTAGCATTTGATATTAGTAAAGCTGGGGTTAATCTGGCAACGCAATTAGAAACCGATGCTTTTTTTGCGGTTGCTGATTTAGCACAATTACCATTTGCTGATGCAACTTTTTCAAGTGTTGTGGAATTTTTTTCGCCTAGTGCATACGCAGAGTTTAATCGGGTTATTCAACCTAACGGAACGTTAATTAAAGTCGTGCCTAATCATTTTTATTTACGTGAATTACGTGAAATGCTTTATCCGGCAGGATCAAAGCACCATACGTATGATAATCAGCAGGTTGTTGATTTATTTATGCAAAATTATCCCAATACTGAAATTAGAGATGTTACTTATCAATGGAACATCCCCGCAGATTTATATGCTGATTTATTACACATGACTCCATTACATTGGGGTGCTCGTCCAGAAGCTCAACAAATGGCTGAAAATACACCTTTGACATCTATTACAGTGGATGTTCAATTATTAATTACTAAGTTTGATTAAACATATTGATGGAGGAAGTTGACATGATAAAAAAAGGACCGGATATGCTGAAAGGAACTCTTACCCGGCATGAGCGGGAGGCTGCTGCTATTGAGGCTGCTGCTCATAAAAAGCGGCGTACTCGCGCACGCATAATTGGCGTGCTAATTGGGATTGTAGTTGTGATTGTAATTGCAATTGGTGCCGTTATTGGCTTAAACCTTACACATAGTCACAATAAGGCAGCAGTTAGTCAAGCAACAAGTAAAGTGGTTACGAAGTCAGCCACAACAAGTAGTATGGCATCTTCAAGTAGCCAAGTACAACCAAGCAATCTTTTTGGTGATGCGGCGACTGAAATCTCACCGGTAAAATATATTAAAGAAATTTACGGTAAGACCGATGTACTATACTTAATTGTCGGTGATAGTAAAGATCCACGAACACAACAATTAGCCCAAGCGTTTAAAGATGATCACAATACTTTACATGCTCAAGTGCCGGTTTACTTTATCGATGCTAACAGCTTCTTACAAGGAAATGATGCAAAAGAAAAAATTGCGACATTGCAATTGTTAAATGGCCTTGGATTAGCAAAGGTTACGGGTAAGAGTGTGCCATCAGAAGTTAAATTTACAAGTACATTGTATGCTAATAAGTTGACTGATGTTGATGGTAAAAAAGCGTATACTAGCTATACTGCCGATGAAAACACCTTTACTGATCGGAATGCCCTCCAATCATTTTTATCAGCTGCCAACGATAAGCTTGGCATCAAGTAACAAATTAACTATTTAAAAAAGGAAATTAAAATTAATGAAAAACCATATTGTTTTATTTGAACCTCTTATGCCAGCTAATACTGGAAATATTGCCCGTACATGTGCCGGTACTGATACTGTCTTACACTTAATTGAGCCACTTGGCTTTTCAACTGATGACAAGATGATGAAGCGGGCGGGCCTTGATTACTGGGACAAGGTTGAAATCAAGTACCACAAAAATTTACCGGCATTCGTTGAATCACTTGGTGAAAATGATCGCCTATACTTAGTTTCAAAATTTGCGGAAAACAGTTACCACCAAGTAGACTATACAAACGAAGATTTAGACTACTATTTCTTATTTGGTAAAGAAACAACTGGATTACCAGAACCATTTATGCGTGCTAATCCTGAAAAGGCCATTCGCATCCCCCAAGATGATGAAAATATTCGCAGCTTGAATTTAGCTAACTCTGCAGCGATTGTTATCTATGAAGCATTGCGTCAACAAGATTTTCCTAACTTGGAAACAACGCACTTGTACGAAAACGATAAATTGAAGGATTAATATAGCTCGTGAACGCGCCTGATTTTTTTAGGCGCGTTTATGCTTGAAAGGAGGTTAGCATGCCAGCCAGAAAACAAACAACTACAACACCTCGTAAACGAAATACGACTAAAGCCAAGCCGAAAGCTAAACCACGTACGAGTAGTACGAAAAGTGAAGTTTTTATGTATCGTAATAACTTAATTGGTGTGGCCACGGTCTTTGTCTTATTATTAGCGATTTTAAAAGCCGGTGAACTTGGCTTACTCTTAGCGAATGGGTTACGTTATGTTGTCGGAAACTCATACCAAGTTTTTGCTAGTTTTTTAGCAATTTTATTTTTATATTTTGCGGTTTACGGTAAATGGGTGAATCTAAAAGGACGGGTTTATGTTGGCTTTGGTTTGACCTATTTAGGAGTCTTAGTCTGGCAAGCATTAGCATTTTTTACTAATGCTAATGTGCATAGTGGTAGACTAACGGTTTTAAGTAATGTCATTAAGTCTGATATGGTTAATCATCTTGCTCAAAGTGATATTGGTGGTGGGGCGATTGGGACTTTAGTTTATCAATTATTTGAACCGCTAGTCGCTAACTGGGGAACAATTGTCATTGCCTTAGGGTTGATAATTGCCGGTATTATTGTGCTATTTGATTTACCATTGCAAAAGACGCTAGGCATTTTCTTTAACAGTTTAGGTATTTTTGGACATAAGACAGCTCAATCAGCCCAAAAAGTTAGTGAGGAACTGCAAAAGCGGACTGAGCAAATTAAGACGGAACTTGAAGCAACACGTGAAGCGGAGCGACAAGCCCGAATTGATAATATTTTAGACCAAGATTTATTTCCAGCTACGAAACCATTACCAACACCTAAAGCAATGGCACCAGATGATAGCGGGACAAAAGGTGCCCCTAAAATAGTTGAGCCTAAAATCTCAACGTTTGATGTGAACCAATTAGATCAATCACTTGATCCGGTTGAACCATTAAGCGAACCGGTAATACCACAAATTAAAACGAATCAAGCCCCTGAAGCCGTTGTTGAAGCTGCAGTTGTGCCAACCACTGATTGGACATCTAAGCCGGCTAAAACCCCAATAATTGATGATGAATTTGACTTACCAACTGATACTGGCACGAATACTGTGCAACCACCAGTCCCAACAATGGCGGCGGCTAAAGAAGGTGGGTTTGATGAACAAGCTTATCAGTTACCATCAGCCAATTTATTAGATCAAGTTAAACAAACGGATCAATCGGCGGATTATCAACAAATTAAAGAAAAGTCACAGATTCTGCAACAAACCCTTAAATCATTTAATATCGATGTGACGGTTGAATCCGTGGCTTTAGGACCAACCGTAACGCAATACGAAATTAAACCGGCCATTGGGACGCGCTTATCTAAAATTACCGGTTTGGCGCAAGATTTAGCTTTAGCTTTAGCTGCTACGAGTGTCCGAATCGAAGCCCCAATTCCAGGGAAGTCATTAGTTGGAATCGAAGTGCCTAATGCGCATCAAGCGATGATTGGGTTCCGAGATGTCTTTGAAAATGCCCCCCAAGATGAGGAAGGGCAACTTGAAGTGCCTATTGGGCGTGGCATTACCGGTGAGGTTGTAACTGCTGATATCGGTAAAATGCCCCACTTATTAATTGCCGGTCAGACTGGTTCTGGTAAATCAGTCGCTATTAATGGGATTATCGCTGGTTTATTGATGAAAAATAAACCAAGTGATTTGAAAATGGTGATGGTCGATCCTAAGCAAGTTGAATTATCAATTTATAATGATATTCCGCACTTGTTAACGCCAGTCGTGTCTGATCCACGTAAAGCCGCCCGCGCATTACAAAAAGTGGCTAAAATCATGGATGATCGTTATAAATTACTTGCGACCGTTGGTGTGCGGAAAATTAGTGAATATAATAAGCAAATTGAAGCTTACAATGGTGAGCATCAGACGGGATATGTCAAGATGCCATATATTGTCGTCGTCGTTGATGAAATGGCTGATTTGATGATTCAAGTTAAATCTGAAGTTGAACAACCAATTATTCGGATTGCTCAATTGGGCCGGGCAGCTGGGATTCATATGATTTTGGCTACTCAACGACCAACAGTTGATGTTATCACCGGATTGATTAAAGCCAATGTGCCATCACGGATTGCTTTTGCGGTGGCATCTGGAATGGATTCACGGACGATTTTGGATAAAAATGGTGCGGAACAATTGCTTGGGCATGGTGATATGCTGTTTGAACCAAGTGGTAAACCATCTCAACGGGTTCAAGGGGCCTTTATCTCTGACCGTGATGTTAATAATTTAGTTGATTTCATCAAAGCCCAGACTACAGCTGATTACGATGATTCAATTACTGAAGAAATTGAATCTGAAACCGATGGTGGTGACGGTGATAATGGTGCACCGGCTCACGATATGCAATGGGCGGATGTCCTAGAGTTTATTGTGCGTGAACAAAAAGCCTCAACGTCATTATTGCAACGGCGGTTTGGCTTTGGTTATAATCGAGCAGCGCGAATTATTGACCAACTCGAAGCAGAAGGTTATATTGGACCAAATAATGGCTCAAAGCCACGCGAAGTATACTTGCAATCACTAGAAGATGCTAAATAAAAAACAGACGCCCCGGCGTCTGTTTTTTATTTGTTTTCAGCTATAACTTGGTCGGTGTACCATGCGTGTAATTTTGCATTTTCATTAGTCTCTAAGTAGCGCAATGTTAGCCGTGCAGCATGACTCCCTTCACGAATGACAAAATCTAAATGATGGGTAGTTCCTTTGACCATAAAAATTGATTGGTGATGATTAATACTTTGCAATTTGTGAGCCCGTAACAAAAAGATTTTTTTAGTCATGAAGACATTTGTTTGGATGTTTAATTGGTCAGCTGATATCGCATATTTAGTCTCTGCATTATCTAGCCATGCCCAAATGGTAATACATACAGCAATTAGGATCACGGTCATAATTACAGGAACATACCACCCAAAATACCATGGGATGATGCCTAAAGGTAACCAACAGAACCACAACCAACCCACCCGCCAGAAGTTCCAGAAATGGGATTTAGGATTATCACGGCTTAATTTATTAAAATCAAAATCATATTCAGGTAATAATTCGTGTAAGACACTTGGCAATGAGCGATGATCAATCACAGGAATTAAGACGAGTGATTGGTCATTGGCATCTTCTAGTTTATTGGAACCAGAGATGAATAATTTGACGGTATATAACTTAAATAACCGGCGTAAAAATGATTGTTCAATCGTGATACCTTGAATTTTACGTTGATCAAAGTGCACAGTTGTTTTATTCAAAAAACCTTTACTGATAGCAAAAGAATTTTTATTACGAGTGACTACGTGATGGTAATAGCGATTGATGATTTGTAATAAACTGACTAGCATGCCAAATAAGATGGCAAGAATTGCTAAAAGAATAATAATAACAATAGAACTTTTAACAATGGTCGTATTAGCGGTATCTAGAAGATCTTTTGGAACAAATTCATTAAGTCTAGAATATGCTAATAGTAAGACTGAGATACCTGGTAAGATTCCCAATGATGTTAGGCCATAAATCAATAAATCATGCATATTGATCTGATAGCTAATTTCATTTGTTGTTGGTGTTGTCGCTATCGATGTACTTGTCGGTGCAACCGAATTAGGGTAGAGAACTTCAACGTGCGGTTGAACTTGTTGATGATGCTTCCGGGTGTTTTCAATTTCATCAGCGGCGTTGAGTGAAAGTGCGGTGAGAATAACTGGTTTGTCATCTTGACTAGCGGTTTCAATTTTTAATTGAACTAGGTGGAATAACTGCATATACCATGGCTGAATGCGTTCAATTGACTGAATCCGATTATATGGAATATGGCGGGCTTGTTTATTAATAATCCCGGTCTTAAAAGTAAATTCTTGGGGCTCTAATGTATAGGTAGTGATTATATAGTTAATGATTGGTCCCAAAATATTTAATAAAATTACCACGATAAATAATCCCACGATAAGCCATAAAGGTAACTTGAATTGATTAGCGATAATCATAATTAGCACACAGGTCCCAATTAGATCGAACAGGCCAGAAACAATTGAAATGGGGATTAGTAGCCAGTGTAAATGTTTAGGCATTTTCTTCCCTAGCCTTTCTTGCCGCAGTAACAATTTGGTTACGCAATGTGTTAGCCTCATCCTCCGTGATCCCAGCAATTGAAAAACCATCGGCAGCTGTTACGACTTTGAGTTCTTTTAAATGAGCAAATTGCAAGAGGGGGCCTTGTTCTAAATCAACATTTTGAATTCGATTAATTGGAATGGTTTTTTGTTGCCGAATGAAAAACCCAGATTGAATAAAGACAAAATCATTATTGATCTCGTAACGCCAAAAACGGTAATAATAAGGAATAAGGGCTAAATTAATTAAATAGATTGCGCAAATAATTGCCGCAATTCCGAGAATATACGGGGTGCTAATGGGCCAAAAACGTTGACTAAAGTACCAGGCGCCACCACTGATAGCTAATAAGATAACAAGCCCAATTAACTTACTGACAAGCCAGACTGAAATTATTTTTTTAGGAAGTGCTTTTGTTTGTGTCATGACGACTCCTTTCTTGTTAAAATTTATAAAATGATAACATATGTTTATTTAAAAACCAAATTAACATCGAGTGCATTTAGATATTGTCGTTTGTTTCCTCAACGTGTTAAAATTTAATTAATCTAAATTACAAATGAGGTGGATACACATGGACATTTTCGTAGGTGAAGATAAATTTCAAACAGTTGGTGAACCAGTTTCAGTAGGAATGGAATTACCACACTTTAAGTTGGTTGATGCACAAGGTAACAAAGTTAAGACGGCAGACTTATTAGGTAAGGTTACTTTGATTAGTGTTGTACCAAATATTGAAACTGATATTTGTGCTTTACAAACTAAGCACTTTAACACTGTGATTGATAAATACAGCGATATTAACTTTATTACTGTATCAACTAACACCGTTGAAGAACAAACTAAGTGGTGTGCAGCAGAAGGTGTTGAAAACATGAAGATGCTTTCAGATAAAGAAGAATCATTTGGTTACGCAACTAACCTCTTTATTGAAGCAACTGCATTCGATGCCCGTACAATCTTCATTATTGATGAAAACGGCCAAATCGTTTACCGTCAAATCGTCGAAATTACTGGTAACGAACCAGATTACGCTGACGCACAAGCTAAGTTGGATGAAATTTTAGCTAAATAAGTAGTAGCGGATATTTTTTGAAAATGTTAATATAAAATGCAATGAAGTAAGAGGATTAGTAAAAATTCCTAATTTTAGCGACAAGGTGGTTGGTGTGAACCTTGATAGGAACTTACGAAGGTAGCTTACAATGCATCTGATTCTGAACTAATAGTAGGAATTAGCGGTTTAACAACCCGTTAATATTGTTAGAGTGGACCCTCAATTATTTGAGCGGTCAATTCAGGTGGTACCACGACTTTTACAGCCGTCCTGATTGCTAAGATGCAATCGGGACGGTTTTTTATTTTAGAAAGGGATTTTTATGGCAAAAGATATCGATATGTCAACCAAATATGACCCAACTTCTGTTGAAGCGGGTCGTTACCAAGCGTGGAATGAAGCAGGGTTATTTAAACCATCCGGCGACAAAACGGCCCACGCATATTCTGTTGTGCTCCCACCACCTAACGTGACTGGTAAGTTACACTTAGGTCACGCCTGGGATACAGCTTTACAAGATATTATTGTGCGTCAAAAGCGGATGCAAGGTTTTGATACAGTGTGGGTACCAGGAATGGACCACGCCGGAATTGCAACGCAAGCGAAAGTTGAAGCCCGTTTACGTGAAGAAGGTGTAACTCGTTATGATTTAGGCCGTGAAAAATTCATCGACCAAGTGTGGTCATGGAAAGATGAATATGCTTCAATCATTAAAGCCCAATGGGGTAAATTAGGTCTTTCACTTGATTACTCACGGGAACGGTTCACCCTTGATGAAGGACTATCAAAAGCAGTGCGGAAAGTCTTTGTTGACCTTTACAATAAAGATTTAATCTACCGTGGTGAATACATCATTAACTGGGACCCGCAAGCACGAACAGCCTTATCAGATATCGAAGTTATTCACCAAGATGACGAAGGCGCTTTCTACCATGTTAAGTATCCATTTGTTGATGCTGATGTAACTTACGATGGTAAAAACTACATTGAAATTGCTACCACACGTCCTGAAACAATGATGGGGGATGTGGCAGTTGCTGTGCACCCAAGCGATGAACGTTACAAGGATTTGGTTGGTAAGAAAGTTATGTTACCACTTGCTAATCGTGAAATTGAAATTATCGCAGATGAATATGTTGATCCTGAATTTGGAACTGGGATGGTTAAAATCACACCAGCGCATGATCCAAATGACTTCTTAGTTGGTAACCGTCACAACTTAGAACGGATTAACACGATGAACGATGATGCGTCTATGAACGAAAAAGCCGGTAAATACAACGGTATGGATCGCTTTGATGCGCGTAAAGCGATTGTAGCAGATTTAGAAGATCTTGGTTTAATGCTTGAAATTGAACCAATTGTGCACTCAGTTGGGCACTCAGAACGGACCGGGGTTCAAGTTGAATCACGCCTTTCAACGCAATGGTTCGTTAAAATGAAGCCACTTGCTGAACAAGCATTAGATATGCAAAAGGGTGAAGACCGGGTTGAATTTGTACCTGCACGTTTTGAAAATACCTTCACTAGTTGGATGGATGATATCCATGACTGGGTTATCTCACGTCAATTATGGTGGGGTCACCAAATTCCAGCGTGGTACAACAAAACGACTGGGGAAACTTATGTTGGTGAAGAAGCGCCTAAGGATATTGAAAACTGGGAACAAGATAATGACGTGCTTGATACGTGGTTCTCAAGTGCCTTATGGCCATTTACAACGATGGGTTGGCCAGATCTTGATGAAGAAGACTTTAAGCATTACTTCCCAACATCAACCTTAGTTACTGGGTATGACATTATCTTCTTCTGGGTTGCGCGGATGATGTTCCAATCTAAGGAATTTACTGGTCGTCGACCATTTAAAAACGTCTTGATTCACGGTTTAATTCGTGACGAACAAGGCCGTAAGATGTCTAAATCCCTCGGTAACGGGATTGACCCAATGGACGTGATTGAAAAGTACGGGGCTGATGCTTTACGTTGGTTCTTATCAACTGGTTCAACGCCTGGACAAGATGTTCGTTTTTCATACACGAAGATGGACGCTGCTTGGAACTTCATTAACAAGATTTGGAATGCGTCACGTTACGTAATCATGAACCTTGATGAAAATACCAAGCCGGAATTACCAGCGACTGAAGACTTAACATTAGCTGATAAATGGATTGTTTCACGCTTACAAGCAACAATCAAACAAGTTACCACAATGTTTGATAAGTTTGAATTTGGGGAAGCTAACCGGGCTCTTTACAACTTTATCTGGAATGATTTCGCTGACTGGTACATCGAAATGACAAAGGAAACTTTAAACGGGGATGATGCTCAAGCCAAAGCGAATGTGCAAAATACTTTGGCGTACGTCTTGGATCAAACATTACGCTTGCTCCACCCAACAATGCCATTTGTAACTGAAAAGATCTGGTTATCAATGCCACACAACGGGGAATCATTAGTTGTTGCGGCTTACCCAACTTATGACGAGACATTAGCTAACCCAGTTGCTGAAAAGCAATTCCAAAGCTTAGTTGACTTAATTACGGCTGTACGTAACATTCGTAGTGAAGCTAATGCTGCTATGTCAACGCCAATTGACTTGTTAATCAAGACTAACGATGCTGACTTACAAACAATTTTCAATGAAAATGCCGATTACATTAACCGCTTTGCACATCCAAAAGATATGCAAATTGGGGCCGATGTAGTGGCACCTAAGTTGGCAATGACCCAAGTTATTACGGGGGCTGAAATTTACGTCCCACTTGCTGAATTGATTGATATCAAAGATGAAATTGCCCGCCTTGAAGGGGAAGTTAAAAAGCTACAAGGTGAAGTAAAACGTGGTGAAGGTAAGCTTGGTAATGAACGTTTCGTTAACAATGCACCTGAAGACGTGGTTGCTGAAGAACGCCAAAAACTTGCTGACTGGCAAGAAAAATTAGTTATTACGCAAGCGCGTTTAACTGAATTGCAAAACGCCTAAAGTTATTAGCATAATTTAAAAAGACTGTGAAAATTTTTCGCAGTCTTTTTTGCTAGGAATTACATCTGGTTAATGCTTTGTTATCGAATTAAAATGTTAAAATGATATATATATTTAGGATATGTATTAAGGGGGGGATATTGATGGTACCGATTATTGAATTAAAAGATATTACAAAAAAATTTGGTAAGTTTACGGCTTTGAAAAACATTTCGTTTCAAATTAACTCTGGGGAAGTTTTAGGCTTTATTGGCCCAAATGGTGCTGGGAAATCAACAACAATTCGAATTTTATTAGGAATTTTGCGAGCTGATTCTGGGACGGTAAAAATTTTAGAACAGGATGCTTGGCAAAATAGCGTAGCCGTTCACCGACAAGTGGCATATGTCCCAGGCGATGTCTATTTATGGCCAAATTTAACTGGCGGGGAAGCAATCGATTTATTGCTCAAGATGAATGGTGGTCAGCACACGGAACGAACCGAGGAGTTGATTACTAAATTTGGGCTAGATGTACGTAAAAAAGCACGAACTTATTCGAAAGGTAATCGCCAAAAAGTGGCGTTAGTTGCAGCATTATCAATGGATGTGGCATTATACATTTTTGATGAACCTACTTCTGGGTTAGATCCCCTAAATGAAGCAACTTTTCAAAAAGAAGTTTTAACACTAAAAGAACAAGGAAAAAGCGTGCTGTTATCAAGTCATATTTTGTCAGAAGTTGAAAAAATATGTGATCAAATTGTGATAATTCGAAATGGTGAAATTGTCGAAAGTGGTTCATTATCACAAATGAGGCATTTAACCCGTACCAATCTTCGCGTTAAAACTAGTCAACCAATTACTGATATTCAATTGCAAGTCAAGGTGATGAACCTTATGCAGCAAGCCGATGGTACGGTTACCATGACAATTGATCAACAAGAATTATCAGCTGTAATGGCATATTTAGCTCAAAAAGGTATCATTAGTTTGGTAAGTACGCAACCATCTTTGGATGAGTTATTTATGGAATATTATCAAGATGCCAATGATGCACGAAAGTATTGAGGTTAATCATGAGAAAAAATAACTTCAGCAAACTTGGATTATTAATTAAATTAAATTTAAAACGAGATTGTATAAAAATAACACTATGGATTGGGATTATTACGATCTTAATAATTGGTATTGCAAACAAATTTAGTACGATTTATAGTAATCAAGCCGCATTAGATACAATTGTAACTACGCTTAAGAGTCCTGCAATGGTAGCGATTATTGGTCGTTTTAGTGGGCCCGCTACGTTGGCAAATGTATTCGGTAATGAACTGTTAACATTTATGGCACTGTTGTGTAGTATTTTTAATATACTGACTATTATTAAAAATACTCGTGGCGATGAAGATGCCAATATAACAGAATTATTGATTGCTCGTAATGTCGGTCGACTTGCGCCAACAATGAGTAGCGTTGTTGAATTGTTAATAACTGATATGCTCTTAGTCATTTTGGTAGGAAGTGGTCTTTCAGTAATAAATTTAGCTGGGAACAATATTACTGGTAATTGGTTATTTGGTATTGGCATTGGCATTATGGGTTTGGTGATGGGCTTATTGGCGGTGATTATGGCCCAAATTTTTAGTAATGCTGTTAATGCTAGCATTGCAAGTTTTTTAATTTTGGGTTGTATGTATGTTGGACGTATGATTACTGATAATTTTGCAGTAAAATGGTCATGGCTTTTTCCGATTGGTTGGCTCGGAAAACTTGGAATCTATCACGAAAATAATTGGTGGCCAATATTATTTTTAGTCCTCCTAGCACTAGTTTTTTTATGGCTTGCGTTTCGCTTAATTCAAATACGCGATATCGGTAGTGGTTTAGTTGCCCCAAAAGAAAGTCAAGCGCGAGCAAATAGATTTTTACAAGGGGAATTTAGTTTGCTTGGCCGATTGTTGGCTCCGATGATTGTGATTTGGGCTGGAGCCTTATTGGTTTTGGGTAGTGCATATGGAGCAGTATTTAATTCAGTTGGTAATATTGCTAAAGCTAATCCAACAATTGCTAAATTAATTGGCACAGCTGCGGTTAAGACCGCTAATTTAAATTTAACACGGCACTTTTTGGCGTTAATCATTGTAGTCATAGCCATTATAGCGACAATTCCCGCTCTACAAATTATTAATCGGTTGGTTACAGATCAACATAAAGGTTATATTGAGTTGGTCGCAACTCGGGCGGTTAGCCGTACAAAAATCTGGGTTAGTTATATTGGCTGGAGTTTACTTAGTGGGACTGTAATTTTTAGTATGGGAACCATTGGCTTGGCGGTCACTGCACAGACTACAATGCGGGTGCCATTAAGTTGGCATGATTTTATGGTTTGTTTTTTTGGTTATTTAATAGCAATGCTGTTGATAATTAGTTCTGCAGTCGTTTTGACAAGTTGGATACCTCGTTGGCGAATCTTAATGTGGGGCTGGTTAGGATTTAGTTTTTATGTAGTGTATTTGGGTAAATTATTAAATGTTCCACACTGGGTAGTAAAAGCGTCACCATTTGGGATGCTTGGACAACTACCATTGAATAAAATAGATGGAAGTACAGTATGTATGATGATTGTGGTTTCTTGTGTGATGCTGCTAGTCAGTTGGTGGAAATTTCAAAAACAAGATTTAATCTGAGAGGAGAACTATATGCAACGCTGCCAATGGATTGTTGGACAACCAGATTTTTATGTTGATTATCATGATCATGAATGGGGGCGCCCAGTATATGATGACCAAGCATTATTTGAAGTTTTGGTGCTTGAATTATTTCAAGCGGGTCTAAGCTTTAAAACGATATTGAATAAACGAGCTAACTTTCGTACGGCTTTTGCTAATTTTGATATTGAAAAAGTGGCTCACTTTACGGAAAGTGATGTTGAACGGTTAATGCAGGATGCGGGGATAGTCCGGCATCGTGGTAAAATATTAGCCGTCATCACAAATGCCCAATGCATTTTACAATTACAAGCAAATGGGCAAACATTTGCAGATTTTGTTTGGCAATCTGTGGATAATACACCTATTGATCACCAAATTGAGCAACTTTCAGATATTCCTGCAAGTTTACCAGCAGCAGTGGCGTTACAAAAAGATTTGAAAAAAACGGGCTTTAAATTTGTCGGTGGTAAAACAGTCTATGCTTTCATGCAAGCCGCCGGATTAGTAAATGATCATCAAATAGCCTGTGCCTTTCACGGCTAACAATTTTACTAGCTTAACGCCTTCAATTATGTTAAAGTATACGGTAGATTGTCATTTGAAATTTATAAACGGAGGCCACAGACGTGTACGATATTTTATTAATTGCATTATTAGTAATTAGTGTGTTAATTATTATTGCGGTAATGATGCAACCATCTAAACAACAAGATGCATTAAATGCATTGACTGGTGGAGCCGGTGAATTATTTGCTAATCGCAAGGCTCGAGGATTTGAAGCCGTTATGCAACGGGCAACTGCAATCCTTGGCGGATTATTTTTCGTAATTGCATTAGTTTTGGTTTATTTATCAGCTCATAAATAATTACAATGTTAATCCCCAGGTAGTTCGTTACCCGGGGTTTTTATATATAATGTTCTTGTAGTAATGTTATTGCTGGCCTTGATGCTTTTTATGAGCTTATACAGTTGATAAAAGGTGTTAAGTAGCAAACATGACTACTAGAACAGAAACAGTGAGTTGAATTAGATCATAAATAAGTTTTGAATATGGGGATAAGTTTATGTATCAAGCACCAAAATCATTTTTCTTTGCAAACGGACAGGCGACCAAAGCCGTCGTAATGTTTCATGGGTATGCGGGTTCAACTAATGATATGCGGATGTTAGGCCGCTATTTACAGCGTCATGGGTATGCTGTTTATTGTGCTAATTTTGCTGGCCATGCTACTGGTGAACCACGTGATATTTTAACCAAAAGTATTGATGACTGGTTACAAGATGCGCGTGATGCCGTTAGTTATGTCCGTGATCGTGGTTACAAAGATATTGCGGTTTGTGGCCTTTCATTAGGAGGCCTAATTGCTACATGGATGCTAGCCGAATGTCGGGATATTAAGACCGGTATTGCAATTAGTGCCCCATATATCATGCGTGTTTCGGAACATTTTTATGATCAATTTATTTATTACGCCAATTTAACTTATCAAGCACAAGTAGTTGATACAGCAACAATTGCGATTAACGATCGTGCTTTACGGCAAGCAGTACCCAAACAAGTTGCTGAAATTACCCATTTGTCAGAAATGGTGAATAAGCGGACTCGAGATATTCATCAACGAATCATGATAGCTCAAGGTGAAGCTGATGATATGCTTAATTTAGGTAGTGCGGCGACTTTTGCTAGTCAGTTGCCAATAGAACCAATTATTAATTATTATGCTAACGCGGGGCATGTTTTAACAGTTAATGAAGCCCATCATGCATTAGAGGCAGATATTTTACATTTTTTAGATGACAATCTGTAAAAAATGTTAAGAAAGAGGAATTATATGAACGAACAAACTTTGCAAGCGCAATTAGCAAGCTTTTTAAAAGCTAACCACACTCAAAGCTTTTCGGCGCAAGTACTTACAGATGGACTTCGTTTGGACGATGCAAATGCATTTACCAAAGTAGTTCAAGCATTAGCTCAATTAGAACGAGACGGGAAAGTGATTGTTAACGAAGCAAGTGAATTTACTTTTGCACCCGAAAATCAAAAAATGGGTATTTTCCACGGTAATGAAAAGGGCTTTGGTTTTGTTAAATACGATGAAAATGAACTAGATGTATTTATCAGTCCAGCCAATACCTTGAATGCCCTTAATGGCGATGAAGTCGCTATTGAAATTACTCGTAAATCAACTGATCCTAGCCGTGGACCAGAAGGTAAAGTTACGGAAATTATGACCCACCACTATGAAAAAGTGGTGGGTCAATTTAGCCTTGGTTCAAACAAACCAGGCATTATCGGTTCAATTAAGTTAACTGATAAAAAGATTTTGACATATGAATTTTTCGTTACGGATGCTGGTTTAACACCTCAAGATGGGGAAGTGGTTACTGCCGACATCGTTACTTATCCAACGGCCGAAAACCCTAAAGAAATTTATGGTGTCGTAACCGAAGTTATTGGTTTCAAAGATGAACCTGGGATTGATATCTTACAAATTGTCTACAATCACGATGTGCCACACGAATTTCCAGCCGAAGTTTTAGAACAAGCCAAGGCAATCCCAGATCACGTCTTGGATTCTGAGAAGGCTGATCGAGTTGATATCACTGATCAAACATTAGTGACTATTGATAGTATCGAATCAAAAGATTTGGATGATGCCGTTGTGGTATGGAAATTACCAAATGGAAACTTCCACCTTGGAGTTCACATTGCGGATGTTTCAAACTATGTTGTTGAAGGTACACCTTTAGATGCTGAGGCTTATAACCGGGGAACGTCAGTTTACTTAACTGACCGTGTTATTCCAATGTTGCCTCGTAACATTTCAAATGGGATTGCTTCTTTGAACCCAGGGGTTGAACGTTTGGCAATGTCAGCGGATATGGAAATTGACCATAATGGGGAAGTTGTTAACCACAAGTTGTACACTTCTGTTATGAAGTCACATGCCCGCATGACATATAAAGCCGTGAATAAGATTTTGACGGATCAAGATGCCGATACACGTGCGGAGTATCAAGAATTAGTGCCAATGTTTGAAGCCATGGAAGAGTTACACTACATCATGGTTGCTAAGCGTAAGCGGCGTGGGGCTATTGAATTTGATGCCCCTGAAGCCAAAATTATTGTTGATGAAAATGGTAAGCCAACCGATATTGAATTACGTGAACGTGGTTTATCAGAACGCATGATTGAATCATTTATGTTGGCTGCTAATGAAACGGTTGCCGAACACTTTGACCGCTTACACGTGCCATTCCTTTACCGGATTCACGAAACACCAGATGGTCAACGGGCCCAAAGTTTCTTTGAATTTGTGCAAGCTTTAGGCCACCCAGTTAAAGGTGATCCTAACAAGTTATCACCTAAGTTATTCCAAAATATCTTAGGTGAGTTAGCTGAAACACCTGAAGAACGTATGGTGTCAACAATGATGCTTCGTTCAATGAAACAAGCTAAATACTCTAACGAACCAGTTGGGCACTTTGGTTTGGGGGCTGAATACTACACCCACTTTACTTCACCAATTCGTCGTTACCCTGATTTGACAGTTCACCGTTTAATTAAGTGGTACGAAAAGAATGAGCTTGGCGAAGAAGCTACGGCGAAGTATCGTGATAAATTAGCCCAAATTGGTGAAGATACTTCACAAAAGGAACGCCGAGCAGTTGATACTGAACGGGATACGGATGCAATGAAGAAGGCTGAATTTATGGAAGAACACGTCGGTGAAACATTTGACGCTGTTGTTTCATCAGTCTTGAAGTTTGGGATGTTTATCTCACTTGAAAATACCGTTGAAGGTTTGATTCATATTTCAAACATGACCGATGATTACTACCAATATATCGATTCACACATGGCCTTAGTTGGTCGTCGTAGTCACCGTATTTTCCAAATTGGTCAAAATGTTAAGGTCCGCTTGGTGCGGGTTGATAAAGCGCAAAGTGCCCTTGACTTTGTTTTAGTTGATCCAAAGAGTGCCCCAACAACAACATTACGTGCTCCAGAGCCACAAAACAACGGTAACAACCGTGGTGGTAAACGTCGACCAAATGATCACCGCAGTAGCAACAAACCTGGTAGTAAGCCAGGTAATGCTAATAAAGGTGGTAAGTTTGGCGGCAAGTTTGGTGGTAACCGTGAAAAATTCGGTGGTGGCGGTAAAGTCGGTGGCCGTGGTCAAAAAGGCCTTGGTCGCCGGAAACCAACTAGTCCAACACGGGGTTCATAATTAATTATTAAAAGGAGGAGTCGCTTATGGCCCATCAGCTAAATGACGCTCTTGCTAGTAATAAAAAAGCCCGTCATGAGTATTTCATTGAGGAGACTTATGAAGCGGGGATGGTTTTAACCGGTACCGAAATAAAATCTGTTCGTGCTGGTAAAATTCAAATTGCCGATGGTTATATTCAAATAAAAAACGGCGAAGCTACTTTGTTAAACGTGCATATTGCACCTTTTGAACAAGGAAATCGCTTTAATGTTGATCCATTACGCCCACGTAAATTACTTTTACACAAAAAAGAAATTAGCAAACTCGTTAAAGCTACCCAAGCAACTGGGATGACAATTGCCCCTTTAAAAGTGTATCTAAAACATGGGTATGCCAAAATTTTAATTGGGGTTGCTAAGGGGAAACATGAATATGATAAGCGCCATGATTTAAAGAAACGGGAACAAAACCGTGAAATTGAGCGCGTATTGAAACATCGCTAATATTACGAAATATATCAAAAAATGCTATTTCCAAATGGAAATAGCATTTTTTATTACGATTTTACGTAACAAAAGACTTTTATTTGTTATTTTAGAAATATATGTTTCTTTTGTGTTACAAGAATGTTACTATTGTTATATAGAAAAAAGCAATTATAAATTTAGCGCTTGGAGGTTAAGCAAATGAAATCATTAAAAAAGGTATTTGTAATTTTAGTCGGATTAGTAGTCGCAATACTATTCATTGGGGGCAGTGTTCAAAATACTATCGCTTCATCTGTTAGCCACAGTACTAGCGCTAAAATTGTTAAAACACCTGCAACCCCACAAATTATTACCCAAAAGATTCAAGGTTCATGGTACTTCTTTGATAACAAAGGCCAACAACACAAAGTTGTCATTACTGGTAATACTTTCCAACTTGATAACAAGACCGCTACTGTTAACAAAGATGGGTTCATCTACTATGCTGCCGATGGCATTTACCAATTAGGCTACAACTACTCAGATAATGGATATGCCTTTAAAACTAAAGTCCAAAAAGTAAACGGTAAAGCAGTTAACACATTACAAATGATTAGTGCTAACTTTGCTGGGACCAATGTACTTACACAAGGAACTGCCCATCACTTTGGTGCCCAAGCATTCTTTTAAAAAATAACTTAACAATGATAATGGAGACCTAGTGAAAATGAGTAGCTAAGGTCTTTTTATTTAACCTTAATTTAACGCAAGTTTGTTAACCTTCTTAAGGTAAATCCAATAAATAATTATATGTAGTTTAATGCTAACTGTTTTAGGATATGGTATAATACAAAAAGTTATCAAACAGGAACGAAAGGAAGTAGCAACGTGTTATCATTTGGACAACGAAACATTGGAATTGATCTGGGGACAGCAAATACCCTTGTTTATATTGAAGGTAAAGGGATTGTGTTACGCGAACCATCAGTCGTAGCACGCAATACTCAAACAAACGAGGTTGTTGCCGTCGGTGAGGCTGCCCGTGAAATGATTGGTCGTACACCAGGTAGCATTCGGGCAATTCGCCCAATGCGGGATGGAGTCATTGCAGATTACGATACAACAGTTGCAATGTTAAAATACTATTTAGAAAAAGCACTTGGTGGCCACGGTCAAAAACCATTTGTTACCATTGGGGTACCATCAGGGGTAACCACTGTTGAAAAACGAGCAGTTATTGACGCTGCTCGTGTAGCCGGTGCTCGCGATGCGTATGTAATTGAAGAACCATTTGCAGCAGCAGTTGGTGCCGGGTTGCCAGTTATGGAACCAACCGGTTCAATGGTTGTTGATTTAGGTGGTGGAACTACCGATGTAGCGACAATTTCACTTGGAGGAATTGTTTCAAGTCGTTCAATTCGGAAAGCCGGTAATGCGCTTGATGAAGCAATCATTAACTACATTCGTAAAGAATACAATATTACAATTGGTGAACAGACTGCCGAACGTTTAAAAATTGAAATTGGTTCTGCCGATGTTGAAGCTGCTAAAAACCTTGACGGAGCACAAGCACGTGGTCGTGACTTAGTTTCAGGTTTACCAAAGACAATTACAGTTACAGCAGAAGATGTTGCTATCGCAATTAAGGATGTTGTGGCGGAAATTATTGTTGCTATTCGTGAAACACTCGAAGAAACATCACCTGAAATTGCAGCCGATGTAATTGACCATGGGATTGTTCTTACTGGTGGTGGTGCAATGTTGAAGCATTTAGATGATGTTATCTCAGAATCAACTAAAGTTCCGGTATTTATCTCACCAGAACCATTGGATGCAGTCGCAATTGGAACCGGTGAAGCTTTGAAGTCAATCGACGCATTACGCAAGACAAAATAACGACTAAGTAAATGGCGTGCGTGGGAAACCTGTACGCCATTTCGCTTTATAAAATTCTTTAAATTTGAATTAATCTAAGCTGCGAAGGGAGGAAGATGATGAAGTTTTTTTCAACACGACGACTTGTATTTGTCATAATTGGCTTTGTTGTCACTGTAGCACTATTAACTGGTTCGGTCCTTGTACGTAATCGACGTGATACCCCACCAGTTATCCAACAATTTGGTAATGATGTAGCGGGGGTTGTTGCCCGGGTTGTCAACTGGCCAGTCGCCGTCACTCACGGGGGGTATGATTCCGTTGCTCAACTTTTAGATACATATCAAGAAAATACTCAGTTACGGGCAAAAGTTGATGCATTGGCTCAAGAAAAAGTCCGTGCTCAGTTACTTGAAAAGCAAAATAAAGCGTTAAAAGATCAATTAGACTTGAGTGAAACATTAACGGATTACTCATTAATTAATGCGACCGTAATTAGTCGGGCACCTTCCGCATGGTTAAGTCAGTTAGTTATTAATGCGGGACGGAATGCTGGTATCAAGAAAAATATGCCAGTCGTTTCTGGTAAAGGTTTGATTGGCCGTATTAGTGAAGTTGATCGCACAACATCAAAAGTGGAACTGTTATCTGATGATAGTGGTGCTGCTAACCGGTTTGCAATTCAAATTACTAACAAAAAAGGCGATGCTATGTATGGAATTGTGACAGGCTATAATCGTAATGAAAATCGCTTAATCGTTGGTCAAATAACGGCAGATATTAAATTGCATAAAGGTGACCAAGTATTAACAAGTGGTTTGGGGGGCATCACTCCTAAGGGATTATATGTTGGTGAAGTTGATTCTATTCGTAATGATGCCAGTGGATTATCAAAATCAATTTACATTAAGCCAGCCACTGACTTTGGTAATATCAACTTTGTTTCTGTGGCAGTTGAAAAATAAGGAGTAATTATGTTTGGTTTTTTTAATGGTTACCACGCAAAATTAAAATGGATTTTTGCGATAATTACCTTCTTTTTACTTTTTTTTGATGGGGCATTATTTGCAAATATGGCGGGGATTTTAACTAAAGGTCAAAGCCATGTAATGCCAATGTTATTAGTAATCTGGTTTGTTTATGCAGTTTTATTTGAACTTGATTTGGATTTGCCAATATATATGTGGGCCATATTAGCAGGGCTAATTTATGATGTATTTTATTTTGGTGTTATTGGTGAATTTACGGTGGGACTACCAATTATGGTATGGGTAAGTAAACAATTACGGTATTATTTATCTGACTCAATCGTATCTTTATGTATGATAATTATTTTATCAATAACAGCATTACAAATTTTTACGTACGTTGCAGCTTTGATTGCAGGGTTAGATGTTGGTAATGCAGCTGATTATGTTGTCCATACATTTGCACCATCTTTAGCACTTAATGTGGTGGTGGCAATTATTTTATACTTGCCAATTCGACAATTATTCCGTAAACTGAAAGAAATTTAAAAACTTTGAACAGAAGAGTAGAGTTTAGTATTAGTGACAGCGAGTCTAGGGGGGTGTAAATAGACCTATACTAAAATCGAACCACATCTGGGAGTTGGTTAACTGAAATTGATAGTAAGTTAATTCGGGTGGTCGCGTTATTGACTTAGGTTTTATACAATAAAACCTATTAAGGATCCTTGTGTGAATAAGGATTGATTTTGAGGTGGAACCGTGCAAAGCACCCTCTTAACACAATTGTGTTAAGAGGGTGCTTTTTTATTTTCAGGAGGTTAGAAGATGCAGTATATCGAAACAATTTTACCATCCCTTTTAGCAGGGGTTTTGGTAACGTTGAAAGTTTTTGTACTCACAATTATTGGGGCATTACCGTTAGGGATTTTGGCTGGATTAGGTCTTAAATCGGAATTCAAAATTATTCGTTGGTTGTTGAATGGGTATGTTTGGTTAATGCGTGGGACACCATTACTTTTGCAATTAATTTTTGTTTTTTATGGCTTACCATTAATTAATATTACTTTTGATCGCTTAGATGCGGCATTATTTGCATTTATTTTAAATTACGCCGCTTATTTTGCCGAAATTTTTCGGGGTGGTTTTCAAGCGATTCCAATCGGCCAGTATGAGGCTGCCAAAGTATTACGCTTAACACCATGGCAGACCCAACGAAAAATTATTTTACCCCAAGTCATTAAAAATGTTATTCCACCAGTTGGAAATGAAGTAATTAATTTGATTAAAGACTCATCGTTAGTATATGTGATAGGAATTGGTGACTTATTACGGGCCGGTAATATTGATGCTGCACGTGATGTGACCTTAGTACCATATATCTTAGTCGGCGTAATTTACTTATTGCTAACAGCTGTCACCACAATTGGCTTACGACGTCTAGAAAAATATTATAACTATTATCGTTAAGGAGCAAAAGCATGATTGAATTAAAAAATATAAAAAAATCTTTTAATGGTCGCCCAATTTTAGATGATATTAATTTAACAATTAATGATGGTGAAATTCTTGCAATTGTTGGCCCTTCAGGAGCGGGGAAGACGACATTGTTACGTGCCTTAGCAGGCTTAGGTGATATTGATAGTGGTGAAATTCTCCTTGACGGCAAACCATTTGACCCGCGGAGTAGTGATTTAAAAAATAATGTCATTGGCGTTGTTTTTCAAGACTATAATTTATTTCCAAATTTAACGGTGTGGGAAAATGTTACATTAGCACCGAAGATGGTTTTGAAAATGACGAAAACGGCATTAGAAAATGAAATCAAGCCAATTTTAACCCATTTAAAATTAGCCGGCAAAGAAGGTTTGTATCCATTTGAACTATCTGGTGGGATGAAACAACGGGTTGCCATTGCTCGGGCCTTAGCAATGAAACCGAGCGTTTTAGCTTATGATGAACCAACTTCTGCCCTCGATCCATCGATGCGGACGGAAGTTTCGAATCTACTGCTAGATTTGAAAAAAGATGGTGTTACACAAATTGTGGTCACACACGATATTGAATTAGCCGACAAAATTGCCGATAAAATTTTTAGGGTTAACGCAATAAGTTAGGAGGTCCGATGGGAAAACGAATTATAACAAGTGTTATTGGTTTTGTAATCGCAATTGCGTGGCTTTTAATCATTGTGGGTCACGGTGTTACGGTTGGCCATAATTTCAACCATGCTGATAACTGGTCGCAATATGAGCAAAAGAAAACCATCACAGTGGGCCTTGATGATACTTTTGTACCAATGGGTTTTCGGGACAAAGAAGGGCACATTGTCGGGTATGATATTGACTTAGCCCGGGCTGTATTCAAGCAATATGGGATTAAGGTTAATTTTCAACCAATTGATTGGCTAATGAAAGAAACTGAGTTACGAAATGGGACGATTGATTTAATTTGGAATGGTTACTCATATACTCCAGAACGAGCAAAAGTCGTTGGCTTTTCAAAGCCATATTTTGCAAATGGACAAGTATTGGTTAGCTTACGCAATAATCATATTTTAACCGCTGCAGATATGAAAGGAAAGGTACTAGGGGTTCAGTCGTCATCAACTGGAGCAACCGACTTAGATGCCAATCCACAAGTATTAAAACAATACATTAGTAATCACCAGCCAATTTTATACGATACATTCATGAATTCAATGAATGATTTAAATGCTGGTCGGATTCAAGGTGTTTTGATTGATCGGGTTTACGCGGATTATTATGTAAGTCATTTGCCTAATCCAGGAAAATATCGAATTGTCGAAAGTGGCTTCCCTGTTGATCAATTTGCTGTTGGAATTCGGAAGTCTGATGTAACGTTACAACGTAAGGTTAATGCTGCGATTAGTAAAATGCGAGCGAATGGTGAATTAGCTAAGATAAATCAAAAATGGTTTGGCGAAGGAAATATTAAACAATAGTAACTGTATAAATTAGAAAAATTCGAGTGAAATTTTAATTTCACTCGAATTTTTGTGTATTTACAGAAAGTAGGTATTGTTAATTCAAAATTTGTTATAATTATAAAACGAACAAGTGTTTGATTTTTAAGATGAGGATTCACAAAATGAAATTTATTCATACAGCTGATGTGCATTTAGGACATCCGTTTACCGGATTAAATAACGTACCTAATAATTTAATGCAACAAGTTGAACAAGCTACGTTTACTAGTTTTATCCAGTTAATTGATTTTGCATTAACAGAAAACGTTGATTTTATTGTTGTTACCGGAGATTTATTTGACACGCAACATCAAAGTGTTCAAGTGCTTGATTTTTTAGTCACCCAATTTAAGCGCTTGGAAGCCCAACATATTATGGTTTACCTTAGTTTTGGAAATCATGATTTTAATCAAACGATTGCGGGATTTGACTTTGGTAGCAATGTGACATTATTTTCAGGTGATGTGACGATTAAACATCAAACGACGCAGCAAGGTGAAACGGTTAATATTGTTGGTTTTAGTTATCAAGAACAACATATTCAAGAACAAGTTATTGATCAATTCCCAATGAAAGGGACGGTTGATTTTCAAATTGGGATGTATCATGGAGCAGTTGACGGTCCTTATGCACCTTTTAGCATCGCAGAAATGCGGGCTAAACATTATGATTATTGGGCACTAGGACATATTCATAAACGGCAAGTTTTATCTGAGCAACCATTTATTATTTATCCCGGTAATTTACAGGGACAGAATATTAAGGAAGCCGGCATTAAAGGTTTTTATTTAGTCACTAGTCAAGGTGATACGTTAGTTCCGGAATTTATTCCAGGTGCTAATGTAATTTGGGAAACCCAAACCATGGAAATTCCAACCGTAGCAACACAAACTGATTTATTGAACTTATTGTTACCGAAATTAGAAACGATTGCAAAACAACAACCGACGTTGACCATGACACGAATTGAACTTGTTAGTGAGTTTGCATTACCACATCTATTAGAATTACGTTTACTTGATGGGGCGACCGTAACGCAATTAAATCAAGCATTACGCGCTAACGGGATAACTCAATTATGGATTAATGATTTGGTATTGCGGCAACCGGATGAGAATCAAGTTTTAGCAGGAATGGATCGCCAAGCTTGGTTAGCGGCTGCGGAAGTTGTATTTGCGCCCGAAAATATACATGTTACTGGTCTAAAAAATGTTCCTGAAGCCTTTGTTACGAGCCATTTTGATCAACCGGAAGTCCAAGCACAATTACAGCATCGTGCACAATTATTACTAGAATTATATTTAAGTGAGGATTTTATGGATGAAGATTGAAGTAATTAAAATATATGGTTTTGGAAAATGGGTTAATCAAACTTTTACATTACCAGAATCAATGATGGTTTTTTATGGTGAAAATGAAGCCGGAAAATCAACGTTAATGGCATTCATTAGTGGCATGTTATTTGGTTTTGCGAGTAAAAAAAGTAAATTTATTAATACATATGAACCCAAGGAACAAGCCGTGTATGGCGGCGAGATTCAATTTTTACACCAAGGGAAGAGCTATCGTTTGATTCGGCGCCATCGCACGAACACCGAGCTGGAATTAATTGATTTACAAACTAATGAAGCCTTTGCTAATCCACAACCGATTTTAGATGATATTTTAGGGCCGATTACTAGTGAAACATTTCAACAAATTTATGCAATCAATGCCGATGAATTAGCTGAAGTACGTAGTTTAACCCCGGCTGAACTTGAGCAACGGTTGCTTAAAATTGGAGCAGTCGGCGCTACGGAATGGCTAAGTGTAGCCAATCAATTTGAAAAAGAAGCCCAAGGTTTGTTTGCGGCAAATTCAAAAAATGGGAAGCGTCCATTAAATGGCTTGCTTAATGAATATCGCCGAACAGTGGATAATCAATTAGAAATTCAACGGCAATTACCAACTTATTTTGCTAGTTTGGAAAGTTTACAAAATCAACATGTAGCGATTGAAAAATTAAAAACTAAAATCACTGACCAACAAAATAGTTTATTGGAATTGAACGAATTAGCGCGCCTAGAACCATTGTATTTACAAATGCGTAAATTGGAACAAAAACAAGCGCAACAAGTTAAAAAAATTAATGAGGATACCAAGGTCCGCTTTGAACAGCTCCAATTTCAAAAAGCTAATTTAATTGAAGAACTTACGCGACTTGAACAAACAATGCAAGCCGATAATACGAATAATATTCAAAATAGTAATTTGAGTGAAGCAGTTACAAAGTTACAACCACGGTTAGGCATGTTACTCGAAATGGCGGCTAATTATCGCGCCATGGACCAGCAAATTAATCAATTGACGCGTCAATATCAACAGATGCGTGCGGAAGTTAGTAATTTTGCTGAAACAACACCGATGCAACGACAACATCCAATGAATTCTGCAAGTTCAAGTGATATACCTAAATGGAAACTGGGCCTTGGCGTGGCGGTAATCGCCATTGTGTTATTGATGCCGATTAATTTAGTGGTGAAGGTATTACTTGCATTAATAGTGGGTGGTGGTGTTTGGTTGACAGGGAACCGAAATGCGGATGCACACAAGGTTGACCAACCAGCAAAAGAAGCACCAACGGACCAACTTGCACAAACGCAATTGAATCAATTACAAGCTCAATTGCAAGCAAGTCAAGCCCAGTTAAGGCAATTAGAAGAAACGATTAATGCTGAGCAGTCCAATATTAATGGCTTTAAGTTAGCTAGTGTTACCAACACGATGGCGGCGAGCGATTTTAGTATGCAACTGCAACAGCTTAGTCAGGTCATTAATGAGCATGTGGCCGAACAACAAGCGCATGCACTTGGTAAGGCTGATCAAGTATATCAAGAACAATATTACAAACAACGCCACCAACAATTAGCAAATGTGCAACAAGAAATGCAAACGGTCTTAGCTAGTATTGGAGTTGCTGATGAAGCTGAATTTCATTTACAAATTGTTAAACAAAATGTTGATAAGCAACAAAATCAAGAATTAATAGCGATGCAAAAGCAATTCAATGACCAACAAATTACACGCTTGGCAAGTTTAACTAGTCCGGTTACGGATATGATTACAACTACTAAGATGCATTTAACCCAAAATAATGTCCAATTAGCAGCACTGGAACAACAATTACAAAGCTCGCAAATTCAACATCTTAAAGTTGTTAGTAATGGTACGATTAACGAGATTGAACAGCAAATTGCTAATCTCCAACGCGATGTTATTGCAGGGCTAGAAGATTTTATGATTAAACAATTGAGTGCTCAATGGATTAATGAAGCGCTTAAACAGTCATCACAACAACGGATGCCACAAATTTTAACACTGGCAACCAAATATTTTCAAATGCTTACGGGTGGAAACTTTATTGCAATTAAAATGAAAAGTAATATGATATCCTTAATAACAGCAACTGATGAACAGTTTAGTTTAGCTGAATTATCCAAAGGTACGAGTGAACAATTGTATGTTGCATTTCGAATTGCCTTTGCACAAGTATTAGCAGATATGATTGAATTTCCAATTATTATTGATGATGGTTTTGTAAATTTTGATGCACAACGTTTGGGCCGCATGCATGGATTGATGCATGAATTAAGTATTAATCAGCAAGTTATTTATTTTACGTCAAACCCAGTTGTATTGACTGATTTTACAACACCACAGATTGTTACTTTATAGACGAAAAATCTAAATAAGAAAACGGTGGAAGATTAACATGAGTGATAAATTGTTGCATGATTACAATCTTGGTGAACAGATGAATATTCCGGTGTTAATTAAAAATGTGGTTACTAGAACTGCGAAAACCGGTAAGCAGTATTTAGCTATTGATTTTGAAGATAAATCGGGTGAGATGGAAGGTATGTATTGGGGCGTGACACCTGAAGAAATTGAAATCTTTGTGATTGGAACGGTGGTACAATTACACGCAACTAAACAAATGTATCAGGGAACCCCCCAACTGAAGATTGCTAATATTAAGCTGGCTACTGGCAAAGTTGATTTGAAACCAAGTGATTTTATTACAAGTGCACCCGTACAACGCCAACGGATGGAAGAAGAAATTAATCAGGTCTTATTTAGTATTACCAACCCCGAATGGAATCGCATCGTGCGGCATCTTTTACGAAAGCATCATGATGCTTTTTATACGTTTCCGGCAGCTAAAAAAAATCATCATGCTTACACCGGTGGATTAGCATATCATACGTTGTCAATTGTGCACTTAGCGCAAAAAATTGGCCCCTTATACCCACAAATTAATCAAGGATTATTACTGGCCGGAGCGATATTACATGATATTGGTAAAACGCTTGAACTTTCAGGACCAGTCGGCACAACTTATACGGTTGCTGGAAATTTACTTGGGCACATTGCGATTTCTGATGCAGAAATTGTGTTGGCAGTGCAAGATTTACATTTAGACCCAAATGATGAAAATATCATTCTTTTACGGCATGTTATTTTGGCCCATCATGGTTTATTGGAATATGGTTCATCAATCAGGCCAGCAATTTTGGAAGCGGAAGTCTTACATCAATTAGATGAATTGGATGCTAGCATTGAAATGTTTACTCACGTTGCTGAACAAACAGAGCCTGGCAAATTTTCAGAGCGTGTATATGCATTAGATAAAAGGATGATTTATCATCCTAAAAGTTTAGATTAAAAAAACGTCTGGCAATGATAGCCGGACGTTTTTTATAATTATAAGATTTTTTCTTGCAGGATAACGGCTAGTGATTGGGCATCGATTTTTAAGCGATATTGTTCTAATTCACCATTTTTCCGTAAGGTAACACCACCATTATAAACGGTATATTTGGTGTTATTAGTGAAATATGTTTCAGTTTCATGATTAATCCATGTGCCTTCAATTTTGCCATAGCTAGTAAATTCATCATGAATTTTACTAATTAATGCGGCATGAGTTTTGGCGTTTGATTTTTCCTGGGCACTTTTACCACCAATTACAGCTGCTATCCCAAGACTTCCAATTACACCAGCGATGATACTCAAACCTTTTTTGTTCATGTTAAATTTCTCCTACTCGTCTCCCAATCTAACCTATAAAATAGCATAATCTCACTTAAAAATAAATTAAAAAAATACTTTGTAATCATTTCGTATTTTTTTAATTTTTTAGATGATGTAAAATAAGCCTAATAGCTAAAGTAAGTGTTGAGAGTCTTTGATGAAACTTCGCTAAATTAAAAGATTTGTTTGAAATGAGGATGGTAAGGAATGGACGAAAAAGATTTTTTGCGCGTTAAAAAATATACGGAAATTCAAGGGACTAGTGGTTTTGAACATCACGTTCGGGATATGTTTAAAGCAGATTTGGCTCCTTTGGTTGCTGAAGTTAAGCAAGATGGTTTAGGGGGTGTTTTTGGTATTAAACCTAACCAAGATACAACAGCACCTAAAATTATGTTTGCCGCACACATGGATGAAGTTGGTTTTATTGTGACTAACATCACGCCAATGGGGCTATTTAACGTTGCAGCGGTAGGTGGATGGAATCCATATGTGGTTTCATCACAACGTTTTACTTTATTTACACGTCATGAAAGTATGCCAGTTGTTTCCTCTTCAGTATCTCCACACTTATTACGTGGCAATAGTGGCGTTAATGGCACGCCAAAAGTTGATGATATTTTATTTGATGCTGGTTTTACTTCAGCTGAAGAAGCGCACGCATTTGGTGTTCGACCAGGTGACTTCATTGTTCCTCAAGTCGATACAGTGATGACGGCTAATAAGAAACGGGTGATTTCTAAAGCCTGGGATAATCGTTTTGGGATGGTGACGGTTTTAGATACTCTGGAGGCCCTTAAAGATGTTCAGACACCTAATACATTAATTATGGGAGCTGATGTACAAGAAGAAGTTGGGTTACGTGGTGCTCATGGAGCAGTTAACATGCTTAATCCTGATCTTTTCTTTGCTATTGATTCTTCGGCTGCCGATGACATTAATGGTAAAACAAATCATCAAGGTCATTTAGATGAAGGAACATTACTTCGGGTATTTGATCCAGGTGTCGTTATGCCATTACGTTTGAAGGAATTTGTGCTTGATATTTCAGAAACAAATAACATTCCATTCCAATATTTTGTTTCAAAAGGTGGTACGGATGCATCAGCAGCTCAATTACAAGCCCATGGTGTACCTTCAGTTGCTTTAGGGGTGGCATCACGCTATATTCACACGCACCAAACAATGTGGTCAATTCGTGATTTTGAAGCTGCTAAGGAGTTAGTGAAGCAATTGGCATTGAATCTTGATAAGAGCGCAGTTGATACAATTATTGGGCGTTAAGCTTGAATGCCGAGCTAGATGTGCTATAATTTAGTTACAAAAAATAAGTGAATGGAGAAATGAAATGAAAACATTACCACAAATGGATCAAAAAACATTATTAACTGATATTGCTGATAAAAAAGTTATCTTATTCTTTACGGCTGATTGGTGCCCTGATTGTCGTTTTATCAAGCCGGCAATGCCTACAATTGAAGAAAAATACAGTCAATTCGAATTTATTACGGTTGACCGTGATGAAAACATTGATTTGTGTGCTGAACTTGATGTTTACGGAATTCCAAGCTTCATTGCTTTTGAAAATGGCCAAGAATTAGGTCGTTTTGTTAACAAGGATCGTAAAACTCAAGCTGAAGTTGAAAACTTCATTGATAGTTTATAAAAAAACATGGTGGAAGGACGTTTTTTAGTTGAAAAGCGTACCACTTACCACTAAACTAAAAGTTGGACGCAAAAGTTGGCGTGCCAACTTTTTTTATTCAAATACTTAAATAGGCAGGAAACGAGATGTTAATTGCAAGTTACAACCCCCAACACGTTGGTGATACGTTAATGTTGTTGCTCCAACCAGATGTTGCAACGCAAGGAAGCGAAAAGAAAGGTCAAATCGTACGTCTTTACGACGAAACAACGCAAGCAACGATTGGCTTTAATTTCTTTGAAATCAGTAATTTACTTGATTTACCAGCTGAAGGTGGTCAAGTATTTTTAACTGATATGCAAATTGATAAGTTAAACGAAGCATTAGTAGCGGTTGGCTTTGAAGCAGAATTAGTTAACGATGAAGCTCCTAAATTTGTGATTGGCTATGTTGAAAGTGTTACTCCACACCCAGATTCAGATCATTTACAAATTACAAAGACAAAAGTTGGTGAAAATGAATACGAACAAATCGTATCAGGTTCACCTAACATGCAAGCGGATATTTATGTTGTCGTTGCACGAGTTGGTGCAATGATGCCAAGTGGCTTAATTATCTGGCCAGGTGAGCTACGGGGTGTAGCTTCAAATGGGATGATTGTTTCTGGTCGAGAACTTCAATTACCTAACGCGCCACAAGTTCCAGGGGCTTTGATTTTACCAACTGATTTCCAAGCCGTTGGTGAAGCATTTGACTTTAATAAAGCACAAGGTCTATTTAGTTAATCTTGATAGTGCATTCAACATAGATTGTGCTATGATTTAGAGAGTAATCGAACCGGTTACTCTTTTTTTGTTGCCAGTAGTTACTTGTAATTCAATGGCAATGAATTCAATATTTAATTAATACAGGGTAGAAGGAGTTATTGTCACAATGGCAAACAAATATTATTTTATTGGTATTAAGGGGTCAGGAATGGCTTCACTTGCTTTGATCTTACATGATCAAGGATATGAAGTTGCAGGTTCAGATATTACTGAATACACTTTTACTCAAACACCATTAGAAGAAGCTGGCATTCCAATGTATCCGTTTGATGCAGCTAACTTAGCGACAGGTTGGACAATTATTCGTGGAAATTCATTTGAAGATGATCAAGTTGAAGTGGCTAAAGCAATTGAAATGGGCTTAGACATCAAAACATATCCGGAAATGGTTGAACAATTAGTTAATGAAACCACATCAATTGGGGTGGCAGGCGCGCATGGAAAAACAAGTACAACGGGATTGTTAGCACATGTTTTATCCGGAGTTGCTACAACTAATTTCTTAATTGGGGATGGTACAGGTAAAGGTATGCCCAATGCCCGTTTCTTTGCTTTTGAAATGGATGAGTACCGTCGCCACTTTATGGACTATACGCCTGATTATGCAATCATGACTAACATTGATTTTGATCACCCAGATTACTACACTGGCATTGATGATGTTCGTTCTGCCTTCCAAGACTTAGCTAATCAAGTTAAAAAAGGAATTTTTGCGTGGGGGGATGATCCACAATTACGTCAATTAAAGACGGATATTCCAGTTTATTATTATGGATTAAATACCACTGATGATTTCCAAGCACAAAATATTGTTCGAGATCAATCAGGAGCTACTTTTGATGTGTACTATCATGATGAAAATCTAGGTCAGTTCAAGACTAATCAATTTGGACAACATGGTATTTTAAATACGTTAGCAGTAATTGCCGTGGCCTACTTTGAAAAACTCGATCTTGATTTGGTTAAAAAGGAATTATTATCATTTTCTGGGGTTAAACGCCGTTTCCAAGTAACGCCTTTATCTAATGGGGTTATGATTGATGATTATGCACACCATCCATCTGAAATTAAGGCCACTATTGATGCAGCACGTCAAAAATATCCAACACAAGAAATTGTAGCGATTTTCCAACCACATACTTTTTCACGAACACAAGCGTACTTTGATGATTATGTAAAGATTCTTGATACAGCAGATAAAGTATTCTTAACTGAAATTTTTACATCTGCTCGTGAAACAAGTGGTGATATTAAATCGGCTGATATTGGGGCAAAATTAACAAACTTTGGTGGTATTCTTCGTGAAGATACCATGGAACAACTCTTAGCATTTGATAATGCTGTCTATGTGTTCATGGGTGCTGGTGATTTACAAAAATACGAAATGATTTTCAAAAAGCTATTAAATAAATAGTGATTTGTTTATTTACGTTGTTTCAGGTATGATTATGTAAAGTAATGATATAAAGGAGAACGTTAAATGAATAATGATAATATGGGTTATGTTAATGATAACCGTACTCAAAGTGGTGATGTTGCAGGTTTGGCTGGGTTCTTCCGTCGGATGTACCGTTACATGGCCTTGGCTTTATTGGTTTCAGGGGTAACAGCCTATGTAACAGCGACTATGTTTCCTCAAGTAATGCAAGCTTTAGCCTCTAATCGTTTTATGTTTTATGGGTTAATGATTTTTGAATTAGTATTAGTAGTTTTAGTTAATACAAAAGCAATGCGAAATGCGGTGATGGCGTTGCCATTACTCGTGCTATATGCCGTTGTAAATGGATTGACGATGTCCTTTATCTTTGCGGTTTATGCGGGTGCTTCTATTTTAGGAGCATTTGCCGGTGCTGCAGCGATTTTTGTAGGGATGTCAGCCTATGGATATGTTACTAAACGTAATATGGCTGGTTTAGGTACCCACTTATTTGGATTATTGATTGGCTTGTTAGTTGCGTCAGTTGTAAATATTTTCTTACACAACTCTGTAATCGCATTGGTTCTTTCATGGGCCTCAGTAATTATCTTTACGTTATTATCAGCGTATGATACTAATAAGATGAAGCAGTTATACATTGAATTTGGTAACCAATCAACGGAAATGGGCCTAGCTGTTAGTGGTGCATTGACGTTGTACTTAGACTTTATTAATATTTTCTTGAGTCTTTTACAAATTTTCGGCGGTTCAAACCGAGACTAATATAGTAAATAAAAACGTTGTATGAAAAAATTCATACAACGTTTTTTATTTACTAGTAAGCTTTTAATGGATAAATAGGTGATGTTAATAGTGTTATAGAAGGTGATAAATGCCCACTATAATAGCTATTTAAGGTAGATGCCGTATTTTATTTAATTTATTTCAAAAAAATGCTTGCAGATATTATGAATTCACGGTATTATATTTAAGTTGTCTTGTGACATTAATAAATGATGTTTAAACAAAACGACAACCACTTAAATAAATATTTCAAATTAATTTAAAAAGTTATTGACTTGTTAAATTAAAGAGAGTATTATTAATAAATGTTGTTACGACATATTAAGTTGTTAACAACAACGTAGATCTTTGAAAACTGAATAAAGTTTTGACAATCAAATGTGTAAGTACTTTGAAACTAGATTTCAGAGTTAAACAAATTTGCGAATGTCAATTTCGCTA
>NZ_CAKKNS010000007.1 GCF_918814575.1 Periweissella fabaria | reverse complement strand
TTTACTAGCGAAATTGACATTCGCAAATTTGTTTAACTCTGAAATCTAGTTTCAAAGTACTTACACATTTGATTGTCAAAACTTTATTCAGTTTTCAAAGATCTACGTTGTCGCTTTTTATAGAAGCAACATTTAAACATTATACATTATAGTACATTTGATTGTCAACAACTTTTTTCGATTTATTTAAAATCAAAATTTATTAACTGACAACTTTTATATAATATCAAATTCAGAAAAGTAAGTCAATACTTAAATTTCTGAATTTATTTGTCGAAAGCATTATCACTTAGGACAGTTATTAAATAATACCACCTTAAAATAATAAACACAAGAACTTTATTAAACAATTTGCAATAAATCAAAGAAGTTTTGGTGCACTAGACATATCAACCGTTTCTAACAAGGTATGTAGACTCGATGCTTCCATAAACTTATAACCATTTTCATTCAACAATTCAATTGGTTCCACCGGACAAAAGACATATAGTGAACCAATTTGATTATCAACATTAATACTTGCCAATTCATCTAACCGTAAATTATTGATATCAAAATCATTTTCCATTGCTTCTAATAAAGTACCTAAAGCAGTATCCCCCGCATGCTTATGCATCTTAACTTTCAAAAAGCTAAAACCTACATCTTCACACTTTACTAGATATGAGGGCATACCATCAGTAATCATCATGATTGTTCCTGCTACCATTGACATTTTCTTTCTCCATCTACTCTATTTTATTTTTAATGCATCCTTTAAGCCGTTGTTAATCCAACTTTCCAAGTTTTGCTCAATAGGCATAAAACCAATCACTGTATTTCGATTAGTCCAGTAATGTTTATGTGTTTGATGGACATTATCTAATTTTTTCAAATTTGTTACTTGTGGCTCAGCAAGACAACGTAATGACAAACTAATTTTTTGAGTATATTCATCGATATCTAAAATAACTACTTCGATAACATCCCCAATTTGTAATAACTTATTGATATCACCAACAAAGCCATATTTACATTCTGATATATGAATCAAACCTTGGTGTTCATCATCTAAGCTAACAAACGCTCCATATGGTTGGATGCCTGTCACTTGACCACGAACATGCATCCCAACACGATATTCCAATGTATCCATCGTTAAAACCCCTTTCATAAGGATATTCTATATATATATCTTTTCCATTTAACATCTCTTTTTTACTAAAACTAGTATACATGTTTATTTTATAAATTACCACGTTCTCAATAACCTTAAATAACCACCTTTAACTAATTTTCTTAATTTAGCATATTATAGTAGAAAAAGGTTCTAGCCGACAACGACTAGAACCTTTTATTAGCTTGATATCTTTGTTTTAATCTACAACTGTGATACTTTCAATCACAACGTCTTCAAGTGGCTTGTCGGCACTGTCTGTCTTAACAAGTGCAATTTTGTTAACGATATCCATACCATTAGCAACTTGTCCGAAAACTGTATGCCGGTGATCAAGCCATGGTGTACCTCCATTGTTAACATAAGCGTCAACAATTTGTTGTGGGTAGCCCGCACCAGCTAATTGACTAGCAAATGCTGGTTCCATGTGTTGATTTTGAACAATAAAGAATTGTGAACCATTTGTCATTGGACCACCATTGGCCATTGAGAGTGCACCATTGATGTTAAATAAGTCATCAGAAAATTCATCTTCAAAGTTGTGGCCCCAAATTGATTCACCGTTAAAGCCAGTCCCAGTTGGATCACCACCTTGAATCATAAAGTCATTGATAACTCGGTGGAAGATAATTCCATCATAGTAACCATCCTTGGCATGTGTTAAAAAGTTTTCAACTGCTTTAGGTGCTTGTGTTGGGAAAAGAATCACTTCAATGTCACCATAGTTAGTGTGTAAAGTTGCCTTTGGTCCTTTGTATTCGTTAGGAGTTAATTGGGGATATTCAATCATTATTCTCAAACCTCGATTTCTTAAAATTAATAACTTATTTAAGTTTAGCAAAAAAAACCAAATAAATCTGGTAAACTTAACTACAACTACTAAAAAGATAAAGGAATACTTTTAAAATGAGTTATTTAATCGACTTTATTCTCCACATTGATAAACACGTTATTCAAATCGTAACCCAATTCGGTAACTGGACGTATGCAATTCTCTTTGCAATCATCTTCATCGAAACTGGAGCCGTAATTTTACCATTCCTTCCCGGCGATTCACTACTTTTTGCTGCCGGATCCATTAGTGCCAACCCTATTTACCACTTAAACCCATGGTTATTTGCCTTTTTATTCTGGTTGGCAGCCTTAACCGGGGATTCATTAAATTACTTTATTGGTAAGTATGTTGGCCATGCCATGATGGAACACCGTTTCTTCGGTCGCTTTATTAAACGCGAATCTATTCAAAAATCAGAAGCTTTCTTCACTAAATATGGTGCCATTGCAATCATCTTTGCACGTTATTTACCAATTATTCGAACTTTTGCACCATTTGTTGCTGCAAATTCTGGAGTTGAGTACAAGTTATTCATCAAGTATTCAATTATTGGTGCAACTACTTGGACAATTATTGGTACCGGTGCCGGTTACTTCTTTGGTAACATCCCCTTTGTCAAAAATCATTTCTCAGCAGTAATCTTTGGTATTATCATCGTGACCCTCTTACCAGCAGCAATTGCTGGTATCAAGTCAAAGTTTGCTCGTAAATAATCGTAAAAAAGCCGCCTGGAAGTATATCTTCTAAGCGGCTTTTTTCTATTATCCTGACCAATTACTGTGTTTTGAAATCTTGATATCCTACTGGGTCGATTTTATCAACCTTACTACGGGTAACTTCACCAAATGGCGATGGTGAGGCTTTAACAGCATCAATAAATTTAACAATCACTTGCGCTGAGCCTTCCGCCGTAATCAGAACTGACCCATCAATTTGATTAGCGACAAATCCGGTAACACCTAAACGTTTAGCTAACTGTTGCGTTTGATAACGAAAACCAACTCCTTGAACTCTTCCCCACACTTGAATCCGATAAGCGACTTGCATACGTTACCCCCTTATTCTTCTAGACGTGAAATTGGTAAGGTAATTCTAAAAATCGATCCATGCCCTAAAGAACTTTCCAAACTAATCGAACCCCCATAACCTTCAATTAGTTTTTGGGCAATACTCAACCCTAATCCATTACCACCTTTTTCACGTGAACGTGCCTTATCAACCCGATAAAAACGATCAAAAACATGGTTAGCATCTTCTTGCGCGATTCCTTCACCAAAATCCTGAACCGCAATTTGTACTTCTCGACTATTACGTGACATTGCAAAGTGAATTTCTTTTCGCTCTTGAGAATACTTAAAAGCATTATCCGACAAAATTATCAACACTTGTTCTAGGTGATTGCGATACATTGACACAATCGTATTTTCGTGAATATCATCTTCCAAGCTAAACTTAAAATCCGGATGAATCAATGAAAAATTATTGTAAACTTGGTAAACAACATCCTGCACATCGGTGGCTTCATGCCGGAAATTAATTTCAACTTGATCCGCACGAGTTAAGTCTAACATTTCTTGCACTAATGTTTCCATCCGCTTCATTTCATCTAATGATGCTTTGATCGAATCGTTTAATATTTGCGGATCATCCTTACCCCAGCGATTTAATAAATCCATATGTCCCTTTACAATTGCTACCGGTGTTCGTAATTCATGCGAAACATCTTCCACGAAGCGCGATTGCTGATCAATATACCGCTGCATCCGATCAACCATTTCATTTAAAATATCACCAAGGTCTGAGAGCTCATCATTACGTAGTAAATCAGGCACTCGTTCGCTTGTTTTTGGATCATGCTCAACCTCAGCAATTGTTTTTGCAATATGTTCAACCGGTCGAAGTAACCAATCGGCTAATAAATAACCCCATAGCGCAATTGCCATCAAGCCTAGCAACATCAAAACAACCAAAATTTTAACCAACTTAACATACATCCGGTGGTATTGTTCAAGACTATCAATCATTTGAACGTATCCAACGACACGATTAGAATTCCGGGCATATACCGGAACACGTCCAACCAAAACTTGGTGGCCATTTTTTCTAATCAATCGTTGCCCTACAAAACGTTCCGCATGTTCCATCGGTACTACGTTTGTATGACTTGTAAATAATTGCACCCCATCACGATCAAAAATCGTTAGCGTTAAATTCTTGCTAGCCACGTTTGCAATTAACTCATCATTTAAAATTGTTCGAACATGATCATTACCCGGTTGTAGCGAAGGCTCAATAACGTCCAGTGTTAGATTACGCGTATTCACCGACGTAAATCGCTGACTAACTGCACTGAGGGCACTATCGATTTCTTGATGTTGCGCATTGAGAGCATTTTGTGTAAATGCCCGAAACATCAACAAGCTAAACACTAGAAAGACAACAAATACGCCGACTGTTGTCCCTAATGCCCATTTCCATTTGACAGAAAAACGACGATAAACTTTTTCTTGTATCATTACAATATACCAAAAAAGGGCTCGACAAATGTCCAACCCTTTATCCTAATTAATTTGAGCTACGCATTACGTAACCAGTTCCACGAATCGTTTGAATATATGAACGTGCGCTTTCTGGATCATCAATTTTATTACGTAAGTATCGAACATACACGTCGACAACATTCGTTTCAACTTCAGATTCGTAACCCCAAACCCGCTTCAATAAATCATCACGCGCTTGTACTACATTGACATTTTCCATCAATGTAAGTAGTAATTCATATTCACGTTTAGTCAAATTAATTACTTCATCACCACGGCGAACAATCCGATTTTCTTTTTCAATAACTAAGTCTTTAAACTTAACCGTTGATTGGTGTGGTGCATGGGCTTCTGTCTCAATATCAATGCGACGTAATAATGCCCGGACACGTGCCAATAATTCTTCAATCGCAAATGGTTTCACCACATAATCATCAGCACCATAATCTAATCCTGAAACACGATCAATTACAGAATCCCGAGCAGTCATCATAATAATTGGTGTGTTTTTAACTTCACGTAACCGGCGAGCAACTTCTAAGCCACTCAACTCAGGTAACATCAAGTCTAACAAAATCACATCATAATCATTAGTAATTGCGGCTTCCAATCCTGTACGCCCATTATCACGGACGTCAGTTTGATAATTTTCATGTTGTAATTCTAATTCCACAAAGTGGGCTAAATTTTTTTCGTCTTCAATGACCAAAATTTTACTCATCGGCAACCCCTCGTTCTATCTATTTTAAGCTCTCTAATTTTAACATTTTTCTCTAAGAATTGATACCCACTTGCATGAATTCAATAAAAAAATGACTTTTATTAGAAAAAAAAGCTACTATTTTGCGCTATTTTTGTGGCTAACCTTAGTATTTTTCTCATTTTTTTGCCATTTATCAAGTAAATATACAACCGCTATCAAAATCACTTCCGGATGTTGATATACATATGTCATACTCCATTCACCGCTTGGCAAATTAAACTTTGTCACTAATTGTTCATATGTTCCATGACGCTTAATAGCTGCTACAAAAGTTTCGTACGTATAAGTGGTTGTTGGCTGTACATCAAGCAAAAACGCACAATATTCAACTAACATTTGCCCTGATAAACGTTCTACTGCTACTTTTTGGCCCATAAATTTACCAATTTTTGTCCGTAATAAATACTCAACCATTGGATTATTTAATAACGGTACAAATTTTCGAGTGAAAGGCGTTTGTTCAAAACAAATCGCTAAGTTACTCCAGTTAAAAGCATTAAAATTAGGCCGTGTCGTGAAAAAGTAACGTCCTCCACTGAGTTTACCAAGAAACTTTTGTGCTTCCAAGTTACCTAATTTTAGGTTATCTTGTGATTTTTGCGGATTAAAATCCAGCATTGGTCCCAAATCCCACTTCGTTTTAATCCAGTGAATTTTAACATCCTTGGGTACTTGATACTTTTGTGAACGGCCCATCCCTTGAATATCAATCACGTAAATATCTTTTGCTCCTAGCTTGATTGCCTCATTAATCGGCACATCATTAGAATAGCCCCCGTCAATATACATTTCGCCCGCAATTTCCATAGGAGCTACGACTGGATAAAACGCACTTGATGCAACGACCCAACTTGCTAATTCACTAGGCGTCATCTGATCATTTACTGCTACAATTTTTTGGGTTAACGTCTTAGCATTAGTGGTAACCAGCATAAACTTAACACTTGGATGCTCTAATTCACGCGTTGCCACTGGTAAAAATAAATCATAAAGTGCTCGTTTAGACTTAAAGTCACGCGACAGTAACTGATTAACCATTGTCCGTGTAAATTTTTCCCGAGTAACCCCAATTTCCGAAACCCCATAAACATGTTCAGTCGTTAAATAATCCCATACTTCATGAGCAGTTGTACTATCGAGATGCATAAGCGACATCCCAGTAATTGCACCAACCGATACCCCAATAATCACATCCGGAACGATTCCAGCAGCCTTTAGGACATCAAATGCTCCTGTTTGAAATGCACCATGGGCACCACCACCACCAAAAATGAAATATTTAGGATACGTATAGATTTTTGTAAAACAAGTCCCATGCGCGTCAAATCCTCGTTGCAATAAGTAATGTTCATCCCAATTACTTATTAATTGATACTCAACACCATACCAACGCAGACTTTGAAAGTGGGTACTTAAAGCATTAAACACCATCGGTTTATCGGTACCAATTCTTATTAGGCCATGTCGAATAACCCGCAATGATTGCTTAGTATCAACAATTAATAACGCCACAATTTTTCGCTGTTCAACAACAATATATTGTTGATAGCGCTGATTAAGTGGTTGCTGTTTATATTTAAACCGAGCCACTTCATTATCCAAATTAAAAGCTACTAACTGGGTAAAATCAGTTAATTGCTTAATATTTTGATTTGATTGAAAGACTTTCAAAATAACTTACCTCGATTTTTAGTTTGCATTCCAGAACATTTGTTCGTATAATGAGTTAAAAGTAAAACCAACCGTACCTGGAGGTGCCATAATGCAAATACCATTCAATTTCATTAGTAATACTGTCGAACCACAAGCTACTAGCATGTTTAACTTTTTTAAACCTAAGCCTAAGCATACCAAAATAATCCGAGCCCGCCAAATGACAGCAAACGAGCTTATTATTAGGCTGGAAGCTGCGCTTGATTCACGACTAAATATAACCATACAATGTAATGTTTCTTTTTACACTGAAAACGTATATCAACTTTCAGGCTATTTAACAATGTCAGAAAATGGTCAATTACTTTTGCATAGTGATAACCTTAAAGTTACAACGATTGTTTGGCCTAAGTCAATTCGCCATATTACCTTTAACGACTAATTAGTGACACCTCCAGATAACTATCTAGTAAATAAAATAGACTAACGAAAATGAATTTTCGTTAGTCTATTTTCTATCTAAATTAATCAGTCTTCGACCAAGTCAAGGTACTCACCGTAACCTTGGGCCACCATTTCATCTTTTGGAATGAATTTTAGCGATGCTGAGTTAATACAATATCGGACACCGCCTAATTCTAGCGGACCATCATTAAAGACATGGCCTAAATGACTATCTGCTTGACCACTGGTAACTTCAACACGTTCCATACCAAATGATCGATCACGATGTTCTTTAACGACACTCCGATCAATTGGTTTTGAAAATGCTGGCCAGCCACACCCCGAATCATACTTGGCTGCTGATGAGAATAATGGTTGTCCGCCAACAATATCAACATAGATTCCAGGTTCAAAAAAGTTATCGTACTTGTTCATAAAAGGGGCTTCAGTCCCTTTTTCTTGGGTTACATGGTAACTTTCCTTGTCGAGCTGTTTTACTAGTTCTTCTTTATTTTTAATCATCGCCATTCTCCTAGGCTTTATCAAATAAATTTTTTATTTGGACATTGGGATCAAGAACTTCCCCTTGGCCGTTCAATGTTAATTGGTTAAATGGCGCTTGGTAAGCAAGCGTCATTTGTGGTTCTAATATATCTTTGGAATGTTTCTTAGCATACACTGGCCCAACATTTGATTTAATTTCAAGTTGATAATCTGGCGTCTCAACTGCTTGGTCAACAATAATTAACTGAAAAGCTGTATCCATAGAACAAGCTACCGCCCCATTAGAAAATTGACCGGTCCCATCATCCAAATCAAGTAAAATTTTTGCCCCTGCATTAACAAACTCATTTAATCGATCAGCAATTTTCCCAGAAACCTCTAAACTATACATTATGACCTTCCTTTCAATAAACAACCACCCCTACGATGTATCATATGATGGCTTAATTAAGTGAACATTAAAATTACTAGTAATTAGTTAGTAACTATTTATCGTAAGTGTACTCGTATTTATCATTCTTGTCAAAATTAAACAAAAAAGGATACGCTTGGGCGTATCCTTTTCATGTACCATTCGCATACATCTGAAAAACTATTTAATTTAACTTCCATATTGGCTAAAGATGCTATGAAAGTCAATTATTTAGATTCACGTGAATAATTAGCGATATCACTTAAGATAACATCATAGAATTCACTAGCATCCATTGGCGTTGTTTTTTCTTCTCCGTAACGACGAACTGTCACCGTACCGTTGTCTTTTTCTTGATCTCCCACAACGATGGTGTATGGAACTTTGCTTGTTTGCGCATCACGGATTAAGTAACCCATTTTTTCATTACGATTATCAACCGTTGCACGCACATTCATAACTTGTAACTTACGCATAATTTCATCTGCGTAAGCACCGTGTGCTTCTTGGTTAACTGGAATAATTACTGCTTGCTTAGGTGCTAACCAAGTTGGAAAGGCACCCTTGTACAATTCAGTCAAGTAAGCCGTGAAACGTTCCATCGTTGAAATCAAACCACGGTGAATCATTACCGGACGGTGCGTATTTTGACCATCTTCACCAACATAAGTTAAATCAAAACGTTCTGGTAATAAGAAGTCCAATTGGATTGTTGAAAGCGTTTCTTCACCACCAAGGGCCGTCTTAATTTGTACATCAAGTTTTGGACCGTAAAAGGCTGCTTCACCTTCAGCTTCAAAGTAGTCAAGGCCCATATCGTCCATGGCTGTTTTCAACATCTTTTGGCTCTTAATCCACATGTTGTCATCATCAAAGTACTTTTCAGTATTTTCAGGATCACGGTATGAAAGACGGAAACGGTAGTCTGTAATGTTAAAGTCAGCATATACTTCAACCATTAACTTCAAGATTGACTTGAATTCTTCTTCCACTTGGTCAAGCATTACAAAAGTGTGACCATCGTTTAATGACATTTCACGTACGCGTGATAAACCAGTCAAGGCACCTGATTTTTCGTAACGGTGCATCATTCCAATTTCAGCAATTCGAATTGGCAATTCACGGTATGAGTGCACATGGTGGTTATACACTTGAATGTGTGAAGGACAGTTCATTGGTCGTAATTCAAGGAATTCACCATCGCCCATATCCATTGGTGGGAACATGTCATCATGGTAGTGATCCCAGTGACCTGATTGTTTGTACAAGTTCAAGTTAGACATGATTGGTGTATAAACGTGTTCGTAACCGTGTTGTAATTCCTTATCAACAATGTAACGTTCCAATGTCCGACGGATTGTTGCCCCATTTGGCATCCAAACTGGTAATCCTGCACCAACTTCTGGTGAAGTGAAGAACAAGTCTAAATCTTTACCAATCTTACGGTGGTCACGTTCTTTAGCTTCTTCTCGACGAGCGAGTTCAGCATCAACATCCGCAGCTTTCCAAAAAGCCGTACCATAAATCCGTTGCATCATTGGGTTTGATGACTTACCACGCCAGTAGGCACCAGCCACTGAAGTAAGCTTAAAGTTCTTAATCAAACCAGTTGAAGCAACGTGGCCGCCACGGCAAAGGTCAGTAAACTCACCTTGTGAATATACTGTAATTTTTTCATCTTCAGGTAAATCGTTAATTAATTCAACTTTGTATGGATCGTTTTTGAATAATTCCAACGCATCGGCGCGTGAAATTTCACGCCCTTCGATTGGCAAGTCTTCTTTAACAATCTTTTTCATTTCAGCTTCAATTTCTGGGAATTCATCTACAGAAATTTGACCAGCTGGACGGTCAGTATCATAGTAAAAACCGTTAGCAATTGCTGGACCAACTCCAAAGTGCGTATCTGGGTGCAAACGCTTAATAGCTTGAGCTAATAAGTGCGCTGCTGAGTGGCGAAGAATTTCTAATGATTCTTCCGCATCCTTTGTAATAATTTCTAATGAACCATCGGCAACTAACGCATCGTTAATGCCAACATACTTACCTTCAAATTTACCGGCAATTGATTTTTTTGCCAATGAAGTTGAAATACTCTTAGCAATTTCAAGTGTTGAGATTCCACTTTCAAATGGTTTTACAGAACCATCTGGGAATGTGATTTTAATTTCTGACATCTACCTACTCCTCAAATTTTTTTAATAAAAAAGTCCCCCACGACATAAAAAATTATGTCATGAAGGACGTTATATACAAACGTGGTACCACCTAAATTCGTTCTAGTCCTTACGACTAAAACCTCAGCTGTTTTATAACGGAAACAACCCGAACATAGTTGGCTATGCCATTTCACAAGTAGTCAACGTTAGTCCTCTATTCGCAAAGTTTCAGCCATGCTTTGCGTTCTCTAAAAATAGAATTCCCTAACGAAGGTATCTTGATCTTTAATTTATGCTTTAATTAAAGCACGTTTATTTTAAATAGGCAAGCATAATTTAGCGGTCGTTTTCGATTTCATTAACAACATCTTTTGCAACTTGCATATCACCTGGGTACGGTGTATCAATACCATTAATTTTTTGATATGGATCTAACCCTTTACCAACAATCGCCACCACATCATTTGCTGTACTCATCATCAAGGCTTGCTTAATTGCAGTTGGTCGATCCATTTCATAACGTAGTTCAACGACTGATTCATCAGTGGCTGCCGCAATTTCTGATGCAATTGCTCTTGGATCTTCGTATTGTGGATCATCTGAAGTCAACCATACAACATCTGCTTTTTCTTCAGTGACTGCTTTACCGAATCCTTCTCGCCGTGATTCCCCTTTGTTACCTGGAGCGCCTAAAACAACAATTACTTTACCAACTGGATGTTGTTGATGTAAAAAACTAAGTAATGCTTTAACGGAAATATAGTTATGTGCATAATCAACATACACCATCCCATGTGTATTAGTCATAAATGATTCCATACGTCCGGGAACAGTCACTTCGTTTAAACCAATCACCATACTTTGGTGGTCAGCGTTGGCTAAACCGGCAGCAATTAAGACACTTGAAGCATTACTTTCATTATAATCACCGGGAACATTTAAATTGTATGTTCCTGCTATATCAAGCACCTCAGCTTTGGGTGATTGTGCTGTAATTAAAAGCTGACTTTGTGTCAAATCAGCATGGCCAGAAAAAGTCACATCTGGTTGCACATCTACAACTGGATGACACCCTGCATGTCCATATACAAAAATATCTTCAGGTGCATGACCTGCTTGGGCACGGCCAAAAATTTGATCAAAATGATCACTTTCGGCATTAACAATTACTTGATCACTATTATCAAGTAACATCAGTTTATGCGCTAAATAATCGGCAAATGTTGGGTGTTCAAGCGGACCGATGTGATCAGGTGAAATATTCAAGAAAATTCCCACATTAAAGCGTAAATCATAGACTCGGCTTTTCTTATATGCTTGAGAAGATACTTCCATGACCAAATGAGTCATACCGTTGTTAACCACTTGGCGCATATCATGAAATAAATCCAAGGATTCTGGCGTTGATAACTCAGATTTGAATTGTTCATTAGGGCCTAAAATACGATCAATTGTTGAAAATAGCGCTGTTTTACCATGGGTGCTATTTTGTAAAATTTCGTGAGTAAAATATGCAGCTGTCGTCTTTCCTTTAGTCCCCGTATACGCAATTATAAACAATTCATTTTGAGGATAATCATAAAAAGCGGCACTCAATACGGACATGGCTTTTTGAACATCGGTAACAATTAAACAAGCTAAGCCATCCCCTTCTGGATAAGCTTGTTCCGCTACATATGCTTGGGCTCCATTACTAATTGCACTTGTTAAAAATTCCGGTTTGAAATTTCCCTTTACAAAAAACATCGTGTTGGCAACTACTTTACGTGAATCATATGCAATTGCCGTAAATTCACTGGGTGCTACCGCTGATGCACTAATTAATAAATCGTGTGCTTTTAAAATATCAATACTATCTTGCCAACTAAGGGCCATATGCTTTCTCTTCTTTCCGTATTTCTAAAATTTAATTCCTTTAACTGCCCGTAAAGTATAAAAAGAACCTGTAATAACAATCATTGCATCACTTGACTCTCGTACTTGACGAGCAACCGTAATCGCTGCTGTCGGATCATCCGCAATTGAAACTTCAACATTATCATCCATCTCTAAAATTTGCGCTGCTAATTCATCTGCTGTTAATGAACGGCTTGGATTAGCAGGTGTAATCGCAATAATCCGGGCCACGTATGGTAATAACTCTTCCAGCATTGTCATATAATTTTTATCACGTAATATCCCTAAAATTACGGTTGGTTTAAATGGCAATCGCCACGATTTTAACGATGCCACTAGCGCTTCAATTCCATCTGGATTATGAGCAGCATCCCGAATGATATTATTTTTGGCATCATATTCCATCCGCCCTGGTAAATTAGCTTGGCCTAAGCCATCTTTAATGGCCGCATCTGAGATTTGGTAATCTAACTGGCGCAAGACATTAACAGCTTGTAAAACGGTATTTAAGTTTAATAACTGAAAATGACCACTCAAACTCAAAAACACCTCGAGACGATCATTAATTTTAACATTGGTCCCTGCCGGTGATACTTTATACGTCGTTATAATTGGTCTTGGACCATCATATAATTTAGCCCCTATCGCTTGAGCACGCTCATTAATAACGGCTTGAACTTCCGCATCTTGACCACTATAACTAATCACATGGGCCCCAGGGCGTAAAATACCACATTTAGCAGTGGCAATGGTTACTAAATCATCCCCCAAAATATCTTGATGGTCATACGTAATCTTGGTAAAAATATTTAGCAATGATGTTGTAATCGCATTGGTTGCATCTAAATCGCCACCGACCCCAACTTCAATAATGGCAATATCTAATTGTTGGCTTCCAAAGTAACTTAATGAAATCACCGTCCACCATTCAAAAAAGGATAACGTTTGCATATCTAAATCATGGGCTTTAAGAACTGCCAAAATTTTATTAAATTCACGGACAAATTCAGACGGTGTAATGTACGTGCTATTAATCATCACTTGTTCACGATATGTGTATAAACCAGGACTTGAGAACTTCCCTACCCGATACCCACTGGCTTGCAAAATTTGATTCAACATTTCACCGGTTGAGCCTTTACCATTTGTACCCGCCACGTGAATTATTTTATATTTTTGATCTGGATTACCTAGCCATCCTAACACCTTACGTAAAAACGGGACGCGGTTTTCGTCAATCACACGCCACCCTTTATCTAATTGTTTGGTTATTTTTAAATACTCGTCGTTATTTACCATCTTAAATATCTCCAACTAGAATTAAATACTTAAAAACTATTAGTCCAATTTTATCATAATTAACCGATTACAAGCTAAAAAAAGGTAGATTCCAATAATAGAATCTACCTTTCATATATATTAATTTACTTTGTTGTAAAGTGGCCTAAATATTTATAAATTGGACCTTTAACTTTGAATTTTTGTTCATACTCAGTTTCAACGTTTTGTTCTAAGTTGGCTGCATCTTCGTTGTGCATATCAAGCCATACTTTATCAAAAGTCATTCCATAGTTAGCAAAACTACCTAAAGAATATTCAAACAACCCACGATTATCAGTCTTAAATTCAACTTCACCATTTACTGGTAAAATGTTTTCGTAACTTTGCAAGAATGATTTGTATGTTAAACGCCGCTTTTCATGTCCTGATTTAGGCCATGGATCAGAGAAGTTTAAGAATACTTTTGCAACTTCACCCTTAGCAAAATAAGTGTCTACTCCAGCTCCATCACCGTAAACAAAGCGCAAGTTTGGTAATTCATCAGCATCTTCATATGCTTTCCGGCCAGCAACAGCCACGGCACCTTCTTGAATTTCCATCCCAATGAAGTTTATCTCGGGGTATTTTTTGGCCATTCCAATGATAAATTGACCTTTCCCAGTTCCAACTTCAATCATAATTGGTTGTTCTTTTGGGAAGATACTTTGCCAGTTATTTTTTAATGTTTCTGCCTTAGCTTGTGTAATCACTAAATCGGCATGGTCAGCAAGCCATTGTACTGCCCAAGGTTTTCGACGTAAACGCATCTGAGTTCCTCAATTCTTATTTCAATAATTCTTTACGTGCAATCCGTTTTGGTACTAACCAATAACTAAAAAGCACAATTTCAACAATAATAATTCCTAAGCTAATAAAAAATGTCGACCATGGTGCACTACCTACTAAATTAGCTAGGAGTAAGATAATACCAATCACACTTAACACTTTAACCATAACTTGTTTAAAGTTGTTTTGCCTAATTTTTGGATCAATTGGGTACAAGTGCGTAAATACTATTTCATCATATTTATGATAAAGTGGCAACAACTGAATACCAATTAAATATAATATTAGCGCTAAAATGACTGGGGTCACAATTTCATTATGCACAAAATAGGCAATCAAGGCCCCTATCGCCGTTAAGCGGACAATTAAGCCAAAATATTCACTACTCCGTAATAGTCCCCGCCAGTATAAATTAGTATACACATGTTGAGAATCTTTGGGTAGCCGCTCAAACCAGAAATTTAACCATATTCGGCGTTTTGTTTGCCCACCAATTTGAGGGACATCGGTGAATAAGTTAAAGAAACGTAACATATTCAACTGCCGACCACTTTCAATAGCAATCGCTTCATTCCAGTCAAAAATACCATTCCAAAATTTATCACGAACACCAAAACGTGCTGCAGCAGCAATTAAGATAAAAATAAAGGCCCATGCCATATCTAGTCGTACCCCAAACAGCGCAAATGTTAGTAATGGTAAGGCCAAGCGTAACCATAATAAATTATGGTGGCTATAGTAGCTTTGCATTTGATCATATAATATCAAAACTTTAAACACAATAAATGTTGGAATTAACCATAGCGTTTCAATAAAATTAGCTTGAAAAGCAACTTCTATGAATGGAAGTAAGCAAACAACACCAACAACTTGGACTAAAAGGCTTAGCCACAAACTATGGCGTAAAGCTGCCTTTAAATAGCGCTCCATATTAATTTCTTGTGGTAATAAAAAAACTTTATCCGCTGGTTTTAACAATGTCGCCAGATTACCGAATTGTAATAGCCCAATCATTAAAAACATGGCAATGAATTTTTCCCACCATGCATATTGTAACGTTTGCAGAAACCCTGCATACCAATATCCTAACCCACCAATCAAAAACACAAACGCAATTGTAAATTGATCATTAAATACTAACCGTAAATAACGAAACATGCGTTGCATGTGTTTTTGGCGGCGTTGTTGAAATAATTTATCCATCTTTAGACCTCTTTCGCAAGTGTCAAATAGATATCATTTAAGGATTCACCAGCTTCAGGGAATTGGGCCCGTAAATGCGCCAAAGTACCATCTGCACGTACTTCACCGTTGTGTAAAAGTACGAAGCGATCGGCGATTTTTTCTGCGGTATCAAGAACGTGAGTTGACATTAAAACTGCTGCTCCACGGGCTTTAACATCCGCAATTAAGCCAAGTAAATCATGAACTGCTAATGGATCTAATCCAATAAATGGTTCATCAATAATAAATACGTCTGCTTCTGTCATAAATGCATTAACCAACATGACTTTTTGTTTCATTCCCTTAGAAAAATTAGCCGGAAACCAACTTAACTTATTATCTAAACGAAAAATTTTCAATAACTTATTAGCGTGATTCCACGCAACTGCATCATCTAATTGATACGCCATAATCGTTAATTCTAAATGCTCTTTAAGCGTTAACTCATCATATAACACTGGCTGTTCAGGCACATAAGCAATTTTTTGCTTATATAAAGCCGGATTAGCCATTAATGATGTTCCATCAATTGTGACATCACCATGTTGGGGTGTTAGTAAGCCAATGATATGATTAATCGTGGTTGACTTTCCGGCACCATTAAGACCGATCAAAGCGACCAATTCTTGATCTGCAACTTCAAAGTTCACATCTTTAATTACTGGAACTTGTGAATATCCACCAACTAAATGATTAATTGTTAATGTCATTACCGTAACTTGCCTCTCATTTTAAATAATTTTGAATTTCTATTGTCTATAATAATCCTATTGAATCAGTATACCATACTCAATTATCTAAGATATGTTAGAATTAATGCGCTAAAGTATTACCAATCGCTTTATAAATGAGCTAGAATTAAATTAACCAACAACAATATATTTGAAGGAGTTTTCTAATGGAAGATTGTATTTTTTGTAAAATCATCAACGGTGATATTCCAAGTTATAAAGTCTATGAAGATGATGATGTTCTTGCGTTTCTTGATATCACCCAAGTTACCCCTGGACACACACTATTAGTTCCTAAAAAGCACGTCGCAGATATTTTTGAATATGACGCTGACTTAGCAACTAAAGTATTTGCTAAGCTCCCCGAGCTAGCCCGTGCAATTAAGGCCATCAATAGTGACATTAAAGGCCTTAATATCGTTAACAATAACGGTCAAATCGCTTATCAATCAGTATTTCACTCCCACATTCATTTAATTCCACGTTATACCTCTGAAGATGATATCAGTATTAAGTTTGCTGATAATTCTGATTTATACTCAGCGGAACAATATAGCGATGTTCAAAAGGCAATTACTAACCACTTAGCTAAATAAAGGAGGTTGGATGATGTTTAAACAATTAACAGCCTATTGGCGACATTTTTTTAAACAAATTGAATTAAATTTTCGTCAACTTATCAATCAAATTAGTCAACTTAAACAAGCCATTGCAAGCCTTAAAGCGTCAAGTAGTCAGCTTCAAGCAAGCTTACCACAACTAGAATCCTTGCAAGATGACATTGAACGTTCTGTTGCTAAATTTGAGTTCAAAACACAACCACGCTTAGAACGAATTCAACAACATCTTGACCATATCCAAGCAGAGCTTAATAAATATCAACCAAAAAAATAAATAAAAAAAACACTGAATTTTCAGTGTTTTTTTATTTATTAGTTACCAACTGGGTTTTCAGATGCTTGTTGCTGTTGTTGTGCAGCAGCTGAATTAGGTTGTAAGTATGCTTGTAAAACATTCTTTAAATCGTTGTCTTTAATTTGTGGATCGGCTTTTTGGATAACTTTCTTGATAACTGCTGAAACCTTAGTTTGATCATTCAAGTTAGAAGTAGTAATTTGTTTTTCCAAATCTTTCTTGATAGCTGGTGTAATCTTTGATGGCTTATCATTAGCACTCTTCATGTAGATGACAAAGTAACCAAATTGTTTTGAGTAAACGGCTTCCTTAGTGTATTCACCCTTTTTAAGCTTGAATGCGGCTGCTTTGAAAGCTGGATCAGTATTAGTATCTGTGTTATCAAATGGTGTGTATAAACCACCGTTATTAGCTGTTGATGGATCAGTTGAGTACTTCTTAGCTAATTTAATAAATGCATCTTGCTTATCACCCTTTGCATCGTTCAAATCATTAATAACATCTGCAGCTTGCTTCTTACCATCATCGTTGTTTTTCAACAAGATGTAACGAACGGTTACTTTTGGTTGGTAAGATTTGAATTGCTTGTCAAGTTGACTCTTTGATACTGGTGAGTAATCTTGCATTGCCAAGTTCAATAACTTTTGAGTCCGGATATTTTCCTTCAATGAAGCAACTGTCAAACCAGACGCTGCTAATTGTTGAGAGAATTGACTACCATATTGCTTTTTGTAAGTATTAAATTCAGCGTCAACATCTTTAGCTGAAACTTTCTTACCAAATTGAGCATCCAACGCATTATTAATAATCATTGTTGAGAGTACTTGCTTACCTGAAGTAGTTGACTTCAAACTTGAGTAGTATTCACTCTCAGTAATCTTTTGACCTCCATTGATTGTAGCGATAGTTTTATCACCACAAGCAGCAAGTAACATAGCTGTTGCAACAGCTGCAACCCCTAAAACCGCTTTTTTAAATTTCATTCTGACAGCACATCCTTTTCTAAATTATTCAATATGTTCTAATAATACCATATTTCCATCACGATATTAGATTTTATGATAAGAAAATTAATTGAAGATTAAATATTTCTTACACCCTTTTTAACAACATTATTCACAAATAAAAAAGGGCATAAACTGCGTCACACGCATGTTTAACACCCTTTTACTCTATCATATTCACGCTTTAAATACTAATATCGACATTAATCAGAATGGTTACTATTATTTTGGCGCTGTAAGTCTAATTTCATAAACCAAGCTGTACATGGAACCGCTAAAATGACCGCAATCATTGAGAAAATCAATAATAGAAATTCTGATACAAAAATTTTGGCATTAATCATATCAGCAAAGCCATAATTCAAACGAATAAACCAAATACTTAACCCTAGGAAACTACCCATAAATCCAAAAAACAACGTATTAATCGCTGTTGAAATAATTTGTTGGCCAATATGCATCCCATGACCAAATAATTTATTAGTTGGAATATCAGGGTTATCGCTAATTAATTCTTGCATCCCAGCAGCTACCGCCATTGCAGCTTCAGCAATAGCACCCAACGTACTAAGAATTGTAGCGACCATCGTTATTTGTAAAAAATTGACGCCGATATTTAATGATAACCCTTCAAGAGCATCCGAATCTTCATTCGCAAAGCCTTGTACTGCCGCATAATGTTCAACTGGGACAATTATTGCAATCAAAATGAGCATAATGACGACCCCGGTTGCAAACGCCACCCGTGTTACTTGATCATTATCATCACTCAAAAAAATTGTCATCGCTAAAATAATAATTCCTGTAATCGTTACTACTATTAATGGTGAAAAGCCCCACGCGATTAATGTAATCGTTAAAAACAACCAGAAAAAGTTAAATACTAAACTAACAATTGTTTGAATTCCCATCTTGCCACCAACGATTAATAACAAGAGCGCTAAAATAATAAATAAGGCTGTCATTGTACTCATTGAGCAACCTCCTTATTATGTGCAAACCAAGCCGCCAAACCACTTGCAATTGGGACTGCTAATACAATTCCAATACCGGCAATTATCGTTTGGACCATCCCCAATACCATATTAATTTCAATTGTGTAGCCCCATGTATTACCATTGCGCAAATACAGTAAACTCATTGCAAATGTTTCAGAGATAAAAATCAAGAATAAAACACTCGTTAAAGCCCCCATAATAGAGCGGCCAACTCCTAGGCCAGCAGCAAATAGCTTCCGCCGTGAGATTTCAGGGTGGGCTTCTTGAACTTCAAATTGTGTCGCCACAATATCGGTTGAAGCATCCATAATCGCCCCTAGTGCCGCTAAAAATGCCTCTGCTAAGAAAATTGGTTGTGGTAATTGTGTAATATAATCCATTAACTCAAATTCCAAACCACGTTGATGAGTTAAAGTCATAACAACATTGGCTATAATTAGTGCAATAATACTGCTCAGTAAAGTCGCACTTAAAGTAATTGCCATTTTTTTATTCCAACCTAATGCCAGACTTAAAGTTACAAAGGCCATTAAGACACCTACACCACTAAATAACAAAACAACATTGATATTAGTAACGTTTAGATTCAATTTAATTGCAATATATAATAAACCAATGTTAATAAGAACACTCACTAGTGTTAATAATCCAGGTAACTGCATCAAGACTAACAGTAATGTCACCGTAATCCAGGCCATTAAGGCGACTAAGGTATCACGCTTTTGGCCAATGATACTAATATCATTTCCTGCTTCATGATTTAAAAATAATTGTTGACCTGGACGATATGCCTGATTTAAAGCACCACTTTTAAAATAATTATTTTGCACCTTAACTTCTTCACCACGCCGACTACCATTCAAAATTTTAATTTCTAAAATCTGATTAATTGAGTAGTCAACGTTATTGAATTGATCAGTTGTTTTTTGTTGTCGTTGCTGTTTTGCACTTTCAACAACCCCGACAATATGTTGCTGATAAAGCGGTGCATCATAACGTGTTAAAAACACGCCCAACCCCATAATACCAATAAAGACATACATCAAAATTTGGCGCAGTGATTTCGGACGTAAATAATTACGTAAATTCTGTTTAAACATCTGATCCCCTTAATAGATCGAGAAAAATGATTGTATTAATCCTAGCTTTTACTGCTATTTTTTCGCTAAAAAATAGCAACTAATACACCACCATCTTCATCTTACTTATATTACAATATTTAAACCCCTGGCCGTCGATTATGGCCATTCATAAAGACTTCTTTAGCTAAAAAGCGAATACGCTGCATTAAACGTGCCGCTTTAACTGGTTCAATCGCTTGTTTCGTTTCGGCCAAGTGTTCATGTTCTAATTGCTTTAAGTCAAAATTTGAAGTGAAGAAAGTAGCTAATTCATTTTGCATCCGATATTCCAAAATAACCCCTAAGATATCATCTCGAATCCATGAACTCATTGATTCAGCACCAATGTCATCAATAATTAAAATTGGGCTCTCTTTAATGGTTTGAATCTGCTCTAAGGTATTTGTTTCCTTACTGGCAATCGAATTACGCATCTCAACGGCAAATGTTGGGAAATGAACCATTGTGACGGCAATTCCGTGATCAGCTAGTTCATTAGCCAAAGCCCCCATTAAGTATGTCTTACCAATGCCATACTTACCATAAAGGTACATCCCCTGATGATAATCATTAGGCTGTGTAACATACGCATCAAACCAGGCAATTAGCTGGCCAACAATTGGTTGGCGCGTTGCATCCAAATCTAAATTGTCAAAACTAGCTTCCCGAATTGTTTTAGGCATATTAATTGCCCGAATTCGAGCCTGCCGTTTCCGCATTTTTTCAGCCATAATTGCTTGTTGCGTTGGCCGATAAACTACCGCTGCATAACCTTGCTCTAAACGTAATTCTGGCACATATCCGGGCGCAATCGTTGGTTTTCCTTGGGCTAAATTATTTTTTTGTTTAACAAATTCAAATATTTTAGCGGCTGACTTTTCAAAAAAATCATCAGGTAATGCAACTGCTTGTGCTGCTAAAAAAGCCTGGACTTCCGGATTATTAAACGCTTCCTGTAAAGTAGCTTGGACCAGCGCTCCATGTTCTTTATGCGTATCCAAATAGGTCCGCATCTTGGCACCTAAATCTTCCATTATGCTTGCCCTCCTTGCGCTTTATCTTGTTGCAAACGACTTTGTTTAAGACGTTCAAGACTAGCCTTAGTCGCTGCTAACTCACTTGCCGATACTTCTGGGGTTGGCTCTTTGGCATATGTTGGTTTTGTTTCGACTTTTTTACTTGAGCGACCGGTTGCATATTTTTTCGTCACCTTAGTTTGTTGTTCACGCTGAAATTTACCTAAAAACTTTAACGCATTCAACGCATCACTAATATGATTTTGACTTAAAGTATTAGCAATACTATTAAAATATGCCCGATTAATATTGTCACGCCCTAGCGTAATTAATACATAAAAAATTAAGATATTTACAACTTCTAGTGGTAAAACATTCGCTTCAATAACATCTGTAATTGTTTTCACCTCATTAGCAGTAGGAAAACCATTTTTTTCTTCTTTAACACTTTGTAAAAATTCGCGGGGCTTTAATTCGGCTGCATTCCGTAATACCGTTTGGACGGCTACTGGTAATGTTGTCACCTCATTATCTGCTACTTTCGTATTTAGTGTTGCCGATGTGTCCGCCACCTTGGGCGCCATTTGCTTATTACGAGGCCGATAAGCATCAATCACTTGTTGTTTAAGTAAATCATCATTGATTTCAAAAGTATCAAAAGTCATTGTTTTACGAATATATTTACTCAATTCTAATTCATTAATCCCGACTGTTTGATGTAGCGCAAATAGCATATTTCGTTTTAATTCCAATGTTTGCCGATTAATTCCCGTATTTTGGAGACTATCAACTAATAGCTCAAAATCAAAATCAGCGGCATTTTCAGCAACAATTTCATCATATGCAATCGTTGCTTTATTTTGCCGTTGTGAGCTTTTTGGGGTTAGACTGGCGACTTTTTGAAATGCGTCTGAACTAACATTAAAGACATCTGTAATTTTTTGAGAAATATTATCGCCATCAATTTGCCGTAACTGACGGAGTTGAAACCGTTGTTGTAGTTTTTGATAATAACTACTTTCAACTGCACTCAATAATAATACACTCATCAATTCATCAGTAAAAAACTGCTGCGGTTGTAATGGTGCATGTAATTCATACACATAATATTCACCAAGCGTATCTGTATTGTGCCATGTTTGCATTAAATTAACTGCTTCTAAGCGTCCACGTGAAGCAACAATCGCTTGCGGTGAAAGATTAACAATATTCATCAAAGTAGTATGTAAAATACGTTCCGAAATTAACGGCTGTTGATCAATTAAGTTCCAGAAAGTATTTAGTAAAACTAACGCATCTGGACCAATAATTGGTTGATAAAGGGCTGTAATAATTGACTGATCATAGTCCGTCAACTTAGCACCTTCAGATAAAATAAAGCCACTCATCGGATTGAGCTGTTGTTTTAAATCAGTCATTGATACTCCTTAAACCATTATTTCTCGTCAATAATATCATGTAACTCATGCAAAAACACTTCGATACTATCAAAGTGTTTATAGACACTCGAAAAGCGAATATACGCTACTTTATCAATATCTTTTAAATATTTTAGTGCATATTCACCAATAATTTGGCTTGTGACTTCACTTTCACCTAGTTTACGTAAATCCTTTTCAACTTGTGCAACAACTTGCATTAATTGATCACTCTTAATTGGACGCTTTTCAGCCGCCCGAATTAAACCACGTAAAAGTTTATCACCGTTAAATTCTTCACGAGTACCATCATTTTTAATTACAAATAACCGCGTCATTTCGAGGCGTTCAAAAGTTGTAAATCGCGTCCCACAATTTGGACATTCACGACGACGGCGAATTGCCCGACCTTCATCAGCTGGTCGACTATCCACTACCCGGGAATCATTAAAATGACAATTAGGACATTGCATGCGTTATTACCTTTCTTTTAAGAAAATATTGAGGCTTTTAAACGCCACATTTACTAAATTATAACAGAAATTAAGATAGCGATATATCTAAATACCACGCTTGGTGGGCTCTTTTGTTAATTTTAAAAAAACTAACTTTAAATTTAACCAACAAAAAAGCGAGACTGGATACCCCGTCTCGCTTTCTTATTTAGAAATCTTGTACTTTACCACGGAAGTCTTCGATTGAAGTGTAACCTTTTTCCGCCATGATAGTTGTTAATTCATCCGTTAAACGTTGGAAGATTCCCACGCCTTCATGGAGTAAAGCTGTCCCAACACTAACCATATCTGCACCACATAGGAGATGCATAAATACGTCCGCCCCGCTAGTTACCCCACCGGTACCAATAATTTTGATACTTGGGTTAAGGCGTTGACGAAATGCGCGCACATTAGCAAGCGCAGTAGGTAAGATCATCGTTCCACCTAAACCACCAAAACCTTGTTTAGGTTTAATAACCACTTTTTCCGTATCAATATCAATCCACAAACCATTTCCAACTGAATTAACAGTATTAATGTGGGTTAATGGATATTTATTTAGAATTGTCGCCATTTGATCAAAGTGAACTAAATCAAAGTATGGTGGTAATTTAACCCCCAATGGCTTTGTGTAAAAGCTAAAGATTTCAGCTAATAAGGCATCAGTTTCTTCAAAATCATAGGCAACTTGTGGCTTACCAATCACGTTAGGGCATGATAAGTTAAGTTCTGTTAACCCAGTATAGTCACTTGCTTGAATTTTGTGGAGCAATTCAATATTATCAGACATTTTTAATCCGGCAACTGATAAAATAGTTGGCTTGGCATGTTCTTTAGTTACATAATCCAAATAATATGGAAAACCTTCATTTGGTAAGCCCATAGAATTAATTGAACCATGTTCTAATTGGTAATACCGTGGTTGAGGATTCCCCTCACGTTGTTGTGGGGTTGCACTTTTAGTAACCACACCACCGGTACATGCTGCGTTAATCATTTCATCCATCTCAGTAACTGTCATACAGTTAACTCCAGATGCATTCAAGAAAATACTTGGAAATTCTGCATTCGCCATCGTTGTCTTAAAATCAATTGCCATCATTAAATCTCCCAATTTTAATATTATTTTGCTAATTCGTTGCGCCAGTTAGTTAACATTTCCACGTCATCATGTGAGACATAATTTTCATTAGCTGCTGTCTGAATCAAGTTTGAGTAGTTTGTTACTGCAAAATATTCTAACTCTTGTGCAGCAAAATTTTGATCTGCTTTAGGTAACTCATATGTGAAGATTGCAGCAACCCCAAGCATCTGACCACCTTCAGCAGTAACCGCCTTAGCAGCACCCAATACAGAACCACCTGTTGAGATTAAATCATCAATTAATACTACTTTTTTCCCCGTGACATCATAACCTTCGAGTTGCTTTTTAGCACCGTGATCTTTAGGTTGGGCCCGAACATAAATCATTGGTAGTTCCAAAATATCTGCTACTAGTGCAGCATGTGGAATTCCGGCTGTTGCGACACCACCAATTACTTCAACATCAGGAAATTTAGTTTTAATTAACGTTGCAAGTCCTTGAGCAATAATTGAGCGAACTTTTGGATATCCAATTGTTTGGCGATTATCAGTGTAAATGGGACTCTTAATACCAGATGCCCAAGTAAATGGGTCATTTGGTTGTAACTTAACGGCTCCAATTTCTAATAAGCCAGCTGAAATTTCAGTGGCAATTGCATGTAAATCAACATTACTCATCTTACTTCTCCTCAAATTCTGTTAATACTTGTTGATAGGCTTGACGCATATCGTGAGCTTGCGTAATTGAACGACCAACTACGATTCCATCGCTACTAAATTCAGCGGCACGTTTAGGCGTAACCACTCGCTTTTGATCAGATGCATCATCCCCAGCTAAACGAATTCCAGGGGTAATAACTTTAAACTCGGGGTTAACATTATCATGAATAAGTTGGGCTTCATAAGCTGAAGCGACAACCCCATCAGCACCTGAAGCAGCTGCTAGACGTGCTAAGTGAATCACAGAATCTTGTAATGACATACTAATTCCTTGTGTATACTGCACATCGGCTTCAGAAAATGATGTTAATTGCGTAATAGCAAGTAACATCGGGGTTGCTTTACCAATTTCAGCAGTACCGGCTTGTAAACCACGCTTAGCCGCTTCAATCATTGCTGGCCCTCCAGCTGCGTGAACGGTCACAATATCAACGCCTAACTTACCAATTTGGAAAGCCGCATGTTCAACTGTGTTTGGAATGTCATACATTTTGACATCAAGGAAAATTTTCACATTAAGTTGTTTTAATTCCTTTATGAATTCAGGACCATATGCATAAAACATTTCCATTCCAACTTTAACAAAGACATTTTCGTAATTGGCAAGTTGTTCAACGCACGCAAAGGCAGCGGCTTTATTATCAAAATCTAGGGCTACAATAACCGGTTTCATGAATATTTTTCCTCGTCTTAACTTATTTCTTAAAGCGCAATCAAACTTAAAGCTTGATCTTCTAATACATCTAGGAAGGCAGCAACAGTGTCAAGCGAAGTAAATAATGGAACAGCATTTTCAATCGCTGCTTCACGAATTTCAGCACCATCATTAGTTGTCCGGCGACTGTTATCCATTGTGTTAACAACAATTTGTAATTTGCGATCTTTAAGTGCAGAAACAGCATTATTATCTGATTCTGTTAACTTACCCATTACGCGTGTCTTAACACCACCGTCTTCAAAGACATTAGCGGTATTTTGTGTTGCATATATTTGGAAGCCAAGAGCACGGAAGCGCTTAGCTAAGCCCATTGCTTCTTGTTTATCCGCATCAGCAACTGTAAACATAATGTTACCATGTTTTGGTACTGATACATTCGCAGCTAAGAACGCCTTATATAAAGCTTTAGGGAATGTGACGTCTGAACCCATAACTTCCCCTGTTGATTTCATTTCAGGTCCTAAAGTACTATCAACCATTGGTAATTTATTGAAACTAAAGATTGGTGCTTTCACGTGGACGCCTTCAGTTTCTGGGTACAACCCAGTTTCAAAACCAAGATCAGCTAATTTAGTACCTAACATAATCTTAGATGCAATTTGAGCCATTGGAATTTTAGTAACTTTAGACATAAATGGTACTGTCCGTGAGGCACGTGGGTTAACTTCAATCACATAAGCAACGTCGTCGTGAATAACAAACTGAATGTTCATCAAACCAAATGTTTGTAATTCTTTAGCTAAAGCAATTGATGCCTTAATAATTTGGTCTTTCACGTTAGCTGACATTGTTTGTGGTGGGTATACTCCCATTGAGTCACCTGAGTGAACTCCGGCACGTTCAATGTGTTCCAAAATTCCTGGAATAACAACAGTCTCACCATCACTGATAACATCAACTTCGGCTTCAGAACCAACTAAGTATGAATCAATCAATACTGGGTGTTCATTAGAAACTTGTACGGCCCGTTGCATGTAATCGCGTAAGTCATCATCTGAAGCAACAATTTCCATTGCGCGACCACCAAGAACATATGATGGGCGTACCAAGACTGGGTAACCAATTTGTTGGGCAACTTCAACGGCATGTTCAACTGTAGTTGCGGTCGCTCCTACTGGTTGTGGTAAATCAAGCTTCTTAATAACTTGATCAAATAGTTCCCGGTCTTCCGCACGGTCAAGCGCTTCAACACTGGTACCAAGAACCTTAACACCATTTTCAACTAATGGCTTAGCTAAGTTAATCGCTGTTTGACCACCAAATTGTACAACCACTCCAATTGGTTGTTCTAAATCAATCACATTTAAAACATCTTCAATTGTTAATGGTTCGAAGTAAAGCTTATCTGAAATTGAGAAGTCTGTTGAGACTGTTTCTGGGTTTGAGTTCATGATAATGGCTTCGTAACCAGCATCTTGGATTGCACGTACTGAGTGCACAGTCGCATAATCAAATTCAACCCCTTGTCCAATCCGAATTGGGCCTGAACCAAGAACAAGTACTGATGGCTTGTCATTAACAATGACATCATTTTCTTGTTCATACGTACCATAGTAGTATGGTGTCTTTGATTTAAATTCAGCGGCCACAGTATCCACCATTTTGTAAACTGGTTGTACTTTTTCAGCCTTACGGATATCACGTACTTCTTTAGCAGTCTTGTTCCAGAAACCAGCAATAGCTTCATCACTGAATCCGTTTTTCTTTGCTAAAGTCAAAGCAGCAACTGATTGATCATTTACTAAAAGGGCTTCAATTTCAACAATGTGAAGTAATTTATCCAAGAACCAAATATCAATCTTAGTAATATCATGAATTTCTTCAATGGTTACTCCCCGACGAATTAGTTCAAAGAGCATGAATAAACGATCGTCACGGGCTGGTACAAGTGCATCTTTAAGTTCTTGGTCTGAAAAGTCAGCGTATTTTAATTCGTTACCGTGGATAACACCAATTTCAAGCGAACGTACGGCTTTGAGCAAAGCTTCTTCCATGTTACGACCAATTGCCATAACTTCACCAGTTGCCTTCATTTGTGTTCCAAGTGAACGATCAGCAGCGGTAAATTTATCAAATGGCCAACGTGGGATTTTAGCAACAACGTAGTCCAAGGCTGGTTCAAATTCAGCTAATGTTGTTCCAGTAACAGGATTAGTAATTTCATCTAAGTTCAAACCAACCGCAATCTTAGCTGCCATCTTAGCAATTGGGTAACCAGTTGCTTTAGACGCCAAAGCTGATGAACGTGAAACCCGTGGGTTAACTTCGATGATGTAGTATTGCATGCTAAGTGGATTTAAGGCCATTTGGATATTAACTCCACCCTCAATCTTCAAGGCACGGATAATCTTTAGGGCAACATCACGCATCATTTGGTATTCACGATCTGAAAGTGTTTGTACAGGTGACACCACGATTGAATCCCCAGTGTGGACTCCAACTGGATCGAAGTTTTCCATTGAAGCAACGATTAAAGCATTGTCAACCGCATCGCGCATAACTTCAAATTCAATTTCTTTATAACCAGCAATTGATTTTTCAATCAAGACTTGGGTTACAGGTGATAATTCCAAACCATTAGCAGCTGTTTCAGCTAATTCTTGTTCATTATTAGCAAATCCACCACCAAAACCACCTAATGTATAAGCAGGACGGACAACAACTGGATAACCAATTTCATTAGCAAAATCAAGTGCTTCTTGAGTTGTTACAGCAATCGTTGATTCAGGAACTGGTTCATTTAAGCGTTCCATCAACATTTTAAATTCTTCACGGTCTTCAGCTTCTTCAATCGCTTCAAGCTTAGTACCAAGTAATTCAACGTCAAACTCAGCTAAAATTCCTGATTCAGATAATTGCTTGGCCATGTTCAAACCAGTTTGACCACCAAGTGTTGGTAAGATTGCATCTGGTAATTCTTGACGAATAATTTTTGAAACGAAATCTAAAGTAATTGGTTCAATGAAAACCTTATCAGCAATTTCAACGTCAGTCATAATAGTAGCTGGGTTAGAGTTAATTAAAATAACTTCATAACCTTCTTCTCGAAGTGAAATACATGCTTGCGCACCTGAGTAATCAAACTCAGCGGCTTGTCCAATCACAATTGGACCAGAACCGATAACTAAAATTTTCTTGATGTCAGTACGTTTTGGCATTATTTATCTCCCTTGTTAACTTCTTGAATCATAGCAATAAAATCGTCAAAGATGTATTCAGCATCGTGTGGACCAGGTGCAGCATCTGGGTGGAATTGGACTGAAAAGGCTGGACGACTCTTCAAACGTACCCCTTCAACTGTTTTATCATTTACTTCAACGTGGGTTACTTCTAAATCAGTTCCAACAAGTGAGTCGGCATCAACAGCGTAACCGTGGTTTTGTGATGTAAAATCAGCATGTGCTTTACGTAAGTCACGAACTGCGTGGTTAAAACCACGGTGTCCGAATTTCATTTTGTAAGTTGTTGCTCCATTGGCCAATGAGAACAATTGGTGGCCTAAACAAATTCCCATTAATGGTAATTGCGCTTGCAATTCTTGAATCATTGGAATTGCGTAAGCTGCATCTTTAGGATCTCCAGGACCGTTTGAAAGGAGAATTCCATCTGGATTAGCAGATAAAACAGTTTCAGCATCAACTGTGGCTGGGAAAACTGTTACATTTACCCCACGTTTAGCAAGTGCACGGAGGATTGAATTTTTAATCCCAAAATCAATCACCGCAATGCCAATTCCATCAGTTGGAGCTTGGTAAATCGTTTTAGTTGAAACTTCAGCAACTTGAGTTGATGCAAGTTCCATCTCAAAGGCTGCCTTAACAACTGCTTCATCTAATGAATCAACAATCACAGCTTCCATGGCACCTGAGTCCCGAATTTCTTTGGTCAAAGCGCGCGTATCAATTCCCGTAATTCCTGGTAAATCCTTTTTTTCAGCAAATTCAGCAAGGCTCATTTGTGAACGGAAGTTACTTGGGCGGCGGGCAATTTCGTGGGTAATAATTGCATCCGCTGTTGGTTTTAAACTTTCAAAGTCATCCTTGTTAATACCATAGTTACCAATCATTGGATAAGTAAATGTAATCATTTGACCAAGGTAACTGGCATCTGTCATTGTTTCTTGGTAACCACTCATACCGGTGCTAAATACAATTTCGCCGTGCACAGTTTTAGGTGAACCAAATCCTTCACCAGGGTAAACTGAACCATTTTTTAGTACTAAATATCGTAATCCCATATCTTCTCTCCTATTTGCTATATACCATTTGTCCATCTACAAAGGTTGCTAATACTTGTCCGAATACTTTTTCACCAAGGAATGGTGAGTTAGTACCTTTTGAAATAAAGTCTTCAGCTTTAATTTCATATTCTTCATCAAAATCAACGATTGTGAAGTCAGCAGCTGTCCCGACTGCTAACTTACCCGCTGATAAGTTAAACGCTTGGGCTGGTTTAACTGCCATCCACTCAAGTAAAGTTGCTAGATTAACTAAGCCACTCTTAACAAAGTGGGTGTACATCAAGGCAAGGGATGTTTCAATTCCTACAATCCCAAAGGCTGCGGTTTTCATTGAGCCACTTTTTTCTTCAACACTATGTGGTGCATGGTCAGTCGCAACCATGTCAATCGTGCCATCCATTAAACCAGCAATACATGCTAACCGGTCGGCAGTTGCACGTAATGGTGGATTCATTTTCATAAATGGATTATCAAACTCAACCATTGTTTCGTCTAGTAAGACGTGGTGTGGTGAAACTTCTGCAGTTACATTTAACCCTTCACGCTTAGCTTGGCGAACCATTTCAACTGATTCTTTAGTTGAAATATGAGCCACATGATAATGGACACCCGTTTGCTTAACCATTACTAAGTCACGTGCTAATTGGGTTGATTCACTCAAGCTTTCCATCCCTGGTAAGCCTAATCGATCGGCAACCGCACCGGCGTTCATTGCACCACCATTTACCAAACTGTCATCTTCAATGTGTGCTACGATGGGTAAGTTTAAATTTTTTGCTTGTCGCATCGCTTGGAGCATCGTCATTGAAGTTTGCACACCATGACCATCGTTAGTAAAACCAGCTGGTTGATACTGTGCGATTTCTGCCATGTTGGTTACGTGATCATCAATTAAACCACCTGAAATGGGAGCAAATTGATAAGTTTTAATAACCGAATTTTCAGTATTGCGCTTAACTTGCGCCGCAAATTTATCTGCCGTATCTGGTACAGGGTTCAAGTTAGGCATCGCAATTACTGTGGTAAAACCACCCCGTGCTGACGCTTTACTCCCTGATGCAATTGTTTCTTTATATTCAAATCCCGGTTCCCGAAAATGTACGTGCACATCAACAAGCCCTGGTAGCACATCCTTACCTTGTGCGTCAAAAATTTCACTATCAGGTGCTTGAATGTCAGCTTCGATTGCAATTACTTTTCCATCTTCAATCAAGATATCTTGTAATTGGCCGTCGATGCGTCCATTTTTAATTAAGTGTTGCATGTTATTCCTCCACTAACCCTTTACTTGCTAAAACAGCATTTAAAATTGCCATGCGAGCAAAAACGCCATTATGCATTTGGGTGAAAATTTTTGATTTTGGTGCTTCAACTAATTCGGATGAAATTTCAACATCTCGATTAACTGGTGCTGGGTGCATAATAATTGCACTGGCTTTTAAACTATCATAACGAGCTTTATTTAATCCATATTGTTGGTGATATTCAACGGCCGTAAACGCATTTAGGTCATCTTTTTGAAGCCGTTCAGTTTGCACACGCAACAACATCACAACATCTAATTTAGGAAGTAATTCATCGATTTCAACATACGTCCCAAAGCTTGCAAAATCTTCATTAAACCATTCTTTAGGACCACTGAAGAAAACATTAGCACCGAGGCGATTCAAAATTTCAGCATTTGAACGGGCTACTCGTGAGTGTGCAATATCACCGATGATTCCAACATTCAAACCCGCAAATGAATTAAATTCATCATGAATCGTCATTAAGTCAAGTAAACTTTGTGATGGGTGTTGACCACTACCGTCACCAGCATTCACAAGTCCTAATTCAATATTTTGATCTTCAACCATTGGACCATACCAGTTATTCAAGCGGTGGCGTATCACAACAAAGTCAACGCCAATTGCCTGTAAGGTCTTTAGCGTATCTCCTAATGATTCCCCCTTAGTAACTGAGCTAGTTGATGGATTAATATCAATTAACTTTACTCCTAAACGTTGCTCAGCCATTTGAAATGAGCTGTGAGTCCGCGTACTATTTTCAAAAAATAAATTTGCGGTATAAACAGGCCGCTTCAACGTTACTTGCTTACCATCACGAAATGCATATGCACTAGTCAGTAAGTCATGTAATTCACTATCTGAGAGATCATTGATGTTTAAGAAATTTGCAAATTGTACCATCTGGGCTTCCTTTCAAAAAAAACTGCCTTCTCCAAAGAGAGGGCAGTTTCCGATTTTTATCGTAACATTTGCTTGCCTGTTGTGCTCTCTCTGGAGTTTCTTAAATAGACGTTATGTGATTTTAATTGTGCACTGTAAATACAAAAAAACTCTTTGGAATTTCCAAAGAGTTTACAGGTTAGCTTAAATAAAGTTACAGTATATCCCTACTGCTATTTTTAACTTACCTTAGTGACTCTCTGGTCGACCTTTAAAGGACATTTACATTAGAAATTATTATATCAGAATTATTTTTGCGTTGCAATAATCATTTTAAATTAATTTTATTTACGTATATTACATAAAAAAAGCAGAAACCCCACCTATGAACTGTGTAGTTTCTGCTATTACTTATTCAGTTGGTTCTTGCACTGGTTCATCAGTCGTTGGCTCAACTAAGCTTTCCCAACCACCAGCTTTAATTAAAGCTACTTGATCAGCAAAAAACGTCTTAACGCGCTCTTGCACACTGGTTGGATCATCTAAATATGCTGCGACTGATGCCGCTTTTTGGATAAACAAACTTGACTGCGAAACCATTGGGTGTTCAACAATCATATATACATTAACCGGATACATCGTTTCTTCATCAACTAATTTCGTTAACGCATTCGTATACCGCAATGGTAAGTTAATCACTGATGTTTCAAGACTCAATATCAATGGTTCCCCTTCAACTAACTCGGATACATCAATTTGTACTCGCGTTACTGTTTGTTTGGTTATATTTTGATCTAAAATGGCAAACGCCGCTGTAAAATTAAGTTCATTAAAATTAGCAAGTGTCGTCTTGGCTTCAAGGACTTGCTCATTTTTGACAATTTCTAAAAACTCACTACCTAAAATTTCCATCATTTAATCCTTTATTTCCGAAAATATACACCAGCTGCTCGCCGATATTGAATGGCTGTTTTAATCCAAAGAACAAAAACAGCAAGATTGACTAAAACAATTACCCAACTTACTCCCAACATCAACCCACTCAGCGCTAGCTTGCCCTGACTTAATTGGATAATTGCTGTTACTACCGTAATCCCGACAAACAACATTTCTAAAGCCATTAAATAGATGGCCATTGGATGATTACGATATAACAAGGCCGATGCTAGCAACGTAAGTAACAATACGATAACCATTGAATGCCACTCAGAAGTACCTTTACCAGAAAAAATTAAACTAATGATGGCAAATAAAATAAAGTTTAAAATACCATATCCCACGACTTGTTTTACTTTGTTTACCATATCTACCTCAAATTTAAACTATGCTAATAAATCTAAAATTTGGGCGTGATCAATTCCAAGGAAATAGTTTCCCAATTCAACACTCGCAAGAATTTTTTCTAATTCTTCACGGTTATACTTAACACCAACAAACTTGGCTTCAAGTTCTGAAACATCACTCGTCCCAAAGAAGTCACCAAAAAAAGTAACTTTATCAATGATACCATCTTTTACATTCAAACGGGCATCAATTGTCCCTGCCGTAAAATGTTGGCGTTTTTGAACAGTAAATTCAGGTGAGGTTCCATAAACCCAATCCCAGTTATTGTAGACATTATCATAAATTTCTGCAATTTTCTTTTCTTCTTCAGCTGAAATTTTAACTTCTTTATCTTTGATTGTTGCTAAATCATCAACTGCAAAGAGCTGTTTTAACAGTGCATCGCGGAAGCCTGCAACATCTAAATTTTGATATTGAGCTGCCAAATATGGTTTCAAATTAGTTACCCGCGAGCGTACTGATTTAATCCCTTTTGAGGCAATCTTATCAGCTGGCACATTTAACGCTTTAGTAACAACGTCTAAATCAACATCTAACATTAAAGTTCCATGGGCATAGATTTTTGAACCATGCTTAAACATCGCGCTTCCCGAGAATTTTTTACCATCGACAATCATATCATTACGCCCAGAAACTTCAGCCGTTGTGGCGCCCATTTCATGTAAAGCAGTAATAATTGGGGCGACAAAGGTCTTAAAATCTCCAAATTCGGCACTCTTTGTATCTAATACAAAGCTAAAACATAAATTACCTAAATCATGATAAACAGCCCCACCGCCACTACGGCGACGTGTAACCACAATTTTATTGTCATCAATATACTTTTGGTTAACTTCTTCTTGGGTGTTTTGGTTATGACCGACAATAATTGATGGTTTTTCATAATAGAAAAGGACCAATGGTTCATCGAATTCACGATTATACATCAAATATTCTTCAGTAGCTAAATTACGACGAATATCGTCACTAGGCATCACATAGTAAAACATATTAGTTTATCTCCCCCGAATAATTTAATTGTTTTATTTAACGATGATGACATCACAAGGTGCAGTGCGTGTAACAAAGTTGGTTACTGAACCGACTACCAACCGTTCAACTGCATTCATCCCAGTTGTCCCCATGACAATCAAACCAGTATCATGATCAGCTGGAAAGTCTTTTGCAAGAACTTCTTTAGGGTTACCGAAACGGACGTGAATTTCAACTTCTTTCACCCCCGCATCAAGGGCTTGCTGTTGGTAAACTTTCAAACGTTTTTCAACTTCATCAACCATTCGATAAACCACATCACCAGAAACGGCACCGCCATATCCATCGGCAAATTGGTTAATTTCTAAAACGTTCAAAATATCCAATCGGGTATTATTCCGTTTTGCAACTTGAATCGCGGTTGCCAAAACTTTTTCGGTAATCTTTGATCCATCAACTGGCGCTAAAATGTTCTTATATTCTTGCATAGTCTTACACTCCTTGAGTAGTTTGAATCTAGCTCAATTATACACTTGATTCCCTAGAATGTAAGCGATTCCTTTACGTAAATCTAATTATTGGGTAATTTTTATAAAAAAGAAGGCCTACTCACTAAATTGAACTTGATTATCATCAAGACTTGCAATTTTTACTAATGATTCAACACGGAACCCTTTTGCTTCAATTGCTTGTCGACCAGGTTGAAAACTTTTCTCAATAACGATACCAACACCTGCTAATGTTGCTTGGGCTTGATTTAAAATATCAATCAAGCCTTCCACTGCTTGACCATTTGCCAAGAAATCATCAATCACCAATACTTTTTCACCAGGCTGAATAAAGCGCTTATCAACCATTACATCCGTATATTGTTGCGTTGTATATGAAAATAATTTTGTCGCATAAATATCAGCTGATAACGTCAATGATTTACGCTTACGTGCAAATACCAAAGGAACTTTCAATGCTTGGGCAGCCATAATGGCTGGGGCAATCCCAGAAGATTCAATTGTCAAAATCCGGTCAATTTGTTGATCAGCAAATCGGTCGGCAAATTCTTGACCAATTGCCGTCATCAATTCAACATCAATTTGTTGATTAATAAACGAATCAACCTTTAATACATTCCCTGGTAATACACGCCCAGCTTCCAAAATTTTATGTTTCAATGCTTCCATTTCATTTCTCCTAAATTATAATGTGCTAAAAAACGACGGGCAAAATTGCGACGTCGTTTTTTACAGTTTAGCTATTTGTATTATTGTTGCTTAAAAGCATGGTCTAAAACACCATTAATAAACTTGCGTGAACGTTCATCACTAAACGTTTTAGCCAAGTTTAATGCTTCATCAATGACAACTTTAGTTGGGACCACGTTATCAGCATCAACATATTTATGTTCAAAAATTGCCAATTCTAAAATAATTCGGTCAGCACGTGCCAAACGATCAAATGTCCAGCCATTAGCAAGAAATGGCGTGATATCTTGTTCAAGCATTTCACGCTTACTTAAAACACCAGTTACGAGTTCTTTTAAGTATGCAGGTACGGCTGGTTTTGGCTCGATATCTTCTAATACATCATCGTAGAGCGTATCGAGGTCTGCTTCTGGGTTACCAGCTAATGCAAAGAGAGTTTGAAATGCTTTTTCACGTATTTGATGTCGACTAATAGTCACAATTATTCACCTTTTTCTTCTTCATCATCCCCAAATAAATTATTGGGATCAAGTTGTTGGTCGGCCTTTTGTGGCACAATCCCTTCAACGTGGATATTAATTTCTGCTACTGTTAAATCGGTCATGGCACTAATTTGCGATTTAATGTGTTCTTGTAGTTTCAAGCTCACTTTTGGCACACTTACACCATATTCAAGATAGACATAAACATCAAAGATAATAACATCATCGTTCATGCTTACTTTAACGCCTTTACCATGTTCAACGTGTCCAAATAATTCAGATACTTGGTTACCAATTGAACTTTGCATTTTAATAACACCGTCGATTTCACTCGCTGCGATGCCGGCAATTACTTCTAAAACACTCGGGTTTACTTCGGTGTGTCCTAATACCTTGCCGTCATTTACAAGTGTAATATTTGTCTCTTCTGCCATTTCAGTCTCCTCCATGGGTCCTAGTTTAACTAGTCTAGATATACAGCTTTAATTATATCAAAAAAGCCCCCCGCTTTCACGAGAGACTTTTTAAATCGTTAAAAATTAGGCACGTGATTTGTAAGTACCGTTGTCATCAGTGTTGATAACAAGCTTGTCACCAGCATTGATAAAGTCAGGCACTTGGATAACTAAACCAGTTTCCATAGTTGCTGGCTTACCACCACCATTGGCAGTAGCACCCTTGATAGCAGGTTGAGTTTCTGTAACTTCAAGTGTTACAACCTTAGGAACTTCAACACCAAGAACTTCGTTACCAAAAGTAGTAACAGAAACTTCCATACCTTCAAGCATGAATTTCAAAGCATCTTTAATGTTTTCTTCGTTCAAAGCAAATTGGTCGTAAGTTTCAACGTTCATGAAGACATGTTGGTCACCTTCAGCGTACAAGTAAGTAGCTTTTTGTGTCAAGATTTCAGCAGGAACTAATTTTTCAGAAGTGTTACTGAAAGTAATTTCGTTAACTGCACCAGTACGCAAGTTCTTCAACTTTGAACGCACGAAGGCTGAACCTTTACCAGGTTTAACGTGTTGGAATTCAAGCACACGCCAGATAGCGTTGTTATATTCAATAGTCAAACCAGTTTTTAAATCATTTGGTGTAATTGCCATTGTAATTATCTCCTTAAAATACGTAATTCTTTCCTATTTTACCAGTCAAAATATGATTCTACAAGTAAAATTATTTACCACGAGCCTTATCAGCCGCTACTTTATTAGCTTTACGCGTTGCACGTTGTTCCATTCGTTGTTCAATTCGACGGTCCATCTGTGCCTTGCGCTTAATCGCTTGATTAATTTGGTGTTTGTAACCAGGCTTAATCTTCTTTTTCTTCTTCTTGATTAAACCAATCATCGTTGGATCAAGTTTCTTTTGTGTTTTATTACGTTTTTCACGGCGCTTACGGTCAAAGGTATCCGTAATTTCATCACCTTTAATCGCTTTTGGTTGGAATTTAACACCTAAGTTTTCTAATTCCGCAACTTGATCATCATTTTCAGGTGTGTAAAGCGTGATCGCAATTCCACTCATTCCGTTACGCCCAGTCCGACCAACCCGGTGAATAAAGAAGTCTAAATCAGTTGGGATATCATCATTAATTACGTGTGAAACCCCTTCAATGTCAATTCCACGAGCTGCCAAATCAGTCGCAACCACATATTGGAAGTCAAGATTTTGCACTTGCTTCATAACCCGTTTACGTTCACGCGGTGCAATCCCACCATGAACTGTTGCAACTTTCAAGTTTTGGGCACGTAAAAAGTGACTCAATTCATCAGCTCGTTCTTTAGTATTAGTAAAGATTAAGGCCAAATATGGTTGCCCAATTGTCAATAATTTCAAAATAACTTCATTCTTTGAAGCACTCTTAGTTGAAATTAACCAGTTTTCAATCGTTGGCGAAATCACTGTTGTTACAGGAATTTCTTCCACGACTGGGTTACTCATGTATTTACGCAAGAATGGTTGTAATTTTTGCGGAATTGTAGCTGAGAAAACTAACATTTGTAAATCTTCTGGCATTGCCCCCGCAACGGCATCAACTTCAGGTAAGAACCCTAAGTCAAGCGTCATATCGGCTTCATCGACAACCAATGTCTTACTAAAGTGCACATCAAGTGCTTGCGTTTTTAATAAGTCAGCAATCCGACCAGGTGTTCCAATCACGATATGTGGTTGCGCAGTCGCTAATTGCTTTAATTGTCGTTCTTTATCAGTTCCACCAACGTAGTTTGCAATTCGAATTTCGGTATCAAAGTGCTTAGCAATTTGCTTGGCAGCATTATAAATTTGTTGTGCTAATTCCCGTGAAGGAGTCGTAATCACTGCTTGAACTTGATTAAAATTGACATCAAGATTTTGGAAAATTGGTAGTAAGAATGTGTGCGTTTTCCCTGATCCAGTTTGTGATTGCCCGACTACTGAACGCCCACTAATAACTGTGGGAATTAAACGTTCTTGCACGGCGGTTGGCGTATTAAAATTAATTTCGGCCAAAGCTGCCATAATTGCTGGTTTTAAATTAAAATCAGTAAATTGTTTCGTCATTAAATAATTCCTTTCTATATTAAACGATCGTTATATCTTTTACGGGCACGCGCTAATTCATCAATAATATCATTGACCTCATCCATATCACGGGCGCGCGCTCCTGATGCTAAGGGATGACCACCACCAGCATGATTACGTGCAATAGTATTAATTACCATATCTTTTGAACGTAATCGAACGCGGTAACTATGGTCATCTTGTTCTTCAAAGACCACCCAAGTGCGAACACTATCAACCCGACCAGGTAACGGCACTACAAATGCCGTGCCACTTTCACCTAAATCAAATGAACTTACTAGTTCATTACTTAAGACCATGTAAGCGAGGCCATCTTCTACAATATTTAGGTTTTGCAATACATAGCCGGATAATTTAGCCGCTTCCGGACTAATTGCATCCATTTTTTGATTAACCTTAATAATATCAAAATCAAATTTAAACAACTGCGAAACAACTCGCATTGTTTCACTATCTACCGAATACAAGAATCGTCCCGTGTCACCAACAATTCCGGCATATAATACACGAGCTGCTTCCGCATTCAAGGTCATTTTACCATGTGATTGCTCTGCTAGTTCGTAAATTAAGCTAGAAGTTGAACTAGCATCAGCAACTACCCATTGCAAATCACCATATGGCTCATCATTTGGGTGATGATCAATTTTAATCATTTCTTTCCCAGTTGGGTAACGTTGATCATCGATTCGGGGCGCATTGGCAGTATCTGTCACAATCACTAAAGCATTATCGTAAATTGAATCTTCGATTGTATCCATTTCAGCAATCCACGCTAAACCAGGAACTGTCTTACCGACAATATATACCTTTTTATCTGGGTACGAATTGCGAATGATAGTTGCTAACCCGGATTGTGATCCAAAAGCATCTGGATCAGGCCGTTGGTGGCGATGAATAATAATCGTGTCGTATTCCTCAATTTTTGCAATAATTTGCTCTTGAATCGTCATGCGTCTACTCTTTTCATTTTTTATTATCTGAATAATACTTAATCTCTAAAATTTACCTAACATTTTAGTATACCTTATTTTACCTACTAATCATTCAAAAAGTGGTAAATTAATATTTTCAAATGTTAGCGGGGCTAAACTGGTGACCGTAATTCCTAGCAAACGAATCTCCTGGGTCGTATTGGGTAAACTAGCCATAATTTCTTCGGCAGTGGTCACAAATGTCCCAACATCATTGGGATAAAAATCAGTTTGCGTTACTCGTTTAGTTAGTGTCGTAAAATCACGATAGCGAATTTTTAGTACCACTGTTCGACCATGCCGTTGATTACGTTGTAACGCCGCTACTAATTCCGTTGCTAGACTGGTCAAAGCCTTATTAATTTGAACTGGTAATGCTAGTGGTGGTAAATAAGTTGATTCCTTACCAATTGATTTGCGTTCTTGTTGCCATTGTACTGGTCGGTCATCAATCCCCCGAACCCGTCGAAATAAGTCATAGCCTAACTTTCCAAAATGTCGTATTAAAAAACTTTCTGTTTGTTCAAATAAATCTGCTCCAGTTAGAATCCCTAAAGCCTCCATTTGCGGTAATGTTTTTTTACCAATTCCGCGAAAAGCACCAATTGGTTGATGAATTAAAAAATCAACAGCATCCGCTTGTCCAACAATAGTCACACCAACTGGCTTATTATATTCCGAAGCTAGCTTGGCAATAAACTTGTTATAGCTAATTCCAGTTGAACAAGTTAGATGTAGACGTTCCCATATTTCTTGTTGCATTCGGTGAGCTAAAACTACGGGATCAGAAATATCTAATTTATTTTCCGTAACATCCAAATATGCTTCATCAAAGGCAATTGGTTCAATCATGTCGGTGTATTCATGAAAAATCTCATGAACTTGCGCCGAAACTGCTCGATATTTTGTAAAATCAGGTGTTAAAAAGACGCCTTTAGGAGCTAATTTTTTAGCTTCCATCGCACTCATTGCAGAATGAACCCCTAATTGACGAGCAACATAATTAGCCGTTGCGACTACTCCATGACCACCAGTTTTGGCCGGATCTTTGGCCAAAATTAATGGAACATGGCGTAAAGCAGGATTATCTCGCATTTCGACTTGGGCATAAAAAGCATCCATATCAACATGAATTATTTTTCGCATAATTCCCCCCATACTACAAAATAACGCTCCTATATCATACTAACAAAGAAATCCTTATGGCGCATTAACACCATAAGGATTTCTTTATTAGTTATTTAATTAGCAACATTGATTATTTATCAGTTGTTACTTCTTTAGCTTCTGTTGTAGCTTCTGTAATTGTTGATTCTTCAACTGACTTAGGTTCTGCAGTTACGTCAGAAGGAGTTGTCGTTTCAGCTGGAGTAGCTTCGACAACTGCTGGTTGATCAATAACTTTAGCAATGGCATCAGTATCAAATACTAAATAAATACCATCACAATCCAAAGTAACTGTCTTATCGGCTTCATTTAATGAGTCAACAACCCCATGTAAGCGGCCAATTGTTACCACATGCGCACCTTTTTGAAGTTTAGACATCATTGCATCACGCATGTCCCGTTGCTTCTTTTGTGAGCGCGTTGTCATAAACAACATTCCCCCGATTAACACAACTAAAATTAAAATATTAACTGGTCCCATTTGTAATACTCCTTTATCCTATTTTAGAAAACATTAAGTTTATTGTAACGTAAATTAACAAACTTTGGTACCTTACATTCAATAATCAGTATATTAGCTTTCAGCCGGCCGCATATAGCCTAAATGATCATATGCTTTCACCGTTGCAACCCGTCCACGTGGTGTTCGTTGTACAAACCCAATTTGTAATAAATAAGGTTCATACATTGATTCTAACGTATCAACTTCTTCACCAATATTTGCAGCCAGTGCGCTAATCCCAACCGGTCCACCACCGTATTGTGTAATCATCGTTGTCAATAACTTGACATCCGTCTGATCTAATCCCATCTGATCAACGTTTAAAATCTGTAAAGCGTGATTGACAATTTCAACATCAATGGCTTCTTTACCCGCCACCAAAGCAAAATCGCGAACCCGTTTTAATAATCGATTGGCAATCCGTGGTGTCCCTCGTGATCGGCGGCCAATTTCATGGGCCCCTGATGCGGCAATTGAACTATGAAAGATGTCAGCCGTCCGCTTGACAATTTCTTCTAACTCCGCAACATTATAATAGCTCATATGCTCAACAATCCCAAAACGGTCACGCAATGGTGCTGATAGCATACCAGCTCGGGTAGTAGCTCCAATTAAGGTAAATGGCGGTAATGGAAAGTGTACTGGATGAGCGGTCGGCCCTTGGCCAATAACAATATCGACAAAATAATCTTCCATTGCAGAATATAACATTTCTTCCACGGCGGTTGGCAAGCGATGAATTTCATCGATAAATAAAATATCACCTGGTTGTAGCTCATTGAGTAGTGCTAATAAATCACCCGTTTTTTCAATTGCTGGCCCTGACGTCGTCTTCAAGCCAACTTGCATTTCATTGGCTATTACCATTGCTAAGGTGGTTTTACCTAATCCAGGCGGACCATACAAAAGCACATGATCTAATGCTTCTTCTCGACTACGGGCAGCTTTAATATACACTTGTAGTTCATTTTTAACTGCTTCTTGACCAATATATTCCGCAAATTTTTGTGGCCGTAACGATTTCTCAAGTGAATTTTCTTGTTCGTCTTGGACAGCTTGATTATAAAGTGGCTCTTCAAATTCTGCCATCATAGCCTCCTTTCATATCGTTATGTGCTCCTAACCCATCAAATATTTTAATCCTAAACTTAAATAAGTTTGGGTATCCGTGGTAGCAGCTTTAGCTAAATGTTTTTCAACGCGTTTAATATCCGTCTTACCATAGCCCAATGATTCTAGCGCTAAGATTGCATCACTTAATTCCTTATTCACATTTGCAACTGCAACTGGTTCAGTAAACAAGTCTAATGCCACACCTGGAATATCGGCGAGTTTGCCTTTTAAATCAAGCACAATTTGTTGCGCCGTTTTTTTACCAATTCCGGGAAACTTAACTAAGTATTCTACATTTTGGCTTTCAACGGCACCGATTAACGCACTTTGATCAGCATTAGCTAAAATAGCCAAAGCTGATTTAGGGCCAATCCCTGAAACGCTCAAAAGTTTATTAAATAGCATTTTCGCTGTCATATCAGCAAAGCCATATAATGAAATTTCATTTTCACGCACAATTTGTTCAACATAAATTGTCACTGTTTGATTTTCTTGGTAAATAAATGGATTAGCGGTTAATAACTTATAGCCCATGCCCGCTACTTCTACTACAACATGAGTTGGTAAAATAAGGGTTACCTTACCAGTTAAATATTCATACATCTGATAAAACCATTCTCTTTCTGTGGCACCATAATTAATAAGGATGGCCATCATAATCAATCCAAGAGCCATGTACGTCTTGAATTCGTTTAAACATTTTTTCCATATCCGTTAATGATAAGGTAATTAATACTGGTCGCCCATGCGGACAATTATACGGATTTTTAGTGGTACCAAGGCGTGTTATTAATGCTTTAGCTTCCAGGTCACTTAAGTGCTGATTAGCTTTAATTGCCCGTTTACAGCTCATCATAATCGCCGTTTTTTCACGAAACTCAGCCGTTGTAATTTGGCCTTCACGTAGCACCCAGTCAATCATTTCACGAGTTGTTGCTTCAACTTGTTCTGTAACAAACCAACTTGGATGATGATGCAAGATAAAACTATTCTCACCAAATGGTTCTAAATCTAAACCGACTGCATTGAGCATTGCTAATTTATCATTAATTTTAACGGCATCAACTAACGGATAGTCTAAGACTAGTGGAATTAATAATTGTTGCCACGCCGTACCAACCTTCCCAATTTCTTCCCGATAATATTCATAATTAATTCGTTCTTGAGCAGCGTGTTGGTCAATTAAATATAACCCTTTAGGCCCCTCAGCAAATAAAAAAGTTCCAAACATTTGGCCCATATAACGTAGTTCAGGCCACGGACTTACTGCTGGATTATCATTTCCGATAACTTGTTCATGGTCAACTTCTAATGACGTTTGCGTGTCCTTTTGCTTTAAATCGCTTGGTTGCGTTACCTTCGGCGTCGGTGCTGTTGGCATCTCTGGTGCATACTTAGCCTGAAATGTTTGAACTGCTTGACTTGAAAGATCAGCTTTCGTTAACACATTAATCGGTACAATTGCCGGTGGTGTTATTTTAGCCGGTACTTTAAGACCATCTGTTGCACTGACCGCTTCAGCTGGTGTTTCATCAGTTATAACCGGATTATCTAACTGGTATTTCATTGATGTTTGGTTTAACTGGCTAATGAAATCGGACCCCGGTGTGACTGGTGTCACCGGTTCCTTTGCTTGTTCTGAAAGCGTTGTAACAATCGAACCCGTTAGATTTTGATAACCATCCGGAATAAGATTCACCCGAGTAAAGACATCTTGCACGGCTGTTGTAATTAACGCTACCAGTGTCTCCTCTTGACTCAAACGAACTTCTTGTTTGGTAGGGTGGACATTGACGTCGACCAACAATGGATCCATCTTAATGTTAATTACTGCAAACGGATACCGTCCCACCATTAACTTACTACCATAGCCTTTAATAATCGCTTTAGTAATCTGAAAATTTTTAATATAGCGCCCATTAATTAATACCGAAATATAATCACGTGATGCACGGGTTAATTCTGGCAATGAAACAAAGCCTTCCACTTGAAAATCATTATCTTCGGTTGTTACTGGGAGCATCTTTTGGGCGGTACTTGGGCCATATATCTCGGCAATTACACGTTTAACATCCCCATTACCCGCTGTGCGTAATAATTGTTTATCGTTATGCACTAAGTGAAACGTCACCGCTGGATAACTTAATGCCAAACGATTAACAATATCAACTATTTTAGCTAATTCCGTTTGTTGTGACTTCAAATACTTTAAACGTGCCGGTGTATTAAAAAACAATTCTGTGACTTTAATTCGTGTTCCACGGCGGGCACTAGCCGCTTTTTTCGCTAAGATATCCCCACCTTTAATATGGACTGCTGTCCCAGCTTGTTGCCCCGTACTTGTCGTTAATTCAACATCCGCAATTGACGCAATACTTGGTAATGCTTCACCCCGAAAACCAAGTGTTCGCACTTTAAATAAATCCTGTCGATCAATAATTTTAGATGTCGCATGCCGTCGAAAAGCAATCTCAACATCGTCATCATCAATTCCATCGCCATTATCAACAATTTCAATTAATTTTGTCCCGGCAGCTTCAATTAAAATATCAATTTGGGTAGCATGCGCATCCAGGGCGTTTTCAAGTAATTCTTTAACCACGGATGCAGGTCGCTCAATTACTTCCCCAGCGGCAATTTGGTTGGCCAAATTGACTGATAATTCATGTACTTTTGCCATACATCCTCCTAATAGTTAAAGTTTTTGTTGGAGTGCAAATAATTTATTCAAGGCATCCAAAGGGGTCATCATCGCTAAATTCATTTCTTTTAGCTCATCAATGATGGCTTGTTGTTTGGGATCAACCGTTGTATCAGCAAATAAATCCAGCTGTAAATCCGTCGCGTTATCATCTGGCTGTTGCACTGTCGTTGCTATCGATTCTGCAACAACCGGTTTCTCAACAACCACCTCATCATGGTTTGTAACTTGCATCAACGTCGTGGCAGAGCCTTGTTGTTCAAGGTGCTTGAGAATCACTTCTGCCCGTGTTAACAAAGCATCTGGCATGCCGGCAAGTTTGGCTACATTAATCCCATAACTTTGGTCAGCAGGCCCGTCTTCCATCTTGTGAACAAAGACTAGGTCACCATCTTGTTCAATGGCCCCAACGTGCATATTTTTTAAGCCTGGAAGCTCTTCAGCCAACTCCGTTAATTCGTGGTAGTGCGTACTAAATAATGTCTTTGCATGGACGTTTTGATGCACATATTCAATAATTGCTTGCGCTAATGCCATCCCATCATATGTTGCGGTTCCTCGGCCAAGTTCATCAAATAAAATTAATGAAGCCGGTGTGGCATGTTTTAACGCATTATTAGCTTCACCCATCTCAACCATGAACGTTGAATCACCTGAAATCAAATCATCAGCAGCCCCAATCCGGGTAAAAATTTGATCAAAAATTGGTAACGTTGCTGCAGTTGCCGGTACAAACGAGCCAACTTGCGCCAATATTACAATTAATGCTAATTGCCGCATATATGTTGATTTACCTGACATATTTGGTCCGGTGATTAACATAATACTATTGTCAGGACTCATCAAAATATCATTAGGAACATAGTCTTGGCGTCCTAAAACTTTTTCAACTACGGGGTGCCGGCCATCAATAATTGCTAAGTTAGCGTCCGTCGTAAATGTTGGTTGTACAAAATGATACGTTTCGGCAACAACCGCAAAGCTTTGTAAAACGTCCAATTCGGCAATTCCTTGAGCTAGTGCCTGTAAACGACTAATCATCGTTTTAATAACTTCACGCACTTCCACAAATAAGCGGTATTCAAGCTCTGTGGACTTATCTTGGGCTTCCAAAATCAGTGCTTCACGTTCTTTTAATTCTGGTGTGCTAAAGCGTTCTGCATTGGTTAACGTTTGTTTACGCTCATAGCGGTCGGCATCAAGCTTGGCAATATTAGCCTTCGTAACTTCAATAAAGTAACCAAAGACACGGTTATAGCCAATTTTTAAGCCGTTAATCCCTGTTACTTCACGTTCATGGGCTTCCAATTCTGCTAACCATTGTTTCCCGTTTTTCATTACGTCACGATATTGATCAAGTTGTTCAGAATAACCATCGGCAATGATCCCACCTTCGGTAATTGAAAGTGGTGGTTCCTCATTAATTGCCGTTGCAATCAATTCTGTAACTTCATGAACTGGATCAAGTAATTCGACTAATGGTCCAAAAACATCCCCAGGTAATGTTTTTAAAGTGGCCCGTAACTTAGGTACTTGTTCGAGACTCGTTTTTAATTGAATTAGGTCTCGGCCATTTACAGACCCGAATGCCACCCGCCCAACTAAACGTTCCAAATCATAAACTTTAACTAAATCATTTTGGATTGCTGTTCGTTCAAAGTAATTTTCCAACAATCCAGCAACAATCATTTGGCGTTTCACAATACTACTTTGCGTTAAAAGTGGCCGATCAAGCCATTGTTTTAACATCCGACCACCCATAGCGGTTTTGGTTTCATCTAATAACCATAATAGCGTTCCTTGCTTTTTACCCGTTCGGATATTTTGGGTTAACTCCAAGTTGTAGCGGCTATTATGATCCATCTTTAAAAACCGCATTGGTTCATAAACCACAAATTCTTGTAAATGGGCTAATGAACGCTTTTGCGTTAAAGTTAAATAACTAACTAACTGACTAGCGACTTGTAATTGTGTCGTATCAGTGATTGTCTGAGTTAAAAAACTCACCTCAGCCTGAGGTGTGATAGCTGCTGCTTGATGCGAAATTAAAATCCCTAGCTTAGCTAACTTTTCTGTAATTTCAGAATCCACACTGGAATCAACAACGACTTCTTTAGTTTGTAAATTAAGGATTTCATTGAAGACTTCTTCACTTTCCATCAAGGTGGTTACTTTTTCTTCACCGGTTGATAAATCCGCATAGGCTAAGCCAAAACACTGGGGTGTTTGGGTCAAAGCCGTAATATAGTTATTTTCTTTAGCGTCTGCTTGGGTCCCAAACTTAGTCCCAGGTGTCACTAATTGGACGACATCACGTTTAACCATGCCCTCCGCTTGCTTAGGGTCTTCCATCTGCTCAACAATAGCTACCTTGTAGCCTTTATCAACTAGGATATCGATATAATTTTGTGCTGCGTGATGTGGTACGCCACACATTGGAATTGGATTTTCTGCATTTTTATTGCGCGTTGTTAAGGTTAGTTCCAAAATTTGGGCACCTTTAATCGCATCATCATTAAATAACTCGTAAAAGTCACCAAGTCGATAAAATAAAAATGCATCTGGATATTGCTCTTTGATTGCATTATATTGCTGCATCATTGGAGTTTCTTTTGCAGTTTTTGCCATGCTATTTGCCCTTTTCTATTGTTATTGTCTTTAATATTTTAGCATTTTTTAGCAGTGATGGCATTAAGCGACCGTACTAAAAACATGTTTTACGCTACTGTTTCATGTGAAACATTCTAAACAATAAAAAACACCTTAGTAAACTAAGATGTTTTTCCAGATATATTTGATAGCGACACGCTTAGCGGCGACCTTGGGCGATTGCGCGTTTGTTCAAGTGAACAATCCGGCCAGCTAAAATTGATAAACCCATGTGCAACATTTCTGTTACCCCTGAAATTGAGCTAGCGTTGGATAGTAACAAATGGGCCACCCCTTCATTAACAGCAACCCCAATCACAAAGACAATAATTGTCATAATTGAGCCACTCCGCATCCATGTATTAGTTTGCCGATCCAAGTAGACTTTAACAGTTGTCCCCCGAATGGCTCCAAAAACCAAGCCCGTAATACATGACCATGCGATGATTACAATGGTTGCAAAATTAAGGGTTAAATCCGGCAAAGCATGGTAGACTGACACTGCTCCAATGACAATTAAAATAATTACACCTTTAAATGAATCTTTTACTGGTTGCGTTTTAACTAATCTTGAAGCAATAAGTAAGAAGATAATAATAGGACCGATATAGTCACTTAAGTTAAACATTTCTTTCACCTCTAATTATATTTCTTAGGTATTGTAGCACTTGGTACAAATTGATGTTGTAATTACAGATAAGATGCCTAAAAAGCGACTTAACTGGTATTGAATGCTTAGCAAAAATAAACGGGCGTGTAGTAAAAGGCGTTTAAATACGGTATTAAAGTAGAAACCTCCGACTGAATTTAAAAATTCGGTCGGAGGTTTTCGTATTTGATGCTAGTATCTGCCTTTTGAAATACGTTCTAACATCAAATTAATACTAAATTTTATTTATATCACAACTCTTTTTATGCTTAATCAACCTTCAAAAAATCAGGATCTAAAAATGCTGGTTGTGGATACTTATAGAAGCCTTCACCACCAACGGCACCGGTCTTACCTTGGTCAACAAATTCCGTTTGTAATTTTTCGGCAATTTTGGCATCTTCTTCTGCTCCGGTAGCTTTTAAGACATTGATCATTGTTCGTAAACCAACAATATCAATTAAGCCAAATGGACCAGCTTGAGATTCTAAATCAATCATCCATACTTTATCAATTGTTTGGTAATCAGCAATGCCGTTATACCATAAACTTAAACCATCTGTTAAGAATGGATTAAACATGTTATTAAGCAAGTATGACGCATGTTCCTTTTTAATCATAATTGGTACCAGGCCAATACTTTTAGCAAAATCATGGATTTGGGCTGGCAGTTCAGGATCTGTGCCGGCATGTGCCATAATTTCAGCTGTATTGTGTGCCCACACTAAGTTAGCAAAGTGCATCGCAATAAATTTAGCTGGTCGATCAACAACTGCCGCAATTTTACTTGGTAGCATCGTTGAAGTATTCGTAACAAAAATCGTTTGTGCATCGGCAGCCGCTGAAAGTTTCGTCCAAATATCTTTTTTAATTTCAAAGCTTTCCGGAACCGCTTCAATAACTAAATCTACTCCTTTAACAGCAGCCGCTAAATCAGCTTCATATTTAATAGCGTCAACTTGCTGTTGGACTTCATTGGCGTCTTTACCAGTATCTTTAATTAATTGCTCTTTGAATGCAGCAATATGCTTTTTAGCACCAGCAAGGGCCTCGGCTGAAATATCATAAATGGTAACCGTTTTACCATGGACCGCATTTTGGAGCGCAATTTGACTCCCTAAGACACCACCACTGGCAACTAATACTTTTTCTAACATTTTAATTTCCCCCAAATTAATAGTGTATTTTTATTTCAAAAAGTCAGCTTGTTTGAATGTTGGATCTGGATACTTGTAGAACCCTTCACCGCTTTCGGTTCCTAACTTACCTTGATCCACATATTCTGTTTTTAATTTTTTAGCCATTCCTTGTGCATCAGGATTTGTTCCAGCTTGTAAGATATTACTTACCGTTCGTAAACCAACCATATCGATAATTCCAAATGGTCCATAAGGTGCCCCAGTTGCAATCATCCATGTTTTATCAACCGTATCGGCATCAGCAATATCATGGTACCAAAGATACATCCCGGCACTTAACAATGGGACCAACAATGTATTTAGCACATAACCTGGCTGTTCTTTTTTAACTAAAATCGGCACCATGCCAATTTCACGGGCAAAATTTTCCATTTGAGTTGGTAAATCTGATTCAGTTTTAGGTTGGGCCATGATTTCCGCGGTATTATGTGACCACACAATATTAGCGAAGTGTAGCGAAATGAATTTATCAGGTCGATCAACAAAAGTCGCAATCTTACTTGGTAATAATGTCGATGAATTAGTTGCAAAAACCGTTTCTTTATCGGCTGCATCAGAGGCTTTTTCCCAGAAATCTTTTTTAATATCTAAACTTTCTGGGACGGCTTCAATTACTAAATCAATTCCTTTAAGCGCACTTGCTAAATCTGAAGTATACGTAATTTTAGCAATATCGGCTTGCGCTTGTTCATCACTAATTTCTTTAATATCTGCTACTAGCAAATCTTTAAAACTAGCGACCCACTTTTTAGCCGTAGCAACCGCCTCGGCTGAAATATCATAAATCGTTACTGCTTTACCATGTACTGCATTTTGTAAGGCAATTTGACTTCCTAAAACACCACCACCGGCGATTAAAATATTTTTAAACATCTGGATTCTCCTATTCTTGAATCTAAAGTAGTAACTGCCATGATAATAGCATTATCAAATTATCAGGGTCAAATTATTGAATTAGCGCTTAATAACAACCACTTTCTTGTAACAAAAAAGATTCCCACGGCATATTATGCTGTGCGAACCTTTTTTATACTATTATCGTTTTACTGCCTATAACAGGAGTCGAACCTGCACGAGGTTGCCCTCACTGCGACCTGAACGCAGCGCGTCTGCCAATTCCGCCATATAGGCATAGTATCACTAACTACTTAAGTGTACTCGCTTTTACCATCTTTTTAAAGCTTTTCATTATCATTTAATTATTTTATTAATAACATCAATACCGTACTTAGTTTGCATCGATACTAATACTTGAGCTGTTAACTGTGCATCATCTAACGCCGCGTGATCAGCGGTCATTGGTAATTTAAAATAATCTGCCAAATAGTTCACATTATATTTGGGTAAATCTGGCAATAATTTTTTAGCTAATGTTAACGTATCAATATATTTAAATGCTTGGATGGGTAAATCATAAAACTGACAATTGGTAATTATCGCTTGTTGCTCGTTTTTAACGCCATGGACCACAACCGGTAAATCACCCACAAAAGCGATAATTTGTGGCCAAATTGTGGCAAAAGTCGGCGCAAATAAAACATCACTTGCGTAAATATGATGAATATTATCAGATGCATAGGCATCCAATTGTGATTCAGGATTAACAAGCGTTTGCCAGTTATCCACAAGTTTGCCCCCCATTACTTTTTGCATTCCAATTTCAACAATAGAAATTCGATTTGCCATGTGCAAGTCAAATTCAAAATCTAATGCAACAAAATCTAACATTTAATTCCCTCAAAAAAACGGCCGCACTTTAATAAGTACAGGCCGTTTTAAACTTTTTTATTATTTATGTGCTTTAAAGAACCATCGAGTTGTCGTTTCAGATACAGGTGCTTGCCCAAAATCAGCATGTACTTCGATATCTTTAAAGCCAACTTCTGCTAAGAGGGCCTTAATCTCAGTTAGCGTATAAGCATATTCATAGTGTAATTCTTGAAGTTGTTGATAACCATCAATTTCTTCTTGATACACGAAGAATGTTAACTCATGTTCAACTGAGTTAGCACGTTCACCTTCATATGAACTCCATAGGAAAGCTGTTTCTTCATCATGCCAATTATACATGTAACCTGGATATACTTCATTTATTTGATATGGTGTAATCATATCAAATAAGAACTGCCCATCAGCCAGTAAATGTTGATAAACTTGGGTGAAGGTTTCTTTCAACTGATCCTTTTTACCTAAATAGTTAAAAGAATCTGCAAATGAAGTAATTGTTTGATACTGAGTTGATAAATCTGACCACTCTGTCATATCACCTTCAATTAACGGAATCGTTACATTAGCTTCTTCAGCATGCTTCATTGCTAATGATAACATTTCTGGTGATAAATCAAAGACACTCACATCTTGATAACCAGCTTGAGCTAATAAAACAGCTAAGCGGCCCGCTCCACCAGCTAAATCTAGCAACTTACCATTCTTGTCTGGCACATTGGCAGCAACGTAATCACGCCATTGTAAATATAACTCTCCATCAAACAAATTATCATATAATTGAGCAAAAGTTTGATAATTGGCCATAATTAATCCTCAGCAATGTAATCAGTCAAGTCAACGTATGGAGCGTCTCCCCATAGCTTTTCTAAGTTGTAGTGTGAACGTGTTTCGTCATCAAAGACGTGCACGATGATATCAGTGAAATCAAGTAATACCCAACTACCTTCAGCCTTACCTTCGATTTGTTTAGCAAAGACACCATTTTCGTTTAATTGATCTTCAATTTCATCAACGATGGCCTTAACTTGACGCTTTGAACCTGCATTCATAATTACAAAGTAATCTGCAAGTAATGATACTGATTGAACATCAAGAGCAACAATATCTTCGGCGCGCTTGCTATCAGCAGCTTTAACGGCAATTTCTAACATTTTTTCTGAATTCATTTTATACCTCTTTATTGTGGTTAGTTGTGACTAACCGTGCGTTTATTTGTTATTTGCAACAAATGCGTTATATGTCAATACTGTTTGGGGATGAATGGGTGTTTGTTTAGCTAAAAGATAGCCTAATGTGTGCTTAAGTTGCCAAGCAACTCCCGCATCCAAATCAGCAAACGTTGTTGTTCGACAATCATCAACTCCAGGAAAGTCACGACCGTCCTCAATATAGTCAGCCATAAAAATTAATTTATCATATATCGTCATATATGCCGCCCCAGTTGTATGGTAACGGACTGCATTTAAAATATCTTCATCTGTGATGGCTAATTCATCATGGATCATTTCTGCTCCAACAAGCCCATGCCACACATAATTGCCCCATTGCATTAAATTACGATCAAGATGCTTGGCTTTAATAACTGCTTTAAAATCAGCATCTGAACGTTCTTTAGCATAATCATGAACTAGCGCCGCAACGGAAACTTTTTCTAAATCAGCAACCGCAAAATTTTGGGCTAATTCTAAGGCTTTAGCCTCCACCCGTAAAACATGTTGGTAGCGGAAATCAGATAAGGTATCCGCTAAAATTGCCACCAACTGGTCACGAGAGCCGGGATAGTAATGTTTCTGATAATCAATGTTTGTCATCTTGATATAGTCCATTCTTTACAATATAGTCAGCAACCTTTAGTGGTACTAGATAGCGAATTGAGCGTTGTTGCTCAATTCTTTGCCGGACATCTGTTGATGAAATTTCAACAATCGGCGTATCAATCCAAATAACAGGATATTCACTTGTCTGTGTAAAACCTACCCGCTTAATTGCCACAAACGTCACCATCGTAATTAATTCATCAATTCGGTACCACTTAGGTAAATATGCTACCTCATCAGCCCCAATAATAAAATAATACTCCGTATCTGGATGTTGGCGTTTTAATTCCGCAATAGTATCAATCGAATAACTAACACCACCCTTGATTAACTCAATCCGTTCTAAGTTAAAATCTGAATTATCTTCAATCGCTAATTCAATTAATTTAGCCCGGGTAGTACCATCAATTGCCGTTTTAGTATCAATATGTGGTGGAATGTTATTAGGAATAAATAAAATTTCATCTAAGCCTAATTGAGACCGGACTTGTTCAGCCATAATTAAGTGCCCATTATGAATCGGATTAAAAGTCCCACCCATGATTCCAACGCGGCGCTTAATTTCCACCGTTTCACTTTCAAGTGCCAGCGCTACGTCTGGTGTAAAAACCGTCATTACCACTTCGTTTACCTCACCATTGTATTTAGAAAATATCAATTAGATTGCATCAACTTCATTTGAAAAATCACGATTATCAGGATTGTCAGACCGCTTGTAAACAACAAGAATCCGGCCAATTGTTTGCACAATTTCGATTCGTGAATTTTCCTCGATGTATGTTTTTACATCAGTTACATCCACATCTGCATTTTGCAAGATAGCAATTTTAACCAATTCACGTTTTTCAATTGCGTCTTCAACTTGGTCTAACCAGATTTTTGATAGACCATTTTTGCCAACATTTACCAATGGGTGCATTGAATGTGCTTGCGCCCGAAGGTAACGCTTTTGTTTTCCACGTAAAGTACTCATTTTTATCTCTCTATTCTTAAATCATGGCAGCACGTACAAGGACTGAAACGCCCTTTGGTGCCCACCCTGCAACAGTAACATTGGCTGGTACAGTAACCCAACCTAAGCCGTTAATCACGATATCTGACTTAACTTTAGTCCGAAATTCATGGCGTTGTAAGGCCGGAAAATTAGTCATTTCATCGCTCGTTGGTGGTACAAGTAGCTCACCAGCATGCTTTTCATAAAAGTTATCCGCATTTGCTAGTTTCGTACGGTGAATCATTAAATTATTTTCAAAGTAGGCTACAAAAGGACTCCGTTCACCTTGGACAAAATCCAATCGAGCTAAGCCACCAAAGAATAATGTTTGTTCAGCATTCAATTGGAACACAACCGGTTTCAATTCCTTTTGTGGTGATACATATTTTAATTCCTTAGCACCAAGGTAATGTGCCATTTGATCTTGGTGAATGATTCCTGGGGTATCAATCAAACTAGTGTTATCATCAAATGGAATTTCAATCTTATCCAATGTTGTCCCTGGGAAACGTGACGTAGTAATCAAGTCTTGAATACCTGTTTGTTGTTTAATAATTGCATTGATAAGTGTTGATTTACCAACATTTGTCACCCCAACAACGTACACATCACGGCCATCACGGTACTTATCAATTTTCGCTAATAATTGATCAATTGAATGATTTTTAGCAGCTGAAACTAAAGCAACATCAATTGGACGAATTCCATTGATATTAGCTTGTTGACGCATCCAGTCAGTTAACTTTGTCCGTTTTAATGAACTAGGCATCACATCTGCTTTATTTCCAACTAATAAAACCGGATTATCACCAACAAAACGGTGTAATCCAGGAATTAATGAACCGGTAAAATCAAAAATATCTACTACGTAAACAATCAATGATTTAGTGTCTGCAATTTGGCCAAGTAAACGACGGAAATCATCATCAGTCAATGAAACTGGTTGAATTTCGTTGTAGTGCCGTAAACGGAAACACCGTTGACAATAAACTTCATCCGTTTCTAAGCCTTTTTTCAAGGCACTCATTGGGGTAAACCCTAACTCACCTTTATGTTCAGTTTGTAATTGCACACCACAGCCGACACAATTGATGCCTTCTACTAGTGCTACTTTTAATTCTTCATCAGTCATTAATTTTATCCATCCATTTCAAGTTCGGAAATTTTTTCAACATTGAACGCTTAACAGGTTTTTCAATAAATCGATTAATGCGCGTGTTCCATTGATCAGTTTCAATCAGTGGTTTTACCAAAATACTCCGGACTCCTGCATTATTTGCCGCCCAAACATCAGTCATCAATTGATCACCTACCATAACAACTTCACTTGGTTTCAAATCTAGTTGCCGAATTGCTTGCTTAATTCCACGCGTTAATGGCTTTAATGCCCGCGAAACGTATTGTGCTCCTAATGGGGCTACTGCTTTGCTAATTCGTTCTTCTGAGTTATTTGAAACCACAATCAATGGAATTCCAGCTTGCTCCAAATCACGTAACCATTGTCGTAATTCGTTGGTTCCTTCGGGATTATTCCATGCAATTAACGTGTTATCTAAATCGGTTAACACAGCTTTAATGCCTTGCGCCTTTAATTGTGCTGGCGTGACATTATAAATAACATCAACCATCCAAGTCGGTGCAAATTTATTTATCATTCAATTATCCTTTTTATTTATCACTTTTCGTTTTTATGCAATTACTATATTATAGAGTATTTTACTACTAAAAACTAGTTTACAAGCTGGCCATTAATCTTTATCCGCAATTATTTTATTTTCGGGACTAAGTAAGAAACTAGCTTTGGTAAATACCGGTGCCACAACTAATGCAACTTCAATATTTCCATCAAATTTTAATCTTATTAAACTTGGTGTCGTTGCATCATTTGTCAGACGAGTTTCAATTAACTCAAACGGTGGTAAGAACTCTAGCCATGTTATATTGTTAAATAATGACATTTGCGTCACAAATAATGTAATACTCAAATCAAATTCATTTGTCGCTGTTTGACCAAAAGCCCGCACCCGCGAATCACGACTACTAAAACTTTGTAATGCTGAAAATACAGATTCTTTACTCATTTATATTTGCCTCCATAAAAGTCATTTCACTTCTATTTTAGCATGCAAACAAAAAAGAGTTGCAGAGAATTCAACCCACAACTCTTTTTTAATTACTTAGTTTCAAGTGCTTTCTTAGCAGCTTCAGCTAACTTAGCAAATGATGCTTCGTCAGTAACTGCGATGTCAGCTAACATCTTACGGTTCAAAGTTGAACCTGAAAGTGCCAAACCGTGCATAAACTTGCTGTATGACAAACCGTTGATACGAGCAGCCGCATTGATACGAGCAATCCATAATTTACGGAAGTTGCTCTTAGTCTTACGACGGTCACGGAATGCGTAGTAGTAAGATTGCATAACTGATTGCTTAGCAACCTTAAAGTTGATGTGACGTTGACCACGGTAACCCTTAGCCAACTTAATCATTTTCTTGCGACGAGCACGCGTCACTGTTCCACCCTTAACACGCATGGGAAAGTCCTCCTAAAAATACTTGTTTTTTTATGTTTACGTTTAAATTTAAAATTAGATAGTTGAAAGAAGCTTGTTGTAAGTCTTCAAAGTAGTGTGGTTCATCATTGAAGTACCACGAAGTTGACGACGTTGCTTCTTAGTCTTACCGTGGAAACGGTGTGAAGTAAAGGCGTTACCTGACTTCAAACCACCGTTGGCAGTCTTCTTGAAACGCTTTGCTGAAGCGCGGTGTGTCTTTTGCTTAGGCATAATTACAATTCCTCCGAATAATTTAGTAGCTTTCTTTTATTAACTCGTAGACGCGACTCTACTTGCTATCTTTTGGCGCAAGAACCAAGAACATGCTACGACCGTCCATCTTTGCACGTTGTTCTACTTTAGCAACTTCAGCAGTTGCTTCAGCTAAACGATCTAAGACAGCACGTCCAATTTCCTTGTGCGTAATGGCACGTCCCTTAAAACGAATTGACGCTTTAACTTTGTTACCTTGACCCAAGAACTTAAGCGCTGCTTTCAAACGGGTGTTAAAATCATTTTCATCAATAACTGGTGAAAGCCGAACTTCCTTAACAGTTACGATTTTTTGATTCTTACGAGCTTCACGTTGACGCTTTTGGGCGTCAAACTTAAACTTACCGTAATCCATGATTTTAGCGACCGGTGGCTTAGCGTTAGCTTGTACTAATACTAAGTCCAAATCTTGATCTTCAGCGAGTTTCAAAGCTTCTGACGTAGGCATAATTCCCTTGTCACCTGCATCTGTAATCAAGCGAACTTCACGTGCGCGAATTTTATCATTAATCAAATCTTGTTGTGGTCGAGCTTGTGCTATGGTTTTGTCCTCCAAATTTTATTTTGCGTGAAAACAAAAGAGGGTTCGCGTATAAATACGCAAACCCGCTTATAAAATCATTCATCATGGTTTTAAAAATATCTAGCCTAGCAACGTAATTATCACTGAGGCGAGAAGCGGGTGCTCCTACTCTGTTTTCTCAACAAAATATATCTTACCGTAAGTCCAAATCAAAGTCAAGTATTTATAACTTGTTTTGGACTAACAATATTGATTGTATCATATTTTTTAATTATCGACACTATGATTTTACTTTTTTTGAGCCGGTAATTGTTCTTTTTTACTAATTCCAACTTCTGATGGGGCTGGAAAAGGTATTTGCCCGCGCATTTGTTGCCGATAACGGCGATAATCAGCCCGTTTTAATCGGCGAATCCGATTCGTATCCGCATCAATAATTGAAACAATCGGGCCAAATGCCATCCAAAATAACCAGCCAATTAACATTACTAATCCTAAAAAAGCGATTTTAGCGTGAATGGTCCGATACGTAAAAATGGCCCAAATCAAAAACCATAACATCTCATACATCCCCAGACGGTGTAATAATCGGGGTTTATCATAACCATTACGGTAGGCAGCCCGCCATAAATCATCTAATTTAACTAGCGGCTCCAACCGAAACATTCCAAGTATTCTATTCATGGGACTCCTTTTTCTTACGGCTAGCTAATCCTAATAACTCAGTGGCATTCGCCAACGATAAATCAGTTACTTCCGTACCACTAATCATTCTCGCTAACTCACGCGCCCGTTGTTGTTCATCAAGCAATTGAATTGATGTTTCGGTACGGTCATTAATAACCGTTTTTTGTATCAAGTAATGTTGATCCGCCATTGCTGCTACTTGTGGTAAATGCGTAATTGTTAACACTTGTGAATGAGCAGCAATTGTGGCAATTTTTTCCGCAATCGCTTGAGCGACTCGGCCAGAAACACCAGTATCCACTTCGTCAAAGACAATCGATGTGACACCTTGATTTTGTGCAAAAATAGTCTTCATCGCTAACATCATCCGTGAAAGCTCACCACCAGATGCAATTTTAGCAAGTGGTTTAGCCGCTTCACCTGGATTGGTTTGAATATAAAATTCAACCTCATCTACTCCATCGAATTGATAAGTTGCCCGTTGCTTAAAATTAACGCTAAAGCGGGCTTTTTCCATATACAAATCTTGTAGTTGTTGATGAATCTTTTCCGCTAATGTCAGCGCATTGGTTTGCCGTATTGCTGAAAGCTTTGCTCCCAAGTCGGTCAGCTGTGTCGTAATCTTACTTAACTGTTCTTCAAGTTGATCACTATTGGCACTCACGCTTTCCATTTGGTTAAATTCAATTTTAATATTTTTTAAATACGTTAGCATGGCTGCTACATCTGGCCCGTATTTACGTTCCAACTGATGAATTAAATCTAAGCGCTGTTCGATTTGATTCAAGCGTTCTTCATCATATTCCAGTAAATCCATTTGATTACTAACATCTTTGACAATTTCTTGCAAAGCATAAAAGCTACTATCAATGGTTTCACTAATTTCATGAAAACTTTCATCAATGCTCTCAATACTTTGCATTGCTTGCATCGCTTCACCTAGGCTATCCACGGCACCAGGTTCTTCAGCACCGCTTAATTTAACACTAACTAACTCTAAGGCACTCATAATCTTTTGAAAATTATTTAACCTGCCTCGTTCTGCTAGCAGAAGTTCCTCTTCATCAATCTGTAAAGCTGCATCTTCTAACTCTTCAACTTGAAATTTCAACATATCAAAGCGTTGTGCCCATGCTTGTTGATTTTGTTGTTTTTCTTTAACCGCTTTTTGGACTTGGCGATACTGTGTAAACATCGCTTGATACTGTTGCTTTAATTCAATTAATTCATCCCCAATATATTCATCCAGCATTGCTAAATGTTTTTCAGGTTGCATTAACTCTTGATGTTCATTTTGACCATGAATATCAACTAAAAACTCCCCAACTTGTTTTAAAGTGGTTAAGTTAAGTAACATCCCATTGACCCGGATAACATTACGCCCACTACGATGAATTTCCCGTTGAATAATTAACTGCTCATCAGTAACTTCAATTCCTAAATCAGCTAAGACCGTCATAAAATGTTGATTTGTCGTATCAATGATAAAGGCTGCTTGTAAGACCGCTTTTTGACTACCTGTACGAATAAACTCTTGCGAACCACGACCACCAGCAAGTAAACCAACCGCATCAATTATAATTGATTTACCGGCACCCGTTTCACCTGAAAGGACCGTCATACCTTGGTTGAAATCAATTTGCAGATGGGGGATAATCGCAAAATTATCAATTGATAATTCTTGTAACATGCCATCATCTCCTCACATTTTATTATAGTAAATCTCGAATTTTATTAGCAACTAACTTACTATTGCATTGATCTTTAATAAATAACATTACTTTAGCGTCATTGACCATCACCGCAAAAATTTCATCAATTTCCATTGCTTCAATTAAATTACCGATAACTTCACCAGTACCCGGAATTACTTTTAATAAAATCATCGTATCTTGAATTGCCAAAGCTTCAACATTACGCCCTAGCAAGCGTGCTAACCGACTACGATCTAATGAGAATTCATTCGGTGCAAATTGATAATTAAAATTCCCGTTAGTATTCCGAACTTTGATTAAATTAAGCTCCCGTAAATCCCGACTAATTGTTGCCTGGGTAACTTTTTTTCCAATTTGTTCTTCAATTGCATAAACTAATTGATCTTGACGCTCAAACGATTGCGATTGTACTAATCGTCGAATCAGTTCGTGTCGTTCTTGCTTTCTCATTAAGAAGCCCCCTTTTCAGGATTTTCATCTTTACGGTTTAATTGTTCATAAGCACGTGCTTGCACAGCATCAACATCGACATTTGCCGCCACTTCTGGAGTCGCTGTTGCTCTTAAGTGTGCTAAGAATTCAATATTTCCTTCGCCACCTTTAATGGGTGAAAAGTCTAAGTTTTCAACAGTAAAGCCTACCGAAACCGCAAATTTAACGATATCTTCTAGGACTGCTTTATGCACGGCTGGATCACGTACAATACCATGTTTCCCAACGTTTTCACGCCCAGCTTCAAATTGTGGCTTAATCAACGCAACAACTTCACCATTCTCAGCGAGAATATCACGTAATGGTGGCAAAATTAGATGCAACGAAATAAATGAAACATCAATCGTGGCAAAATTAGGTTGGCCGTGTGTAAAATCAGCTAATTTTGAATAGCGGAAATTAGTATTTTCCATAACGATAACTCGTTCGTCAGAGCGTAACTTCCAGGCTAATTGATTAGTTCCTACATCTAAGGCATACGACTTATTAGCACCATTTTGAAGGACCACATCAGTAAAACCACCAGTTGATGATCCAATATCTAACACAATTCGATCAGTAACATCAATTTCAAATGCTGTTAAGGCTTTGGCTAATTTAAAGCCCCCCCGTGAAACATAAGGCATTGGTGTTCCTTTTAAGTGCAATTCTGTCGTTACTGGTATTTTAACACCGGGTTTATCTAATCGTTCTTCATTTTCACCTAGTACAAGTCCCGCCATAATGGCACGTTTAGCTTGTTCCCGAGTGGGAAACACTCCCTGTTGTACTAATAAAATATCAACGCGTTCCTTATCCGCCATCCTTAATCATTTTTCCTTTCAAAATAACTCAATAATCCTGCCACTAATTCCAAATCAAATGCTTGTTTACTAGCAATGCCTGCTAATTTTGCCTGAGTAGCATCAACTACACTAGCTAGTTCTTGTTTTGCACCTACTAATCCTAATAAGTGTGGATACGTATTTTTCTCGATATCGACACTATCGTTCACATCTAAAATATCATCTTCAATCTGGAATGCTAACCCATACTTCAAACCAAACTCACTTAAGTCTTGCACAAGCTCGTTTGAAACTTGCGCTAAAATCCCACCGGCAGCAGCAGCATAACTAAGTAATGCACCTGTTTTCAAATTATGCACTGAAACTAATTCTGCATGTGAATAGGTTAATTCGTTACCAAGCATGTCAGCAACTTGACCACCAACCATCCCTACTGGGCCTGCATTTTGGGCTAATTTTGCAATTAATGCAACTTTACTAATTGCGTTAATATTACTATCTGCAATCCAGCTAAAGGCTAATGTTAATAACGCATCTCCAGCCAAAATTGCTTGGGCTTCACCAAATTTTTTATGACTTGTTGGTTTGCCGCGGCGTAAATCATCGTTGTCCATCGCAGGTAGGTCATCATGAATTAATGAATACGTATGAATTAATTCAATTGCGCAAGCTACTCGGATAACATCATCGGTAATAATGCCACCAAAACCCTGATAAACGACTAAAGTCATAATTGGCCGCAAGCGTTTACCCCCAGCATTAACAGAATAACGCATTGCTTCAATCAACGTGGCTGGGCCATTAAGTTCCAATAATGCTTGATCCATGACTTGTTCGATTTGGGGTACATACTCCTGATAGAAGTCTTGATATTTTTGCATCTTCAATATTCCTTACTGTGCACTACTTGCATCAAAGGTAACTTCTTGCCCTTGATTGTTAATCATTTTAGTTAGTGTTTTTTCTGCTTCGCTCAATGTTTTTTGTAGTTCTTGACTCAAGGCGACTCCAGCTTGGAATTGAGTTAAAGCTTCTTCAAGTGGTACATCGCCACGTTCCAAACGAGTCACAATCGCTTCAAGATCGGTTAAATTCTCTTCAAATGTTTTTTTATCAGTAGCTGGCATTTTAAGATTCCTTTCTAATATCTGTTACTTTGGCACTTAATATTCCATCATTAATCCGTAATGTAATTTCATCATCCACATTAATATTACTAATACTTTTAATAACCTGGTTATCTTTTGTCGCTAATGCATATCCCCGGCTCAAGATATTTAATGGTGATACTAAATCCAAGGCTTGCATTTGTTTGGCAACTTGCTGTTGTTTATCTTTAACAATCTGCGAGGTTGCTTGCATCAATTGCCGTTGTGTCACATTGATATGCTTTTCAAGTTGCAATACTTGTTGTCGATATTGTAGTAATGGTAGCCCACGAGCTGCTAGTTGATAACGGTTATTTGCACTTGTCACGCGCTGTTGCATCGCATTAGTCAACCGTTCCGCTGCTAAATCAGCGCGTTGCATATAACCATCATATAGGCGTTGTGGATTACTAAAAACAACGGATTGCATTTGTCGGGCAACTTGTTGTTTCGCAAATTTAACCCGATTAAGCATTGCCGTTTGTAACCGATTTTCAAGTTGTTGTAGGTTAATCAATTCTTCATCTAGCCGCGGTGTCACTAATTCGGCAGCAGCTGTTGGCGTTGCCGCCCGGACATCAGCGACCAAATCCGCAATTGTCGTATCAGTTTCATGTCCTACTGAACTCACAACTGGCATGGGCATTGCCACAATCGCTCGAGCAACCGCTTCTTCATTAAACGGCCATAAATCTTCAATTGAACCACCACCACGGCCGATAATAACTGCATCATAATCGCCTTGCGCAACCTGTTGAAGACAAGTAACTAAGCTAGTGACAGCATTATCACCTTGAACAACTGCCGGATATAATACTAATTGTGCAATCGGATAGCGGCGTTGGGTGGTCGTTATAATATCTCTAATTACCGCCCCACTTGGTGAGGTAATAACGGCAATTCGTTTTGGAAACCGCTGTAGTGATCGTTTAGGACGATCAAATAAGCCTTCACTTTGCAGTTTTTTCTTTAGTTGTTCATAAGCTTGATATAACGCACCAACTCCATCTGGTTGCATGGAATCAACAATTATTTGATACGAACCTGATGGTCCATATAAAGAAATTCGCCCAGTAACTAAGACTTTCATCCCTTCTTCTGGTTGAAATTTTATTTTTTTAAAATTGCCTTGAAACATCGTGGCATTAATTTTTGCATTATCATCTTTTAAACTAAAATATTGGTGCGTAGGTCGTAATCGCCAATTTGAAATTTCACCAGTTAAAAATACCTTTTCCAAATAAGGATCAGCATCAAACTTCCGTTTTAAATAATTAGTTAATGCACTAATTGATAAATACTGTTGTTTTTCCATAATATACGCCTATTAATTATATCGTACTGTGTTGACGCGCTAATTCAACTGTCGTTTGCATTAACGTTGCAATTGTCATCGGACCAACACCACCGGGTACAGGTGTTAATAGTTGCTCTGAATCCGGCATATCATCCAAAACATCACCAACTAAAGTCCCGTCTGCCAAGCGATTAATACCCACATCAATTACTACCGCATCCGCTTTAACATCACTCATTTTAAGAAAATGTGGTTTACCAACAGCCACCACAATTACATCGGCATCGGCAATTAATTGTTCTAAATTAGTAGTATGGCGGTGGGCTAAAGTAACGGTTGCATCCGCATTATTCAACATAGCCATCATTGGCCGACCAACTAAAATTGAACGACCTATCACGAGCGCTTTTTTACCAACTAAATTAGGCATGTATTCATTAAGTAATGTCATAATACCACGTGGTGTATTAGCCATTGGGTAGTAATCCTGGGCATTATTAAATAATGCTCCCACATTTTGTGGGTGAAACCCATCGACATCTTTTTCTGGTACAATCGCACTTTGAATCCGATTTTCATCAATCTGAGCTGGCATTGGTGACTGTACTAAAATCGCATCAATGGCTGGGTTAGCATTTAATGCCGCAATTTTTGCCAGTACCTTTTCTTCACTTGTTGTTGCTGGCAAGTGAATCACTTCTGAATCAATTCCTAACTTTTCAGCGGCGCGTTGCTTATTTCGAACGTAGATTTGTGAGGCTGGATCATCGCCGACTAGAATTACTGCAATTCCTGGCGTAATGCCTAATGCTATCAATTTTTTTACACTACTAGCAATTTGTACTTTAAGGTCATTGGCAACCTGTTTTCCGTCAATTAGTTTCGTCATTTTAAAATCCCTTTCACAAATAATAGTGCTTAATTATAACATTTTTAGGATATTGATTGCGGCTATATTGGATAATTTATCTTGAATATAACCTAAATATTCGGTATTCAATTAAATTTTTAAATTGATTAGCTTAAATTTAGAACAAAAATCCGTTTTTAAACAAAAAAAGTTCATACATCCTAGTATGAACTTTTTTACTTTATTTATTAATCTTCATCGTTTAAAATATCCGTTTTTGCATCATCCACAGCTGGCGTTTCTGTGTATGTTTCTTCCACATCATCACCAATTCCATACGCTGCACGGACACGATTGTAAATTTCTAAACGCATTGCGGCATGCTCTTCTGCATCAAGATATTTTTTAACGTTTTCACGTCCTTGACCAACTCGTTCACCGTTATAAGCAAACCATGAACCGGATTTATCCACGATATCTTTTTCAACAGCCAAATCAATCAATTCACCTGTTTGTGATACCCCTTCTCCATACATAATGTCTACTTCGGCGACTTTAAATGGTGGCGCAACTTTATTTTTAACAACTTTAATTTTAGTGTTGTTCCCAATAATGTCTGTACCATCTTTAATTTGAGCAGAACGACGAACTTCTAAACGAACCGTTGAATAGAATTTAAGTGCTCGTCCACCTGGGGTCGTTTCTGGATTACCAAACATAACTCCAACTTTTTCACGAATTTGATTAATAAAAATCGCAATCGTTCCAGTTTTGTTAATTGAACCAGAAAGTTTCCGCAATGCTTGTGACATCAAACGTGCTTGTAACCCAACGTGTGCGTCACCCATTTCACCTTCAATTTCGGCACGTGGTACTAAGGCTGCCACTGAATCGACAACTAAAATGTCAATTGCTCCAGAAGAAACTAGAGCATCAGCAATTTCAAGCCCTTGTTCACCTGTATCTGGTTGTGATAGTAGTAAGTCATCAATCTTTACACCTAAATTTTCAGCGTACTTTGAATCCAAGGCATTTTCAGCATCAATATATGCTGCTGTACCACCGGCTTTTTGAATTTCAGCAACAGCGTGTAAAGCCAATGTTGTCTTACCAGATGATTCTGGCCCGTATATTTCAATAATTCGCCCCTTTGGATAGCCACCGACTCCCAAAGCAATATCAAGTTTCAATGAACCAGATGGTACTGTAGAAATCTGTGTTTGTGCATTTTCACCCAAACGCATAATTGAACCTTTCCCAAAGTTCTTTTCGATTTTCTTAAGTGCAGCATCAAGCGCTGCTTTACGTTCATCAGCCAAAAGTGGTTCCTCCATTCACTACTTTTTCAATATAGTTATCTTACCGTTATGTTCGGCAAAACGCAAGTTAAAACGAACAAATGTTTTTATTTATATTCCACGCTTGGTAAACCTAGAATTGTGCGCCGAATTAAATCCAGACCAGCCATCACAGCCCGTTCACGATTTTTTTGCCGTTCCGTTCCAAAATGGTATAAGAAAGCTTGGACGGGATCATCTTCAAATGCAATACCAATCCAAACCGTCCCGGCTTCATGGCCTTCTAATTCACCAGAGGCAACACCAGTAAAGCTAATTGCAATATCGGCACCTAATTTTTTTTGAGCACCTACCGCCATTGCACAAGCTGTTGCTTCACTAACAACCCCATGTTCTTCAATAACTTCTGGGTCAACATCAAGTAAAGCTATTTTAGTTGCTGGGGAGTATGTTACTAAACCACCATCAAATACTTGTGAAATACCGGCAACTTTTCCAAGCGTACTTTGAAACAATCCAGAGGTCATACTTTCTGCTGCAGTAATATGTAAATTACTATTAATCAACAAATCACCTACACACTCTTCTAATGAAAAATCATCACCATACCCATAAAAGTAGTCGCCCACCTCAGCCATAATGTCTGCTTCCATCTCATCGATTAATTTAATAGCTGCATCCGTAGTTTTAGCTTGTGCGGTAATCCGTAAGGTTACTTCATGTGCTTTGGCATACGGGGCCACTGTTGGGTTCGTTTGATTTTCAATTAAATTTGCTAATTGCGTTACTAAACGTGATTCACCAATTCCATAAAAACGTAACACTCTAGAGAATAATACGCCAGATTGTTGATAATTTTCTGCAAGTACCGGTAAAGCGTGTTTAACTAGCATTGGCTCTAATTCCCAAGGAGGTCCGGGTAATAACAAGACATCAGGCCCATTGGGATTTTGATAAAAGCACCCCACGGCAAAACCAGTTTCATTGAGCAGCGGTTGGCCATCAGCCATATATAATGCTTGTAGTCGATTATTAATTGACATTGGCCGTTGCGTTCGTTGATGGTAATCCAGGATTTTGTCCAAAGCTGGTTGATCTTCAATCAATGTTTGCTTAACAAACTCTGATACTGTTTGCTTTGTTAAATCATCAGGAGTTGGTCCTAAACCACCAATCGTAATAATTAAATCAGCCCGTTCACTAGCAATCTCTAATGCGGATAATAAACGCTCACGGTTGTCACCAACAACGGTTTGATAATACGTATCAATGTCCAAAGTTGCCAATAAGCGTGCAACTAGGGGACTGTTAGTGTCAGTAATTTGTCCCAATAGAATCTCTGTTCCTACTGCAATTATTTCTGCCTGCATCTTTGACCTCCTTCATGGAATACTCTACGAATTCCATCTATATTATGCTCTTAATTTTAGCAAAAAATGTAACTAAAAACATAAAAAAACGTTAGCATAATTGAATAATTCAAGGATGCTAACGTTTTTTATTTAATTATTTAAAGCCATCGCTAAAAACACTACGGTTTTGGATGAAGTAATCTAATCCAGAATATACCGTAAAGAATAAGGCAATCCAAAGCATAATTTCCGCCATTGGTACACCCATTGGATTGAAAAATGCGTTATTAAAGTAAAATAAGATAATTGCGATCATTTGCGTAGTTGTCTTAATTTTACCTGGGTAAGCAGCAGCCATTACTTGGCCGTTATTTTCAACAATTAACAAGCGTAGCCCAGTTACTGCTAATTCCCGAATAACAATAATCGAAATCATCCAAGCACTTGCTTTGCCAAATTGAACTAAAAAAATCAACGCCGTCATCACAAGTAACTTATCCGCTAATGGATCAGCAAACTTACCAAAGTTAGTGACCAATTTCCGTGCACGCGCAATTTTTCCATCGAGTAAATCAGTTAATGAGGCCACGATAAAGACCAGACCAGCAATCACTTGATTAACCGATGTCGCCGGCGCACCAAGAAAATTAATGGTTCCAAGTGATGGTATCACAAGCAATAAAATAAAAATAGGAATTAAAAAAATTCGAAAAACAGTTAATTTATTTGGTAAATTCATATTAATTATCACCCTTTGAGTCACTGCCAGCGGCAAAAGTGAAATTGTAGTTACGTGTTAAACTAGAGTTGGCAGGAATATTAACATCTTGCTTATCTAATTGAATACTAGTACCAGTTGCAAATCCAGACGTTACTTTTACATCGGTTGTATTAGCTGGTAAATCGACTGATTTTGAATCGCCGGCTTCTAAAATTTGGTTATAGACATTTGATCCGTTAACTAAAACTGTAAGCCATGTGCGATTCTTTGTACTGATAACAATTGTGTGTGCTTTACTTACTGCATCAGCACCACTAACAGCAAAGCTGGTTGCTGAGCCATTAACTTGACCATCAGCAATTTTAAGTTCTTTATCCTTATCAGCTGACTTATCTTTATCTTTGTCCTTAGGCGCTGCCTTTTTCTTAGATGATGCTTTTGATGAACTATCAGCAATTTTGTCTGCTTTATTTACTTTCGAACTTGAGACAGAAACTGATGAGTTATCTGCATTTTGTTGACTATTAGTTTTAGTTGAAAGGGAATTAGCAATTACCCAAATTACTACTAAAACAACCACAACTAATAACCCAATAATTACCTTTGGAACAAATGATTGAATTTTATCCGCCTTGGAAGGCTCAGTGTCCATCCCTGTACGCGTTACATTATCCAAATCAGTGCGTGAATTACTTAGATCTGTCGTTGGTTCAATAACTTCTTTGGGTGCATTAACTAAAAGTTCGTCCGCATCAATTCCCACCGCTTGGGCAAATTGCTTTGTAAAAGCGCGGACATAAAAATCTCCAGGTAATTGCTCAAAATCACCATTTTCAATAGCATTTAAATACCGTTTTTGAATTTTGGTACTTTTTTGGATATCATCCAATGTAAATCCTTTTGCCAAACGGGCTGCCCGTAGCTTTTCCCCGATTTCAATATTGCGTTCTTCACTCATGTCTACACATTTCTCCATACTGATCTACTTATATATACAATTTAGTATAGCATAATTTTTTTATTCATTTAGTGGCGATTTTATACTTTGACCAACTAATTTATTCGTCCTCAGCTAATGCTTGCTTTGGTTGAACCGTAACGGTTGTAACCTGACTCGCATCAATGAATATTTTAAAGTAATTAAGGATATCAGTAAATGTCAAATCTTCAAGTAAACCAACTTCATCTAATAAATTAGCCCCATCAAACAAGTCACCATCATATTGGTTTGCAATCGCTTCTAATGAATTTAGCATCCCTAAATTACTCCCCAGCGCTTCTTTTTTTATCAATTCAAAATTATCCGCAACCGCTGTTAATTCTGGTATCGCATGCGCTAAAATATCCAGCATAGTATCTTTAAAACGTTCAGCTTGCTGAGTTTCACTACTAATTGTTGCAAAGTGAAAATCACGTTGGGCTTCAAAATCATAGCTAAAACTATCATCAATCACGCCATCATTGTACAACTGTTGGTAATAATTACCAGTATCACCAAATAATAAATCAAAGGCCAAACTAATCGCTAAACTATATTTTAATCCCGCAACCCCCGCAGGTAATTGATCATAGCCACGAATCCCAATTGCCACTTTTGGTCGTTGTACATTCAATTCTAATACCACCTCGGGAACAACATCATTTTCAATTACATTCGCACCACGTTGAATTGGTTGACTAGACGCAAAAGATTTTCGGTCTTGATTAGCTTCAATCCAAGCCAGTGTTTCAGTTACATCAAAATTACCAACAATAAATAAATTCATATTACTAGGTTGATAAAATGTCCGATAATTTGTATAAAGCATTTCAGCTGTAATTTCACTAATTGAAGGTACTGTCCCAGCAATATCTTCACTTAAAGCTTGTTGTGGATACATTGCCCCTAATAAATTAGTATAAACTTGCCAATTTGGTTCATCAGCATACATTTGAATCTCTTGACCAATAATACCTTGCTCTTTAGCAACGGATTCTGCTGAGAAATATGGGTCTTGGACAAAATCCAATAAAACATCAAGATTATCATGTAAACGGCGCGTTGTTGAAAATAAATAGCTTGTCCGTGTAAAACTTGTATAAGCATTCGCATTTGCACCATATTTTCCAAACAAGGCAAACGCATCGTAATCAGCCTTTTCAAATAACTTATGTTCTAAAAAGTGGGCGATTCCGGCAGGCATAGTTTGCATCTTATCACTATCGATTGGTACAAAGTTCAAGTCTAACGCGCCAAAATCAGTTGTAATAACAGCATAGGTTTTGTGAAAGCCCTTTTTAGGTAACAAATTAACCGTTAACCCATTGGTCAATTGTTTAGTATAGAGCGTCTCTTCCAAATTTGGATAATTAATTTGCTTCATAGTTTTCCTCCACCAATGCAAATATCGCTTGTAACTTGATTTTTTTAGCCAAAGCAATTACATCTGTGCGTGTTACTTCTTCTAAATTAGCCACCCATTGGGCTGGTTCTGTCACTTTATTACTTAGCGCTTGAACCGTAGCACGTTCAACAATTGAACGTGGTGAATCTAATGAGGCCTCAAAAGAATTAGTCAAATAAGCAATAATTTGCGCAAGTTCATCATCTGTGAAATCTCCTGCTTGAATCGCCTCGATTTGTGCCTTAACAAGCGCAATTACTCGAGAAAGATCGGTACTTTTAATCCCTGTTTGCACCGTTAACGTTTGTGTTGCTAAACTAACACCGCTTTGGGCATAGTAGGCTAAACTTGCTTTTTCTCGTACATTAACAAATAACTTAGATAACGGATAACCACCCAATAAGGCATTTAGGACAATTGCTGCATAACGTTCAACTTGTGCATTTTGATGTGGAATTTGAAAAGCCATGTTCAACTTTGCTTGCTTAATTGCTTGATGTTCTATTTTTTCAGTAATACTAGTTTTTAAAGGTTGTTGATAATTTAATTGAATATCAATCACTGGTCGTGGTGTAAATGGTAATTGTTCAAATAATTGTTTGACTGTTTGCTCATCAACATCCCCTATCACAAAAATATCGATTAAATCCTCAGCTAACATCGTTTGATAATATTGATATAAACTTGATGCCGTTAGTGGCTCTAAGTCACTAATTTGACCATAACTAGGAATCGCCATTTCATTTTGAAAATATAATTGCGCTAATTGATTATTGGCATAACTTTGCTTGTCATCAATCAATGCTTCAAAATCGGCTTGCATATTTTCTTTCTCGCGTGTGAAGACATCTTCAACAAATTGATCATTAACGGTTCGCGGATTAAAAATTGCTTCCTGTAAAAAAGCCACTGCATCATCCATTAAATTATCAGGTGATTGCAAAAATTTTTCATTCACAATACGCATCATAAAGCGAAAGCTATGTAATTGACCGTATTTTTGTAAATCAGTTCCAAAAGTCGCACCATACATACTGGCTAATTTTTGGGCAATTTTAGTTTGATCAGGATATTTTTCCGTACCTAATTCTAAAATATTAGCTAGTAATGAGCGTTTTGTTATGGTTGCCTGTTGATGTTTAGTTGTTAAATTCACTACTATTTGTGTTGTTTTAAATTGTTGATTCGGCAAAACATGGAGCCGAACCCCTTCGTGTAATACAAAATCCAATACTGAATCCTCGGTTTCTTAATTTAGAATAATTTATAAAATCGGACTTAATAACCGACTAAAGCGTTGTTTAAAGCTTTGCCACAATGATTGATTTAAAAAATCTTGTAATGTCAATGCAGTACATTTCTTCAAATCTTCGTTAAAAATATTTTGTAATTCTTGCGCTACTTTCTTATCATACATAAACGCATTACCCTCAAAGTTGAGCCTAAATGACCGAATATCAAAATTAGCTGACCCAACTGATGCCATTTTACCATCGATAACTAACACTTTGGCATGCAAGAAGCCACCATTATAAGTTGATACACTTGCACCACATTGCAAAATTTCGTTAGCATAATATTTAGTGGCCTGATACACAAATGGATGATCAGGCATACTTGGAATCATCAAATGAACATCAATTCCTGACAAGGCTGCATTTTGAATAACTTCTAACATCCCACTATCAGGAATAAAATAGGGGGTTTGAATTAATATTGATTTTCGAGCGGTCGCAATCATTTGCATATAACCACGCTTAATTTGTTGTAAATCACTATCTGGTCCTGAAGAAACAATTTGCATCGCGGTTGAGCCATTAGTTACTGTCGTTTTTGGAAAGTAGCTATCATCAAATTCAACTCGGGTTGATTTATGCGTTGCATTCCAATCGAGGAAGAACCGTGACTGTAACGCTAATACGCCATCACCTTGAATTCGTAAATGCGTATCACGCCAATAACCGAATTTTTTAGATGGTTCAATATATTGATCAGAAACGTTAAAGCCACCGATATAACCTACTTTGCCATCAATAACTACTAATTTCCGGTGATCTCGAAAATTAACTCGGAAAGTTAAAATTTGAAAGCGACTAGCTAAAAATGGTTCGACTTCACCACCGAGCTCAATTAATTTTTTAAATAATTTTTTATTACGCCCATGTGAACCAAATTGGTCATAAATCACCCGTACTCGTATACCAGCTGCGGCCCGTTCTTCAAGAATTTGTACTAACTCACGGCCCGTACTATCATCGCGAATAGTGAAATATTCAATATTGATATGATGTTGGGCCTGTTGGAGATCATTAAACAAACTAGCAAATTTCTTCTTACCATCTGTAAAAATTTCAACATGATTTTGTTCCGTTAAAATTGCTTTATCAGTTCGTAAAAACATATTCACTAATTCTTTGGCACTATTGGTAATTTCTTTAGCCCCAGTGAATTGATTAGTACTTAATCGTTCTTCCTGATTAGTAACAATCTTATCAATTCCTAGCCGGATTTGCGATTTCATATTAAATATTTTTTTATCCGTAATTTTACGACCAAAAACGGCATAGACTAAAAAGCCAATAATTGGAAAAACAATTAAAACAAGTAGCCATGCCCAAATTGCTGAGATATCACGCTTTTCGTGAAACACAGTTATTATCGCAACAATCGTATTGATCAAGACAATTAAGGCGGTCACTTCCAAAATTACCAGTTCATCCATAATAATCCCCCTAAAATTTAATAAACCTTTATCAGAACTACTCTACTCGATTAGCCGTAAAAAGGCAAAGAGGTTGACATAAAAAATGTCAACCTCCCCATATTTATGATTATTAAACTTCTTCAGTGTAGCGCTTTTCCCCAACTCGTTCTTCACCAAGTTCTTGGAAGGCGTAACTAATTTTTGAATTACGTTCAAATTCGGCAAAACCATAGTTAATGATTTCATCCAATAGTTCCGTGTAGCCAATTCCTGAAACTTGCCACATTTGTGGGTACAATGAAATATTAGTCATCCCTGGTAATGTATTTGGTTCACCTAAGTAAGGCACCCCATTTTCATCAACCAAGAAGTCAATCCGCGTTAAACCTTTTAGTTCAAGTGCTTCATAAGCCTTCAATGACATTTCTTCGATTTCTTTTGCTAATGCTGGTTCAATAATGGCTGGCAAGTCAAAAACAACTCCAGACGCATCAACAAACTTATTATTGTAATCGTAAAACTCTTCGTTTTCAGGCACAATAATTTCACCAAGTTTAGAAATCTTAGGTTCTTCATTACCTAATAATGAAATTTCAAGTTCACGTGGGTGGTTGATTGTTTGTTCAACTAAGACCTTGTAGTCATATTGCAAGGCATTGTTTAATGCAACTTCATATTCAGCTGCATTATGTGCCATTTGCATTCCAACAGATGATCCTTGTTTAGCTGGCTTAACAAACAAAGTTTCACCAAGTTCAGCAGCTAATGATTCATACGTATGTTGATCCTTATTTTCTGGTGTAACCAATACATATTTTGTATTACGAACACCGGCTTGGTTCAAGATACGTTTTGTTAATTCTTTATCAAAGGCCATTCCTGAAGCAGTTTGAGGTGCTCCAATAAATGGTTTATTGAGTAATTTGAAAAGTGCTTGAATTGTACCATCTTCACCTAAGTTACCGTGAATTACTGGCCAAAAAATATCAATATCACTTACTTCGCTCAATGCGGTAATTGGTGCAAGTGGATTTTTAGTATCCATCTTGGCCATTTCAGCGGCAACTAATTCATCTTCAGCTGCGCCGTCCAAAATTTTGTTTGATACTTCTGTGCCCATCAAAATACCGTCTTTTGAGAACATAAAAATACTAATCTCATATTTCTCTTTATCAAGAGCATCGTAAACATTACGCGCTGAACGCTTTGAAACATCATGTTCAGAAGAATTTCCGCCAAAAAGTAATGCTACGTGTATTTTTTTAGTTGCCATTAAATATTCCATCCTTATCTTTGTCCATACCATTGACACATTATTATATCATATTTACGATAACTGTAACCTTTTTTAATTTACATCATTTTAAAAATATCTGCCACTTTTTAAACTAAAAATGACATCCAAAATTTGAATGCCATTTTGTCTTAATTATTTAATTTCACGTGCTACATAAATTGGCCGATGTTTTACTTCCATATAAATATTACCAATATAACGGCCAATAATTCCTAGGACCAGTAGTTGAATACCACCAATGAATAAAACAATTGAAATTGTTGAAGCCCAACCAGCAACACTCGTATTAGTAAGCAATGCGCGAATAACGACAAAAATCAAAGAAACGCTAGCAACTCCGGCCATGGTAGCTCCGAGCCCAGAAGCAAAAATTAATGGCGCTTCAGAGAACGTCACAATACCTTCAATTGCATAGCGAAATAATCCCCAAAATGACCATGATGTAGTCCCCGCAACCCGTTCAATATTTTTGTATTCAAGATATTTTGTTTTAAAACCAACCCAGCTAAAAATACCTTTTGAAAAACGATTGTATTCACCTAATTCTAAAATTGAATCAACCATTTGACGAGTCATAACCCGAAAATCACGGGCACCAGGTACCATTTCAACTGGTGAAATTTTGTTAATTAACCAATAAAAGGTATTCGCAAACATCGTTCGAATTTTAGATTCACCATCCCGGCTAATCCGCCGGGTTCCGATACAATCCCATTCGCCAGACACAACACCCGCAATCATTTCCGGCAATAAGGCTGGTGGATCTTGTAAATCAACATCCATAACAGTTACTAAATCCCCGGTTGCATTTTTTAAGCCTGCATATAGCGCTGCTTCTTTACCAAAATTACGGGCAAAAGTAACGTAGTGGACAGCAGCATCTTTTTCCTGTAATTTACGAACCTCAACCATTGTATGATCAGAAGAACCATCATCAATGAACCAGTATTCGTATTCAATATCATTCAGCTCTGCATGAACTGCTTGGACCGCATCATAGAATAAGGCTATGGTTTCCTCTTCATTATATACAGGTACAATAATTGATAATTTCAAAATTTAACCCCTACTTCTTTCCTAGTAAAATACTTATACGCTTATTTTATCTTATTTTTACAAATAAACAAATAAAAGGATGAGAAGCACTAACCACTCCCCATCCTTTTATTTACCTACAGCGACTAGCTGTCTGCACGACGAGACAACTCTTGATATCTACTATACCAAAGGCTAACGTATTCCTTTGAAAAAGGGCCCTTCTCGTTATTAATCCAATCTACTAATATCTTTACATTCTCCTTCAAAATCCGATCGACTTCTTTGGAGTAATGCCATTGATTACCATGGGCCTCGTATTCGTCTGCATCTAATAACCTTTTTTCACCATCTGGATAGACCTTAACATCCAAATCATAATCAATGTATTTCAATGCTTCTTTATCTAATGTATATGGCGATGCCAAATTACAGTAATACGAAACACCATTATCTCGAATCATTGCGATAATATTGAACCAATAATGTTTATGAAAATAGACAATTGCCGGTTCACGAGTCACCCACCGCCGGCCGTCATCTTCCGTTACTAGTGTGTGATCATTAACCCCAATAATTGCATTCTCACTGGTTTTTAACACCATGGTATCGCGCCAAGTTCGATGTAAACTCCCGTCATGCTTATAGCTTTTAATGGTAATAAAGTCGCCCTCACGCGGTCCGCGTTCCTTGACCATACCAGACCAACTTTCTGACTAAACATCGAATTTCATTATTTATTATACACGGAATATCAGATATTGTGTAAAAATTATATATATATCCGCCAAGAATACATAAATTTAGTCAACTTCTGTGACTAAGCCAGCCATAATTTCGTTAATATCATCGCCTTGAAATCCTTTATTATATAGGGCTTGCTTAGTCTTTAAAATCCGTTTTACCGTTTCAATATTACGGTTACGATGCCAAACTTTTTCTGCTAAATGGCGTAAATTTTGTTGTTCCTCGTCATCATCAGTAGTTAACTCATTGTCAGTTTTTACCCTTTCAATAATCGTTGCACTATAACCTTTTTGCATTAAAGTTTGATATATTTTCTGTTGCTTAGCAAAATTAGATAATTTGTGATACCGTTTTGCCAATTGAAAATATAACTTAGTTGCGTTTTCAATTTGTAATTCTTGTGAATATTCAGTCAACGCTTGTTCACTAATATCAGCTGCAATATGCTTTTGATATAACAGTTGTTTTATAACTTGTGGCCCTTTAACACTAGTATTAGCAACCGTTCGAACTAAACTTTGGGCATATGCGAGATCATCAATTAATCGTTCCGTCGTTAAACGCGCCAACGTCATCTCAATCGTTACCGGATTAATCTCAGCTTGTTGCAGTTTTTGTTGAACTTCATAACGTGACCGCAGTTGCTGACTTAAATAAACATATGCCGTTTGTAAAGCCTTAGCTTGTTGGTCAGCTTGTTTAATTTCTTCAATTAAAGTTGGTGTTAACGCCCGACCTTTGAATAAATTAAACCGAATTAGTACGGTCTCCGCAACGGCAAAAGCAAATTCATCAGCAATATAAATATTAAACCGCCCAGCACGTTTCTGTTGCTCAACTTTACTTATCGTCTGCATTAAAGCTACTTCCTTTCAAGTTAATTATTTGAGGTATCAAATTGTTTTACTAGCCGTTCATAGACTGCCAAGTAATTAATGGGTAGTTTAAAAATACGTTTTAAAAAACCGATTGGCCACCGTGAATTAAAAAAATCATATTTAAATTTGGCGGGATGAAAAACATAATACCAATTACCTTTAGGCATTACCAAATATTTTACATTACGATCAATAAATTCAAAATGACCAAATCGACACATAAATTCTTTATCAGGTTTAAATGTTTTTAATTCAAATAACTTCATCGCCTGTTGTGGTGTTAATTCAATTATTGATTGTAAATTAGATGTCCCAAAATCGGCGACAAATTGCAATGCTGCTTGACGAATTGTTTTGAGTAACTGACCTTGAATAACTAAACTATGCGACCCGGTAAATTCATAATGGGCCAGCACGGGTACTACTTCTCCATTTAGTTGACGATAATGTCTTGTTGATCCATGGTTAGCTGAGAACAAAAATTCAATAATTCCATGTACTGATTGGGCTAAATTTAGAGCCGCAGGTTGAGCAAGTTGATCAAACCAAAAACCACGAGCTTTTAATGACGGATTAGTAGATTTTGCCAAGCCAAAATAATATCCCGTTATTTCAACCGAAATTCCGGCCATATGACAAAATTGCTGTAAGGCACGTTGTTTATTACCATGCCAACCAATATCAATAATTGCCACTTTGCCCGTAAAATTCATGGTCTTTAAATACTGGGCTAAATACATAAATTCTTCTTGGGCATTGGCTATAATAGCGGTTTGATGTTGTTGATACAATTGTTCAAGATGTTGATAAAACTGGGGTTCATTCCTATATTTGATATCACTATCCATGATTTGTGTTTTAAAGCCTAATCCACACGCTGCTAAAAATTGGTTAGCGGTAAACTCTGTTGGTAAATTTATGATTTCCAAAACTTCCTCAATTGATAATGCATCCTTCAATAAGGGAACTTGCAGTGCTTGCCGAGACACATGTAAATAACTCGTTACTTGATTGGGAAATAATGTTTGATAAGCTTCTTGTAGAATAAACCCATCACGAGCTAAGAAAAAAAGTTTTTCATCCGCGGCTACGTTATGTTGCAACCATTGGCTAAATCCTAAAATTACTGGACCAAAAACACTATAGCCAAATTCTTGATAGCTATCAAATTCATACTGTGCCAACGTATTATTGCAAAACAATTGCATCGTCTTCAAGATCACATCATTTTTAATTACAGGTTGATAACTATTGTTAACAACTTTGGGGATGCGATAGCATCTGATATGGGCTTCCTTACTAGCTAAATAATCATGGTACCAATCGTCACCAACATGTAATACTTGTTGTGGTGCTAAAGCTAATTCTTGCAATATTTTTTTAAATAAGCGCCCGTTTTTAAACGATTCACCATATTCTTGCGATACATACAGCTTTTCATAACCTATATAGCCCGTTTGTGCTAATAAACTAGCCACAGTTACCTTATCAGCATTAGTGTCAGCAATGATCACAATCCGTTTACCAGCTTGGCGTAACGCATTATACAATGTCTGAATGGGGGTATTGGCTTGCTGGACTTGATAAACTAACTGAAATTCCAAATCCATAACTGCCGGTGGTACCGCTAAGAATTCATACACATTAGCTAACGTATATGCTGCTCCATACTTAGCACGTGCTTGCTGTTGTGCAGCAAGGCGGTGTTGCTTAAAATCTACAAGTGGTTGTGCATGTTTTTGTTGCCATAATTCAGCCACTAACGTAAATATATCAGAATTATTTGGGGTATTTTGTTTAAGTAAAGTATTAAATACATCAAAGCAAACCACTTCAGCTTCAATTAATTGCTCCCATAATTGATCATAATCAATCAGCGGATAGGTTGCTATCTTATGCTTAATTTGTGTTAACATCATGCTTCTCCCTATTTAATATTTCCTACAAAAAAATCCTTATGATGAGTAATCACCATAAGGATTTTATAACGCTAGATTTGATAACTACTATACAATATTTCAGTAATATTAGACTAACATCTAGTAATAAGATAGCCTGTCTGAGGATCGAACTCAGGATTCCGCGCTGAGAACGCGACGTCTTGACCACTTGACCAACAGGCCATTTCACTATTAAATTATAGTCTTTTTAAATTACTAGTCAATGCATAATTGCAGTTAAATTTATCGTTTTATAATTTAGAATTAAAGACGGGCACGTAATTCCTTAGTCTTATCTTCGTAACCAGGCTTACCTAATAAGGCAAACATGTTAGTTTTGTATGCTTCAACACCAGGTTGGTCAAATGGATTAATTCCGTTCAAGTAACCTGAAATACCAACAGCGATTTCGAAGAAGTAGAATAAGTAACCAAGTGAGAATTCATCTTGCTTTTCAATTTCAACAATCATGTTAGGTACACCACCATCAACGTGAGCTAAAACAACCCCTTGCATCGCAGTATCGTTAACATAAGACATGTTCTTACCTTGTAAGTAACCTAAGCCATCAAGGTCTTCATCAGTCACTGGTACTACGTAATCACTAACTGGTGTGGCCACTTTGATAACTGTTTCCATCAAATCACGACGACCATCTTGGATGTATTGACCTAATGAGTGTAAGTCAGTTGAGTAGTTAGCTGATGATGGGTAAATTCCCTTGTGGTCTTTACCTTCTGATTCACCTTGTAATTGTTTCCACCATTCTGCAAGGTATTGTAATGTTGGTTCCCAGTTAGCAAGGATTTCAGTGGTGTAACCCTTACGATATAAGATATTACGCATTGCTGCATATTGGTAAGCACCATTAGTAGCCAAGTCAGGATCAGCATAATCAGCTTGTGCTTGACGAGCACCGGCCATCAATTGTTCAATATCAGCACCAGAAGCAGCAATTGGAAGTAATCCACATGCAGTTAAGACTGTGAAACGTCCACCAACGGCATCAGGTACAACGAAAGTTTCGTATCCTTCAGTAGTAGCTTCACCCTTCAACGCACCACGCTTGGCATCAGTTGTAGCGTAAATCCGGCTCTTGGCACCTTCTTGGCCATATTTCTTTTCAAGTAAGTCTTTGAACACACGGAACGCAATCGCTGGTTCAGTAGTTGTTCCTGATTTTGAGATGACGTTAACTGAGAAGTCACGGTCACCAATTACTTTGATTAAATCATTAAGGTAAGCTGGGCTAATTGAGTTACCAGCAAACAATACTTGTGGGAATTCACGTTGATCATCTGGTAAGTAGTTGTTGTAGAATTCGTGCAAGAAATCAATCGCTGCACGTGAACCAAGGTATGAACCACCGATTCCGATAACAACCAAGACCTTAGAGTCGCTTTGAATCTTCTTAGCGGCTGCTTGGATGCGAGCAAATTCGTCCTTATCGTAATCAGTTGGTAAAGTTACCCATCCAGTAAAATCAGAACCTACACCTGTTCCTGCGCGCAAATCACGGTCAACCGCGTTAACCATTGTTTGCATTTGTGCAAGTTCGTGATCGTTAACAAAATTCTTAACGTTAGAATAATCAAATTTAATTCGTGCCATTATGTGAAGCCTCCTAGATAATTAAGATACTTATATTATATTGTAAAAGCGCTTCCAAAACTAGTGGTATAGTCCAATTTTTAAGAAAAAATCCACTCTTTTGCAACATTTTCTTCATTCTAGCACATTTTTCCATTAGTTTGATTAATCAAACTAAAATTATATTTTTGATAAAATTTAAAAAAACGGCTCAAATTGCATTTATATCAACATTTTCGAATCGTTGTTATATTTTATTATTTAAAAATCGTATAATAAAAAGCCGAACCTTGTTTATTACAAGCATTCGACTTAAGCATTATCTTTTTAAAACTAACTATTAAATGATCAAAATTGACCTTAATAGCTTGTAAAAATGTGACTTTGGAAATTACGATCATTACTATCACGACTTAAGAATGCTTGAATTCCATTCGCTGAGTTAATTGTGATATCTACCGGTACTCCACTTGGTAAGAATTTTGGCGCAACTTGAGCAACAAAATTCGTAAAACTACTAATTTCAGTTTGGCTGTAGAATTGTGTGGTAATCGTCACATGCTCACCTTGAATTTTTTCATCTTGGTATTGGGCTTGTGCGGTCACATCTGCAACCGTTGGGAAAAAGTTTTGAACTTGTGATTGGAAATTTTGGAAGCTTTTACTATCATTACTTGCAAAGTCTTTACTACTTGCCCCGATTAGTGGGAAGACTTTATTGACAATATCCAGTTTATTCCACTTATCAATTGATGCTGTCTTTGTTTGTGTATTGGCATAAAAAGTTCCACCTGCTAAGTTATCAGTTTGTGATTGCACATACATTGCGACCACAATCGGTAAATCGCTTGAAATACCATGCGTTTTACGTAAGCGTTGGACTACTTGTTCAGCAACTTGGTTACCATATTCTTGCATGGCAGTCTTACTAATTGATTGTTGGAAAGTTGCACCATATTGTTCTTTTTGGTAATAATCAACTGTATTCATGGCAATTCCGATTGTAATTCCCTTTAATGATAAATTATCACCATTTTTTTGCATGAAATCTTGTTCTTCAATTGATTGCACATAAATCGGTTTGCGACTATTGTCCTTCTTACCATTATCCTTAGGATTTAAACCTTCGGGATTATTTTTTGACTTACGGCCTAACCAACTCCGTAGCGTACTACTACTCAAATATTGGCCTTCTTGAAAAACATAATTTGCTGGATTATAAAATTGTTTTGAAATATTTAATAATCCACCTTCAAAACTATTTAAGTTAAAACTATTATTAATCGTTGACGCTGTTAGTCCACGGGCATTACTAGTTAAGTAATGCCCATTTTTAATAACCCCGGCATATTCACTTTTAGAAATTTGTCCGGTTGTTTGGACACCTGATTGGTTAGTCGTTGTACCTGTCGTGCCACCACCGGTAGAACTACCAATATTTCCACACGCTGCCAACAATGCCGCCATTGCAACACCACCGATTAGCATCGTAATTTTTTTTAATCTTACCATTAAACTAAATTATTCTCCTTGTTCATTCATCGTAGCAATGAAACGTTCTTCTGACCAAATTTCAATTCCAAGAGCTTCGGCTTTGGTTAGTTTACTACCAGCATCGGTCCCAGCAATCACCAAATTAGTCTTTTTGGAAACACTGCCAACGACATCAGCTCCACGAGCCTCCAACCATTCCTTTGCACCATCACGTGTTAATGTAGTAAGTTTACCAGTTAAGACAACCTTTTGACCACTAAAAACACTATCGTTATCAATGGCAACTGGTGTACCTAGATATGCCATATTGAGGCCTAAGTCAGTCAAACGTTCAATTAGTAACTTAACTTGAGGATTAGCAAAAAATTGCGTAATTGCTTCAGCAATAATTAAACCGATTCCATCAATTTGCGCAATTTCGGCTGTTGTAGCATCCATCAACGTTGCCATGTCACCAAAGTTACTGATAACTTGTTTGGCAACCTTGGCGCCCACCCCACGAATTCCTAAACCAAATAAGAGGCGTTCAGCAGAATTACCTTTCGATACTTCCAATGCCGCCAATAAATTGTTAGTCGCTGTTTCCGCAAACTTATCTAACATAATAAGTTCATCATAGGTTAATTGATAAAGGTCTGCAACATCTTTTACCAAACCTTTATTAAGCAATTGGCTAACAATTTGGGGGCCTAAGCCATCAACATTCATAGCATTTCGACTAGCAAAGTGCGTTAATTGTTCAAGTAATTGGGCGGGACAAGCGGGATTAATACAACGTAAAGCCACCTCGCCATCAACATGGACTAATTCGGCCCCGCATGATGGACAGTGGGTTGGTACCATAAATTTACGGGCATCAGCCGCCCGCCGCTCAACATAAACTTGCCCAATTTCAGGAATAATATCACCGGCTTTGTGCAAATCAACATAATCATTAGTATATAGATCTTTAGTAGCTAAATAATCTGGGTTGTGTAATGATGCACGGCTAACAGTTGTTCCCGCTAGTTGCACGGGGGTCATAATGGCAGTTGGGGTCACCACTCCTGTCCGGCCAACTGTCCATTCAACATTAAGTACTTGTGTAACTTCTTCTTCAGGTGGAAATTTGTAAGCAATGGCCCATCGTGGTACTTTAACCGTATTTCCAAGTTCAGCTTGTTGGTTCAAATCGTTAACTTTTATTACTACCCCATCAATCCCATAGGCTAGTGTTTCACGTTGGGTACTAAAGTCATCAATAATAGCTGTAAATTGACTCGAATCTGTTACAACTTGATTGGTTAAATTAACCGGTAAGCCTAATTGCGCAAAACGATTTAAAGCTGCAGCTTGAGTTGTTACACCTAATACTTCAGCCTGATCAGTGTAGTAAATAAACGCACTTAATTGACGGGCTTTGGTGACACTAGCATCTAATTGGCGCAACGAACCAGCAGCAGCATTGCGCGGATTAGCAAAAGTTGCTAATCCATCAGCTTCACGTTGCTTATTTAAGTTCGCAAAGGCAGCTTTAGGCATATATACTTCTCCACGAACTTCTAGAGTCAACGGTTCGGTTAGTTGCTTAGGAATTGCTGCAATTGTCAAAATATTGGCTGTAACATCTTCACCAATAATTCCGTTCCCACGAGTCGATGCTTGGACTAATTTACCATCTTGATAATCAAGCGCAATTGCTAACCCGTCAATTTTTAGTTCTAAATTATAAGCTAATTTTGCCGTAGTATTTTTTTCAGTTCGTTGCGCCCAATCAGTTAGTTGCTCGATTGAAAAAACATCCCCCAATGACAACATTGGGACTGGATGTTCCACTTTCGGTAAAGCGGACTTTTGGACAGATCCACCGACTTGTTGCGTTGGCGAATCTTTAGTTATCAATTGCGGAAAGCGTTCTTCCAAACTAACTAATGCAGCATAAGCGGCATCATATGTGAAATCTTCAACGGTTGGCGCATCATTTTCATAATATTCCTTACCCCATTGTTTGATTTGATCGCGTAGCTGAGTAATGTGCTTTTGTGCTGTGGTTTCATCTAAAACGCCTTCAAATTCATCCATCTTGTATTCCTCATTTATTTCTCAACTTTGGTAATTGGTGCAAAAGCGGCTAATAAACGTTTAATTCCCTTTTCTGGGAAAGCAATGTCTAATTCGGTATCTTCGCCACGGCCATCAACTTTAATAACCGTCCCGACACCCCAAGCTTTATGTTGTACTTTTTCACCAGGAATCCATGCTTGACGATCAGCACCGGTGCCACTATTACTCTTCGCAGTTGCTGTTGGTCGTTTATAGACTGGTTTAGCTGGTTGACTAGCTTGTTGCCATGGTGAACGACCGGTTCCAGTTACCATCGCCCCAGCATTATTACCAACAAGATCTAATAATTCATCTGGAATTTCACTTACAAAACGAGATGCTTTATTACTTTGTGTCCGGCCATACAATAAACGTGAATACGCATTCGTTAAATATAGTTTCTGTTTAGCCCGTGTAATCCCGACATACGCTAATCGTCGTTCTTCTTCTAACTCATCTTCTTCCATCATCGCCCGTGACAACGGGAAAATGCCTTCTTCCATCCCAATTAGGAATACTGTTGGAAACTCTAATCCCTTAGCAGCGTGTAACGTCATTAACGTTACTTCAGCAGCCGTTTCTTCAACATTATCTAAGTCGGAAACTAACGCTAAATCAGCTAAAAAATCACCAAACATGTTACTAGTATCATCTTCATTTTCACTTGCATAACGTTCATCAAATTGCTTAGTTACTGATAGAAATTCTTGTAAGTTTTCGATACGTGATTCTGCTTCCAAGTTTTTTTGAGCTTCTAAAAATGCTAAATAACCAGTTTTAGCTAAGATTTCTTCGGTCATTTCAGTAATGCTTAAGAATTGGCGTTGCTTAATGAAGTTATCAACTAATAACGCAAAATCAGCAAAATTTTGTTTAGCACGATTACTTAATTCATTGGCTAAATCAACATTATGTGCTGCTTCAAGCATCGCCATACTATTTTCATTAGCAAACGTCCGTAATTTTTCAACCGAGGTTGCGCCAATGCCACGCTTTGGCTCATTAATAATTCGTTCAAAACTCATATTGTCTGCCGGATTAGTTACCAAGGTTAAATAAGCTAAAATATCCCTAATTTCTTTACGGTCGTAGAACTTACTACCACCAACCATTGTATATGGAATATTGGCTTTAACTAACTTATCTTCAATTGAGCGTGATTGGGCATTTGTCCGATATAAAACGGCAAAATCATTAAAGGTTGCCTGCTTAGATTCAATCGCTTTTTTGATTTCTGATACAACATACAATGCTTCTTCTGCTTCAGTTTGTGCACGATAATAGGTAATGGCATCCCCACCCATATTTTCAGTCCACAATTTTTTAGGTTGCCGCACCGTATTATTATCAATCACCGCATTGGCAGCATTCAAAATAGTACTCGTTGAACGATAGTTTTGCTCCAACATAACTGTGTGGGCATCTGGGTAGTCTTTTTCAAAATTCAAAATATTGTTCATGTTCGCCCCACGCCAACCATAAATACTTTGATCGGCATCCCCAACAACACATAGGTTACGGTAACCACCAGCTAACATATTAACAACTGTGTATTGGGCGTCATTAGTATCTTGATATTCATCAACGTGTACGTATTGGAATTTATTTTGGTAATAGGCTAATACCTCTGGTTCTTGTTTGAATAATTCAATTGTTAACATAATTAAATCATCGAAATCAACACTTTGACTTAATTTCAATCGGCGTTGATATTCAACATAAACTTGACCCACAATTTTTTCAAAGGGACTATATGCTTTTGCTTGGAACTCCTTTGCATAAACGAGATCATTTTTAGCATTTGAAATAGTGCCTAAAACGGCTTTGGGATCATATTGTTTACTATCAATATTAAAGTCAGCTAATATTTGTTTGATTAAGGTGCGTTGCGCTGATGGATCAGCAATTGTAAAGTTTCTATCAAACCCTAAACGCTCAATATCCCGGCGTAAAATACGTACAGCTAAACTGTGAAAAGTTGAAATCCAAACTTCATTTGCTTCCTTTTCATCAAGTAGTTTTCCTACCCGTTCCTTCATTTCACGCGCGGCCTTATTCGTAAAAGTAATGGCTAAAATATGCCATGGAGCAACATTCATTGTTTCAACTAAATAAGCAATCCGGTGGGTTACGACCCGTGTTTTCCCAGAACCGGCCCCCGCCATAATCAATACTGGCCCGTTAGTTTGTACAACTGCTTCTTGTTGCCGATCATTCATACCAGCTAAAAAATTTTTTTCCACGAATTGTTCCTCCACACATCCACTTGTCTTACCAAAATTTAATTTGGCATATCAGTTATTATTGTACCAAATATTCCCACAAATGAATTGGTACATCCGTATTTAATACTAATTCAAACCGCACCACCGGTTGCATTTTTTGCGTGCGTTGATTCAATAACTCAGTCGTTTGCGTTGCAACTTGATCAACGGTTACTGGACCTAAATAATAAAATGCTGCTCCTTCATCGTCTGATTTTTTGACAAATAAAGGTACAAAAATATCTCGTTTATCAGCATCAAATAAAGCAGCCTCAATCGGTGAATTCAACGTCCGATTAGCTTTACTATAAAAAGGTATCCGATTAGGTGAACGGAAACTATTATCATATGTCATTGCAGTTGCTGCTTGGCCATTTTTTTCAAGGGTAATAAAAATTGGCAAAGTTTGTGTGGCGACATCATATTTGTAGCCACCAATATCAATACTTGGTAAATCACTTGCCCAATTCAATAAACGGACAACATCTTTGCGACGATATTTTTGATAAAGTGTAAATTGATTTTGGCCATCATTACTAGCACTTATGATTAATAAACCAGCTTCAATTACATCTAATAACATTTTTTGTTCTAAATCATCAAATTTTCGTGCCAATTCCCATGTATCACCAACTAAATTAACAAGTCCTATATTGCCATATTTGCGACGGTCAATTGCGGTAAAGTAATCTTTAATACCTAACACTTTGAGCATCGAAGCTAACGTAGCTTGATCATGATATTCGTTATCAAGCACCGTTAAGACTTCCATCGTCGTTAAACTCCCCTGTTTAAGTAACGCTTCTAAAATTAATAGCTCATGCCGTCGCTGACCAAATGCTAATTCCTGGCTAACAAATTGTAGCCAAGCTGTAAAATCAGCTGCTAGAGTAGGACCAATTTCACCTGTCATTTTACTAACAAAGGCGGGATATATTTTGAATTTGTTAAGAATTAGGCGAACATCCATTTGTTGACTTTGATACACTTCCACTAAAGTTGGTACTCGTCCAAAACGATTACATAGCATTTGAAATTGTTGTTTTAATTCAGCAATTCGATCAAATTTGACTGCCGTCACCGCTTGTAAAATTTGTTGAGCTGCAATCGCTTCAAAATTAATTGTTGAAAGACCACTAATTTGTGGTTGCATAACTTGCATACGTAAGCGATCTTTATCAGTAACTGTCCCATTGCCAAATGCTTGTGGGATTAGATAATTATTTTGATAATTACCAATAAAATCAATCACCGTTAAATATTCCTTATTCGCAAACTTTCTCAATCCTCGGCCAAGCTGTTGTAAGAAAATGATTTTTGATTGCGTACTCCGCATCATAACAATCTGATTAACTGCTGGAATATCAATTCCTTCATTGAAGATATCCACAGCTATCAAGTATTTTAAAGTTCCTTGCTCAAGAGCTGTGACTGCTTTTTCACGGACTACACTACTTGACTGCGCACTTAAAAATTGACTAGGCAGCCCACGGGCCGTTAACTTTTCAGCTAAAATTTCGCCTTCTTCAATGCGACTAACAAAAATCAACCCATGTAATTGTTGACCGGCATAACCGTAATAATTAGTTTTAGCAATTAAATGCTCCACTCGCTCATCAGCAATTAAATATTTTAAGGCTGTCACATCTGTAATCACTTCATCGTCAACTTGGTAATCAGCTACCCCAATATAATTAAAAGGGACTAACATATCAGCAGCCAAGGCATCCGCCAATGAAATTTCATATGCTAAATTATAATCAAATAATTCATACACATTAAAACCATCTGTACGTTCTGGTGTAGCCGTGATGCCTAGCATAAAAGCTGATTTAAAGTATGCAAACAAAAGTTGATATGATGGGGCTTTAGCACGGTGCGTTTCGTCAATCACAATATAATCAAATGCCGTTGGATCAAATTCGGTATAGTGCTTAGTTAGCGTTTGAATCGAGGCAAACACAAACCGCGTTGTGCCATTGTGCTGACTACCACTATAGATACCAAAAGTATCTTGTTTGGCAGTAAAAATTTTTTGAAATGTTGCCTTAGCTTGCTTTAATAGCTGTTCACGGTGGGCGATAAATAAGACCCGCTTAGGTTGTACTTGTTGAATATCAAATGCGGCTAAATAGGTCTTGCCCGTACCGGTAGCAGACACAACTAAAGACCGCTTAGCACCTGCTTCACGGTGGGCTTGCAACGCTTTTAGTGCGGCAACTTGCATCTGATTAGGCATTATTACCGAACTAGGACTTACCGTTGTGATTGCTTGAGTTGGTGCTTGGTATTGCGCTTCATAACTAGCTAACCATGCTGGTGTCAACGGAATTGCTTGTACGCTTAGTTGTGCCAACGCTTCTTGAAATTGATGTGTAAATGCACCATCAGTTAATGAATTTAGTTTAACGGTCCATTCCAGATTAGTTTTTAAAGCAGTCGCTGTTAAGTTACCACTGCCCACAAAAATCGTATGATAATCTGCATGTTCGATATAATAAGCCTTTGTATGAAAAGCCCCTTCTGTCACAATTTCAACATCAACATTTGTTAATTTCAACAATTCAGCAAACATTTTAGGTTGATTAAACCCTAGATATGTTGATGTAATAATTTTGCCTTTAATGCCTTGTAACGCCAAATCAGCTAACTTTGTTTTGAGCATTAAGAGCCCGCCTTCAGTGATAAAGGCGACTGCAAAAATAAATGTCTTGGCTGTTGCCAATTCATTATTTAAGCAGTCGCCTAAATTCAAGTCAGTATTCGTAATTAAAGTTGGCGTCAAAGGACTTTGATAGTTAGCTTGTGCTCGGACCATGCCGTGAGCTAAGCTAGCTGTTAAATCCTCTTGCATAATAATCTCCTATTTTGTTAATAGTAAGCCGACAATGGTTAAAATCATCGCTACTGTATTGTTTAACATATGAACCGCAATCGACATTTTAATTTGACCACTTTTTTTGAAGGTATATGCTAAAATCATCCCCATTGTTGCATATAGCGCAAAGCTAATTGGATTACTGCTGGCATGCCCTAATGAAAATATTACGCCACTCAAAATAATACTTAGCCACCATGCGCGATGTTTGAAAAAGTAGCTAATGATAATACCACGAAAAATAAATTCCTCGACAAATGGCGCAATAAACGCGCCTGCAAATCCAAATACAATTAACGTTACAGTATTACTTGATAATAGCGCATTAATATTATTCTGATTTTCGGTAGCATCACTATGAAATACCATTTTCATAACTATATTAAACACCATATTTAAAATTAAGATTAATCCATATGTTTTAAATACCGTATTAATTTCTTCACTCGTAAATTTAGTAAATTGCGGCCTTGTTAAATTAGGCTTTAAAATCCACCAACCTAAGTAAGCAATTCCAATGTATACAACAATAAATAACACAGCAGCTGCATAAATCGCCCAACTTACATTTGGAAAAGCCCCACCGATTTGTAAAATCGTTGGCACCAATAATACTAAAAGAAACATCCCAATTAAAATTAATATCTTAACAATAATATCTAATTGATCACCGGTCTTTTTCATCTTGTTTTCGCTCACTTTCTAATTTTGCTTTTTGCAAGCGATAAACAATCCATGTCATTAACCCACTCAACAAAATAAATAAAATTCCATACATAATAACTAATTGGCCTGAACTTAATTGGTAGTTAATACCAAAAAATGTTGCCACAACAAAGACACTAATGATTAAGAGGCCAACAAAAATTTGAATTGCAACTCTCACTAGTATCCCCCTTGTACTTGTTCGTTAAAAATCGTCCGCATTAAGGCCGCATACTCATGTGTTTGAAACGATACTAACCGGACGTAATTAATTTGCTCTAACTGACAACTTAAGGTCCATAACGAACTTAAGTCATAGTCATCCACATAATTAATATGTATAATTTCATGATTTAGCTCTTTAATATAGCCTGTAACGGTTGCATCTAAATCAGCATCATCGGTAAAACCGATCGTAAGGACCCGCCGATTCTGGTAGGCGGACTGTAAAAAGGTCCACAGAAAGTTTATCTGTTGTAAATCAATACGTGCAATCAGTGATTCAACGTGCCAGATATCATAGTAGCCCTCTTTTTTAGCTAAGTCACATTTAATTGCAAGTGCTCGCAAATAATCTGTATCTTCCTCAATTGCATAAATATCGGCTTGATTAACTAATAATAGGCCATTTATTTTACCATTGGGGTCAATTGACTTAACCATACAAAAATGTTGGTCATAGGCCATAATAACCCCAATTGTATACGTATCCGGATTAATAAAATGATGAATTTCGACTAATTGTTTTGTTGTTTGAAATTTTTTTATATTAGCTGCGTTAACTATCAATATTTTTATTGTTTACTAAGAACATACTCTTGTAAGACCTCAGCAACTGCTCCTTCATTATTCGTTTTTTGTGTAATGTGCTTAGCGACTGTTTTTACGTCTGGAATTGCATTAGCAACCGCTACCCCTAAGCCAGCCGTTTTAATCATGGAAATATCATTACTATTATCACCAATTGCAATGACTTCATCCATATTATAGCCTAGCTTGTCTGCTAAATCAGTGGTTGCTTGACCTTTATTTGTTCCAATTTTATTGAACTCAACGTAGCGTTGTGATGAAAATGTTACTTCAACTTGCTTGCCAACTTGTGCACATACAGCTGTTTTAATGCCTACGCGTAAGTCATCATCACTGGTTTCAAAAATTACTTTCATAATGTTTTCTGATTGTAAAAAAGTAATATCTGGCTTATCAAGTAATGTATACGTTACACCACGTTCAGCCATATATGCCTTATCACTAGCAGAAATATTATAAATATAGAGCTCATCAACCGTATAAATGTGCGCATCAATTGTTGGATCAATTAAACCGGCAGCTAAAATTTGTTGCGCTAACGAAAATTCTAATCCCCGAGTATTAATAATTTGGTTATTCAAATTTTCGACAATTGCTGCACCATTATATGAAATAACATATTGAGCTGGACAATTATCCAAGGCTAATTGTTTTAACAATGGTTGGACTGATTTAAAACTTCGGCCTGTGTTTGGAACAAATTTAAAGCCCGTAGCAATCGCCCGCTTAATTAGCGTCACATTTTGCGCATTGATTGTACCATCATCATTCAAGAGTGTTTCATCTAAATCACTTACCATCATTTTATACATAACTAACCCTCACTTTTATTTTATTATCCTTATTTTAACAAAGGTTACTCATCTCGGCTATACATGCAATTTTAACATTCATTTTAGGCAAGATTTTTTCATAAAATAATGCTATATGATATAATAAATTTCATAGTCTGACATTATTTTTTATTTTCATGGGAGGCATTTCATGCTTAAAGAATTCAAAACGTTTCTCCTTCGTGGAAACGTCCTTGATTTAGCCGTTGGGGTTATTATTGGGACTGCTTTGACTGCAATTGTTAAAGCATTATCATCTGGTATTATTTTGCCTTTAGTTAACTTATTCATGTTCAAAATTGACTTAAGTAAGTTAAAATTCAGCGTTGGTCAAGCAACGTTCCAAATCGGACCAGTGCTTGAAGCTGTAATTTCATTTATCATTACTGGTTTTGTCTTATTCATCTTGGTTAAGACTGTTAATACTTTCTTTATGAAGAAAGATGACGAAGAAGAAGAAACTGTTAAGGTTAATGAAGAACTCGATACTTTACAAGAAATTCGTGATTTATTAAAAGCACAAAACACACAAAGTCTCGATAAGAAATAAAAATAAGGCTAGTCACTAAGTGGCTAGCCTTATTTTTTTAATTATCAAGATAATTTATTTAACGGAGTTTGTTATAATATGGACATGAAAACTTTTAAAATTAATGATGCAGCAACTACACAAACTTTAGGTCAACAACTAGGCCAAATCGTCAGTGCCGGGGATGTCATTTTGTTAGATGGTGACCTGGGTGCTGGTAAGACAACTTTTACCAAAGGCATCGCTCTTGGTTTAGGTATTGAACGCAATATTAAAAGCCCCACTTTTACGATTATTCGTGAATACAAAACTGGGCGGCTCCCCCTCTATCATATGGACGTTTATCGTTTAGAAGATGGCGGTGGGGATGAACTAGGTTTAGATGAATATTTCAATGGTAACGGTGTTTGCGTCGTTGAATGGTCGCAATTTGTGGCCAGTGAACTACCTAAAAATTATTTAAAAATTGCCTTTAAACGTGATGACAGTAACCTTGACTCAACCAATCGAACAATTAGCATTACTGCAATTGGTACCCACTATGAAGGGATTTTGAATCAACTATGACAACTGAACAACATGAAGTAAGTATTCGTCCTGCCACTCCCGAGGATTCTGCTAATTTGTTAGCATTACTTAAACAACTTCAAACTGAAAGTACGACCTTTGAAATTGCCAATAATTTAAACGAATTAACGGTAACTGAAGAAGCACATCAAATTGAACTTATTCAAGCAACGACAACCAATATTATTTTAGTTGCTGCCCTAGGTGATGAACTAATCGGACTAGCAACCGCCATTGAACGCAATGATCATTCAAACACGAGTGAAGTCGGGGTTGCTGTTCTTAAAGAGGTTTACCATAACGGCCTTGGTACCGCACTAGTTGATGAATTAATTTACTGGGCAGAATCATTTAGTACTCTTGATGAATTAGGCTTAACCGTCTATCAAGATAATATTGCTGCTGTTAAGATATATGAAAAATTAGGTTTTACAGATACACCCCAACAAGTGGCTACCCCTAATGTACGTACAATGGTATACGAGTTAGCCCCACTGATTGGTTAACTATATTTTGGAGGATTAATTAGATTGGATTTTATTGCCTTTGATTTTGAAACTGCTAATGCGAGCCGGAATAGTGCCGTTTCCTTAGCACTAACTGTTGTCCGTAATGATCAAATTGTTGATGAATTTTATAGTCTGCTTAATCCGCAGACTGATTTTCATTGGCGTAATGTACAAATTCATGGTATTCATGCGGCCGACGTTGTCGATGCCCCGACCTTTGCGGAACTTTGGCCAACAATTGCCCCCTTTTTTGCACCGGATAAATTAGTAATTGCGCATAATGCTGCGTTTGATAATAGTGTTTTAAAGGCATCATTGCTTGCCAATAGTATCCATATACCTTCTTATTTATCACTTGATACTGTTCGGGTTGCTAAAAAAGTATTCCCTAATTTAGCTAATCACAAACTTAATACAGTCGCTGACTACTTACAGATTCCGCTTGATCATCACCACAACGCGCTTGATGATAGTGTCGCAGCAGCCAATATTTTGTTAAACATTAACCAACAATTTGGACCTAATATTGTCCAACCATTTATTAAAGTGATTTAAGTCGTTTAAAAAAGCTGCGCCAGAAGTCAGGCAATATCGCCAAATATACTAAAAAAGCCTCCCTGAAGATTTTTTTCTTCAGGGAGGCTTTTAGTGTATTGAGTAGTAAATTACTACTCTGCCACAATTTTTGTTATTACTAAATTTAGTGCGTTAAAAATTCGTTGAGCACTGCATTTTCAGAATAATTAATAGCTTGGCGTAAATTCATCGCCGTTTTACTAGTTATTTGCTGCGTTTCTTGTAATAAATTAACCCCTTCACGTTGCGTATTTAACGCAATCATTGCTAATTCAGAGTATTGTTGCTTTGTATCAATTGGATCATCTTGATTTCGTAACTTAATTTTTTCAATTCGATTTCGATATTGAATGATTAAATTATAAACTGCTTGATGCTTATATTGATGTTCACGACCATGTTGTTCGATATACTCAGACAAGCCTTTAATCGCGGCCTTGGCCATCTCATGACGGGCTAAATCATATTGTGCTTGTAATTCAGCTGTATGCCCATCACTAAACCAAATTCGGACTAAACGGAAAAAGCTACGCAGTGACCGTTCAATCCATTTACTTGAGAATACAAAATGTTGTTGTAAATAACTTTCCAATTCTCTTTCTTGACGTTCAATTTGGCGAATTTCTGAGTGATATACCAACGGATCAATCTGTTCTTCTGCCAATAAACGCATTAGACATTGTTGCTCTAAATCAAAACCAACTTTTCGAACTTCAATTTCCTCTTTTATAACTGGTGCAATTTCTGCATCAGTATGTGCTTGGAGTTGTAGTTTCCGAATTAAAAATTGATATTTTAAAATAATATCATATACCGTTGTTTGATTATTTTCACGCCGTTTACTCTCTAATGTTCGAATAGCCATTTGCAACGTAAAAATCCGGGCATCACTTTCTTTCATTTTAGTAACGGCTTCTGTTTCATGATCATCATCTAACTCAAGGTCATCTGTATCATCTTCATCAAACGTTACCTTACCAATTTTATCGGCAACAAACGGTAACGTTACCACTGCAATTATGAGACTAAACAAAATTGCTAGCGCTGCAATCCCAATCATTAATTCACGCATAGGGAACGGCTCACCACCCTGAACAGCAACCGGCACTGATAAGATACCAGCCATCGTAATGGCACCACGCACACCAGTTAAACCGGATAGCACAGCAACTTTGAATGAAACTTCCGCATCAGCAGCCGTATCTTTAGTTACTAGTTTCCGGATTATCTGGCCACCGTACACCCAAAGAACCCGAATTGCAAAAATAATAAACCAAACAATAAAGGCATATAAAATGACAGTTAGTAAATCAAAATCATTTTTACTGGTATTAATTTGTGTTGCTAATGGTAACTCAATCCCTAAAATAACAAACAATAAACCGTTTAATATGTAAGAGATAATATTCCAAGAATTAATTGTTATTAATGATAGCTCTGGTGAATCACCAATTTTTTTACTATCGTGGAGATTAGCTAAAATACCGGCAGCCACAACAGCAATTACTCCTGAAGCGTGAAAACCTTCTTCGGCAATAAAGAAAACTACAAATGGTGTAATCAATTGTAAGACGACATGGAAGATAATATCGTCAATCCCTTTCATCAATAAATAGTCACGCGCCGCATTAATAATCTGCATCACGACTAAACCAACAATAATTCCAAGTGCGGTAGTAATAAACATAGAACTAAAAATATCAACGGCTGAACCTAGCGTGAAATGAAACGAAACACTAACCGTTGCGGCAATTGCAAATTTAAACGCCACCAAACCACTAGCGTCATTAATCAAACTTTCACCAGCCACTAAGTGCATAATATTTTCTGGTAAATGGACCGATTTAGCAATCGCATGGACCGCAACTGGATCAGTTGGTGATAAAATTGCGGCCAAGGCAATTGCGGCTGTTAAAGGCATTTCTGGTATTAAGAGGTTAATTAAATACCCCCCAACACCAGTCGTGATTAAAACTAATATAATCGCATTCCCAAAAATTGGACCACGTAATTCCCATAATTCACGCTTTGGAAAGCGCCATGCATCATTAAACAATAACGGTGCAATGAAGAGCAGTAAAAACCAACTTGTTTCTAACTTAATTGAAACATTTAAAGTCATCGCGACTAAAATCCCTAACGCAATTTGAATAATACTTACAGGAATTTTTGGTAGCACTTGACCAATAACATGTGAACTAATCACAAGAACAATTAGTAGTAATACTAATTCCAAAATTGGCATTTAGTTTCCCCCTGTCAATTTATTTATACTTCTTAATTTTAGCATATTCTTAAGGCTTATTTAAAATATGCCGCAAAAAAAGACTAAAATGACATCTTCATTTTAGTCTTTTTTATACAATCCCAACAGATTATCAATTGCTTTCCCAAAACATTTTTTGTAAAATTCCCATTTTTTCTCAAGCTTTTGCTAATCGTCTTTTAACGTCTTAAATTTTTTAAGGTAACGTATTGAATTTATTAGGGTTCTATTCAGTGGATTAGCGTGATAAATAATTATCAAATTATGTTAATCATCTACATTCGCTATTTTTGTACCCGAACTATAAAAAATATTATTTGTTAAAATTATTGTAATAAAGTTAAATGTAATTGCTATTTAAGTATGCTATATTTAAATAGATTAATTAACTATAAATTTTAAATTAAAGGCGGAAATAGTATGGATGCTTCAAAGCGCTTCAAAATGTACAAAAGTGGCAAACAATGGGTAGTGGCAGGTTTACTTGCTCTTAGTTTTCTAGGCGTAGGTATCAGTTCAAACAATCACGTTCACGCTGATCAAACTATCCCGGCTGCTCAAAGTACCAAACCGGCTCAAAACACACAACAATCTCAGAATGCATTAACTAATCAAGCCAAAGAAAAAGCTACCACTACATCAACGGCTGATTCCAAATTAAAACAAGCCTTCACGGATTACGTTACCATTAATCAAAAGCGCGTCTTGGCCGTTTATACACAAGCCTCAGCTGATATTTTCAGAGCTGGCTTAGCCACCGCCGTTAAAACAACTCAACAGCCAACTTTAACTGATGATCAAATTTACAGTGGCTACGGTGCTTTGAACAATGGTATTAGCCAACTTCAAATTGATGCCAGTAACTTGGCAAATTATGTTAACCAGGCCAAAGCTGTTGATTTGAGCAATTACACGCAAGCCAGTCGCGATAATTTCACTACTAAAGTAAACACATTAGCTAATTTAGCTAAAAATGCGCAAAACAGTGTCACATTACTCAATGCAATAAATGCCGTTCGTGATGCTCAAGCAGCTTTGACAATTGACCAAGCGCATCGAACGACTCAGCCAGCTACACCAACGGCTGATCCCAAATTAAAAAAAGACTTCACGGATTACGTTACCATTAATCAAAAGCGCGTCTTGGCCGTTTATACACAAGCCTCAGCTGATATTTTCAGAGCTGGCTTAGCCACCGCCGTTAAAACAACTCAACAGCCAACTTTAACTGATGATCAAATTTACAGTGGCTACGGTGCTTTGAACAATGGTATTAGCCAACTTCAAATTGATGCCAGTAACTTGGCAAATTATGTTAACCAGGCCAAAGCTGTTGATTTGAGCAATTACACGCAAGCCAGTCGCGATAATTTCACTACTAAAGTAAACACATTAGCTAATTTAGCTAAAAATGCGCAAAACAGTGTCACATTACTCAATGCAATAAATGCCGTTCGTGATGCTCAAGCAGCTTTGACAATTGATCATACTATTGTTGACCAAGCACAGCAGCTTCAAGATTACTTACACGTGCAACAAAAACGTGTTTTAGCTGTATACACTGATTACAGTGCTAGTTATTTTAGTAAACAACTCGATAAAGCGGTTAACACTTATCATTCAATTAATCGAAGTATGAATGACATTAACCAAAGTTACGCTCAAGTCAATGATGGTATTGCTAACTTACGTTGGGATAGTCAAAAACTCGCCAATTATTACAATACAGCCATTGATGCACAAACTTGGCAATATACCAAAGTAACCGCGCAACCTTATAAAGATGCGGCCTATTCTTTACAAAAGTTAGCTGAAGAAAAAGCTGATTCAGGTACTTTAGTAACTGCGGTTAACCGTTTGCGTGATACCCAAGCATCATTGGTAACTATTCCCTCTGAAATTCAATTAGTTGATTACATTCATCAATTACAAAATATTGATTTAAACCATTATACAAAAGATAGCGGAGACGCCTTCAATGACAAGTTATACCAAATTGTTGATTTTTATCATGCTGACCGACACAGTGATGCACAAAACCAAGACGCTATCAATCAATTAACAACTGCTAAAAATCGTCTCATTAAATCAACTGGTGCTGATAGTACAACTCGTAACAATTTACTAACAACCATTCGTCAGGCTCAAGCGGTTCATGGGTGGTTATATCGCAATTATACCTACCAAAATATGAATAATGTATTAGCTAAAGCCGTTGATGTTTATCACAATCAAGATGCCGATAACGCAACAGTTAATCAAAACAATGCTGAATTAAAACAAGCGATTAACAGTTTGATTTTAGCGTATAACCGTTGGCACGATAACGATTACTCCGCTCAATTTTTAGCAGGGGCACGTCAAAATAGTTTTAACATTGGTGGAAAAACATATAACTTTAAGATTACCGACCAAGCCAACACTCACAGTTACGGTAGAACAAACTTCGTAGCAGCTGGTTGTACTGAAAATGCGTTAGCGAATGCCATGAAATTAGCCGGGTTGTTACCTGATGGTTTTAAAGTATCCGATGTGGCCGCTAAGGCTTGGAATATCCAAACGGGTGGTTTAGATGTATCACAAGGTGTTACGCGCTACAATCAACAATCATTAGGTTCAGTTGGTGATTACGCCGCCGTTAGTATGAGTCAAGTAAGTAATGTAATTGCCCAAACTAATCAACAACTTGGTTTATTTAGCGGTCAACAAAATTTCATTCCCGTTGGCTCAACTTACTTTGGCTACGGCTTAGGTTATAATAAAGGTGTCATGGTGGCTAATCAAATTCAACAATGGCGTAGCCAAGGTTATTTTGTAACGTTACTGGTGCGTGCTGCCGGTACTAATGATTCCGCAGATCACGCGGTTACTGTACTATCAATGGATCAAGACTTCCGATACGGTGACAATATCAACGTCTTAGATTCATACCATGGCGTTGGTTCATACAATGGCTTAGCACAAGGACTATCAAACATGCAAAAAGTGCAATATGCCTACAAAGCCATTGCTTACAAAGCAGTGGACTGGAATGGAAATCAGATTTGGAACCAATATTAAAAAGTATTCTAATGTAAAAATTCTAGCGTACACTGCACCCTCGAGTTGGAGTAAATCCACTCGAGGTTTTTTTATATATTTTTAGCAAAAAGTGAAACCGTTCTTAGTTGGAACATTAAAAGTGTGCACAGTTCACTAAGAGCAATATCAACCATTTGATGAATTAGGGATTATCGAATCTATAAATTACTATAACCATAAACTGATTAAAGAAAAATTGGATGGCATGATTCTGGTTGAATTCCAGAATCATACCATCCAATTTATGGGGGCGGTTCATTTTAGTCTTTTACTTTTTAATCGTCACCTAATATCCGGACTTCCGTTTCAAGACGGACTTGATCTTTTGCCCACACAGTTACCTGAACGTGTCTAATTACAGCTAAAAAGTCATTAGCACTAGCATTATCAATATTAACGACAAACCCAGCATGTTTTGTAGATACTTCAGCACCACCAACCCGGAATCCTTGTAAATCAGCTTCCATAATTAATTTACCGGCAAAATAACCAACTGGCCGCTTAAATGTTGAACCTGCTGATGGTAATTCTAATGGTTGTTTTGAGGCCCGGCGAAAATTAAAATCATCCATAACAGCCCGAATTGCTACTTTATCACCTGGTTGCAAAGCAAAGTAAGCTCGTAAAACAACATCATGATTATGTTGCATAATACTATCCCGATAAGCTAATTGAGCTTCATCAAGAGTATACGTCTTAAATTCACCAGCACGCGTTAAGACATCGACTTTACTCATAACATCTTTGGTTTCACCACCATATGCACCGGCATTCATAAAAATTGCCCCCCCAATTGAGCCAGGAATTCCTGCGGCCCATTCAAGACCAGTTAACCCTTCTTGATAGGCAAACTCGGATGTTGCAATCGTTAATTCACCCGCCATGGCAGCAATTTCATCCCCTTGACGTTCAATTCCAAGGAGTTTTGTCATCATTAACACTAAGCCACGAATACCACCATCTTTAATAATTAAATTTGATGAATTTCCTAAAACGGTTAATGGTAATTGAACTTCTCGTGCATAATCAACCAAAAGTTTAGTTTCAGCAACCGTCGTTGGAAACGCCAACCAATCAGCCGGACCACCAATTTTAGTATGCGTATATTTATTTAAGGCTTCATCTTTTAAAATTTCAATTGTTGGAAACTTTTGCATTAAATCAGTTGTCATGTCTTAACCTTCTTATTTTTAATTCCAAATAACCATTTTAAAACTACCTAACGGTTTGTATTGATAACTCATCAGGTAATTGCAAACAAAAAAGCTAGACCCGCATTGCGAATCTAGCTTCACTTGTAAAGCAAATGCTTTTATTTGATGGAAGATACAGGGCTCGAACCTGTGACCCTCTGCTTGTAAGGCAGATGCTCTCCCAACTGAGCTAATCTTCCAAATGACTATACTATTAATTATAGCATAGTCAAAATTTATTACAACAATTAATTTTTACCAAATTTAGTTTTTTGATCTGGTGTTAAGCGCCATTCAAAATAATGATCTGCTAACTCAAGCGTTTTATTTAAATTAGCTTGCGTAAATTCCTTACCAACTTCACGCCGTAATTCGGTTTCTAATAAGCCACTTAACTCTTCCCATAATGGACCGACCCCTAATAAAATTTTAAGTTCGCCTTGTTCTTGATGGTCCTTAGTCTTAAAGATAACTTGTACTCGGGCAGCAAAGCTTCGGTAAGCAATAAAATCAGCTGTCAAAGCCCCTTCTGTCCATGAAAAAGTTGGAAATACTACAACCGATGTGCCAAAGCGTTCTTCAATTGCTTCTGTAACCATTTGTTGTACTTCAACTAAATATAGATCGCGTAACTCATCATTTTGTCCACCAGACGTTGTTTCTTCCGTCTTCTTTTTAAAAATCATTTCTCTCACCTTCCGTACATTCAATCATATTATTGATATATTTGTTCCCTTTGCTCATAGATATATTGAGCAATATTATACCGCCGTTCTAGTTCATATGCATCACTTAAAAATGCTTCATTCGGTAAAAAATATTGAAATTCACGATTTTCTTCAAGGGCTTCTTTCAGAACCCCAATAATCTTGGCAATTTCATCATTTTCTAAAACCACTTGGCGTGTCTTGCGAACATCATGGACAAGCGTGTCATATAATAATCCGACCCGTACAACATGTTCAGCTGAGTAATTGGCAATCTCGACATTTTCATTGGGAATAACAAAAACAGGGGTTGTTAATAACTTAACTGGTGCAACATCTTTTAATTGCTTTGAGCCAAACAATACCCCTTCAACTGCAGCAATATGTAAATCATTTTGATTAGTAACATTTTCCTGTGGCGCCCCAATTCGTTGCCATTGACCATCTCTACTAATTGTTAATTTTTGTTCCTGATTTTTATTAGCACCGTAATTTTTTACTTCTAAAACATGAATACCAAACATTGAAATAACAATAAAATCAATTTCCGTTGCTCCCACAACATTCCCATTTGAATCAAACTCTGGTAGCGTCGGATTTTTGATATATGCCAAATGGTGTTGTTCAAGTTTTGCTTGTACAATTTGTTCACCACGAACACCATAATAGCGACCACGCTGCTCATAATTCATTTTACGAATCATCACTTGTAAATTTTGCAGTTCTTCAAGTTGTTGTGGTTTTGGTAATAAATTCCGTTTGATTAAAATTGCTTGTAGCGTCTTTTCATCTTCAAATTTACTACTTAATTCAACTATTAAGGAAATCCATTCATTAATAGTTGATAGCATTGAAGCAGGTGGGACATCATTATCGGCACCAAATTTATTTTGTAACACATTTAAATTTTCATATGCGGTCGCCATGTTAGTATTAATTGCCGTGACTCCCGGAACTGGTAATTTTTTACGTGCTGTTTTATAACCGCCACGCGTTAAAGCTTGTTTCACATTCTTAATCAGTTTATCTTCATCCCGGGCAACTGGATTAGCATGTATCCGCTGATTTTCATCGTATTCTGTTTCAAATTCAACCCAATCACCAACTTGAACTGGTTGATAATTAGCCCAAGCAAGTAAGAAAAAAATTGATTGATTATCATCACTATTAATAAACCCATAACCACCCGTATGTCGCCGATGATCGTATGGTACAATTTCGCGTACCTTTCCATGAAATTCCATTTTAAAACCTCTTAAACAAACGAAAACGACTACCTTCTGCATCGAATTTAGTCGTTTGTCACGTTATAACTTAAATTATTTAATCTAATTGTGCACTAATTTTTTCTTGAATACCCGGCTCGACTTGTTCAAGTGCCGCACCTAAAATTTCACGAGCATGTGCAAAATCAAAATGATTTTGATAAGCCATTAAAGCTTCATTGTATGCCTCTGAAATTGCTCGGTCATTCATTCGATAACGATTTGATGATTGAAATAGTTGTTCAGCAAATCGTGCATCATAGTATAACCGGTCAGTCGCATGTTTCAAGGTCACAATATCCGCTTGAATGCTATCTAGTTGTGTCTTTATTTCGTTCATATTGATATGTGAATTTTGTAAAGCACGATCAAGGCGATCAATTTGATTAATGATTCGTTCATAAAGATGGCGGTAATCACTTGGTAACCCTGGTAAATTCCAATGTTCAACTTCACGTTTGATATCACGAACGGAAAAAGCGGCTTTTTCAAATTGCTTTTGGGCATCTTTTTCACGATCTTTAAGTCCTTGAAGGGCTTCCCAAATGTCTTGTTGTTTTTCTTCAACATCAGTTAAATCATCTTCAAACTTTTCAAATTGTTCACCAATTTGACTATAAATCGCTTTACCAAATTGGATATCAAGCACCGTTTGACGATAGTCCGTTTCAATTTGTTTAATTTGTTGCGCAAATTCTTGTGTTTTTGCCTCTTCATGATCAGTTAAAATATACCGTTGGCCGATACGATCAAGTTCAATCATTAGTAAATGATTTTGATGCCGGGCATGATTAATGAATGTTTCAATCTGCTTTTTAGTATGACCGACTTCTTTTTTAGCGTCCATTTCAACTTGAAATTGTGCATACAAGTTATCAATTTGTTGAGAGATAACTTCAGTATTAGCAGCTGCATCATCAATGGCTAAATCACGTAACATATTATTAGTAATTACCCGACTAGTTTCAACACCTGCAATTTCTGTGGCTAAACGTTTGTTAGGGAACAAGTATCCATCCGCCGTTAATTGTTGAAAAGCCGCTTCTAATTCTTTAATTTGGGCTGGAAAATCAGTTTGGATTTGTTTTTCAACAATCGGAATCTGATCAATTATACGTTCTAACCGTTCCGTCTCCGTATGTAATTGCGTATAAATATCCGAAGCGGCTGTATGATCACCTTGCTCTGTTAAATGTGTAAATTCATCAAAATCATCTTCTAAACTTGCTAACATTTCTTCTAATTTATCAATTGATTCACCAAATTCAAAATTACGAGTTAACAATGTTTTACGCAGCGTTTGGTATTCAACTTCTAATTTTTTAACAGCCTCGCGGTGTTCAGCATCCATCCGTTGTAAGGCTTCAATTCCTTGACGAACATCAACAATATGACCTGCAATTTGATCAAGTAAGTCATTTAAATTTTTTAAACTTTGCTTGGCTTTAACGACATTCCAACCTTTACTTTCAAAAAGCACATCTTCGGCCTTCTGATCAAATGCTTTAAAATCAACCTTTTCAATCTGTTTATATTCTGTTTGTAAATCATCAAAGCGTTTTAAAGATTGACCCGTTAGGCTAAGTTTTTTACCTTCAACCAAACTTAACTTCGTGTCTAATTCCATTAATTTTTGTTTTTTATCTTGTAATGCTTTAACTTGCTTCGTTGTGGTGCGTTGCATCACAAAAATTACCACGTATACAACGATTGCAACGATTACAATCCCTATAATTACACGTAAAGGTCCACTATTCATAAATAATCCCTTCGTAATCCAATTTTACTAACTTGTTTTGCCAAGTTACCTTTTGAATAAGTATAGCACATCAAGCGTTCTATACTAAAAATACCTTCAACAATTTTACATAAAATAGGCCCATTTATTCAAGTTATCAAGTTATTTGTCTCTTAAAAAAACAATAACATTAAAAAACACCTTGTAACCGAAATTAATCAATTACAAGGTGTTAATTAGTGCGTCCGGAGGGAGTCGAACACACCAGGTAGCTAAATGCTGACATACCAACGTTTAGAAGGGTTTTCACTAACTATTTATGCCGTTTGGCTGTCCCTTTTGCTGTCCTTTAGTAAAATAAAGCTTCCTATTTATAATATATAGATACTTAGACACCATTTTGTATAAACTACACGAGCACAATTGGTATACCTCTATATATTTTTTATTTAAAACTATGTCTAAAAAAAATGGAACAAATAGAACAAAACCCATCTAACCACTTGGTATATATAGGTTTACAACACTTGTAAAACGTTCCAAAAATGGAACATTTGGCTAAAAACGGCTATTTTTTTGGAACAAACACCATCATTTTTGGAACACTTTTGGAACAAACTCTATTTTTCACACCTTTTATTACTAAAAATCAAAAATTGGTATAGTTAGAAACCAACATAACTACTAAATAACTCAGTAGACTCATGTTGTCCCTTTTCTGTTACCGCTGCATATATATCTAGTGTGGTCTTAACATCGGTATGACCAAGCTGTTTTTGTAGTTGCTTAACGTTCATCCCTGCTTCAATTGCTAATGTGGCGTATGTGTGACGAAACCCATGTATTGTTATAGTTGGTAAATTGGTATTGGTTAGTATTTTCTTTAACCAATGGTTTGGTGTCATTACATTTATTAGGCTGTTATCTATAAACCTACTAAATACAAGTTGATCACTCTTAGCTCCAATATTAAAGCCATACTCAAACATCACACTTCTTTGTAGCATTCGCCAACGTTTTAACATCGTTATGGTGTTCTCATCAATAATAAGAGTTCTAGTACCTGCTTGTGTTTTAGTTGTATTACTTACAAACAACTTATTATCTAACCCTCTTGTAATGGTTTTATTAATTGAAATAGTTGAGCTAGCTAAGTCTATATCACTCCATGTTAGAGACAATAACTCTGACTTACGAGCACCAGTAAATGCCAGCAATCTAAAATAAACGCTTACCAGCTCTTTATCATCCCCATTATACGATTTATCTAAACCACTAAAGAACTCTTGTAATTGGTCTTTATCCAGCCAATTATCAGACGATTTAACATTATTCTTACTAGTTATTTTCTTCTTAGGCAAGGTTACGCTTTTAAATTGATTTTTAGTGATAACATCCATATCAATAGCAAAATCAAACACTTTGCTAACATATTGAACTAGTTTATTAAAATAAACTAACTCCCCTGATCACTTATTAACTAGCTTTTGAGCAAATGGTAATGTTACCTTTTCAACTAGTACCCCATCTAATGCACCCTTTACAAATACATGATTATTAAACATCGCTGTAACCTTGTTAAGTGTAGCTTGTGATACGGTATTAGTGTAACTAGGCAACCACTGCTCATATAAATCATTAAAGGTTATAATATTTGATTTTTCAATTTTCCCCTTATTTTCAAAGTCCAGTTTTAGCTGATTAATAGCTTTCTGGGCTTCTTTTTTTGTTTTAAATCCCGCCCGTTTTGTTGTTACTTTCTTATGTGTATAAGGGTCTAACCCTAAGTAAACTTGTGCTTTCCACAGTTTTACACCGTTTTTTGTATATTGTTGATAAGTTGCCATTTCATCATGTCCTCTCTTAATCACCGCTACGCAATAGACTATGTACTTAATCGAGGGGATGAATGGTATTACTTACCTAAATATATTTTTTTGCAGTGTACTGCTAGATCCTCTAAACCATCAAACATTTCTATGACTGGATCACTATAATGTTCTTCATCATATTCTTCATCATCTAAATAACATACTAATTCTGTCAATAGTTCAAAAATAATGACATTTTTTTCTTTATACTTCCCGGACATACCGATTTTTTTTGTTTTTCCTAAAACACTTTGCATAGTTTCCAATAGTAAACCTGTTTCAAATTTAACATCTAAATTATTAAACTTAACTGTTGGAAATGCCCTTTCAGCTAGTGCTGTTGGCTCTGCTACTACATCATCAAACGTTTTATTCGTATTATCATTATCTTGATCATGTTCACCTAATAAATAAAAAACGCCGACATTTAATATATCTGACATCTTCCTTATTACATCGAGTTTAGGTTCTCGTTTCCCTTGTTCGTATAAAGAAACGGCCTGCCTTGTTATCCCTAGTTCTGTAGCTAATTGTTGTTGTGATAGACCAGCTTTTTCTCTACATTCTTTTAATCGCATTGCCATTCCTCCTTGCTAAAAGAATACTTTAATCTACAAAAATGTGCAACAATATGTTGACGAGCAACACTTTGTTGCATATAATAATAGCAACAATATGTTGACAGGAGGGAACGAAATGCAACTATCTAGCACAACAGTTATTGCTGTAAAGCGGCTACGAGGGGAATTAAATATATCTGTTTTAGAACTTTCTAGACAAACTGGTATTAGTCGATGGACTTTAGATAAATTATTCAACGGAAAAACAAACAATGTACGACCTACAACCTACGAAAAGCTAAATAATTGGCTTGCAAAACAAATTTAATCGAGGACATACGAAGATGAACACAAACCAAACTATCCAAACTTTAGCAACTGAAGGCATGTTAAAAGCTGAAAACCTAAAAAATGCAATTAAGTACATCTACAACTTATCAAATGAAGATATGACAATATCACAAGAGAAACAAGCGCTTGGTGTATATGACGCTTCTAGACTATTAGCCCCAATGATATTAGAGCATGCCGTTGATCTATATGAGTTGTTACAGCAAGCTAACAAGATTGTAGACGAGTTAGACAACGAGCCATTAATGACCTCTATTGCAACTAAATAACTGGAGGTATTGAATGGGACTATTAACGACCGAGCAACAAACAGAGTTACAAGACCTTATCCAAAATATGGTTACTAGTGCTTGTAAAAGGGCAGTTATTACTACCCACCGACTAACTCCCCAACAAGCCATCGAGTACATCGGTGTAATAAGTAGCTATAACAGTTTAAAAAAGCTAGTTAGTCAAGGACTTAAAAAGCACCAGCTAAATGGTAAAACCTATTACTTAAGAAATGAAATAGATGAATTTATCAAGAATAACGACATCCCCAGTAATTTAGATTAAATATGTGCAACGCTACGCAATAGACTATGTACGTGATCGGGGATGAACTAAAAAGCAAAGGAAATGGTTTATGGAGTCATTGAATTTAAAATTATTAACCCTAATACCAGTGGGGACAGAACGAACGGTAACAGGTAAAACTTTACAAACGCTTTTAAATGCAAGCGAACGAGAAATTAAAAACGACATACAGCGTTTACGCTTTGCGGGTGTCCCTATTGGAGCTAGTAAGACAAATCCAGCGGGTTATTACATTATTACTAACCCAGCCGAACAAAAACGCTATTCAAGTGCCATAGAGAACCAAGCACTAACATCTCTAAGAGTTGCAACTGCAATAAAAAACGCCGATTTACTCAATTGGAAAGACCAAATATTAAACCAGCGTAGTAATTATGTTAAAGAAACTTTGAACCAATAAAAGCCATTATGTCCCCGACTAAGAATAAATAAGATTGCATAATGACAATGATAATAATACCCAAAATAAAAAAGCTATCGTTTCCCCCTACCACGAGTTAAACAATAGCTATACAAGTCTAACGGTTAATACTGCCGTTTTCTGTATTAATTATACCACAAGCACAAAGGAGGCTTAGAGATGATTTACGTACAAAATGGTTTAGTTAATAACAACATAAAGCCAATAAAAAGCGATTTAAGCGACTTTGATTATTTGATGAATTATAACCCACAATCATTTTCAAAAGCCAGTAATGCCCAATTATCTAACCCAGATAACAAGGATATTAAGCATAATAAAGCGAACTATGTTTTTGCGGGTTCTTTCAAGGAACTAAAGCGTAACGATAGTAATTTGTTATACCGTACACTGTTATTTGTTGACCTAGATAATACTAATAAGCCATATCAAAGTGTTATAGACATACTAGGCAAAAGTGACATTAATAAACTTTCATATATAGCATATCCCACAATAAAGAATGGTTTTACTGATAATTCACGCCTGCGGTTGGTTATCGACTTAGATAGAAATATCAGTAAAGAGGAATGGCAACCATTAACCGAGCTTGTGGGTAAAATAATAGGTTTAGAAGTTGATAGCAATGCTAATAATAAATGGAGTCAAGCGCATGGTTTACCCCTGCTAACACCGCATAACACAGCAAATATGATCATACGCCATAAAGGCAACAAATTACACGTTGATAAGTTACTAAGTATGTACAAACCAATCCACAAAGCACAACTTACTACTAAAACACTAACACCAACTAGCAATAACAGTGGGAATACATGGCAAAAACAAAACTCCCAGCACTTAACCGAACTATTAAATGGTTTACCAGAGGGAGAACGTAACAACGGCCTATTTGTCTTTATTAAGCACTTTCTATTTATTACAGGTGGCGATAGTGAACTGGTTTATGAACTTGCTACCATGATGAACTTACAGTCACATCCCCCATTACAAGATATCGAATTAAACAATACATTTATATCAGCATACAGAAGCTATAAAGGGGGTAAATAATGGCCATACCTGACAATATAAAAGACGAAATACAAGCCATTGACGAAACAACGCCCACTAGTAATAACCCTGATTGGCTATTTGTAGATGAAAATGGAGTAAAAAGGATTAGCACTACACTGTTAGGGGATGAAATACTTAAAGAATTACCTTTAATATTAACAAATGATCTAACTAACGGAGCATATTATAATGGCCAAAATTGGCAAGAACTATCGAGTAAAGACTCTTTAAAATTATTATTAGGTAGTGTTATAACTCGTAAACTAGTACAAGTGAATAAATATAGCTCACGTAAAAAGAATGAAGTTAGTGATTATATAACAAGCATGAGTTACCAAAATACTTTTTCTCCCTTTTTAGAACCTACACCACAGTTAGTTAGTTTTAAAAATGGTACTTATGACATCCACACAAACGAATTGAGACCAAACAAACCAGATGACTATATACTTGGTGGTTTACCTTATGAATTAGATACCAGTGGCCGAGATACACCATATATTAATGCAATGCTTGATTATATGGTTGGTGCTGAACAAAGTAAATTTTTAACTGAATATATCGGCTATATGTTTTACAAATCTTATGCACCATTTAACATATTTGTGATTATACAAGGTATAGCGGGTAATGGTAAAAGTACATTAATAGATACCCTTATTAAGCCCTTGCTATCAGTAGCGAACATTAGTAATTTATCTTTAGAACAATTAACATCCAATGACGAGGGAGCTAAATTCTATCCTGCCCAGTTACTTGGTATGTATGCCAATATAGCAATGGACTTAAAAACCATGTATATATCATCTCCTGACATCATTAAAAGCCTGACCGGTAATGATGGAGTTACTGCACAAAAGAAACATGGCCAACCATTTAACTTTGTAAACTATGCCACCATGCTATACGGTGCTAATGAACTGCCTATTATGAAACATGATATTGGTATCTTTAGTAGAGCTGTTATATTACCAACCATTGCCCCATTGGTACGAGACAACCCAGCAGAGAAAGCCAAGCGGGAAAGGTTATTTCCAGCTAACGAGATTAAAAAAGAGCTACCAGCCTTTGCTTATAAGGCAATGACACTGTTTAACATAGCAAGACTAGAGGGAAAACTTTCAAAAACCACTAATATGATAAATGCCACTAATGAATGGTATTACAGCGATCCATTAAGCCGGTATTTAAAAGAATGTACCGCAAATTGTGAACATGGTAGCGGTATTAGCACAACTTATATATGGCAACATTATCAAGATTGGCTTATCGAAGAGGGATTAAACGTATCATCATTTAAAAAAAATACTTTCATCAAGGAATTAGAACAGCGTGGCCATCCCCGCATTAAGTCACGTAAAGGTTCTAGCGATGATGGCAAGTCCACCTATCGCTTTGATGGTTTGGAATTAATGAATAATTAATAAAGGAGTATACAAAATATATGATTAAAGAATTATATTTAAAGTGGAAAAAACGTAAATACGAGAATTTTGTATATTCCTTAGATAGTTATGAAATGGAAAAATTAGGCTCTTTACTTTGGCAGTATGGACAGCGAAAAGGTCTTTCAATTGAAAAACTTAATTCTATGAGTATTCCTGAACTTTTTGAAACAATTCTTAGAAGCTAGGATCATACTATCCACAACAATAAATAAAGCCACTACCTGCATTAGGTGGTGGCTTTTTATTTGTTATTTTCTGTTTTTCCGTGCTAAGAGTCGTCTATGTCTTTTTTCTATTAATTTCTCTACCTCCTCTAAATCTTCAAAATTACATACACTTAAACATTCTTTTATTGTTTCTAATTTAATTTGCGAACTAGTCTTCTTTTCTTCACCGAACAACTCAAAAATCACATCTTTATTTTTAAATCCATAAGCATCATCATTGACACCATTGAATAATGATAATAAAGAACTCGTTAAATCTGTGAATTTATATTTAGTATTAATCTCTTTAATTAAATAAACTATGATAACGATTGGCAACGCAATTTTATTAGTTGCTTCGTTATCATTAATTTGTATGAATGATTCAGCTCCACTAGGCACCTTAGGTTTTGTTCGAATTGTTAGATCTATTAAATTTCCATTGTGGCAACAAATATTTCTAATTAAATTAATACAATCTAACCAACTAATTAATTCTTTAAACGTACAATTAAAATCTTCAGCTATTTTTTTCCTATTGTCATTATTCATCAATTTTAATATATGTATTGATTGTCCTAAGGTAAATGTATTTACCAACAACCAAATTGGTGGAAATACATCATTACTTTGTGAATTAAATGCCTTAATATCTTTGTTAGAAGATTTTTTCACAGCAGATTGTAAACTAGAAAGAAATTTTAATTTTTCATTTTCTAAAAAAAATTTATCTATTTGAACATTTTTTAAATATCTGTTTTTACCTGAATTTTGACACCATTTGTAAAAATTTTGGTATCCAAATGGTCCATAATTTTCACCCATATAGTATGAAATTTTAGTATTTAATGTAACCTCAATATCTTCAATTGCTTGTAATATATTTTGCTTAAATCGTTTATCTCTATAATATCTTGCTACTATTTGACTAAAAGTAATGCCATTGTATGTTTTTGTTTCAGAATCATAAAATGGATATGCATAGCTTTTGAGCGAATAATATCCAATTGAAGATATTGTCTTCAATTGTCTCTCTTCGTTCACGTTAATACCTTCCATTCCTCGATCACGAAACAATTCCAATTGGCTTTTAAAATCTAATTGTGCTAATTCTATTGTCATCATTCACCTACAAAAAAACCCTGCGATTGGACGAATCCGTTAAGCAGGGTGTTGATTTATGTAAGATTATTATATACACAGTTATTATTTTTTGGCAATAGAAATGCTCATTTTCTAAAATTATATTTACTCTCTAATTTTAGAAATACCATGCTTCACAAACGGAATAATATTCTTGCTTACATGTTATGTTTTATTGCCAGCTTTTACAAAGTCCTCTCATCTTGATGCTTTCTAGCATCCCGTATTTACCACTATTTATAGCCCCCCTCACATAAGAAAACACATACCCATGTAAATCAACACTATTGCACCGTTCTTTCTAAAATCAATGGTATGCCCCCCTATTTTGCTTTATGATCGCAGACAACAACATGCTAATATTTTGTTTTTTCATATTGAGAAATACTAAGATTTATGTTGTCTTTTGTTACCCTTAAACGTTAAAACAACTACCCAGAGTATCGCCGAAAAGTTGCATTCTAATAGCACAAATAAGTAATAAAAAGAGCAACGTTTAACCCTTGGGTGTTACCTGCTTATTACAATTAACATAGTGATTTTTACTACTTTTTACTACCTTTTCATATATCATATAAAGATATTTTTAAATTAACACGGAGTTTAGACATGAATAATATTATTACTATGATTGAACAAGATCCACTTAATAAAGAAGTAACAACTTGGTGGATAAAACAGCTATGCTTTAACGTCACCATAGCAAACGAGTTTTTAACTGTAATACTTAACAAAGAAGAAAAAGAAATACACCCATTCCTATTACTACACCAATTCGATGATTGGGTAACATACGGCCTTACTTCTTTAGATAATTACATATTACATGACTTTGATAAATACAAATTAAACTCATACGTTTTTATTAGTACAGTTCAGGAATACATAGAATTAGCAAAAGTAAAATTAGTAGTTGTATCAGGGGATGATTAATAATAATCGTCAAACTTAATAATGGTATTACACCACTAGCTAATAAAATTAACATACGTAGTTATAAAGTTTGTGTGTTTCCACGCTGTTTTATGACTGCATTTTTTAGACAAAACTATTTTTTGAACCTCACCAAACCTCACCTTTTTTGCATTTTACATGCTATAAATTTGTATGGTATTTTATGGCTAAAATTATTTTTTGAACCTAACAAAACCTAACATTTTTTGCTTTTTGCATGTTGAGAAATGTTGAGATTTTTACGCTTTTGTATGTTAACAAATATTAACATTTTACCCCTTTTTAAATGTTGGGATTTGTTGGGGTTAGGGCACTTTTAAATGATGGCTAATGTAGGAGTTAAAGCACGTTTAAATGTTGGTATTTGTTGGTATTAGAGCCCTTTTGCAACCTGGTATTTCCTAGTATTTATCAATGCTTTCAAGCTTGCAAATACTAGCCTTAAACGCCTTTTAAACAGCTTCCTTTACATTGATTTAAGTACGCTTAACAACAGCACTAAAGCCCCGAAATATGCCATTTAGGACGAGACAAAACACGACAACGAGACAAGACACGACGAGACAACGAGACAACGCAAAAAAGGTTACAAAAAAAGGGTTCAAAAGGACTCAAAAAGGGACTCAAAGGGTTCAAATAAAAATGGGTATAAAATCACTTAAAAACGCCACTTTTTTATGTCCATTTTTTGCACACTGCAACCAAAATCAAGCCGACTAAAACTAGATTAATACATCCCCAATTGCGGGGATGAAACCCTAATGTTTTTTAGTTGTTAATCTATCGTGATCAGGGGTAAAAGCATAAATTCGCAACTACTTGCGAAAATCAGGTATAAAGCGCCAAAAGTGGTGCTTTATTAACTATATGACGACCTAGTTTAAATCTAGTCCGATGAAACTTAACGAATTTCACAAAGTAGCGTTAGTTTAATTATATGAATATGACGCTCTATGTTAAACATAGCCCGATTAATCTTAATACATTAGCAATTGTGGACTTGCAGGTACATTTGACTTACCATGCTTATAACGAAACGTTACAAGCGTGGACTTGCAGGTACACTGGTATGTATTTTCAGGGCGTGCTTGTATGCACACTCTCAAAAAATTAATAACAACCGTTCTTAAAACACAGTTGTCCATAATAGGACAATCAGCATTATTAGGACGTAGATAAATGTTATAGCCCTTATATTCTCCATTTGTGGGGAAATTTTAAATTAATGAAATATACCACCATCAAGACCTTTGTGGAGGAATTAAAAATACATAGCACGTTACTGAACTTCGTTAATTACTATAATTAATTCGTTGTCCCTCTAAAGGACAGCGGATAAGCAAGCTTGGTGTATTCCGCACTTGTGAGGAAATATAAAGGAGTTATCGAAAAGTGCCACATCTTTTTTATGTTTGTCATGAGTGGCAAAATTATGTATTCGTTATCACTCAAAATGATAACGGAATTAAATTTGTGTCCACAAGTCCTTATCGTTCAAATCGATAACGAAATTGCTATAATACCGTGGTCAATTTGATTGACTTCAAACTTTTTCTATCTTACACATATCCGCTATACTTTAACGGGACAGCGAAACGCTTTAGCTATCTTTCCCGTATTGTTGGGAATTGTATTGTATATCCGTAGTCGTTCAAAACGACCTCGATATTTTTTGAATCATCCCCACTAGCTAATAAGTTGTTATATAATAACAATATTGATTGATAGGAGAAAATTTTATGGACATACTTATTAAAATATTGAGCACCTTAGTAGCAATTGAATTTATATTTATTATGTATTTAGAAACATTTGCTACCACGTCAAAAAAGACGGCAGAAACATTTAATTTAACAGAAGAAGATTTTACTAACGATAAAGTTAAACTATTACTAAAAAACCAAGGTGTCTATAATGGCCTTATTGGTATGGTAGTTTTATACGCCACATTTTTTGCACTAAATGGGAATGCTATGTTAGTTGGTAGTATGATCTACATAATTTTAGTAGCCATTTACGGCGCTTACTCTAGTTCTAATATTAGTATCTTTTTCAAACAGGCTACTTTATCAGTAATTACCTTAGTATTACTACTTCTTTTTTAATAAGACATTTAGAACATACTAAAAAAGGCTACACAGTATTTATTTACTGGTAGCCTTTTTATTTTACTCTGCTAATAATGCCTTAACACCTAAAACTAAATCATAGATATAAGTTACTACTGAAATTAATCCTAAAATACCAAATACTATAATTGCTATCCATCCCGTAACTGATGAATCATTAGTTGATAGCCCTGTTATTCCAATAAAAATAATAGCTAAAATACCTGCTACTGTTGGTACAATTTGTAAAAATAATGCTTTTTTAGCATTTCTTTTCACATCAAAGTCACCAGCAGCGAACCAAATTATAATTGGTATAAGTACGGGTGCAAATAGAATGGAAAAATACGATAATGCGTTAATAAATTTAGATTGCATATTATCTGTCTCCTATAATGTATAGTTTATTCATTATAGGATAACAAATTACACGTAAAAAGCAATTACATATATATTGTGGTTATAGTGAAATATATACGGGTGTACCTGAAAGTACGACCGTTGTTAGATCATACAAGTGTGCTTACAAGCACGGTTGTTATGCCATTTATACCAGTGTGTTTATAAGCACGGAGGTTGCAAGTGTGGACTTAACCACGGTTGTATAATTATACTTCCACTATGTGCTTTCAGACACAAAATATTACTAAAAACATATATAATAAAAAACCACCTTAGATGAACGACTAAGGTGGTTTAAAACTATACGTCATACATGAGCTATATGATTGACTTGATAAGTATAGCATAACTACATAATGAAATGTTAAAAAATATCAATTTTATGTATGTTTCATTCACTATTTTATACTCCCCCCTACAAAAAAGATTTTCAATTTGTCGCCGTCAATCACGAGAATTAATTGTTACGATTGCTATTCTTTCACAAAATACACGGGGGATGTTAAGTAGCTTTAACTATTTATACCAATGTACTTACAGGTACGGGGGTGATTATATTATTTGGTACGTGCTTTCAATCACGCACCATTAGTTTACCTAAGTACGCCACTTTTGGCGGAAAACGCCCTAAATTTAACTTATATCGATGACACTTAGCCATTGCCAAAAATGGCAACGAGTATACAAGCACTATAACAAGTTTAAAGGTAGTTATAACTCACGACACCTTTTATTAAAACACCAAATTAGTACCCCAGATCATGCTAATTTGCTATATTTAATGGCTTGTGTTCCATTTTTATATACTTGTGTTCCAAAAAAAACGGGTTTGTTCCATAAATGTTCCAAAAAAATCACGTTCTTAATACCCTACAAAGTCAGTTATACCAAGTGTTTAGACTACTTTTGTTCTATTTGTTCCAAAAATATCCGGGAAAGTTTTGTTTCTAGAAAATTAGGCACAAAAAAAGACATACCTTTATAGGTATGCCACATAAGCAATTGCGCAACGATGATTATTAATTTAGGTTATTTTGGCTGTCCTTTTAGCTGTCCCTTGCTGTCCTTTTGGCTGTCCCTAGAATGACATCAATTGACGCGTTTTGACAAACACATCCCCTAAAACGTTGCTATATCAACCATTTTGACACGTATTGATATATTTTGATAAATCAGAATGCGTCCGGAGGGAGTCGAACCCCCATTGCTAGAACCGGAATCTAGAGTGATATCCATTACACTACGGACGCATATTTAAACAACATAGTATATTATACATGGAATTAACATAATTGTACAACGTTATTTTAATTTAAATTTCCCATTACACTTTCACTGATAATAGTATATAATATTACCAATTTATTTAAGAAGGAGTTTTACATGAGCAACCAAATTGAGACAGTTCCTTTCTGGGATTATTCAACAACCGCCGGACCAGAACAATGGGCATCAATCTGTCCAGAGTTTACAACCGCAGCCGCATATCAATACCAATCACCCATTGCCTTTGATACTGCTAATTGTTTATCCGGTAATAGCTTAACTGCATTAGAAATTAATTACCAAGCACAAGAATTTACTGTTGATACCTTCACACAAAGTATCCATTTAGTTCCAACTGATTTTACTAATTCACTTGTATTCAGTGGGCAAACGTATACTTTACAAGATATTCATGTCCATATGCCAAACGAACATGTAATTGATGGTGTTATGCAACCCCTTGAAATTCACTTTGTTCACCGTAACGCCGCTCAAGAACCACTAGTTATGGGCTTATTTGTTAAGGCAGGCACAAACGGACCAACATTACCAAATTTAAACTGGCATAAAGGAACCACGCTTACATTTAATCCCGCTGATTTTTTAGGTGCAACTAGCCATTATTTCAACTATTCTGGTTCACTTACTACACCACCTACTAATGGGCCTGTCACTTGGGTACTACTAAAAGATATTCAAATTGCCGCACCAACATGGTTAGATGCAATCCGCCAAGCACTACCTTGCGCCAACAACAACCGTCCCGCACAACCCCTCAACGGTCGGCATATTGATGCTTATTAATCGTCTTGGGAAAACGTTTAATCAAATTTAACCTGCGATTTCTTATTTTTTGGTAAACGTTTTACACATTGATAAAATAAAAAGATCGTCGAAGAAACATTCTTCGACGATCTTTTTTATTTAATCTTCATACTCAAATTCAAGTGATGGATCAGCATTCAGACTCCAATCACCACGCCGTCCTTGCCGGAAAAATATTTCACCAGCAGCTCCAATCATGGCCGCATTATCACCCGCTAATTTTAATGGTACAGGGACAAAATCGGTATCTGGAAATTCATTAAGCATCGCCGTCAATGCAGCTCGTAAACCTTGGTTTGCAGCCACACCACCACCGAGTAATAACTGTTTAACGGTGTATTGTTGCAAAGCAGTTTTTGTTTTATCAACCAATACATCGACAACAGCGGCTTGAAAACTCGTTGCTAAATCATTTTTATCAAGTACTTCATTACGTTGTTCTGCATTGTGATAAGTATTGATAAAAGCTGATTTTAAGCCAGAAAAACTAAAGTCATACGTTCCATCATTTTCCATTGCCCGTGGAAAATGGAAAGTATCTTGACCTAAATGGGCCATCTCATCAATCGTTTTCCCTGCTGGATAAGCAATACCCATTACACGGCCAACTTTATCATAAGATTCCCCAGCCGCATCATCACGCGTTTCACCAATTACTTTAAATTCACCTTCCGCTGGTAAATAAACTAGTTCCGTATGACCCCCACTCACTAATAATGCTAAGGCGGGATAAATAATTGGTTTCACAAATCGGGCTGCCATAATATGACCAGCCAAATGGCTTGTTGGTACAAGGGGTAAATTATGGGCCCAAGCAATCGTTTTCGCTGCTGTTAAGCCAATTAGTAATGATCCAACTAAACCTGGTCCATATGTCACCGCAACGGCATCTAAGTCTTCATAACTAACTTGCGCATCAGCTAAAGCTTTTTCAACTAAAATGGTAATTTGTTCAATATGGTGACGGCTAGCCACTTCAGGCACAATCCCGCCAAAACGCTGGTGCGATTTAATTTGTGTTGCGATTTCGTTACTTAAAATTTCTGTTCCATTTTTAACAACCGCAACACTTGTTTCATCTGCACTTGATTCAAATGCTAATATAATACTCACAATATTTTCTCCATAATTAAGGCATCATCAACCGGATGTTGATAATATGCTTGCCGTATCGCAATTTGTTGAAAGCCCAGTTTGCTATATAGTTTTTGTGCCGCTTTATTTTGGGCCCGTACTTCAAGTAGTACTCGAGTTTCACTATCAAATAAATTAAACCAGTGCTCCAATAACTGTTCTGCATAATGTTGGCGCTGAAAGGCTGGTAAAATTGCGACATTTGATATTGATAGCTCATCAATAATTAAGGTCCCCGCAACAAATCCAACTGCTTGATCATCAATCGTCAAAACTAAATAATTGGCATGCTCATTCGCCAAATCATGCTTAAATATCTCACTACTCCAAGGCGAACCATGATAGGCAGCATCCGCAATGGCAAATACTTCTGTTGCTCCAGCTGGTTGACGATATTGGCATTTCATCTATTTTTCTTCCTCATTAAATATCAACGCCATCTTCAATGCATCTTCATGATCACCAAAATAATACCCTGCTGATATTCCTTGTGATTCAAATCCTAACTCATGATATACTCGTTGAGCTTGCGTATTTGAAACACGAACTTCTAGTGAAACTTGCTGTGCATTAATTTGACGGGCTTTATCAATAATCACATTCAGTAAAAAGCTCCCAATCCCACGCCGTTGCCAAGCAGGTAACACAGCGACGTTTGTAATATGCATATCTTGTGTGGCCCGTGAATAACTCGAACCAATAAATGCCAATAGTTGATCATTTTTTCGAATGACTAAGTATAGTCGGTCGTGCTTTCGATGTAGTTCACTCGTAAAGGCTTGTTTATTCCAAGGTGTCGCACCGTCATATACTGCTCGTTCAATATCTAAAATTTCATCAATATCAGATACTTGAGCTCGGCCAACATAGTACTTGACCTCATTAATATTAACTTGATAGGCTTTCATCGCTAAGGCAGCTTGTTGCTGTTCATCCACACCGACAATACTATTAAATAACTGCTTAAATTTCTTATGTAATTGCTCTTTAGTTAACTTCTTCAACATAGTTTTGTCCTACTTCATCAGGATGTGCATCTTGCCAATCAGCTTCGGCTTGTGAGACACGTAAGTAATTAGGTACGAATGCATCTGGGAGTGCCACTGGCATTGCCGTAGCCCCTAATTGGGCTAATTTAGCACCATGGGGTTGATTTTCACCATCTTGACCAAAGCTAATACGAGCCCCAAAATTGGTGGTTAATTGTTCAACAAAATTAGTATATTCACCAACTACGCAAATTGGTGCTGTGGTAGTTGTTAAAAATGCGACCAATTCATTAATATTAGTATGTTGATCAGGCCAAATTACTTGTTGATTTTGGTAAACAGCCCCATATAAATTATCATTACGAGCGTCAAAAATAGGAACTACCAACGTTTGTGAATCTTCAACATTAGCCGCTAACGTTAATAAACTAGACACTCCCACCAATTCAATCCCAAGCGTTGTGGCCAATGTTTTAGCAGTTGTCACCCCAATACGAACACCAGTATATGAACCTGGTCCTTGTGCGACAACTACCCGTTCTAATTCAGTGGGTTGCCATTGAACTTCGGTCATCATTTCTGCAATAAATGGTAGTAATTGCAAACTGTGATTGCGACTTTGATTAGTTTCACGATAACTTAACACTTGGCCGTCAGCGTATAGCGCTACGGCCAAGGGCTGGTTAGATGTATCAATTGCCAGTATCTTCACTTCTTTTATCTCCTCTAGTGCCCATTCGATTTATCGTTTCAGTGTATATAATAGCACGATACTAGGTGACTTTAAATTGCTTTTAACTTAAAACCAAATTTATTCTTAAGTCAGCTAGCAATCATGGATTACTAATGTTTATTTATAAAAAAATACCTAAATCCATCGACTTACTGAATTTAGGTATCTTTTTAAGTTAATTATTAGCGCGCCATTTAAGTTCAGCTTGCGTGTTTAGTGTATCATCGGTTTTAATTTGATGCCAAGTTACTAATTGATCGTCACTAATTTGATAATGGCTTTCAACTTCTTGACCATACCGAACTTCAGTAGCATATTTGATATTTAAATTGACTAATTCATGGGTTTGTAAAAACTCGGCCCCTAATGGATCAATTAACCAGTCAAAATATTGCGCATTATTAACATGCTTATTAGAGTCAATATCCAAATAGCGGACGTGATATTCTTTTTTGACAGTTGGTTGGTTAATATCGATTGCTTGTGGTGCTGGAATTTTTTCAATATGTCGTACTTTGGTTGCTTCATAAGCATCCATCAGGCTTTGTGGAATACGAACCATTTTACGTTGTTCCATATCAATCATTGCAAAGACTGATTTAATAGCAACTAATTTATCACCAGCGGGGGTTTCAAGCCAAAAATTACGCACCGCAAAATACGGATTGTACTCTTGGGCTTGTGTCTTAATAATTACGACATCCCCAGCTTGTGGACGTTTTGTAATATGTAAATCATATTGTAAGACCACCCAACCGGTATTATTAGCATGCAGCTCTTCTTCACCTTGTCCAAGTGCTGCACCATGATTAGCTGATGCTAAAATTGCTAGATTGAAAATCATCGGAAGGGATAATTTTCCTGTTTGATCAGTTTCATAATAAACAATCGTATGTTCTTGCGTAAAAATATCACCACTCATCATTCTTCTCCATCACCATCAAGTTCATGATAAATATTATAAACTTGTTGTTTCTTCAAACCGCGATCCTTAGCAACTGCTTTAATCGCATCATTTGGTTTATTACCCTTACTGATTAAGTCATCTACGTAATCTTTAATTGATAAATCATCCGTTGCTTTAACTTCTGACGTCACTTCCGGATGATCGTTACCAGCTAAAATCATTACGAATTCACCACGAATCTCATTTTCTTGAGCCCATTGACTAACTTCAGCTAATGATCCTCGGATGAATTCTTCATATCGTTTTGTTAGCTCACGGGCGAGCACAACTTGGCGGTCAGGACCAATCACATTGACCATCGTTGCCAAGGTCTTTTTCAAGCGATATGGTGATTCATAGAAAAGCATCGTTTCTTCCCGATTAGCTAACGCGGCTAAGGTAATTTTTTGTTCTGTCGCCTTACGTCCTAAGAAACCATAAAAATAAAATGGTTGGGGTACTAATCCTGATGCAATTAGCGCTGTTAAGCCAGCATTAGCGCCGGGTAAAGGAATAACTGGGATACCAACTTTTACTGCCGCTTCAACTAGTTCAGCACCGGGATCAGAAATCGAGGGCATACCAGCATCACTAACTTGGGCAATTTTGTCACCAGCTAACATTTTATCAATTAATTCAGGTATCCGCATTTGGGTATTATGTTCATGAAATGAAATTTGGCGTGTCTGAATTTCAAAATGATTTAATAATTGTTGCGTATGCCGTGTATCTTCTGCGGCAATTAAATCAACATCATTTAAAATATTGATGGCACGAAAGGTCATATCTTCCAAATTACCAATCGGTGTTGGTACCAAATATAATGCGCCAGTTGTTTGGTTAGCAAAACTTGCTTGAGTCTGCATAATGTCTCCTTATGAGTTACTACCATAAATAATGTCCAAACACTCCAGACATGATTCACCATCATCAAGTCGACGACCATATGAAGCATTACAAATGTGAAAACCAGATTCATATAATTTGCGTAAATTTTCACGTGATCGTGATAAACGTGGCTGCATCTTAGCGCTTTGTTTTGTCATTATTTGGTTGCGTAAATGTTCATTTTCAATCGTTAGTTCCGCATTTTCTTCAATTAACGTACTAATTAGTTGTTTCATTTCTGTAGTTTCCGTAATTACGCTTTGTAATTCCGTAATTACGTCCGAGAATTTATCATAAATTTGGTTTTTTTCCATTGCTCGAATTCTCCAATTAATTAACTAATTCATGTATGTAAATTAGTTAAAATTTTTAAGGTAATCGCTTCTAAACTATTTTGAATATTAACATTCATTTGTTGATCTTGCCGAGCTTGTAAAACAATATCTACAAAATTAATGCGTTTATCTAAGGCAATGTTCAATCCTAAATTTGTTAGCGGTTGACGCTTATCTTCAAAGATTAATTGCCGGTTATCTTCAATCAAGAGTAAATCACGGAAGATAAACATTAAACTATCTAAGATATGAGTAGCCGTAAACGGTAGTCCATTGTCTTGCATTAACGGTATAAAACCTGTTTGCACCATCGCAAAAGCTGCACCATCACTTTGTAAGAGTACATTAAACCATCGCCAAACTAAATTATTTAATTTAGTCACTGACCCATTTGCTAACCACATCGTTGCCTCGTTTACATTACCACTCAAGCGTAACGCAAGTCGAATTTCAGTTAAAGGATACTCTACCCGCAATTGTTCTTCCGCACTGATAAAACTTGGTAACTCAAATTCAACCACTTGTGTTCGTGAAATAATGGTTGGTAACAGTAAGCTTCGATTTTCCGTCAATAAAATAATAACGGCATTACCCATTGGTTCTTCAATAAATTTAAGTAAACTATTTTGCGCACTCACCGTCATTGTATCGGCTCGATGAATAATGAGCACTTTATGATTTCCTTCAACCGCACTTTTAGTAAATTCTTGCTTAAGCAAGCGAATTTCATCAACTTTAATCGTTGCTTTTTCAGATTTTAGGTTAATAACATCTGGATGTTCACCAGCAATAATTCGTTGACAGTTACGACAATTATTGCATGGCTGGTCACCGTTTAATTCCTGACAAAAAAGGCGCATAGCAAGCCATTGTGCCATGACTTCCTGACCTGCACCTTTTGGACCATTAAACAGGTACGCATGGGCGAGCTGTTGTTTTAGAATGGTTTTATTGAAATGCGCCATCATTGATTGATGATCTAGCATTGTTTGTTGGACATCTATATTTTGGACCACAATCTACTCCAATAAATTAAAAGTGATAAAATCCTTCAATTGGAAGGACAAATACCGTTGCTCCACCAACTTCAACTTCGATTGGAAATGATGAACCTGAGTCAATAATTGAATCCATACTCAATGGTGGTGTCATAAATTGTTTACGTGCACGTGAATACGTTTTAACAATTTCAATTACTTCCTCAACCCGTTCATCTTCAACACCTATCATAAAGGTTGTATTCCCTGAGCGTAAAAAACTACCTGCTGAATTAAGCCGCGTAGCTTGTACTCGTGCTTTGGCTAACTCACTACTAACCTTATTACTGTCCTTATCTTGGACAATTGCCATAACCATCTTCATTGTCTAACCCTACTTTCTGAAATATAAATAAATTACTTAATTTTATAAATCTAACACTGGATAACGTTGAGTAATTACCTTAATTGCATCAGCAACAACGGCTTCAAATGGTTGCGTTGCATCAATTAAGACAATTCGTTCTGGATAAGTCGCTTGTAAATTTAAATACGCATTGCGTACTCGTCGGTGAAAACTTAACGATGCTTGATCCAAACGGTTAATTTCATCGGCCCGAAAATTTTTAATACGTGCTAAACCGACCTCGGATGGCACATCAAAATACAGTGTTAAATTAGGCATTAGCCCTTCTGTGGCAAATTTATTCATTTCCCACACTTCTGCAGCCCCAATTTCTCGACCAGCCCCTTGATAAGCAACGGAACTATCTACAAATCGATCACAAAAAACAAATTTATCAGCAGCCAAGGCCGGTTTAATAATTTCTGTTAGATGTTGGCGTCGTGCTGCCGCAAATAATAGTGCTTCAGTCCGTGCATCCATCGACGTATTTTTTGTATCCAAAATCACATTACGAATTGCCTCGGCAATATGTGTGCCGCCTGGTTCCCGAGTAACAACTAGCTCTGGCCCCAATTTATTTGAAATTTTTTCTATTATTTCATTTAATACGCTTGTTTTCCCGGCACCATCTGGACCTTCGAATGTTATAAATATACCCGCCAATGACTTCACTTCCTGTTCAACTATTAATAGATTAATTTTACTTGAAATTAGTTAGCTTGTCTATTGCAATACCAGTTGGAATTATTCACAAACACTTATTGTAGTAAGTAAAAAATGCCGTGCAAAATATTTTCACACGACATTTTTTTATATTCTAAATTAGCTTAATTACATCATTCCGCCCATAGCGGCAGCTTGTGCAGCTGCATCTACACCAGCTGGTTTAGGTTGTTCAGCAACCACTGCTTCAGTTGTTAATAATAATGCTGAAACTGAGGCTGCATTTTGTAATGCAGAGCGTGTAACCTTAGTTGGATCAACAATACCGGCCTTAACCATGTCTACCCATGTGTCATCAGCCGCATTGTACCCAATACCAACTTCTTGTTCTTTCAACTTGTTGACAATTACTGAACCTTCAAGTCCAGCATTGATTGCAATTTGGCGAACAGGTGCTTCTAGAGCTCGTTTAACGATATTGATACCAGTCTGAACGTCACCAGCTTCTTCAAGCGCTGCAACGGCTGGAATCGCATTTACAAGGGCCGTACCACCCCCTGAAACAAATCCTTCTTCAACGGCTGCTCGTGTCGCATTCAAAGCATCTTCAATGCGGTATTTACGTTCTTTTAGTTCTGTTTCAGTAGCAGCCCCAACATTAATTACGGCAACTCCTCCACTTAACTTAGCAAGACGTTCTTGTAATTTATCGCGGTCAAATTCAGAAGTAGTTTCTGCAATTTGGCGTTTAATGTTTTCAACACGTTCAGCAATCGCCGCTTTTTCACCGTGGCCTTCAACAACTGTTGTGCTATCTTTAGTAACAGTAATCTTGGCTGCTTGCCCTAATTGCGCAATTGTTGTGTCTTTAAGATTTAAACCAAGGTCTTCAGCAATCACTTGACCACCTGTTAACGTTGCAATATCTTCAAGCATTGCTTTACGACGATCACCAAAGCCAGGTGCCTTAACAGCAACAACATTAAATGTTCCGCGCATCTTGTTTAACACAAGTGTTGGTAACGCTTCACCTGTAATATCATCAGCAATGATTAACAATGAGCGACCTTGTTCAACAATTGCTTGTAACAAAGGTAAAATGTCTTGGATGTTACCAATTTTTTTATCCGTAATTAAAATAAATGGATTGTCCAAAGCAGCTTCCATCTTGTCATTGTCAGTTACCATGTATTGTGACATGTAACCACGATCAAATTGCATTCCTTCAACAACGTCAAGTGAGGTATCGATTCCCTTTGATTCTTCAATGGTGATCACACCGTCATTGCCCACTTTTTCCATGGCATCAGCAATCAATTCACCAATTTCAGGATTGGCAGCTGAAATTGAGGCAACTTGGGCAATATCAGCCTTAGTTGTTACTTCATGTGACATCTTGTGAAGTTCCGCAACGGCAGCTTTTGTTGCCAATTCAATTCCGCGACGAATACCAACTGGGTTAGCACCAGCTGTAACGTTTTTAAGGCCTTCATTCACAATTGCTTGCGTTAATACTGTTGCCGTTGTTGTTCCATCACCAGCAATATCGTTAGTCTTAGATGCAACTTCGGCAACTAACTTTGCTCCCATGTTTTCAAAGTGGTCTTCAAGTTCGATTGCTTTGGCAATAGTGACACCATCATTAGTAATTGTCGGTGCACCATATGATTCTTCTAACACAACATTACGACCCTTAGGTCCAATTGTTGTCTTAACTGTATTTGCTAATTTATCAACCCCACGAAGCATTGCGCTACGGGCGTCTTCTGAAAATTTTAAATCTTTGGCCATTATTTTTACCTCGTCTACTTTGGTTAATTAATCGACAATTGCGATAATATCTTTTTCGTGAACAACTAAGTATTCATTGCCTTCGTACTTAACTTCGCTCCCAGCGAACTTATCAAAGATAACAGTATCACCTGTGTTAACTGCGAGGTGGGTAATTGTTCCATCTTGCAACAAGTAACCTGTCCCAACTGCAATCACTTTTGCAGTCATAGGCTTTTCTTCAGTAGCACCTGCAATTACAATGCCACCAATACTTTTTTCTTGTTCTTTTTCAACTTGTAAAATAACGCGATCTCCAAGTGGTTTTAACACGTTACACACCTCCAAAATGACTTTTCTTTTTATTTAGCACTCTGGTTATCAAAGTGCTAATCACAATATCTATACTATCACGATGCCCCCAGAATGCAACACTTAAAGGTCAAATAAAGTCAAAATAATTATGGTTGCAACAAAAAAAGCGAAAGAAAAAAATTCTTTCACTTTCCACGTACCCATTAGGCTACTATATGTATCATTTGTCATTCTTAGGTGTAAACCTATTTAATTTCATTATCGGTATAATTTTCAATGAAGTAAATTAATGTCTGTAATTCATTAGTTAGGTCAACATTTTGAACTCGTACATTACTTGGTACCGTTACCCGTAATGGTGTAAAGTTCAAAATACCTTTAATACCAGCTTCAACAAGCTTGTCGGTAATTTCTTGCGCATTTGCTTGTGGAACTGTTAAAATAGCAATTTCAATGCGTTGATCATGAATTTGATTAACCAAGTCGGCGATATCATAGACTGGTACGCCCGCTTGAATCGTATTAATTAACGTACTATCAATATCAAACACAGCCGAAACACGCATATTTGAATTCTTGTGAAAATTAAAATTCAATAATGCTTGACCAAGATTACCTAACCCAACTAATGCTACATTAGTAAGCGTATCTTGATTCAAAATTTTAGAAAAGAAATCTAGTAAACTGGCAACATCATATCCATATCCACGCTTACCTAAGGCTCCAAAATAAGAAAAGTCTCGGCGAATTGTTGCAGCATCAAACTTAACAGCGTCAGATAATTCAGTTGATGAAACCCGGGTTTTACCAGCATCAAGCAAAAATTTAAGGTAACGGTAATAGATTGGTAAACGTTTTGCCGTTGCTTTAGGGATTATTGGGTCATTCATCATACATTCCTCCACATCACAAACTTTTAGATATTGTGAATTTAAACTCATACTAGATGATAGCACAAATATTCATTTTGTGAAACAAAAAGCAAATTTGATTTCACAAACTTTTACTAAAACGTATGGTAAAATTTAAGTAATAGATAATAATTCGAGGTAAAAAAATGATTTTGTTGCAAGCTCAACAGATTGAGCGCCGCTTTGGTGCTGAAGTTCTGTTTACTAATGTACAACTGGAAATCCAAGAACATGCACGCGTCGCCTTAGTTGGCCGTAATGGTGCTGGTAAATCAACGTTACTCAAAATTTTAGCTAATCTTGAGGCACCTGATGAAGGAACAGTTACAACTAAAAAAGAATTAACTTTAAGTTATCTTGCCCAAAATTCTGGACTGGATTCTAATAAGACGCTTTGGGAAGAAATGCTAAGCGTTTTTGAAAATGTTCGACGCATCGAGGCCCAAATGCACACTCTTGAAGCCCAAATTGCTGATCCTAGTGCATTTTCAGAGGACGAATATAATCAACTACTAACGCGTTATGATCAACTACAACATGATTTTAGTATGCTAAATGGTTATGGTTATGAAGCAAGTATCCGGAGTGTTTTACATGGGTTTAATTTTGCACCAGAACGCTTTGATAGCCCGATTAGCTCATTAAGTGGAGGACAACGTACTCGCTTAGCTTTAGCCAAGGCGTTGCTTGAAAAACCGGACTTATTAATTTTAGATGAACCAACTAACCACTTAGATATGAATACATTGGCATGGTTAGAAACATATTTACAAAACTATACTGGTGCCCTTTTACTCGTATCTCATGATCGCTACTTTCTTGACCGGGTTGTTAATGAAGTATACGATATGAATTTTGGTCACCTTGATCATTATCATGGTAATTACTCAAAATTTCTAGAAATCAAAGCTGAACGCTTAAAAACAGAAATGCGAGCCTATACTAAGCAACAAAAGGAAATTGAAAAACTTGAAGATTTTGTAAATCGTAATATCGTCCGTGCCTCGACGACTAAACGAGCACAATCACGCCGTAAACAACTTGAGCGGATGGAAAAGATTAATAAGCCGCTTAATGATACTACGCGAGCTCAGATGCAGTTTTCAACTGACCTTGAAAGTGGTAACGAAGTTTTACGTGTTCGTGACGCAAGTATTGGTTATGACGCAAGCAAAGTTCTTGCTGAACCCGTTAATTTAGATGTCGATAAAAACCATGCCGTCGCCATCGTAGGACCTAACGGGGTTGGTAAGTCAACGCTACTCAAAAGTATTCTTGACATTATCCCTTTTCTTGCTGGGACTGCTAAAATTGGTGCCAATGTTTCAATTGGTTACTACGATCAAGAACAACAAACATTACATGAAAACAAAACCGTTTTGGCTGAATTATGGGATGAGCATCCTATGACATCAGAAAAGGATATTCGTTCAATGCTAGGAAGTTTCCTATTTAGTGGTAGTGATATTGATAAAAAAATTACTAGCCTTTCTGGTGGTGAACGTGCACGGGTTATGCTTACTAAATTATCAATGGACCATGATAATTTCTTAATTCTTGATGAACCAACTAATCACTTAGATATTGATTCACGTGAAGTTCTTGAAAGTGCTATTAACGAATTTAATGGTACGGTTTTATTTGTTTCCCATGACCGCTACTTTATTAACCAAGTCGCTACTGAAATCATTGAAATCACTCCTAATGGTTCAACTATGTATATGGGTGATTATGACTATTACATGGAAAAGAAAGACCAACAATTACCGACTGAAAGTAATGACGGCCAAATTGATACTAATCTAACCACTGAAACTGCTTCACAACAAACCTATCACCAATCAAAAGAACAGCAACGTGAAATTAGAAAGTTACAACGCCAAGTTGATGAAGTTGAAACTAAAATGCACATTCTAGAAAATCGCCAAGCTGAAATTGAAACATTAATGAATAATCCTGAATACAGTAATGATATTGCTAAACTAACTGATTGGCAAAAAGAACTCGATTCAATTAATGTAGAATTGGAAACCTTAGTTGAAGACTGGGAAATTAAAAGTATGTCATTAGAAGAAGCTAACTCTTAATCTAAAAATTATTTTCGTAATAGTAGCAAAAGGGCGCTGGATGTTATATCACATCCAGCGCCCTTTTGTATTATTTTAATAATATCTATTTTAGATACAAAAAAAGACTTACAATACTGTAAGTCTTAAGTACTCCGGCAGGCGGGCTCGAACCGTCGACAACCTGATTAACAGTCAGGTGCTCTACCAACTGAGCTATGCCGGAATAATATAAGCATGGCGACGTCCTATCCTCGCAGGGAGCGATCCCCCAACTACTTTCGGCGCTACAGAGCTTAACTTCTGTGTTCGGCATGGGAACAGGTGTATCATCTGCGCC
>NZ_CAKKNS010000006.1 GCF_918814575.1 Periweissella fabaria | reverse complement strand
CTTTGGAGTTACAAAGTTATAGTATAGATGAATCAACTGGGAAGTTGAGCTAGAGAGGGTGATAGCCCCGTAATCGAAATACTATAACCTCCGTTCTGGATCCTGAGTACGGCGGAACACGTGAAATTCCGTCGGAATCCGCGAGGACCATCTCGCAAGGCTAAATACTCCCTAGTGACCGATAGTGAACCAGTACCGTGAGGGAAAGGTGAAAAGCACCCCGGAAGGGGAGTGAAATAGTTCCTGAAACCATGTGCTTACAATAAGTTAGAGCCCGTTAATGGGTGATAGCGTGCCTTTTGTAGAATGAACCGGCGAGTTATGATAACATGCAAGGTTAAGGTGGAAAGACCGGAGCCGTAGCGAAAGCGAGTCTGAAATGGGCGAATTAGTATGTTGTTGTAGACCCGAAACCAGGTGACCTACCCATGTCCAGGATGAAGATGCGGTAAAACGCATTGGAGGTCCGAACCCGTGTCTGTTGAAAAAGGCTGGGATGAGGTGTGGGTAGCGGTGAAATTCCAAACGAACCTGGAGATAGCTGGTTCTCTCCGAAATAGCTTTAGGGCTAGCCTCGGAATTAGAATCGCGGAGGTAGAGCACTGTTTGGACTAGGGGCCCATCTCGGGTTACCGAATTCAGATAAACTCCGAATGCCGTTGATTTATGTCCGGGAGTCAGACGATGAGTGATAAGATCCACCGTCGAAAGGGGAACAGCCCAGACCGCCAGTTAAGGTCCCTAAATATATGTTAAGTGGAAAAGGATGTGGAGTTGCATAGACAACTAGGATGTTGGCTCAGAAGCAGCCACCATTTAAAGAGTGCGTAATAGCTCACTAGTCGAGTGATTCTGCGCCGAAAATGTACCGGGGCTAAACATATTACCGAAACTGCGGGTGCCACGTAAGTGGCGCGATAGGAGAGCGTTCTAAGGGCGATGAAGGTAGACCGTGAGGACTGCTGGAGCGCTTAGAAGTGAGAATGCCGGTATGAGTAGCGAAAGACAGGTGAGAATCCTGTCCACCGAATGACTAAGGTTTCCTGGGGAAGGCTCGTCCTCCCAGGGTTAGTCGGGACCTAAGGCGAGGCCGAAAGGCGTAGTCGATGGATAACAGGTTGAGATTCCTGTACTAGGTGTATTTGTTTGAACGATGGAGGGACGCAGAAGGATAATGGATGCGCACTGTTGGATATGTGCGTTTAAATTGCGAGTCTTGGTAAGAGTCAAATGCTTTTACCTTTAAGGACAAGTAATGATGAGGATCGAAATTAAGTAGAGAAGTCCATGAGTTCACGCTGCCGAGAAAAGCTTCTAGTTAGAATACACTTACCCGTACCGCAAACCGACACAGGTAGTCGAGGAGAGAATCCTAAGGTGTGCGAGAGAACTCTCGTTAAGGAACTCGGCAAAATGACCCCGTAACTTCGGGAGAAGGGGTGCTCACCGCAAGGTGAGCCGCAGTGAATAGGCCCAGGCGACTGTTTATCAAAAACACAGGTTTCTGCAAAATCGTAAGATGACGTATAGGGGCTGACGCCTGCCCGGTGCTGGAAGGTTAAAAGGATGGCTTAGCTTCGGCGAAGGTCAGAATTGAAGCCCCAGTAAACGGCGGCCGTAACTATAACGGTCCTAAGGTAGCGAAATTCCTTGTCGGGTAAGTTCCGACCCGCACGAAAGGCGTAACGATCTGGGCACTGTCTCAACGAGAGACTCGGTGAAATTTAAATACCCGTGAAGATGCGGGTTACCCGCGACAGGACGGAAAGACCCCATGGAGCTTTACTGTAGCTTGATATTGAGTGTTTGTGCAACTTGTACAGGATAGGTAGGAGCCGTAGAAATCGGGACGCTAGTTTCGATTGAGGCGTTGGTGGGATACTACCCTCGTTGTATGACCACTCTAACTCGCATCACTTATCGTGATGGAAGACAGTGTCTGGCAGGCAGTTTGACTGGGGCGGTCGCCTCCTAAAAGGTAACGGAGGCGCTCAAAGGTTCCCTCAGAATGGTTGGAAATCATTCGCAGAGTGTAAAGGCACAAGGGAGCTTGACTGTGAGACTTACCAGTCGAGCAGGTACGAAAGTAGGACTTAGTGATCCGGTGGTTCCGCATGGAAGGGCCATCGCTCAACGGATAAAAGCTACCCTGGGGATAACAGGCTTATCTCCCCCAAGAGTCCACATCGACGGGGAGGTTTGGCACCTCGATGTCGGCTCATCGCATCCTGGGGCTGTAGTCGGTCCCAAGGGTTGGGCTGTTCGCCCATTAAAGCGGTACGCGAGCTGGGTTCAGAACGTCGTGAGACAGTTCGGTCCCTATCCGTCGCGGGCGCAGGAAATTTGAGAGGAGCTGTCCTTAGTACGAGAGGACCGGGATGGACATACCGCTGGTGTACCAGTTGTTCCGCCAGGAGCATCGCTGGGTAGCTATGTATGGATGAGATAAACGCTGAAAGCATCTAAGTGTGAAACTCGCCTCGAGATGAGATTTCCCATTTCTTTATGAAAGTAAGACCCCTCAAAGATGATGAGGTAGATAGGTTAGAAGTGGAAGTGTGGTGACACATGTAGCGGACTAATACTAATCGGTCGAGGACTTAACCACGAAGTGGTGTCCGGTATAAAAGATTTAAATGATAATATTCAGTTTTGAGAGATTAAGTATTTCTCAGAGACATAAGTGTGGTGATGATGGCGCAGATGATACACCTGTTCCCATGCCGAACACAGAAGTTAAGCTCTGTAGCGCCGAAAGTAGTTGGGGGATCGCTCCCTGCGAGGATAGGACGTCGCCATGCTTATATGTCCCGTTGGTCAAGTGGTTAAGACACCGCCCTTTCACGGCGGTAACATGGGTTCGAATCCCGTACGGGACATTTACAAAGTAAATGTACTTTGGTAAAATTAAATAATCTTGGAAGATTAGCTCAGTTGGGAGAGCATCTGCCTTACAAGCAGAGGGTCACAGGTTCGAGCCCTGTATCTTCCATTCAATGGTCGCATGGTATAGTTGGTTATTACGCCCGCCTGTCACGCGGGAGATCACGGGTTCGAGTCCCGTTGTGACCGTTCTTAAATGGCTCAGTAGCTCAGTTGGTAGAGCAATGGATTGAAGCTCCATGTGTCGGCGGTTCGATTCCGTCCTGCGCCATAAGAATTGTAATGTTAATTATAATTCTTAATTTAATATAATGGCGGTATTGGTGAAGGGGTTAACACACTGGTTTGTGGTACCAGCACGCATGGGTTCGAGTCCCATATACCGCCCTTTTATTGGGCTATAGCCAAGCGGTAAGGCAACGGTTTTTGGTACCGTCATGCGCTGGTTCGAATCCAGCTAGCCCAGTTGGTAATAGAATTATTGCCGGATAGTTAAATAAGCATGCCGTTGTGGCGGAATTGGCAGACGCGCTGGACTCAAAATCCAGTTCCTTCACGGGAGTGTGGGTTCGACCCCCACCGACGGCATCAAGTAAAAAACGTTATGAGCGTAAGTTCATAGCGTTTTTTTGTTATAATAAACCAAATTATAAATGGAGGCTGAAAGAAATAATGAATATTACTGGTGTCATTGTTGAATACAACCCATTTCATAACGGACATCGATATCATATTGAACAAGCACGTCAGCTGACACAGGCAGATGTTGTTGTGGCTATTATGAGTGGTAATTATGTCCAAAGGGGTGAACCAGCATTACTAGATAAATGGACCCGGGCAAAAGAAGCCCTCTTAAATGGTGTTGATGTTGTCTTTGAATTACCATTTGCAATGGCAGTTCAACCAGGCCACATTTTTGCAGAACAGGCAGTAGCTTTATTACAAACAATTGGAGTCGATACAATTGTTTGTGGTGCTGAACATCCGGAATATGATTTTATAAAGTTAGCGACAACATCGATGGAAAATCATGCAGCATTTACACACTATGGACAAACATATGCAACGACTTTTTATCAAGAATTATTAAAACAAACCGGTGTCGATATTTCTGCTCCAAATGATGTTTTATGTTTTTCCTATACTAATGCGCTTGTAAAAAATGGTTGGGCAAAAGAAATTCAACTTTTACCGATTAAGCGGATTGTTGCCGATTATCATCAAAGTTCATTACCGACTGGAACAATTGCTAGTGCGTCAGCAATTCGAACACATAAGAATACAGAAATTAAGCAATATGTTCCTCAACAAACGGCTTATGACTTAGAACATGCACCGCATACGAAGGCTTTTGATAGTGCGTGGTGGCCGTTTCTACAATACCGGATTCAAACGACATCGGTTGCTGATTTAGGAAAGATTTATCAAGTAACGGAAGGGTTAGAGTACAAATTAAAAGCAACGATTGATCAAGCGCAAGATTATACTGAATTTATGCAGTTACTGAAATCTAAACGTTATACTACGGCACGATTACAAAGAATGCTTTTATACGTGTTGTTAAACATTAGTGATGTACAGATGCAAACATCATTAAAGCAGCCATTCTTGAATTTATTAGGGACAACAAGCAATGGCCAAAAGATGTTACGTCTAGTAAAAAAACAGGTTGAAATACCTATGTTTAGTAAAATTGGTGCGACTGAAAGGCAAAAAGAATTTGCATTACAATACCAAGTAGACCAAGTGTTTAGCACGATTGGTAAACAACCAATTCAAAATATTGGTCGTATCCCTTGGCGGATAAATGATTAACGTACTTTGTAATAAATACTTTGACTATCGATAGATAATAAGGTATACTTGATTAGTTGCAAAAGGAGGGAACCAATATGAAATGGTCAATGCTTGAATTGAAAAAATTTAAAGAAGTACCTTTAAATTTGAGTGAAACTTTAGATCTAAAAGCTGATATTTTAGCACGGTTTTCTGATTTTATCTTAGATATTACACCTGTTACGGTTCAAGGTTTTCTTGAATACAAGAATGAGGATGTTTATATTCATGCACAAATCACAGGTAGTATGACGGTACCGTCTTCACGGTCTTTAAAACCCGTTGAAATGCCATTTGATTTTGCAATTGATGAAACTTATACAACTGAAGAAAGTCATCTCGAACGTTATGAGATTACTGATTCAGTTATTGTGTTAGAAAATGATGTTTTGAATTTTAATGAAGCAATTGAGGAGTACTTGATGCTCCAGATTCCTTTGCAAATTTTAGCTGAAGATGAAGTCGTTGACGACTCTGAAATGCCTTCTGGAAATGGTTGGGAAGTATTAACCGAAGATCAACTAGAAGCAAAAAAAGCTAACACAACTAATATTGATCCACGTCTCGCTAAACTCAAAGACTTATTCCCTGATCAGGAAGAAGGAGAATAGCAGACTCTTAAATTTGTAACACGCGTGGATATAAAATTTTAAGGAGGATACTCGAATATGGCAGTTCCATCACACAAGACTTCTAAGTCAAACAAGCGTGCCCGTCGTGGACACATCAAGCTTGTTGCGGCTGGTTTAAGCGCATGTCCAAACTGTGGTGAATTACGTAAGTCACACTACGTATGTTCAGCATGTGGTTTCTACGACGGTCGCGAAGTAGTTAAAACTAGCAAATAATGAATTAACATCAGATACCAGTGGTATTTGATGTTTTTTTATTGCAATAAAAACGCATATTTAGTTTGACTTAAATGCATAATAACAATAGAATATTATATGTGTATGAATCAAATTAACATCTTTGAAAAATTAAATTTATAGCACCCGAGCTATAAATTATGCACGCATGGAGGCATTATGTCTGGAATTTTGGCTAGTGTAGTCGCCGTGGCAGTGTTGGCATTAGTAATCGGTGGAGTGATTGGATATATTGTTCGTAAGGGGACTTACGAAAAGACGATGATGCAAGCACACCAAACTGCCGAAGATTTCCTTGCACAAGCAAAAAAAGATGCTAAAACCTTGAAAAAGGAAGCATTGATTGAAGCCAAAGATGAAAATCACAAGTATCGAACTGAAATTGAAAACGAACTCAAAGAACGCCGGTTTGAAGTTCAAAAGCAAGAAGATCGACTATTACAGCGTGAAGCATCAATGGAACGTAAGGATGCAGCTTTAGAAAAACGCGAATCTGCGTTGACGGTTAAGGAAGATAAACTTAGCCGTGAAAACGATAATTTACAAAAATTACAAGATCGTGCCGCCGCCCTTGTTGATGATCGTGAAAACGAATTACAAAAAGTCGCAGGGTTAGAACAAAGTGAAGCCAAAGAATTAATTCTTTCCGAAACCAAGCAACAATTAGCTCATGAACGTGGGGTCCTAATTAAAGCTAGTGAAGAAGAAGCAAATGCTGAAGCAGAAAAACGGGCCAAAAATATTGTTGTCCAAGCAATTCAACGGTCTGCTGCTGATATGGTTTCAGAAACAACTGTTTCAGTTGTTACTTTGCCAAATGATGACATGAAAGGGCGAATTATTGGTCGTGAAGGCCGTAATATTCGAACGCTTGAAACGTTAACCGGAATTGATTTAATCATTGATGATACACCTGAAGCGGTTGTTTTATCAGGATTTGATCCAATTCGACGGGAAGTTGCTAAGCTCGCTCTGGAAAAATTAATTTTAGATGGTCGTATTCATCCAGCTCGGATTGAAGAGATGGTTGAAAAAGCCCGTAAAGAAATTGATGAAAAAATTCGTGAAACTGGTGAACAAGCAGTTTTCGAATTGGGTATTCATGGTATTCATCCTGACTTAATTAAAATTATTGGTCGAATGAACTATCGGACATCATATGGACAAAATGTTCTTACGCACTCGATTGAAGTTGCTAAATTATCGGGAATTTTAGCTGCCGAACTTGGCGAAGATGTTACTCTTGCAAAACGCGCAGGGTTATTACACGATATTGGGAAAGCTGTTGACCAAGAGGTTGAAGGTTCCCATGTTGAACTTGGTATTGAAATTGCTACTAAGTTTAAAGAAAAAGAAGTTATTATTAATTCAATTGCATCACACCATGGTGATACAGTTGCAACGTCAGTTATTTCCGTCCTTGTAGCGTCTGCTGATGCAATTTCAGCAGCACGACCAGGTGCTCGTTCAGAGTCATTGGAAAACTACGTACAACGCCTCAAACAGTTAGAAGCAATTGCTGATAACTTTGATGGAGTTGAAAAATCATTTGCAATTCAAGCAGGACGTGAAATTCGCGTGATTGTTGAACCAGCGAAGGTTGATGATTTAGAAGCAACGATTATTGCACGTGATGTTAAAAATCAAATTGAACATGATCTTGATTATCCTGGGCATATTAAAGTTACGGTTATCCGTGAAGTTCGTAATACTGAAATTGCTCAATAAAAAAAGCTTGCCATTAAGGCAAGCTTTTTTTATTAAAAGGCACCTAAAGCACTAGCAGCACCTAGGACAGTACCTAACACCGTGATGATTAACATAAGATAAACCATCACCATAGTGAATTTTTGAAATCCAGATTTTTTCTTCTTTTCGTACATAAATCACACTCACTTAAATTATTTTCACTTGTGATTGTACCGTGAAAATATCAATCTTGCAAGGAACGCAAGGATTAGGTATTCTTATCTTAGCTTTAATTTATTCAGGAGGTGGCCTAGGTGGCACAATTAATTGCTTGGCCAATATTATTAGGAATCTCAATTGTCATATTTACGGGGTTATTTTTTATTCGAAGAACATTCTATCGTTTTATCCCACGTGACTTACAAATTGCTGATTTATTACCACCGGTTCTAATATTGAATATTCACGTCTTGAGTTTTCAAACAACTGGATGGTCGCTATTTCCGTTCTTAATGATTACATGGTTACTATTATTATTAGCGTTTGTAATCTATCGAGGATTTATCACACAATCTTTTAACTTTCGAAAAGATATGCTAACATTTTGGCGTTTTTCGACATTGGTTTTACCAATTGTATATTTAATCTTTTTGGTAATTAATTTGTTAAAATTATAACCAACGATAATTGAAAGACAAAAAAGCCTGCTATTTGCAGGCTTTTTTATTGCGCAAATTTAATAAAAAGAGGTGAAATATTAATAAAAATTAAAAATTATCTATTTATTAGAAAATACCAGTATCCTTACTAAAATTTATTAATAAAAAATGGGGTGATTGGTGGTAGAGAGTGGGGAAATGTGGTAAATTTATTTGTGGAGTAGTGTGCATAAAATTGGTTTGATTAACTTGAAAGGCGGGGACTACAACATGTTTATGGGTGAATATACACATAACGTTGATGATAAAGGTCGACTAATAATTCCTGCTAAGTTTCGTAACCAATTGGGCGATAAATTTATTTTAATTAAATGGCTCGAACATGCACTATACGGTTTTCCATTAAGTGAATGGGAAATATTTGAAGATAAACTTAAAGCACTACCAATGACCAATAAAGACGCCCGTAAATTTCAACGTTTTGTCTTCTCAAGCGCAATTGAAGCGGAATTTGATAAACAAGGGCGCATTGTATTACCAGCAACACTGCGTGAATATGCCAATATTACGAAAGCGACAGTTGTTACTGGCTCAGGAACGGGATTTGAAATATGGGACGCCGATACTTGGCATACATATACAAGTGACGTTGCAGAGAACTTCGATGATATTGCAGATGGCTTAGTTGACTTTAATTTTTAAAATGAGATAGGACAGAATATGACAGAATTTAATCACATAACAGTACTACTAAACGAAGCCGTTGAAGGTCTTGCAATTGATCCAACTGAGATTTATGTCGATGGAACACTTGGTGGTGGGGGCCACTCAAAGTTAATTGCATCTAAATTAACGACAGGTTGTCTATATTCATTTGATCAAGATGATACAGCTATTAAATATAACCAAACAAATTTAGCTACAGAAATTGCTGCCGGTAAAATTAAGCTAGTGAAGTCAAACTTTAAAAACATTCAAACGGAATTAGCGGCATTAGGCATTACCGAAATTGACGGAATTGTCTATGATTTAGGGGTTTCATCACCACAGTTTGATGATGGTCAACGCGGCTTTTCATATAACTATGATGCACCACTTGATATGCGGATGAATCAAGAACAAGCACTCTCAGCTCGTGAAGTGGTTAATGAATGGCCATTTAATGATTTAATGCGTATTCTAACTCGGTATGGTGATGAAAAATTTGCTAAGCAAATCGCGCGCTTGATTGAAAAAAATCGTGAACAAAAGCCTATCGAAACGACGTTTGAATTAGTTGATATTATTAAGGACGCTATTCCAATGGGTGCGCGACGGCATGGTGGCCATCCAGCTAAGAAGACATTCCAAGCCATCCGAATTGCTGTGAATGATGAATTAGGTGTATTAGAAGCATCATTAGAAGCCGCCTTTGACTTATTAAAGGTTAATGGTCGGATATCAGTAATTACGTTCCAACCATTGGAAGACCGTATTGTTAAGGCAATGTTTAAAGAAAAAACATCCATTCCAGATTTACCACAAGGATTACCAGTTATTCCAGATGAATTGCAACCAGATTTTAAATTAGTAACTCGTAAGCCAATTTTACCTGGGGAAGTCGAACAAGCGAATAATCATCGCTCACATTCTGCAAAATTACGTGTAATTGAACGGATTAAGAAATAAAGGGGGGTTAAAATGAGTCAAAATACTGCACAGTCGTTATTACAGGTCGAACCGAAAAAAAAGAGTAATTTACATTTAGTAACTGAAAAGCGTAAAATGGGCCAAACTAAATGGGTTGGTCAAGAAATTTTGATGGCAGCGATTTGTGTTTTGGTTGTATTAGGTTGCTTAATTGGTATGGTAGCATCTTCGGGTGCAGTAAGTTCGGCCAATCGAAACCTAGTAGTTGCCCAAAATCAAGTTGATAGTATTGGCAATAAAAACTCTAATCTTAAGCAAGAAATCAATGAATTGACTAGCCATAATCGATTACAAAAAATTGCAAATCACTATGGTTTAGCACTTTCAAACCAAAATATAAGGAATGTTAGTAAGTAATGAATAAAAATTGGCAACGGTTACTTAAAGGTAATAGTACACGTAATAATAGTCGCATAACGAGTGTGTTATTTTTAATTACCGTACTGATTATCTTTGGAACCCTTGCTGGCCGTTTTTTATATGTGGCTGGCTTCAAAGAAGTTAAAAATCATGATTTATCAACGGCAGCAAGACGAATTTATATGCAAACCCAGGTGATTAATGCTCGACGAGGGAACATTTATGATGCTAACGGGATGCTGTTAGCAGAAAATACTAGTACTTATTCGGTATATGCAATTCTTGATCGTAAGCAAGTTGGTTTAAATGGTAAGCCTAATCACGTTGTCGATAAAGAAAAAACAGCTGAGGTACTCTCAAAATATATTCCACTTTCAAAAGCCAAAATTTTAGCAATTTTAAATCCGGATAATCCGAATTTATTTCAAGTTGAATTTGGTAATGCAGGGGCGAATATCTCAATTGAGACGCATAATCAAATTGTGGCAGCTAAGTTACCAGGAATTCAATTTACTAAGCAACCAGCGCGGTTATATCCTAATGGTGTTTTTGCATCACATTTAATCGGAATTACCCAGACAAATACTAATCCAAAAACCGGTGCAATTTCCTTATCCGGGGTGATGGGGATTGAAAAAGAATTAAATACTTTACTTGCTGGGCACAATGGTATCCGTGAAGTAAAAAATACCCCAAGCTATACGATTGATGATAAGGCTAAAGGTGATCCAGTTAAGAACGGGGATCAAGTCTATACGACGTTGGATAGTAAGATTCAAACGCTGTTAGAATCAGAAATGACGACCCTTGATACACAAACGGCCCCCGTTTCAGCAACAGCTACCGTAGTTGATGCTCGTACAGGTGCAATTATTGCAACAACCCAACGGCCAACCTTTGATGCGACAACCCGTGATGGGATTGGCAAATTATGGCAGAACCTATTAGTCGAAAATTCATTTGAACCTGGGTCAACTATGAAGGTCTTCTCGTTAGCGGCCGCAATTAATAGTGGTAATTGGCATCCAAATGAATTGTATCAATCGGGAACGTATTTAATTAATGGTCAAAAAGTTACTGATTGGAATCCACAAGGTTGGGGCATGATTCCATATGTACGTGGTTTTGCGATGTCATCCAATGTTGCGATGGCACGTATTGAGCAGATGATGGGACCATCGTTATGGCATAAGTACATTAATGATTTCCATTTTAATGAATCAACTAATTCGGGGCTCGCCAATGAATCAGCTGGTGGTATGCAATTTAAATATCCCATTGAACAAGCTAATACCGCGTTTGGACAAGGAATTCGCATTACCCCAATGCAAATGTTACAAGCGTTTACAGCAGTCGCTGGTAATGGACAAGAACTAAAACCATATTTTATCTCTAAAATTGTTGATCCAAATACTGGTAAGGTAATCTTTAGAGGTAAACGAACGGTAATTGGTCGGCCAATTAAGGAATCAACAGCTAAAGAAGTCCGCGAAGTTATGCAAAATGTGGTTTATCAACCATATGGGACTGGAACATCATATAAAATTCCAGGATTCCGAGTTGCTGGTAAAACGGGAACAGCTCAAATTGCCACTTCACATGGTTACTCAGTTGGGGATGAAAATGTTGTCCACTCATGGGTTGGAATGGTGCCAGCAAATAAACCAAAATACATTATGTATATGACGTTAAATCAACCAAAGAAAATTCCAGGACCATTAACTGATTTGATGGCGGATGTCTTCGTTCCGGTGATGGAACAAGCGTTAAAGATGGATGCATCTCATCAAACACAAACTACAATTGCAACAATTCCAAGTGTAACGGGCTTAAATGTTGACAGTGCCCAAAGTCAATTGGATAAGCTTAAATTTAAGCCTGTTGTGATTGGTTCTGGGACTAAAGTTGAAAATCAATATCCAAAAGCACAAACGCAACAACTGAATAATCAACGGGTATTCATTGAAACGGGCGGCGCCATTTCAATGCCGGATATGAAAGGTTGGAGTAAAAATGATGTTTTAATGTTTGCGACCATTGCACATTTAAACATTGATTTTAAAGGTAATGGCTTTGTTGATAGTCAATCAGTAAGTGCTAATGCCAATGTGCAAAGTAATCAGACAATTTCGGTACAATTGAAGTAAAGTAAGAAATGAAAGTATTTAAGTTATAAGGGAGATTGAGAATGAATCCAACTGGTATAATTGGAGCGGGCTTTATTAGTGCGTTTGCAATTACGTTTATTTTTATGCCATTTTTGGTAGCCTATTTTCGGGCGAAAAAAGAAGGCCAAATGATTAAGGAAATTGGGCCAAATTGGCATAAAAGTAAATCTGGGACCCCTACAATGGGGGGAATCCTATTTATTTTAGCAACAGTTATTGTGACACTGCTTGTCGGTGCAATTGCGCATCAACTTACGGCCGCGGTGCTTGTGACTGTCTTAGTATTTTTAGGCTATGGGCTAATTGGTGCATTTGATGATCGCATCAAAATTTTCAATCATCAAAATGATGGTTTTTCAGCCAAACAAAAGGCCGGCCTACAAGTTCTGGGAGCATTAATTTTATTTTTAATTTTAATGTTTGCAGGTTTTGATTTTAAAATCGTGACATGGTGGTGGACATTGCATCTTGGATGGGTATACTTACCCATCTTGATTTTTTGGATGGTCGGTTGGTCAAATGCGGTTAACTTGACTGACGGCCTTGATGGTTTAGTTGCTGGAACATCGATTATTAGTTATGTGACCTTTGGGTTAATGGCTTTAAAAGCTAATTTGATGGGCATTGCAATGTTTGATTTTGTATTAGTTGGAGCGTTAGTTGCCTTTTTCTGGTACAACAAGAAACCAGCGCAAATTTTTATGGGTGATACCGGTTCATTGGCATTAGGTGCCGGTTTAGCAATTAACTCAGTTATTTTACACAAAGAGTTTGCTTTACTATTAATTGGAATTATTCCAATTATTGAAACATTATCAGTAATTATCCAAGTGACTAGTTTTCACTTCTTTAAGAAGCGAATTTTCAAAATGTCACCAATTCATCACCACTTTGAAATGTCAGGATGGTCTGAATGGAAAATTGACATCGTCTTTTGGATTATTACATTACTAGGTTGTGTGATTAGTTACAGCCTAACATAAGTTTTATCATGACCAGGATTGCCTGGTTGTACATATTTAGTAAATAGCATTAGATATGAATTGGTGAGTTGAGGGAACAAAAATGGAAAAAGTAATGAAATATCAAAATAAGCGTGTTTTAATTTTAGGGTTTGCTAAGTCTGGTGCATCAGCAGCTAAGGTATTAACAGAATTAGGTGCGATTGTAACAGTTTCAGATACAAAAGATTTAACGGTTGATGAAACTGCTTTAGAACTTAAAGCAAAGGGTGTTTCATTTACCCAAAATCAGGCAGCAGATGTCGTTAATGGTTTTGATATTTTAGTTAAAAATCCAGGGATTCCATATACTAATCCAGTGGTCGTAGCGGCACAAGCACAGGATATGCCAGTGATTAGTGAAATTGAATTAGCTGGACAAGTATTTTCAGGTGAATTGATTGCAATTACAGGTTCAAACGGTAAGACAACAACGACTACTTTAGTGACGAAGTTGTTAGCTAATGAGCGCGAAGCTGGTGTTGCATTGTATGCTGGTAATATTGGAATTCCAGCATCAACGCGGGCAATGAATCTTACAGAAGATGATACATTGGTAATTGAATCATCTTCGTTCCAATTGATGGGAACGAAAGAATTTCACCCACATATTGCCGTTTTAACTAATATTTTTTCTTCACACCTTGATTATCATGGTACCCGTGCTAATTACGTTGCCGCTAAAATGAAAATTACTGAAAATCAAAATGCAGATGATTTCTTTGTGGTCAACTATGATTATGAAGAATTAGCTTTATTAGCCCAATCTTCACGTGCCCAAATCATTCCATTTTCACGACTAGGTAAGTCTAAATTAGGGGCATACGTTGAAGATGGTAAAATGTACTGGCAAGACGAATACATTATGGACACTAATGAAATGGGTGTTCCAGGGGATCACAACGTTGAAAATGCTTTAGCAGCGATTGCGGTCGCCAAGTTACACGGCCGTTCAACTAAAATGATTGCCGAAATTTTAAAGACCTTTTCTGGTGTTCGTCACCGTACCCAGTTTGTTTTAGAAGCAGATGGACGTAAATTCTATAATGATTCTAAAGCAACTGATATTGAAGCAACGCAAATGGCTTTAGCAGGATTTGAAAATCCAGTTGTTTTATTAGCCGGGGGCCTTGATCGTGGCGACACATATGAACGCTTGGAAGCAGATTTAGGACAACACGTTCGGGCAGTTGTCTTAAGTGGACAGACTAAAGAAATTTTTGCTAAAAGTGCTAAAGCAGCTGGTGTTGAAAAAATTATCTTTGCCGATGACATCCAAGCTGCCGTACCGATGGCTTGGGAATTAAGTCAACCAGGTGACATCATCTTACTTAGCCCAGCAGCGGCTAGTTGGGATCAATATCCAGACTTTGAAACGCGTGGTGAATTGTTCATTAAAGCAGTTGAAAAGTTAACTAACAAAGAGGAGATTTAACATGCGTTTAATTGTCAGTGCCGGTGGAACTGGTGGCCACATTTATCCTGCTTTAGCAATGATTGATGCGTTAAAAAAACAAGATGCTACTACGGAAATTTTATACGTTGGTAGTCAACGTGGTTTAGAAAAAAATATTGTGCCAAAACGTGGTATTCCTTTTGAAGAACTTGAAATTCAAGGATTCCGACGTAAATTATCAATGGATAATGTTAAAACGATGATGCTATTTATGAAGGCGGTTAATCGCGCTAAAAAGTTGATTCGGGAATTTAAACCGGATGTCGTGGTTGGCATGGGTGGCTATGTTAGTGGTGCTGTTGTGTATGCTGCTCAACGTATGGGGATTCCAACGGTGATTCATGAACAAAATTCAGTTGTTGGTTTGACTAACAAGTTTCTTAGTCGCGGTGTTGATGAAATTGGAATTGCTTTTGAAGCTGCGCGATCACAATTTCCTGCAGGCAAGGTGACATTTGTTGGTAATCCACGAGCCCAAGAAGTTGTGCAAATCCATTCAAACTTTGACTGGACTGAGTTTGGTTTAGAAAGTAACCGCCCAACTGTACTCATTTTTGGTGGTTCTCAAGGAGCGCTAAAGATTAACCAAGCAACAATTGAGGCCATTGAAGAATTTAATAAACGTGATTATCAAGTAGTCTTTGTGACAGGTCAAAAACGTTACGATGGAGTACTGGAGCAATTAAATGCCGCCCATATTCTCGTTGGTAAAAACGTAGTAGTAAAACCATATATTGGTAATATGCCCGAAGTATTACCCCAAGTGGCAGCGATTGTTGGTCGTGCTGGAGCGACAAGTATTGCTGAAATTACGGCCTTAGGTGTTCCAGCTGTGTTAATTCCTAGTCCATATGTGACAGCTGACCATCAAACTAAAAATGCCCAAAGTTTAGTAGATGCTGGGGCAGCAGAAATGATTACTGAAACAGAACTAAATGGGGCAAGTTTGTTAAAAGTTGTCGATGAGTTAATGTCAGATGATGTTAAGCGTTTAGAAATGGAGCGTGCATCTAAACAATTAGGTGTCCCAGATGCAGCGGATCAACTAGTCAACTTGTTACGCAAAGCAATCGCTGACCATCAAAAATAAATAGGGATTGGAGGATACTCATGGGCGGCAAGTCAGATAATAATAACCAAGAATCATCACCATGGGATATTCTCCAAATTGATGAAACGAGTAAGGAAAATAAATATAGCCAAATTGCTGAAGATTTATTTTTTAAACGAGAAAAGAAAAAAGATGTACCGGTAGCGACACCGGAAAAAGATACTACAAAAACGGATAGGGATACTAAGTCGCCGGTGGAACAAAATCAATTTCAATTTGTTGCACCTAAACCACAATTGGATGAGGTTAATGATGACGAAGTATACCTTGAAAAAGCGCCGAAACAAAATAAGCTTAAAAGTAATCTATACGCATCCTTAGGGGCGGTTAAAGGGATTAGCTTGCAACGGCAGACAAAGCAAGCGTGGCTTACCATTATGGGGATTTTAGTAATGGTAGGGTTCTTTTACTGGGTTATTAGTCCTAGCAGCATGATTCAGCGAATTGATGTGGCCGGGACACATAATACAACGCCTAAGCAGATTGTTAAGGCAACTGGTATTAAAGCTCGCCGCTCAGTTTTTGGTGTTTTGTTGCATGAAAAAGCAATAGAAAAGCACGCAGTAGCAAATGATAATCAAATTAAAGCGTTAACAGTCCGAGTAGCTAGTCCAACGCGCCTTGAAATTAATGTTCAAGAAGCAATCCGAGTAGGTTATGTACTACGTAAACATAAATATTATTTAGTCCTAGAAGGTGGTAAAGTTCTCGAACAACCATTGACGACAAGTAATTTAGGGTTACCAATTTATGAAGGTTTTAAAAATAAGGCATTGTTTAATAAAACTATTAATAAAATTGCAAAGTTGGATACCCCTATTCGAGCAGCAGTATCTGAAATTCATTTTTCACCAACAAAAGGTGATCCAGAGCGGATTGTTTTATATATGAATGATGGTAACCAAGTAAATGCAACGATTACGACTTTTGCTGATAAAATGGCATATTATCCTTCAATTGCAGCGCAAATGGATAAACCAGGTATTGTTGATTTACAAGTTGGGGCTTATTCATATTCTTATGAACAAATCAAACTGAATAAAGCAGCCGCTGAGGCTAAAAAGCAGCAAGAAGCGGATAAAAAGAAAGCAGCTAAACAAGAAGCTGAGGATAAAAAAGAACAAGCAACTAGTTCTAGCTCAACTTCTAGCTCAGAAACGAATAATAATTAGAAAAATATAAGCACTAAAAGAACCGATTGATTCCTAATTAGATCAATCGGTTCTTTCATTTGTAGAGTATTTAGTGCACAATGATTTGGTGTTGCTCGTGATTTATACGATAGCCCCATACGTTAATTGATTGGGATGTTAGATTATTTTGATAGGTAATGCGATAATTAACTGTTAGTGAATTGGTTTCCTTAAGAAATTGAGCTAAGGTTATCGGTGCTTGTGGTTGTTGATATTCAAGGCGTAAACATTCATCAGCAACCCTTAAATGAGTTATCGGATATAAATTATCTTCAACAGTAATAAATAATTGGCTGGTTAGATTAATACCAGCTGTTGAATTAATAAAGTCATGCAAACGCATTTTTTTAGGTGCTCCGTCCAATTAATTTACTTAATATGATACAATTTTATAGTTAACTTTTAAAGTGATAATTGGCGCATTGTGCGATTATAGAAGAAACATAAATAATTAAAAATAGGGAATAAAATATGCAATTAGAATTTTTAGGTACTGGGGCTGGACAACCAGCTAAGTTTAGAAATGTTACGTCAATTGCTTTAAAACTACTTGATGAACGTAATGCTGTATGGTTATTTGATGTTGGTGAAGGTACCCAACACCAAATTTTACGGACGAATATTCGGCCGCGAAAAGTTGAAAAAATTTTTATTACCCATTTACATGGTGATCATATTTTTGGGTTACCTGGTTTTTTGAGTTCGCGGTCGTTTCAAGGTAGCGATGCTTCCGAACCATTAACCATATATGGGCCAAAGGGAATTGAAAAATTTGTCAAAACTAGTTTATTAGTTTCGGAATCACATTTAACCTATCCATTGGAATTTGTTGAGATAACTAAAACGGGTGTTATTTTTGAAGATACAACTTTTAAAGTGGTTACTGAGTTATTAGATCATAATGTCCATTCATATGGTTATCGAGTTATTGAAAAAGATCATCCTCGTGAATTGTTAGTTGATAAGTTACGGGCTGATAAGGTCCCATCAGGGCCACTTTATGGTCAGTTGAAATTGGGCAAGACGGTAACGTTACCCGATGGCCGGGTAATTAATGGAGTAGATTATCTTGGTGATGCTAAAAAAGGCCGGATTGTGACAATTTTAGGCGATACGCGTAAAAATGCTAATTCAATTGCGCTTGCGCAAAGTGCGGATGTTTTAGTTCACGAAAGTACGTATGGTAAGGGTGAAGGCCGGATGGCTCGTAATCACTACCATTCAACTAATTTACAAGCTGTTGATGTCGCTATGGCGGCGGGAGTTGATAAATTATTACTTACACATATTTCGGCTAGATATGCAGGTAAACTAGCCTATGAGCTTGAGAAGCAAGCACGGGAAATATTTGCGGGTGCGCATGTTGTCAGTGATTTTGAAGAGATTGATATTCCAATTAAGAAATAGTGAGGCAGAAAAGCTATGATTGATTCACATTATGAATGGCAAGTCCTAGCAGATTCAGTTACAGATGAAGAACAAGCGTTAGCAACGACCTTAAATATGCCAACGGTAATGATTCAACTGTTAAAACAACGTGGATTAACTTCACGCACTGAAATCGAAGCATTTTTAAATCCATCACCAGAAGAAATAAATGATCCATTTATGCTACATGATATGGAACGCGTTATTGACCGAATTAATGAAGCGTTGATGAATGGTGAACATATTACTATTTATGGTGATTATGATACCGATGGAATAACGAGCACGGCGATTATGTACGAAACGCTTATGATGCTTGATGCTGATGTTGATTTTTATGTGCCAAACCGGTTTACGGACGGTTACGGCCCTAATAAGGATGTTTATCAACGTTTAATTACACAAGGTACACAGCTAATCATAACTGTTGATAATGGGGTAGCTGGGCATGCAGCGATTGATTTTGCTAATGAACAAGGGGCTGATGTGATTGTGACTGATCACCATGAAATTCCCAGTGAATTACCGGCTGCATATGCTATTATTCATCCTCAACATCCCGCAAGTGAATATCCATATAAGTACTTATCTGGTGTTGGGGTAGCCTTTAAAGTTGCGACGGCTTTATTAGAAGAAATTCCACAAGAAATGATGGATTTAGTAGCGCTTGGCGAGATTGCTGACTTAGTAGCATTAACCGGTGAAAATCGGGTTTTAGTTACATATGGGCTCAAGATGTTAGCCCAGACAACTCGGCCTGGTCTACAAGCGTTGATGGAACTTGCAGGAGTTGGCTTACATGAAGTAACTGCCGAACAGGTTGCATTTGGGATTACCCCAAGGTTAAATGCGATTGGTCGTTTGCAATCAGCGCAGATTGGCGTAGAGTTACTAGTTACCCAAGATCCTGAGCGGGCTAGTGATTTAGCACAACAAGTAAATCAACTTAATGATACCCGTAAACAAATTGTTGCTGAAATTGTTACCCAAGCTAAAGAGCAGCTTGCGGAATTAGATTTAACGACGCAAAAGACGATTATTTTAGCTGGAGATGGTTGGCATGAAGGGGTGTTAGGTATTGTGGCAAGTCAAGTCGTCGAACTAACGCATCGACCAACAATTATTTTGACACAGGAAAATAATAAATTAAAAGGTTCAGCGCGTAGTATTGATGGATTTGATTTATATCAAGCTTTGGCGCCACATGCAGAGCTTTTTAGTGCATTTGGGGGTCATGCTGGGGCTGCGGGATTATCGTTAGCTACTGACAATTTAGCGGCTTTAAAGAAGGCTTTTGAACATGAAGCAGATGTTCAAAATGTTCAACTAGGGATGAAAGCGCCATTGACAATAGCCAAAGAAATTTCCGTTACAGCTGTTAATGAACAACTATTTGCGGCTATTCAAAAGTTGGCACCGTTTGGTAATAGTAATGAGCAACCGTATTTTAAGATTACTGGTAACGTATCCGATATTAAACAAATTGGTGCGGATAAAAAACATTTAAAATTTAATTTAATGACCAATGAAAGCAAATTAGCAGCCTTAGCTTTTGGACAAGGCGAATTAGGGGATGGATTATTAATTGATAAAGCACCTGTTAGTGTTGTCGCTACATTGTCAGAAAACACGTGGCAAGGACAAACTAGCTTGCAGTTAATGGTTAAAGACATCCAACAAGGTGGTCTGGCAATTATTGATCAACGGACTAATAAATTGCGACCAGATAATTTTAAAATAACTGGTCAATATGTGTTTTTTAATCCTAAGGTGATGCAACAATTATTACCATATTTAAATGCTGAGAGTACCGCAATTGCAATTACAAATGGCGATCAGTTAGTAGACAATGGCACAACTATTTTAGTTGATTTACCTAAAGACCTAAGTGATTTGACCTTATTACAGGGACATCAATTTAAAGAGCTACGTGTCATTTTTTATACAGCACAACATGTCTATCTGGAATCCTTACCTACAAAAGCTGATTTCGCTAAACTTTACAAATATATTTTGGGGCATGCTGATTTACCAATTCGTGCAGAGTTGCCTAAGTTAGCTAAATTTTTACAAATTGGTGTAAATCAATTAAGTTTGATGATTACCGTGTTTTTTGAATTGGGATTTGTTAGAATAGAAAGCGGTGTTTTAAATGTGCTTCCAAATCCTAAGCATGCTGATTTAACTACAGCACCAAGTTATCAGGCATGGATTACCAAACAAGCCATTGAAAAAAGTTTAATTTACAGTAAAACAAGTGAGTTAACAACGACATTGACTGATTTAATGTCGTAATAAAATAACCACGCGTGATTGGTGTTATAAATGAGGTAGAAAAATGACATTTGATTTTAAAAAATATATTGCAGCAATTCCTGATTTTCCAGAGCCCGGGATCATCTTCCGTGATGTGACACCTTTGATGGCAGATGGTGAAGCTTATGCAGCTGCAACTAAAGAGTTTGTCGCGTATACAAAGGCTCAAGGCGGAATTGATGTCGTTGTTGGACCTGAATCACGTGGTTTTATTGTTGGGGGTCCAGTTGCTTATGAATTAGGAATTGGCTTTGTACCAGCACGTAAGGCGGGAAAATTACCGCGTGAAACAGTTCGACAAGACTATGAATTAGAATATGGTGGCATCAATACTTTAGAAATGCACGCTGATGCAATTAAGCCAGGTCAACGGGTTTTGATTACAGATGATTTATTAGCAACGGGTGGCACAATTGAAGCAACCGTTAAATTAATCGAACAACTTGGTGGTATTGTTGTTGGAATTGCTTTCTTGATTGAACTAGATGATTTACACGGCCGTGATAAATTAACTGAGTACGATATTTTTTCTTTAATGCATTACTAAAAATAACTAATAAAAAACCGATTCGATTCGAATCGGTTTTTTTATTAGTTATTTGGTGTGGAACTATTATTTGGATCAGTTGATGGTTGATTATTCGGTTGAGGTGCAGGTTGTGAAGAGCTAGAACTTGCTGGCTCAACACTACTTGAACTTGAACTACTTGGATTAGAGCTTGAGCTACTTGAATCAGCACTTGAACTAGATGAAGAACTTGAGCTACTTGAATCAGCGCTTGAACTAGATGAAGAACTTGAATCAGCACTTGAACTAGATGAAGAACTTGAACTAGATGAAGAACTTGAGCTACTTGAAGGGACAACCACTGGGGTTGTACTATCACTAAATGCCGCACCAGCGATTTGTAGTTCACGTTGGCCACCACGATTAATCACTTGAACATTACCAGGTTTGTTCCAATCTTCAGAGATAACGTCTTGCATGGCGTAACCCATAATTGCTTTATAAATATAAAGCGGAATATTAGACATATAACCTGGCGCAATGTAATTACCTGGTTGATTTGGTTGGTCATAACCAGTCCAAATCGAAAGGGCAAAGTTACGATTGTAACCAGTAAACCAGCGGTCTGAGACTGCTCCAGCCGGCACATTGACATCATCAGAATAACCAACTGTCCCTGTCTTACCAGCTTCAAATGTTCCTGGGACGTGAGCTAATGTCCCTGTACCGTTTGTATCAGTCATAACCGACTTAAGCATATCTGTAAGCATGTAAGCAGTTGATGGTTGCATGACCCGTTTTGATGGTGATGAAACATCAACAGTTTTACCATCTTGAGTCACAATTTTTTGAATAAATTCAGGTGAATGGTAAACCCCTTCGGTACTAAATGAACCATAGATACTTGCTTCTTGTAATGTTGAAATATCAATTCCCAAGGCAGAGGATGCATATAATGGATTAGTTAAACCGAAACGATTGATGAATGATTTAGCACGATTGAGACCAACTGTTTGTAATGCTTCAACTGCTGGGACATTTCGTGATTGTACTAATGCGTTACGAACTGTCATTGGGCCAACATAATTGGGCTCAAAATCGTGAACTTGAGTTGTAGTTCCAGGGTAAAAGTACTTTTTATCAACAACAGTTCGGTACGTAGGCCAGTTTAAATATTCAATAGCTGGACCGTAATCTAAGAATGGCTTAACGGTAGAACCAGCTGAACGATTAGTTTGGGTAGCACGGTTTAGTCCAAGGGCTGCTGTTTGTTTGCGACCACCGATTTGGGCTACAACATGACCGGTATTAGGATCTGTCATTGTTAAACCGACTTGTAAGTTAGCGTTAGGGAAGTTAACGTAAGTATTTGTGTTAACGACTTTGTAAGCTTGCTTTTGTAAATCAAGGTTTAAATAAGTATATACTTTGAGGCCATCTGTTTCAGGTTTATAACCCATTTTGGTCAATTCTGAAAGAACTGATTGAGCATAAGCATCAACAACTTGTTGAGTAGCTGGTTGATCAGAAGTAGCACCGCCAATTTTAGGGTGATTTTTTAATAATCCTTCAGTAACCGGTACTTGTTTAAATTGTTGGGCTTGAGCGGCACTTAACTTGTTATTACTTACTAAGGCATCTAAAACAGTGTTACGACGGTCTCTAGCAAGATCAGGGTTAACGTATGGATCGTAGCGCACAGGTGATTGTGGCATTCCTGCTAATAAGGCGTATTGGGGAACTGATAACTCATTAAGTTGCTTACCGAAGTAGTAACGGGCAGCTGTTTTCATCCCGTAGACACCTTCACCCATATAAACCTTATTAATATAGAACGTTAAAATTTGGTTTTTTGAGTAGCGCTTTGAAACTTGCATGGCAAGCCAGGCTTCTTGCGCTTTACGTTTAATTGTACGATCAGATGCAGCCGTTGAGAAAACGGACAATTTAACTAATTGCTGTGTTAATGTTGAACCACCTTGAAGACCAAGTGATGAACCAGTTAAATTAGCAAATGTTGCCCCGGCGATTCGTTGAACATCAATTCCACCATGTTGATAAAAGCGGCGATCTTCAATTGATACCACAGATTGTTTTAATTGTTCTGGAATTTGATTTGCGGGAGCATAATCCCGTTTTTGAGAACCCATTGACCAGATGACATGGCCACTAGAATCAAGGAATTCAGTTGAATTACTTGAAGATAATTTAGCTTCACTAATCGCAGGGGCTGAACTTACATAATAAAAGAACAGCAGGGTACCAGAAATTAAACCGATATTGAATAAAGCAAAAAGTGAAATTAAAACTTTTTCCCAAATTTTGAGGGGACGTCGTTTCTTATTCGATTGCTTTGACTGTTGGTTGGCTTGTTTTTTATTGGCCATCCGTGATTGAGTTTCTTGTTCCGACATATATTTTGCTCCTAAGTCTTAATTAGATAAGCATGGTAGCTTAATTTTGATGTTGTGCAATTAATAAGTCTACCGCTTTGAGATAGGGTAATTCAGGAATTAACCCAGAAGAGATAATAAAACCATGTTCCTTAATATATTGATATGGAATCGATTTACGACCGCCTGTTTTGCTTTGTTGCCAAAAGCTAATCAATTCACTCGCAGGTAACACGAAAGACTCATTGTACACCGCAAAGCGAATGATTACAAAACCAATTCCATTTTGTTGAATAATAGCTGCTAAATGTTTTACCTGATGTTCATGAAAATTAGCCAAAGGAATGGCGGTCTTATGTTGGGTTTCTTTGGCATCAAAGTCAATATAAAAGCCTCGATAAATTCCATTATAATCGGTTGTTGATGCTTGCGCAAAATATGCTTCATTAATTTTAGCTGCAGAGCGCTTAGGGTAAGAAACATTAACGATATTGATGGGTGTAGGCTTTTTATGAATTACTGCAATTTGACGATCAAGATAAAAAGTATTAGCGGTGTTAATTGCATCTTCAAGAGTCATCCCCCGTTTACTGTAACTAACAGCCGGGGATGGTCTTGATGGCACCTGTGCAGCATTATTTACTGCGAATGTATTTCCATTTGGATACTTAATCATTCTCCGCCCCATTTCTAATTGTATATATACCCGGTACATTATACCAAAATTATGACTGACATGTTAAATAGAGATGTGCCATAATTAAATATTAAAGAAGTTAAGTAGGGAGGTAACAGATGACAAGATTATGGGTGTCGGGTTATCGGGCCTATGAATTAGGTGTTTTTAAAAGTGATGACCCTAAAGTTACAATAATTAAATATGCTTTAAGAGCGGAAATAATTCGCCAATTAGAACAAGGCGTAGATTGGATTATAACGGGCCCGCAATTAGGGATAGAACAGTGGACTATTGAGGTTGTTAATGAATTAAAAAGTGAGTATGCAGTCCAAGTTGCCATGATGGCCCCGTATTTAAATATTGAGAAAAATTGGAATACCGAAAAGCAAGCCCAATTGGCCCAATTAAAAACGCAAGTCGATTATTATGCGAGTGTATCTGCTCATGAATATCAAAATCCAAGTCAACTAAAGAGCTATCAAACATTCATGCTGTCGCATACGGATGGTGCGTTACTGATATATGATCCGGAATTCGAAGGTAAAACAAAGTACGATTATTATGCAATAACAAACTATCAAAATGGTAAAGACTACCCATGGCAAGCAGTTTCGTTTGATGATTTGCAAGAATATGCGCTTGTTTATGGTGAGGAACAAGAAAGTGATAAGAATTATTAATATCAATAGCATTTTTTTGTGAAATTTGCTAACATAAAATAGAACTTAAGACGGAGGATTAATGAGATTAATGGAAAATTTGCGATTAACTCCACAAGATATTGTACGAAAGGAATTTAAGCCAAAGCGCATGGGTGGCGGCTTTGATCCTACTGACGTTGATACTTTTTTGGATGAAATTATTAAGGACTACGATACTTTTAATAAGATTCAAAACGAACTAGAAGATGAAAATCGTCGTTTACGTTCACAAATCGAAGAATTAAATAAACAGTTAGCAGTGGCGGGATCACAAAAAACGGTAACACCACAAGCAACTGGTACGACAAATATGGACATTCTTAAGCGACTAAGTAATTTAGAACGCCGTGTTTTTGGGGCTCAAGTTGATGAACAACAAAATAATGGTTCTCATTTAATTTAGTTTATGCTATAATTGTTTCTACCGTGTGAATTTCTAGTAATCGCGCATAAGTTAGCTTATGTGAGGAAAGTCCATGCTCGCACAGACTGCGATGTCTGTAGTGTTTGTGCTCGGCGAAAAAATAAACCGGGGCACCATTTATGGTGACGGCGGAAAAAACAGCTAAGGTTTCGGCTATGCTCTAGTATTCCTGAAAGTGCCACAGTGACGATGCTGATTTGGAAACGAATCAGGTGGAACGCGGTAAACCCCTCAAGCGGGAAACCCAAACATATGGTAGGGGAGCTCGGCCTAGTGAATTGAAACGATGGTCGTGTTAGTAGTTTTTAAACTACTAGAAGATAGATGATTACTACTTGCTTAATTATGCATGAAGTTAAGTGAGAACATAACGTGGCTTACAGAAATTCACATCCATGCAGCTCGCTTCGGCGGGCTTTTTTTTATGGTAAAATGGATTTATCAAATAAATCGAACAGGAATGTAAATAAATGAATGATAAAAAATTTAATTTAATGGCGACAGCAGCAGCAGGTATTGAAGCATTAGTAGGTAAAGAACTACGTGATTTAGGATATGATGTTGAAGTTGAAAATGGCCGTGTCCGTTTTGAAGGAACGGTTAAAGATATTATCCGCACTAATCTTTGGTTACGAACTGCTGATCGAATTAAAATTGTCGTGACTGAGTTTGATGCTGTGACTTTTGACGAACTTTTTGAACAAACAAAAGCCTTTAAATGGGATCAATTATTACCATTCGATGCTGAATTTCCTGTTCAAGGTCGTTCACGCAACTCAGTGCTTCACAGTGTTCCAACGGCCCAAGCAATTGTGAAAAAAGCCATTGCTAGTCAATTATCAGAAGAATATCACGTGCGGACATTTTTACCTGAATCAGGTTCATTATTTCAATTGGAAGTAATGATTAACAAAGATCATGTGATGATTACACTTGATACAACTGGTGATTCATTATTTAAACGTGGTTACCGGACTGAAAAGGGTGGGGCCCCACTAAAAGAAAATATGGCAGCAGCTTTGGTAACTTTAGCACACTGGTATCCGGACCAACCATTTGTTGATCCGGTGTGTGGTTCTGGGACCATTCCAATTGAAGCGGCATTGATTGCCCGCAATATTGCGCCTGGATTCAATCGTGATTTTGCGATTGAAAAATGGGATTGGGTTGATAAACAAATTAGCGAAGATTTACGTGCTGAAGCTGATGAAGCGGCTGATTACGATATTGAACTAGATATTACTGGTTACGATATTGATGAAAATATGATTGCAATTGCTAAAGCTAATGCGCTGGAAGCTGGTTTGGCTCAAGATATTACCTTTAAGCAATTAGCGGCAAAAGATTGGCATACTGATAAGAAAAACGGGATTTTAGTAGCTAATCCACCATACGGTGAACGGTTACTTGATGCTGATGCTGTCCACCAACTTTATAAAGAAATGGGTCAAGTATATCGTCCAATGAAAACTTGGAGTAAATACATTTTGACGAGTGATTTGGAATTTGAAAAATTCTATGGTGAACGTGCAACTAAAAAACGTAAACTCTATAATGGGGCTTTGCGGACCGACTTCTTCCAATATTGGGGTAAAAAAGAACGCCATTAAACGTATGAATTAAATACTTATTAAGAACGCAGAATTTTTCTGGGTTCTTTTTTTGTTGTTTTTGAAATTCCCAACGTACACTAATGTGTATCAAAAATAATGAAGGAGCGTGGTCAATGAGTAAGGTACAACAACTTTTTAAAACTATTGTTAATGATTATCTAGATATGCATGTGAGTGATATTTATTGCTTACCAATAGGCACTGGACAATATCAAGTAACAATCAGAACAACGCGGAAGCTAATTAAAGCAACAACCTTAACTGCGGTAATGGGTACACAATTAATTACATATTTAAAATTTTTGGCTAACATGGATATCACCGAACAACGGCGACCACAAATAGGGCAATTTACCTTACCAGATTTTGACCAAATTAATTTCCGAATATCGACCGTTGGTGATTATCAACAACGTGAGACATTGGTTTGCCGCTTTATTTATGATTGCTATTCAATTCAACCAGAATTTATTTTTCCCGCACAATTTCAGCAATTACAACTGCAAACTATGCAACCGGGATTACATATTTTGGCTGGCCCGATGGGGAGTGGGAAAACTACAACGATGTATAGTTTAGCCCAAGCCTTAGCAAATGATAATAAAATTGTACTAACGATTGAAGATCCGGTAGAAATTAAGCATGCTAATTTCATTCAGTTACAAGTTAATAATGCAGCTAAGATGACATATACCAATTTAATTAAAAGTGGTTTGCGTCATCGGCCGGATGTTTTTGTTATTGGTGAAATTCGGGATGAACAAACGGCCCAGGCAACCGTTAATGCGGCGTTAAGCGGTCATACGGTCTTAACAACTATTCATGCCTTATCAGCCACAAATGTTACAGTACGGCTATTAGAAATGGGTATCAAGCCGGCTTATCTAAAAGCGAGTCTGCAAACAGTCACCTATCAGCGCTTACTACCTGATTTGCAAGGAGAGTTACATGCATTACAAGCTCAAGTGGCTGGGCAAACAATTTGGGAAAATAAGGGAGAAAAATGGCATGAAAAGTTGGCAGAGGCATTGGCAAGTAAAAAAATCACAACCACCACATACGAACAGTTTAAAAACCTTGAAGCTTAAGGAACAAGTAATTTTCTTTGAACTAATTAATGATTTACTACATGCTGGTTTTCAATTACAAAACGCCTTAGTATTTATTGGACAAGTCGATGCTAAACGATATAAGACGGTTGTTAATGTAATGGTTCAAAGAATGGTAAATGGACAAAGTTTTGCAATGAGTATTAAGCCGTTTATAGAAGCGGAAATAAGTTGGCAAATTGAGTTAGCAGAAGCGCATGGCTCGTTACCAGCAACGATTGCCATCCTTGCACAAAATCTCCAACAAAGATTAGCACAACAATGTAAATTACGGCAATTAATGCAGTATCCAATGGTACTAATAGGCTTACTTGTTGCTGTTGGAATTTTTTTGCGATTCTATTTCATTGAGCAGCTAATGCACTTAAAAGGGACCAATAATAGTGGACAGATTGTTAATCTTAGTAGTATCGGTATTTTACTAATTTTTGGAGCAATTAGCTGTTTATTAGTTTATTGGTGGTTTCGGCATTTATCAGTACCTAATAAATTAATGATTTGTTTAAAAATACCGTTACTTAAATCATTATTAAAAGAGCAAGTTAGTTATCAGTTAAGTTTTACGTTTGCACTTTTATTACAAGCTGGGCATTCGTATCAAGAAATTAGTCAATTATTTTTGAAACTACCTCAAAAATCAATGTTGCATCATCTCGGAGGGATGATTGCTAAAAGTAGTCATGCTGGTGAAAATATCACAACATATATGCGAGAAATACCATATATCCCGGTTGAATTTACACTTTTCTTCAGTCGTGGAAAAACAAATGTAGAAGTAGGCAATGACTTATTGGCATACAGTAAAATATGTTTTCAAAAAGTAATTCGCAGATATGAGCGCTTATTAGCAATGATTCAGCCAGTGATGTTTATAACGATTGCCATGGGAATCGTTAGTATGTATGCAGCAATGCTGTTGCCAATGTATAAAATGATTGGAGATCTTAGATGAATTTAGAAAAATATGCACATATAAAACGTTCACGCGCTTTTACGTTACTTGAAATGACGGTGGTCTTATTAATCATCGGATTGTTATTGTTACTAGTAATTCCGAATGTGAGTAAAATTCGGAATAGCGCAAGTGAGCATCAAACAACGGCAATGGTACAAATGATTCAAACCCAAGTTGATTTGTATTTGGCTGAAAATGGTAGTCGGACAGTAACCATGGCGGAATTAGTAGGTGAAAACTACTTAACCATGGAACAACAAAAGCAAGCAGCAAATGCAAAGATTTCTATCGATAGCAGTAATCATGTGGTTGGGCCAACAAAATGACGATTAAAAAGCCGGCCGTAACTTTGTTAGAAATGTTGATAGTATTAATAATTGTTGCCGGTGTTAGTTTCTTTAGTTATGTAGCACATGCAAAGAGTATTAAAAATGAGCAAATTCATTTTTGGCAAACTTTAGATTTAGAAATTCGGTATGCGCAACATCACGTTAAGCTTAATGATAGCTTCATAATATTTCTTTTTGATCGACGAGAATTGGTAATATCAGATAATAAACACCACCTAAAGGTAATTAAGTACCCAAGCACAATTTATCTACAAAATCGTCAAACAGAAACGGTCATTTTTAATAAGCAACAGCAAATGCCAGCATATATTGTTATTGATGTCATTGAAAATGGCGTTATCAAAGACTATAAAATTTCTTGGGGCTTGGAATGGGGGGCTTACAAAATTGAACCGATACCAACCGGCTTATATAGCCATTGAAGCACTGATTACATTAATTATCATTATCGGAACAATGACATGGTTTCTAGTAAACCAAGTTCAAATGGCAACCTATATTAAACAACAAGAAATTAAGTTAACCAGTTTACGGATAGAAAAAGAGCACAGTGATGAAAAATTACAGATGGTTTTACAAAAATAAACCTGGATTCACATTAATTGAAGCGTGCCTCGGATTGGTAATTATTAGCATCATAATTGCGCTTTTAAATTTTGCTAACCCAGTATTACATAAGCACCCAATCTTAAATAATCCAGTAAATTTAACGTGGCAAAATATGATTTCAACGCTCGAAGAAAGTAGTAATCCGTTTGAATGGATAGAAATTTTAAATGATGGTAATAACTTAAAATTGACGAGATTAACAAGTAAAAACCAAGTTAGTAAGGAATATATCCTAAAAGTAACCAAAGTAACACATACACTTTATGTGAGTGGTATTGAGCGAGGGTATATGCCAGTCGTCTACAATGTTAGGCAGGTAATGTTTCAAGAACGCCATCAAAGAATTTGGATTAAAGTAATCTATATCAATGGAGAGAGTAATGAAGCTTACTTGGCAATTAATAAACAGAAAGCATAAGCCAGCTTTTGCTTTAGGCGTGTTAGTAATGATATTAACGTTACTCGGTGGCATTGAATTGTGGCAAAGTTACAATTATCAAAAACAAATGCAATTGTACCAAGAAATTTCACGTGAATATCAAATGAAAATCGCCGAAAATGAAATTAAGATACAAATGCTATCAGGCAGTAACATACATACATTTTATCTTAAAGGGATAGATATAACGGTTGATAATGGTACGATAATTTTTAAGTTTAATGAGCAAGATGTCATCGAACGCAAATTTATTCTTCCACAACCGCCGCAAACCTAGATTGTAGCCTTTTTATGTGGTAAACTATCGAATGTAACAATTAAGTTTAATTCAATTAAAATTAATAAAGATAGGAGGTGCGTAATTGGAGCAAGTACAAGTTGAAGAATTATATCGCATACTTGATCAAGCAAGCCAACTATTGGCAGAGGATTTAGATAGTTCATATCTTGAAGCGTTAATTGAGATTTGTGAAGATGTTTTACAAAAAACAATTCAGGTTGAGAACAATCAACCGACAGCTAATGTTGCTGAACGTTTAAAAACTTTACTTAATGGGTTAAATCTGGAAAAATATAACGATGATGATATTCGTCGTGGTATCGGTTTAGCTTACTTAAGAGCAGTTCAAGTCGATAATATTCAAGCTACGCACCATCAAACACCAGATTCAATTGCGACTTTAGTTGCGTATATCGTTGCTAAGTTTGTAAAATCAGGTGATAAAGTTGATGTACTGGACCCGACTGTTGGAATTGGGAATTTATTGGCGATGGTTGCAAATTATTTAAAAGTATCTAATCAGTTAGGTAATGTTAGTGGTGTGGAAATAGATGATACGCTATTGGCATTAACAGGGAGTAGTTTTGATTTGCAACATATCAATGGTAATTTAATTGAAGGGGATGCCCGAGAAGTTCAATTACCAATGGCTGATGTGGTTGTTGCGGATATTCCATTAATGCATGGGATTGATACGGTTGTCGCTGATAATCAAATCATTTATGCAGCCAATAACGCTTTAAAACCAGCTGGGTTAGCAGTGTATGTTGTTCCAAGTAATATTTTAGAGACAACGGCTACCGTTGATTTCTTAGGAACACTTACTAAATCTGTGTATGTGCAAGGAATCATTAAATTTGCACCATCAACATTTAAAAATGAGCAAGCTGCCAAAGCACTTTTAATCGTGCAGCGGCATGGAGGACAAGCGCATCAAGCAGAACAAGTTCTGTTAGCGCAAGTACCGGCTTTAAAAGCAAAAGAGGCATTACCGCAGTTTTTCGCTGAGTTAGATCAATGGATTACTACGTTATAAATTTAACAAAATAAAAGGAGCCGTAAAAATGGCAAAAACAATGGCAGTAAACGCAGGTTCATCATCATTAAAATTTCAATTACTTGAAATGCCTGCTGAAGAAGTTATCGCAAAGGGACAAGTAGAACGAATTGGTTTGAACGATTCAATCGTAACTGTGAAATATGGTGACGGTCAAAAGTTTGAAACAGTTGAAGATATTGAAGACCATGAAGTTGCAATTAAAAAGATTTTGGATGCACTTTTGGACTTGAATGTTATTGATAACTTTGAAGATATTACTGGTGTTGGTCACCGTGTTGTTGCCGGTGGTGAATGGTTTAACCACTCAGTTGTTGTTGATGATGAAGTGTTATCAAAAATTGATCGCTTAGCATCTTATGCACCACTTCACAATCCAGCAAATGCAATGGGTATCCGTGTTTTCAAGAAGCTTTTACCAAATGCAGTTTCAGTTGCTGTGTTTGATACTGCCTTCCACCAAACAATGCCTAAAGTAAATTACTTATACGCATTGCCATACCAATACTACGCACGTTACGGTGCTCGTAAGTATGGTGCTCACGGTACTTCACACCGTTATGTTGCTGAACGGACAGCAGCTTTGATGGGTAAACCACTTGAAGATTTAAAGATTATCACTTTACACCTTGGTGCCGGTGCATCAATCACAGCTGTTAAGAACGGTAAATCATTTGATACTTCAATGGGCTTCACACCACTTGCTGGTGTTACAATGGCAACTCGTTCAGGGGATGTTGACCCATCATTGGTATACTACATTCAAGAACGTGAAGGCTTGTCAAACGAAGAAATGTTGAACATTCTTAACTCTAAGTCAGGATTACTTGGTGTATCAACAATTTCTTCAGATATGCGTGATTTGGAAGATGTTGTTGACACAAATGATCACGCTGCATTGGCAATTGATATGTTCATCAACAGTGTTGTTAAATACGTTGGTCAATACGTTGCTGAAATGGGTGGAGTTGATGCAATTACCTTTACTGCTGGTATTGGTGAAAACGCCGCTAATGTTCGTGAAGCAATTACTGAACGTTTAGCTTTCTTCAACGTCGCAATTGATTCTGAAAAGAACAATGTTCGTGGTGTTGAACGTGAAATTTCAACTGATGATTCTAAGGTTAAAGCATTCTTGATTCCTACAAACGAAGAATTAATGATTGCTCGTGACGTTGAATTACTTAAAAACAAATAATTAAAAAGCATGCTTAATAGCATGCTTTTTTTTATGTAAATTGTGATAAAATGAGAATATCTTAATTTAAAAGTGAGGAACGATTGTGGGAAAATATACGGAAGCTGACCTACGGGCAGTTTTAAAAGAAATTTCATTACTTGAAGAAAATCAAGCATTATTAGGGTGGGACTCGTTAACTGGTATGCCAGAAGATGCTGCGCCATTTCGCGCAGAGTTATTAAGTTACCTAGCTGGTAAGAGTTTTGAACTCCAAGCCGGTAATAAATATGGTGAGATGTTGGCTTACTTTGAGGAACATCCAACAGAATTATCAAAGTTAGGCCAACAATTAGTCGTGCATGAACGCAAAAAATTCGATTTAAATGCTAAAATCCCGGCCCAAGATTTCATTGAATATCAAAAATTAACTTCATTGGCCCAAGATGCTTGGTCAAAGGCGCGGGCAGCTAAAGATTTTTCGATTTTTGCACCATACCTTGCTAAAATCATTACCTTTAAAAAGCAATTTATTCAACTTTGGCAACAAGGTAGTGCCACACCATATGATGTTCTTTTAGATCAATATGAACCTGGTTTGACGGTTGCAAAGCTTGATCAAGTATTTGGTGAAGTTAAAGCAGGTTTGACGAAGCTCCAAGCAGAATTAAAGCAAGGCGATGCTCCAGATAATCAAATTCTTAGTCGCTTTGTATCAAAACAGCAACAAAGTGATTTATCAATGGATTTAGCTCAAAAATTAGGCTATTCGTTAAAAAAAGGCCGTCTTGATGACACCATTCACCCGTTCATGGAAGCGATGAACCGTAATGATGCCCGTATTACGACACGTTGGGATGAGCATGATTTTCAAATGGCTGTTTTAGGAATTTTACATGAAGCTGGTCATGGCCTCTTTGAGCAAAATGTTAGTTCAGAATTTGATTACACCCCATTTGAAAAAGATATGGCTATGAGTATTCATGAATCACAGTCCTTATTTAATGAAGTTATGATGGGTCGCTCAGAGGATTTTTGGCGGAATGAATATCCAACATTGCAAGCGTATACTGGTGAAACCTTTAATGATATTGATTTTGATACCTTTTATCGGGCTTGGATGGTAACTAAGCCGACGTTAATTCGAACAGAGGCTGATCCGTTGACGTACCCGTTACACATTATTATCCGTTATGAAATTGAAAAGGCCATTTTTAACGACAATATTGATGTTAATGATTTACCAGCTCTTTGGAATGCCAAATATGTTGAATACTTAGGGCTTGAACCAGAGAATGATTTAGTTGGAATTTTACAAGATATTCACTGGGCAGGGGGCGATTTTGGTTATTTCCCAAGTTATGCACTAGGCCATTTATATGCAGCCCAATTCTTTAATAAAATGGGCCAAGATTTAGACTTACCAGCCATTTTTGCCAGCCACGATTATACACCAATTTTTGCATGGCGTAAGGAACATATTTGGCAATATGGGGCCTCAAAAACACCGCATGAAATTTTAATGGCCACGACTGGTGAAAGCTTAAATCCACAGTATTGGTTACAATTACAAACTAAAATCTATCGAAAAGTGTATCAACTCGATAACGAATTATAAAAATAACGTATTTAATGTAAGAGCAAAATATAAAAACCCCCCCTTGGAATTATATTCCAAGGGGGGGTTACTTTGCTTAGGCTAAAATTAATTATCCTAAAGCTTGGTGGCGGAGCTTTTCAAGCTGAGGATTATTAATGATGAAGTAAATAATTGGTACTTCAATAAACCACATAATTAGCTCTTTGAAACTACGTAACTGAATTAAATGAATGGCAGCATTACCGGTATAGTGATACATCATAATTAAAGATGCAGTATTCAAAATGGCATCACAGATTAATAACACTAAGAAATTTGCGATAATTACGCGTGACCAACTAACATGGTCTTGTTGGTAAAAGAAAGTACCGTAAATCAACATCGCAATAATCGCTGATAATGTGAAGCCAATAAAAAATGGGCTGCCTTGAATTAACGTACCAAGGTAATCATTGATGATGGCAACTAAAGTTCCCCAAACTGGACCAAACCATTTAGCAATCAAAGTGATTACAATAAAAGTAAAGGCGATTTTAAGGAAACTTGTGCCAAATGTAAACCGGCTAATAATAAGTTGCAAGGCACACAAAATACCTAAAAGAGCAATTGCTTTGGTGGATAATTTCGGATATCCAAACGATAATGTTTTCATTTTGAAAACCTCCTAAAATTGGAGGGTTTCACTATATAAGAAAAATACAGTGAATGCGAATATTGTACCGCGGAAAAATCCTTCGTTTGTGGCTCACATTCCGTTTCCACAACACTTAACGCACAATATTCTACCCTGTTTATTTGTGCAATGCACTATCTTAGTTTAACTTATTTACAATAAAAATAATAGACCTATTTTATTTTTTATTAAATCATACGAAAAAAATGATAAACAACAAACAGCTAGGTTGTCTGTTATAATAATAGATATTAATCTTTGGAGGCTTATTCATGGCAGAACAAAGTATCATAACAATCATGCATACTAATGACTTGCATTCACATTTTGAAAATTGGCCTAAAATTCGCCGTTATCTAAGTGGGCAAAAGAAAATTTTAGGCTTAGGTGATAATGGTGTTTTAACTGTTGATATTGGTGATGCCCTAGATTTAGTGCATCCATTAACAGAAGCAACGGCGGGCATAATTAATGTTGAGTTGCTTAATCAGATTGGATATGATGCGGTTACGATTGGTAATAATGAAGGTTTAAGTTTACAACATGATAAGTTACAAAAATTATATAATGATGCTAATTTCCCGGTGACGGTGGCTAATATTAAAGATTTACGAACTAATAAGCAACCGTCATGGTGTCAAGAAGTTGTCTATCAGGTCATGCCGGATGGAACTAAAGTTGCAATGATTGGCATGACGGCACCATTTGTTGAGACGTATCCGTTACGTGAATGGGGAATTGGTGAAGTGGCACCGATTTTAGCGGCTATGTTACCCCAAATTAACGCACAAGCAGATGTAATAATTTTATTATCACATTTAGGATTGCCAGAAGACCGCCGATTGGCACAGATGTTTCCAACTTTAGATGTTATTATTGGTGCGCATACACATCATCGTTTGGAAAAAGGTGAAATGCTTAATAATACTTTAATTGCGGCGGCTGGTAAATGGGGGCGTTATATCGGCAAGATTAGTTTGACGATTGAAAATCATAAGGTAGTCAGTAAAGTCGCAAGGTTGGTGACGACGAGTGATTTACCGGATGAGGACACTGATATTGCTGAAATTCAAGGATTACAGGATGCTGGCTTAGAGCAGTTACGAGCAGCTAAAGTTGCATATCTTCCTAAGCCGTTATTAAGAGCTGATAATAGCTTTATGGATGCACTTTTTGCGATGTTAGTCCAAAAAACAGGTATCAAGGCCGCATTGCTCTCAACCGGCTTAGTTTTAGGTGATCTACCGGCTGGTGAGGTGACCAAAGCTGATTTATTGGCACTTTTACCACATCAAATGTATGTCATGCAAACGATGCTTACCGGAAAAGAATTAAAACGTTTATTACAAGAAATTCATAAAAATGCCGAGTTCGTGAGTGCATTCGCGATGGTCGGTTTAGGCTTTCGCGGTAAATTAGTTGGTGATATTCAACTATGTGAAATGGCGATTGATATTCATAAAGGGCAGTTAACTTATCAGAATCAATTAATTGATGATAATAAGCAATATCAATTTGTTAGTTTAGATTACTATAAATATTTACCATTTTTCCCAACAATCGATTTAGTTGGCGAAAATAAAATTATGATGCAAAAAATGTTACGTGAAGATTTTGCCGATTATTTAGCGCAAAATTTTCCAATTAAGTGAGGAACAATTGTGGATCGAGAATCATTAAAAATTAAAGCAGAAGCGCAAGTTTCAGAGCGTGCTGCTACAACTAATTTTGAAAATAAAGGCAACAATCAATTTATTGTTAATGGCTTGGCTATGACAATTTTAAAAAACTATCGCGATGCTTTTGACGAATTGAAGTTCAAGGCACGTTTTAGTGATATTTTAACAAAATATGATTATATTATTGGTGACATTGCGGCTGATCAGCTACGATTAAAGGGTTTTTATGCTCAAGACAATAAGAATATGACAAAGTTTAATTCTATTGATGCATTCGAGGATTATTTACTGGAATACATGAATTTTGGGGCGCCATATTTTGTTGTTCAAAATGAAAATCCAGTTGAAAGTAAAACGGATTTTGAAGTCGTACCATCTACTTCAAATAATCGCCGACGTAAACGAAACAATCGTGGTAATCGTAGTGATGAAGCAGTGGCGAACAAAGAAACACCTACGTCTAGAACAGCGTGGCAACGTAAAGGTAATTCTGCAAAAACAACTGCCGCAAATAAACCCAATAATAAAGGTACTAACTTATCAAAATCACCAAAAGATAATAACAACGAGCGGACACATGATGCGTCAGTTAATAAACGTCGGCGCCGACGTTCAAATGCCAATAAGCAACGGGCTGATGTGAAAGAAGTAAAAAGACCAATTGCTGATGGTAAGGGTGTTAAAAAGCCAGATGGTAGTATGAGTGCAAGTACGAAGAAACCAAATCAACGGAAGCGGCATTTTACCATTCAACAAAAAAACGAAAAATAATAGGTATAGAAACATAATTATGAAAAAATATACAGGTTATTTAATTGATCTTGATGGGACGATATACCAAGGAACAGATAGAATTGAAGGAGCACAAGCGTTTATTGCTAAGCTTAATGCTCAACAAATTAACTATTTATTTTTAACAAATAACTCCACAAAAACACCGACGATGGTTGCTGAATTTTTAACAACGGTTCATGGTATTCCGACATCAGCTGAGCAAATATATACCTCAGCGATGGCAACCGCTGACTATTTAGTTAATAATTTATCACTTGGTGCTGGGACGCGGGTTTTTGCAATTGGCGAGGTGGGCCTTAAACGAGCTTTAACCGATGCTGGTTATATAGTAACTGATGAACAGCCAGATGTTGTTGTCGTTGGTATGGACACACAAGTAACTTATGCGAAATTTGAACAGGCGGCATTAGCAATTCGCAATGGGGCGATATATGTGGCAACTAATTTAGATACAAATATTCCAAATGAACGTGGTCTAGTACCCGGTGCGGGGTCTCTAAATGCCTTAGTTACGACAGCAACGGGTATAAAACCACTGGCAATCGGCAAACCAAATGCGCAGATTGTAAATCTGGCTTTAACTCGAATGAAAATACAATCAACAGAAGCGTTACTAGTCGGTGATAATTACTTTACTGATATTATGGCGGGAATTAATGCCCAGGTGGATACGTTGATGACATACACAGGCATTAGTACTAGAGCTGAAGTTGCTGAATATGCGCAGGCGCCAACATACGAGGTGGAAAACTTAAATGATTGGCAAGTTTAGATTTTGGCTGGCATTTACTAGCTTATTGCTTTGTATTATTTCATTGGCAATTACAATTACAATTAATAGTACGTGGCTGTATTATCTGAATGTTAAGTTTGGTGATTTTTTGCCGCTTATTAATTTATCTGCTAAGCAAATGATGCATAATTTCCAGCAATTAATGGCTTATTTAAATTTACCATGGATTACGGAATTGAAAATGAGTAATTTTACTGACTCAAAAGATGGGTTAGAACATTTTCGTGAAGTAAAAAATTTATTTTTAATAAATTATCTTGTTTTATTAGTTACGTTAATTCCTAGTATTGGGTTTATTAAACACTTGGCTAAACGGCAAGAGCAATGGCGCTTGTTATGGCCACTTCAAGGTGTTTTTGCTGCGGTTTTTGTTGTATTAGCAATGATGATGATGCAATTCAATCAATTTTTTATTGCATTTCACAAAATGTTGTTTAGAAATAATGATTGGATTTTTTATCCAGTGCAAGACCCTATTATTAATGCTTTACCGGAGGCTTATTTTAATCAGTGCTTTGGCTTGTTTTTTGTCCTAGTTATTATTGCGTTAAGTAGTCTTTACATATGGGGTAATAGATATTTTCACCAAGGAAAGTCCCAACGTAAATAGCAACTATGACAGAAAGTAGCAAAAAGACCATGGAAAACTTATTTTCCATGGTCTTTTTGTGCATATAACGGAGTACCAAAGTATGCTTTAGCAGTAAGCTACTATTTAAAGCTTAATTATGAACCGACATTCCTTATGCATAGAGCTAAACTTAACGATGAAGAACCATGTATGGTTCTATTAAAGTCCGTTGGTTGTTTAGATATTGGTTAAGGATAGTTTCAAGTTCGGTCGTGACAAAATTTTCAAGAATGATACCATGATCGGGATTATTGCTGTCAAAAATAAGTGCAGCAGGATTTTTAACAATTTGATATTCATTAGCAAATTGTTGGTTTTTAATTAATGCTGCAGTAGTTTGCTTAGAATTACGTTCTTCAACAAATAACTCCAAATCGCCACCGATATCTGTTATAACTTGTTTGATGATTAAATCAGAATAAGTATTTTGGCGAACTAACAATTGTTCTTGTAATGCGTATAAGAATTTACGTGCTAGATTACGCCCTTGTGAAAGCATGGCGACATAATCAAGACTAATTGCATAATCAACCTGAAATGAGATATGCGTGTTGGTCTCAATACCTTGACGATATGCTTCATCCATTGTTGCTAAACTAATTAATGGCAAAACATGGTAAGAATATTTAGTATTGAGCGACTTTAGTACTTGAGTAAGTGCTTTTTGTGCTTGATAGCTTTCAAATTGCAGGGGGGTAATAAAATGAAAGACTTCTATCAAATGGGGGACCTCCTTTGGGAAGAAAACAAGGTATTATAAAAGGGGATAGCCTTGTGAAGTAACACTCGATTAAGTTCAAAACATAGTGTAGCACTGAATATCGAAATACGCTATTGATTGGTATTAGGAATTAAATTTTTTTGTGCTGAATGATAAGTTTGAATATAGAAAATATGAGCTAGAGTGATATAATTTAAGAATGGAATTTTATAAGTAGACGAATTGGAGGCTTGCCATGATTCAAAACTGGGACAGTTTTTTACTACCCTATGAACAAGCAGTTGCTGAATTGAAGGTTAAATTACGCGGTTTACGACCTCAATTTGATCAACTAGATCAACAGACACCAATTGAGTTTGTGACAGGACGTGTAAAACCCGCCGATAGTATTAAAGAAAAGTTAGTACGGCGCCATATTGATGAAGAACGAATTGAACAAGATTTGCAAGATATTGCCGGTGTACGAATTATGACGCAATTTGTGGATGATATTTATCAAATTGTACATATTTTACGTCAGCGTACCGATATGAAAATTTTAGAAGAACGTGATTATGTATCGAATGCGAAACCATCAGGTTACCGTTCATATCATATTGTGATAGAATATCCAGTCCAATTAGTGACGGGTGAAAAAAAGATTCTAGCTGAAATTCAAGTTCGAACGATGGCAATGAATTTTTGGGCGACGATTGAACATTCATTAAAATATAAAAATAGTGTAGGGTTTACGGATGAAGTAAGCGAACATCTACGTGATTTGGCAACGCGGGCCTATCAAATAGATGAGGAATTATCACAAATTAGGAAAGAAATTCAAACCGATAATGAAGATAAATAAGGAGGCGTAGGCGATGCGAGTCGGTTTATATGCAAATAATAGTATGCGTTCACAACGAGTTGTTAAGAATCTAACTATGGCATTGACTAAAATGGATTTAACCATTGATAACGATCATCCAGATGTATTAATTAGCATCGGTGGTGATGGCACGTTACTAGGTGCTTTTCAAAAATATCAAGATCAATTAGGGACGATTCGATTTGTTGGCTTGCATACCGGCCATCTTGGCTTTTATACTGACTGGCGTGAATATGAAATTGACGATTTAATTGCCTCACTTGTTAATGACAAGCAAGAACGAGTTGAATATCCGATATTAGAAACGACCGTAACATATGCTGATGGCTCAAAAGAAGTTAAGTTGGCACTTAATGAAAGTATGGTCAAACGAGTTTCAGGTACAGTTGTTGCCGATGTCTATCTTGGTGATCAATGGTTTGAACGTTTTCGTGGTGATGGGATGGCAATTAGTACACCTACCGGATCGACGGCATATAATAAAGCGATTGGTGGGGCGGTCTTACATCCTAGCTTAGCAGCATTACAGTTAGCGGAACTGGCTTCAATTAACAATCAAGTCTATCGGACGTTGGGTTCACCGCTAGTCACCGCTCCTGATGAAATAATAAAAATTATTCCTCAAGATGCTGATGGGTTGATATTAACCTATGATCAAGAGTTAATTAATTCACATGCGGTTAAAGAAATAAGTTATCGGATTGCACCACATCGAATTGCGTTTGCTGAATATCGCCACATGCAGTTTTGGCGGCGGGTGAATGAATCATTCATCGGTCATTTAAAGGAATAGAAGTAATAGGAAAAATTTAATGGAATTTACATGGAAAAAAGATAACGATATTGAGCAAAAAGTTAAATCCTTTTTGGGGACACATGGTGTTAGTCATCGGATGTTTTCACAAATTAAACATAATGGTGGTGATATTTTAATTAACGGTGTTCACGGTCGAACAGTTGATTTTTTAAAAAATGGCGATGAAGTAACCATTATTATGCCACCTGAAGTTGATAACGATGTTGTTGCGACAAGTTATGGGGAATTAGATGTGGTCTATGAAGACCGTAATTTTTTAATTGTTAATAAACCAGCCGGGATGACAACGGTCCCTGGGCGTGCGGATCGTGAAGATACGTTAGTAAATCGGGTTAAAGGATACTTAAAGCAACAAGGTGCTACTGATTTAGTACCACACGTTGTAACACGCCTTGATCGCTTTACTTCTGGATTGGTGTTAATTGCCAAGCACCGTTTTGCGCACGCCATGATGGATAAACAATTACAGGCGCATACGATGAATAAGCAGTATTATGCGGTCGTTTTAGGTGTTTTACCTGAAGAACATGCGATGATTGATGCCCCAATTGGCCGGATGGATGATGACTTTATTCGTCGTGAAGTCCGTGAAGATGGCCGTGCATCGCAAACTGAATATTGGGTGGAAGGTCGGACGCCGGAAGCTACACTTGCCCGTATTCAACTGCATACGGGCCGGACACACCAAATTCGCGTGCATTTTAGCCATTTAGGCTATCCATTACTTGGTGATGATGTTTATGGTGGTCCTCTTGATCGTGGAATTACCCGCCAAGCATTACACGCTTTTTATTTGAGTTTTGAAGATCCTTTTACAAATCAACCATTAGAATTTAAAGCACCATTACCTGCTGATATGCAGGATTTATTAATAAATAAGTAGCACATATATTGATTAAATAAAATGAATATTAAATTATTTTTGTTTTTTAAAAATAATTCTTTTAAATTTTATAAATCACCATTAAAATAAGGTAACAGTCATAAAAAGGAGAATAGTATTTTGGTCGTTACGCGAGAAAAATACAAAGTTAGACTTTATCTGTCCGAACTATTTGGTGAAGAAATTGAGGTTACTGGCGTTTATCGAGTGATTGATAAACAAAAGCGAATTTTAGTTGAAGATGTTCATGATAGTAATGGACAGTTCATTTCAACGCATTTGTGGTTAAAAACCAATCCAGAATTTTATCACTATTTAGTAGGGATGAAACTTCAACGCGGTTCTAAAATTCAACTACGCGGCTTTGTAGGCACATATAAACGAAGATATAAAGATGATAATGGTCATATTAGATCAACTAATTCAGATGAATATACGCTAAAAAAAATAACGTTAATTGCCAGCACCGTTACTGAAGATGGTGAACAATTTATTCGTCCAGAAGATTTATATTTCTATTCAGTTATTGCAGTGAATAACGGTGATGAATTTGAATTAGGAAAGTTACAAAAACATTCGGATGCGGTTGGTTATGCTCGCCAAGCACGAAAAAAGGGGCGCGTTAAAGTGCGCCCATCAAATGGAGAGACACGCTTTAAAGCATGGCTTGGTCGGATACGTCGAGTGCATGCTTAATGTGGTGACTCAATAAAATTAATTTTGCAATTATTATTAAATCAGTATCTAAATAAAAACGAGATGCCATAGGCATCTCGTTTTTATTTAGATACTTTATTTTGAAATGTTAGTAGTAGTTGTTCAACAAATGTTTTAATTTGCCCTTGAGCAGCCGTATCAGGGTATAAATTAAGTTTTAAGTTATTGGTACCTTGAATAGCCTCTGTGGCGCCTAAAGCACTTGAAAAGGCGTCAACGGCTACACAATAATCATCACCATAAAATACATCACCAGACCCTGCAACACCATAAACGGTCTCTGGAAGCTTAATTAGCGCTAAATCATCATAAAAATCTAGCCCTTCTTCTGGTAAAGCGCCTTGATCGTAGGTGTAGGGTACGAGGACAACTAAATCAAATTCACGTAATATTTGCACATCACACAGCGAAATTTCTTTTTTAGTCACATTGATGTTATTTTGTTGAAAATTCGAAATAATCAAATCAGCCACTGCTTCATTGTTTCCAGTTAGGGTTGCATATACCACTAATGCATTTGTCATAAAAGCCTCGCTTGTTTTTAATTGTTTGTTCGTTGTTGTCGATAGTTAGCTAGTTGCGAACTTAAAAGATACTCAGTTTGTGCCAAGTCTGCTTGATTTTTAGCACCCACAAGAGCGTATAGTTCATGCAATTGTCTTTGCCAAGTTAGAATTTCATTTGTCAAACCAACTTCTTTTTTAGTTAGCAACGTATGTAAGAAATGGCCAGCGACACCGGTCATTTTAGCACCCATAATTTGGGTTTTTAAAATATCTAAGGGGTTATTGATGCCCCCCGTTGCAAAAAGGGTGATATCAGTGTTACTGAGTTGACCTTCAATTAAAGATTCCAAGGTTGTTTGACCCCAATCAAGCATGAAGTCATAGTCAGTGTCATGATTACGTTGATTTTCAATAGCCGCAAAATTAGTACCACCACGGCCACCAACATTAACATATTGAACGCCAATCGCTGCTAATTTAGCAAGCGTTTGTTGACTAATCCCAAAGCCGACTTCTTTGACGATGACTGGTACGTTAACGGTCCTAACGATTTCAGCAATGTCTTCAAGCCAATTAAAGTTACGGTCACCTTCAGGCATAACGATTTCTTGTGCCACGTTGATATGAATTTCTAACGCATTAGCATTAATTAAGTCAATCGCAAACTGTGCATCTTGGGCAGTTTTACCAGCTCCTAGATTAGCAAAAATAAAGCCATCAGGATTTACTTTTCGAACAATTTCAAAAGATTCATAAGAACTTTTATCTTTAAGGGTAATTGATTGACTACCCACGGCCATAGCAACTTGGGTTTCCTTAGCGACTTGGGCAAGTTGGCCATTAATTTGGCCAGTTCGGAATGAACCACCGGTCATTGCTTCAATATAGAAGGGCATTGGCAGCTTGAAATCAGCTAAGTTGACACTAATATCTGTATCAGCAACGGCGAGTTCAGGTAACCCATCATGGATTATTCGTAGGTCAGCAAAGTTTTCTTTGCTACCAGCTTTACGAATATTGGCTTCCGTAATGGCTAAGTGTTCGTCTTTACGATGCGCATGTGCAGATTCCATAACTATTCCTCACTTTCGAGCAAAACGGTTGGACTAACGTAAGGTTGTAAATTTAGTGGTGTAATACCAGCTGCTTGCCAACTTGCAATAATTTGTTCTCGGTTTGCATCTGGGGTAATTAATGTAAATCCATTATCACCAAAGCCAGCCCCGGATGTCTTGGCCGCACCACCTAGATTAGTAGCAATTTCAATTAAAGTTCTAAGTAGGGGTGTTTCAATTTCAATATCGGTTTGTTCACTTAAAATTAACAAAAATTCCCGATTTAAAGCAATTCCCCGGTTAATGACATCAAAATCAGTCGTTAACAAACCATTTAAAAGCATCGAAACGGCCGCATTTGAACCAGCTAAAAATTCACGATATATCGTATCGTCAGTATATGAAGCTGCTTTTTTTAGTAAATTTTTGGTTTTAGCAGGTGAACCAGTCCACCCAACTAATAACTCTAAATTGAGTGGCGTTGGAATAGATTGAATGTTTAATTCAGGCCATTCCATATCAACTAACGAACTATCTAGTAAATTAGTTGTTTTAGTGGCAAACCAGGTGCGATCTGGTGAATTATATGAAATCCACCCAGTATAGACACTTGTGGCAATATCACCTAATGAACCATTTCCTTGAACATGAAAATGGGCCAAAGCTGCTAACTTATAAATTTCGAGTGCTTGGAGACTCCGGTGGTGAAATGCTAAAATTGCTTTTACAACGGCGACAGTTACGGCTGCTGAGCTACCGAGGCCAAGTTTAATACCATTAGTATGATCAAGTTGGCTGTCAATAACGAGACTAAAATCTTCAAATAACCAGTCATTTTTTTGAAAATAGTTAAAAGTAATTTGAAGAGCAGCAGCAATAAATTCTAATTGAGGATCAACTTGGAGCATTAATTGATTGTTAACCCGTGTCCAATTAATAATGGCATCCGGTAATTGCGTTGAGCGAATTTCACCAACTGTGCTGGGATTGATATCAGCAAAAACAAACTTGTCGACAGCGACTAAGATTGCTGATTGGCCAGGTTCAACGACAGCATATTCGCCACCGATATAGAGTTTGCCAGGTACGTTGATTTGCATATTTTATTCCTTATTTATAAATAACTAATTCCCGGACCAGGTTTTGCAACTTCAACCGTGGCATTGGGGAAATCTTTTTTGATAGCCTCACAAATAACTTGTGTTGCTGTACTTTGCGAAATGATCTTAACATTTGGACCGGCATCCATTGTTGCATAAGCCTGAATACCTTGGTGGCGGAGATTTTGGACGAGATTTAAAATATTAAGGGTATCGCCATTAAAGTACGTGAACGCAGGTTTTGCGGTGAAATTCAAACTATGCATTTGTAAAGCATTATGTTCGGCTAATTCACCAAGTGTTTGAAAATCATTATTTGCGATGGCTTGTTTCATAGTAACCAGGTCAACTTCAGATTCGGCAACCCACGTGTCATAAAAAGGTGATGTAGCAATCGCGTGTTGCATACCTTGGCGACTACCAATTTTTTTAACCGAACCATCCAGGACGACAGTTAACATCTGAATATCCATTGTAACATTTTCTTGAATTGGATGGGCATATGATGTTAAATCATCTTCTCCCGCAATCCATTCGGCAAAACCACCAAAGATTGACCGTGAAGCTGAACCAGATCCGCGGCGAGCTAAGCGCGAGAGAGCTTGACGATCAAGGTTAAGACCAGCGGCTTTACTACTTGCGGCAGCCAGAGCAGCAAAACCACTGGCTGATGATGCTAAGCCAGCTGCTGTTGGGACATGGTTAGTACTTTCAATACGGGCAAAGGTATTAATACCCGCCATTTGCCGAACTATATCTAAAAATGTACTTGTTTTAAGAAGTGTATGGTCGGTAATTGGTTGGCCATTTAAGGTAAGCTCATCGTGGGATAAGTTTGAATTAAAAACGACAGCCGTATCGGTATAAAATTGGTCAAGTGTTAATGAAAGACTACTAGTCGTTGGAATAATTAATTCCGGATTTTTTTTACCCCAATATTTGATTAAAGCGATATTTGTATGTGCTCGTGCCGTGACTTTTTTATTCATTGATAAGGTGCTCCATGTTTGTTTGGCTAGCAAGTGGACTAATCCAATATTCTTGTGCCCCAACTTCACTGAGGGCTTCTGCGATATGTTGGGCATCCGTTAAGTTTTTGGCTAAGGCGATGATACTGCCACCAATTCCTGAACCAGTCAACTTTGCACCTAAGGCATTTTTTTCAATGGCAGTTTTAACTAATGTTTCAAGGTGCGGATGTGAAACACCAAGTGTGCGTAGATGAGAGTGTGCTTTGGTCATTAATTGGCCTAAGCACACTAAATCACCAGTTTGTAAGGCGATTTTTGCGGCGGCAGCTGCTTCACCCAAATCAGAAATTAAGCGGCGTGTTTTAGAAGGCTCCTCATCAAACAAATGCCGGACAGCACTTACAGCAAGTCCTGTTTGGCCCATAATACCAGTATCTGAAATAACAAGATATCCTGGAACATCGATTTTAAAAGGGGTAACTTCTTGATTTTTAATGAAGAAAATCGGATCCTCAGAACTACTGGTGGCCGTATCAATACCACTTGGGGAACCATGTGTAATGGATTCTTCAATATTGGCCATCTTTAAAAGAGTTTTACGATCCAAGGGTTCTTCAAACAATTCATAAAATGCGCGAATGACAGCAATTGAAGTCGCAGCAGATGAACCCATGCCACGTTCTTGAGGAATTTGACTATTAAGAGTTAATTCAAAGCCCAAGTCAGGGTTATTGAATTTTCCAAGTAAAAAAACAATTAATTGCCGTACGCCTTCATAGGCACCGGCTAAATCAGAAAGGCTACCGTTATAATAGCGACTTTTAATTAATTGTTGGTGATCGTGTCGAAGAATAATTGTGACAATCATATTGATGTTTAAAAGTGGAATTGCAATGGCTGGTTCTCCGTAAACAACCGAATGCTCTCCCATTAAAATAGCTTTGGCATGACTTTGCCCAAGTGCTTTAGTTAACATAAATTAAGGTCTTCTTTCATTCCTCTGAGTTATATAAAAAGAGGCTATTTTACATATTTATTATTTACTATAGAAATAATCCTAGATTATTTTATCGCATATCCGCAAAACTAACCACTTTTTGTGGAACCTTTCGCCCAAGTTTCGTGTTTTTTTTGATAAAATGTATTTATAATTATACATTAGTATTGAACATTCAGGATGGAGAGGCAGTGTTTTGTTATTAGAAAATCAAAAATTTGCCGTTGTTGACATTGAAACAACTGGCACCAATATAAAAGACGGCGCCCGAATTATTCAAATTGGGGCAGTTATCGTGCAAAACAATAAAATTATTCAAACTTTTGCCACTAATATCAATCCTGAAGCGGCGATTCCCCCCGCCGTTATCCAATTAACAGGAATTACCAATGAAGATGTTGTCAATGCACCACTCTTTAAAGATATTGCCCAAACATTGTGGCATTTTTTAAGTGATACCATTTTCGTTGCACATAATATTAATTTTGACTTACCGTTTTTAATTGCTGAATTTAAAAGAGTGGGGTTACCAACGCTTGAAATTGAAGGAATTGATACGGTTCCATTGGCACAAATTTTATATCCAACCGCTCCTGGATATCGACTAGCTGATTTAAGCCAATATTTGGCAATTAAGCATTTACAACCGCATCGGGCTGATTCTGATGCCCAAGCCACGGCGCGGTTATTTATGGATTTATGGCAAGTTGCGAAAGATTTACCATTGTTGACTTTGCAAACCTTACAAAAATTTGCCAATATTTTACCACGACAAACAAGTGCTTTTTTTGATGCAATTGTCGCTGAACGGGAACAAAGTACAAGTCAATTAGCACCGCATCTAGTGATTGCTAATGATTTGGTACTCACAAAAGTAAGTTCTAGCATACCTAAACGGGTCCAACCAAAACGCTATCCAAATACACAACGGGCCAAAGAGCAACTATTTCAAGGTGCCATTGAGTATCGTGGTGAACAAGCCAAATTTATGAATTTGATTTACAATAATTTCGCTCACCCAAATAGTTCCGCAATGATGTTAGAAGCACCAACCGGGATGGGTAAAACGCTCGGATATTTATTACCGTTTGCATATTTAAGTCAAACTGGCCGTAAGACCGTTATTTCGGTACCAACATTTTTATTACAAGAACAAGTAATCCGCGTTATTGAAGAAAAGTTATCCCCAATGCTTCCATTCAAGGTGCATGCGGTTATGTTAAAAGGCCGGCAATATTATTTGGATTTAACTAAATTTCGCCAAATTTTATTTAGTAAGGCGCCTAATTATGCCGATCAGTTTTTAAAAATGCGGATCATAGTTTGGCTGACGATGACGACAACGGGGGATTTAGATGAGATTCAAATTGGGAATCCCAATACTTTTTTCCGCCAACAAATAGCTTACACAACTAAAAATGACGTTAATGAATTTGGCGAATTGGCCTTTCATGAACGGCAACAAATAGCGATTAAAATAGCGGATATCTTAGTAGTTAATCATGCTTTTTTAATTCAACATGCTGATGAATTTAGTGAAAAACCATTTTTAGTAGTCGATGAAGCGCACCAGTTAGCACCAAGTGTTTTGAATGTCTCCCGTAATCAATTTTCATTTGCAACGGCTTTAAAAAGTATTACGCAGATTCAAAGCATGTTACTAAATAATCATGCACGTGATATTTTTGATATTTTCCGTGGTAGTATGGCCAATGACGAATTATTAAAGAAAATAAGTAGCGCCTCACAAGGAATTGCTGAAAATTTAAATCAATTATTGATGTTGTTATACCGGCATTTTTTATTAAATGTGCAATTAGTTACGACAACGTTAGGCTTTGAGAAGCGGGTTAGCTCTCAAGGGATGGTAACATTTTTTGAACAACATGCAGATTTGATTACACGATTACAAAATGATGTGACAGATTTGAAGTTGGCTTTGGCGGGATTAAATAATGTTTTTGAAACCGAGAATCAACGTTGGTTAGTTAATGACTTTGAACAAATGACGGCCTTTCAAGCGGAAGCTAATCAACTTGAACAACAGCTTGAAATGTTCTGGCAATTACATGCGCAAGTCCTAAGTAATCCGGATAAAGGGGTCTTCTGGTTAAACAGTAATTCCCAAAATCAATCAACTAATTTACTGTTAAGTAGTTCATTAATTAATACGGAAGCATTTTTTACTGATAAAATATATCCATTTTTCCAATCGCCAATTTTTGTGGGGGCAACATTATTTAGCTCAGCACGTTCACAATATGTTTTTGATCAGCTAAATTTAGCTAAAGAAGATGTTAAGGTTAAGCGCTTTGCGGATAATTTTCTGTATGAAAATCAAGCAGAGTTAGTGCTGGTTAGTGATGCGCCTGATCCTCGGCAAACAAATCAGTTTATGTATAGTGATTACTTAGCACGCCAAGTTCAACAGTTATTAACGGGTGTTTCAAAAAAAGCATTAATCCTATTTAATTCCTTAACGACGATTGAACAAGTTACCAAGCATTTACATGCAATGCCAGAATTACATCATTTTACGATTCTAGCGCAAGGTGTTAGTGGCTCAAACAGTAAGATTTTACGCAAATTTAAGGATGAAGAACACGTTATTTTATTAGGTAGTGGTAGTTTTTGGGAAGGCGTTGATATCCCTAGTGAAGATGTTGAATTACTTGTTATCACGCGGTTACCGTTTGAAAATCCGGATACACCTTTAGTGCAAGCACAAAATGATTGGCTTGAACAACAACATCGTAATCCGTTTTATAATTTAAGTCTCCCCAAGGCAATTTTAAGATTGCGGCAAGGCATTGGACGAATTTTACGAACACCAAATGCGATTGGGATGGTGATAATTTTAGATTCACGGATTGTTAATAAAAAATATGGGAAAACCATTATCAATTCATTACCCAAAAAATTACCGATTACGACGATTACAAGTGCCCAGATTAAGGCAACAGCTGCCGATTTTTTTAAGCGCACACTCAAATAAACTACAAAAATCACATAAGGAGTGAGCAAATGGCAAAAACACTTTTATTAATTGATGGTAATAGCCTCGCTTTTCGGGCATTTTATGCGATGCATTCGCAATTGGAACGCATGAAAAATCAAGACGGTTTGCACACCAATGCGTTAGTTGCATTTAATAATTTTTTAGATACGCTAGTTGATCCGATGCAACCAGATTATTGTCTTGTTGCATGGGATGCTGGTAAAACCACATTTCGAACGGAAAAACTCGATTCTTATAAAGGTAGTCGGCAATCAACGCCGCCAGAACTCGTAGAACAGTTTCCATATTTAAGACAACTAGTTGAATTACATGGAATCACCTCTTACGAATTACCGGGGTATGAAGCGGATGATATTATTGGCACAATTGCCAAAGCGGGTGCACAAGAAGGTTTAGCGGTAACGATTGTTACTGGTGACCGCGATTTATTACAGTTAGTTGATGAAAATATAACGGTCCTAGTAACTAAAAAAGGGGTTACTGAATTAGAAACATTTGATCCAGCTGCAGTTATTGAAAAATATGATGGTTTAACAGCTGCACAAGTTGTTGATATGAAGGCCCTCACCGGTGATACTGCTGATAATTATCCAGGGGTTACTAAAATTGGTCCGGTAACAGCTATTAAGTTACTTAAGGAATGGCAAACGCTTGAAAATCTATACGATAATGTTGAATCTTTGAAAAAATCAAAAATGAAAGATAATTTGATTAATGATCGTGAACAAGCATTTATGTCACAAGATTTAGCACGAATTCGGACGGATGTAGCTTTACCGATTGGCATTGCAGATATTAATTATCGGGGTGCTGATTACGAAGGGATTGTGCCCTTTTATCAAATGCTTAATTTTAAGCAACAACTTGCGAAATTACATGCAGCTGGTTACGGTAAGGAAGCTAATGAAGCCACGCAAAATAATCCGGCAATTAAAATGCAAGTGATTACTGAAGCTAACTTAGCTCAAGTGGCAGCGCTTGAAGGTGAAATAAGCTTTTACTTAGAGACAACATCACCAAACTATCATATTAGCGAAATGGTCGGCTTTGCGATTGGTAATGCAACCCAAGGATACTTTGTTGCTCGGAGTGTTGATTGGTTATTAACGCCTGTTTTAAGTAACTTATTAACCAGTCCAGCAATTAAGAAAAACGTCTACAATGCTAAAGCCGCACTAGTTTTGTTAAATCGCTTAGGTATTAAACTCGTGAATGTTGCCACTGATATTATCTTGGCGGCATATTTACTTGACACTAATACTAATGTTGATGATATTGATGAATTAGCGCAGCAATTTGATTATTACGATGTTGAAAGTGATGAAGCGATTTACGGTAAAGGCGCGAAATTTGCGATTCCAACCGATGATGATATTTTGTTTAAGCATTTAGTTAATAAAGTGCATGCAATTGATCAATTAGCACCGAAAGTAACCGCTAAATTGATTGAACATGAGCAATTACCATTGTATGAATCAATTGAATTACCATTGACACATGTGTTAGCGGCGATGGAAATTACGGGGATTACCGTTGACACTGAACAATTACGGGCACAAGGTAGTAAATTAGTTGAACGACTAAGTGAACTAGAACAAGCTATATATCGACAAGTTGGCGAAGAATTTAACATTCAATCCCCAAAGCAATTAGGCGAAATTTTATTTGAAAAAATGAAATTACCAGTTATTAAAAAGACTAAGACCGGTTATTCAACAGCGGTTGATGTTTTAGAAAAATTAGCTCCTGAAGCACCAATCGTGGAAGATATTTTACAATATCGGCAAGTCGCAAAATTACAACAAACATATATTGAAGGTCTATTAAAAGTCGTTCATAGTACAGATTCCAAAATTCATACCCGGTATATGCAAACATTAACGCAAACGGGACGGTTATCATCAGTTGATCCTAACTTACAAAATATTCCAATTCGTTTAGAAGAAGGGCGTAAAATTCGCCAAGCATTTGTCCCAAGTCATCCTGATTGGCAAATTTTTGGGGCTGACTATTCACAAATTGAACTACGTGTATTGGCACATATTACAGGGGATGAGCATCTACAAGCCGCGTTTAAAGAAGATGATGACATCCATGCCGCAACGGCTCGGCGGATTTTTGGTTTAAGTAAAGATGAACCAGTTGATGGTAATATGCGGCGTAAAGCCAAGGCTGTTAACTTTGGGATTGTTTATGGAATTTCTGATTTTGGTTTAAGTCAAAGTATCGGGGTATCACGGCCAGAAGCTAAAAAAATGATTGAAACATATTTTGAACAATACCCCGGTGTTGATGCATGGCTCAAAAGTGTTGTTGCCGAAGCTAAGTTGAATGGTTATGTCGAAACGTTGTCAAAACGGCGGCGTTATTTACCAGAAATAAATGCAAAATCATTTAATTTACGTAGTTTTGCGGAACGAACGGCAATGAATACACCAATTCAAGGTTCAGCAGCAGATATTATTAAATTGGCAATGATTAATATGCAAACAGCACTACAAGAACATGGTTTACAAGCTAAAATGTTATTACAAGTTCATGATGAATTGATTTTTGAAGCACCAACGAGTGAAATTGCGACATTGGAAGCCTTAGTACCCAAAATTATGGATTCGGCCGTAACATTAGATGTACCATTAAAAGTTGAAAGCCACTATGGTCCAACGTGGTTTGACGCTAAATAAATTAAAATAATGAGGATTAAGTAAGTATGCCAGAATTACCTGAAGTCGAAACTGTACGACGCGGACTATTACGCTTAGTTCAAAATCGACAAATTAAAGCGGTTGAGTTATTGTGGCCTAAGACAATTGAAGGCGACGTTGCAACGATTCTTAAAACGATGGTTAATCGTACTATTGAAGATATCGATCGGCGTGGAAAATTTTTACTTTTTCGTTTAAGTGGTGATTATACGTTAGTAAGTCACTTACGGATGGAAGGTAAGTACAACACGGTTCCAGCTGGGACTCCTCCAGAAAAACACGTGTGCGTAGTATTTCATTTAGACCAGGCCACTGATTTGTGGTACCTAGATACACGTAAGTTTGGGCGGATGCAATTTGTACCAACGGGAATGGAAAACCAATTGGTACCGGGGATTAAAAAAATGGGTCCAGAACCAACTGAGAGTGATTTAACCACGGATTATTTAGCTGAAATTATGGCTAAATCTCGAAAAATTATTAAACCATTTTTACTTGATCAAAGTAATTTAGCAGGTTTGGGTAATATTTATGTTGATGAAGTATTGTGGCAAAGTAAGATTCATCCAGAACAACCAGTCAATACAGTTACCTTAGCTGAAATTACCGTTTTACGGACTAATATTATTAGTGAAATAAAACGAGCAATCGAGCATCACGGGACAACCGTACACTCATATACCAATGCGTTTGGTGAGGCGGGCGCTTTTCAAAATGAGTTACAAGCATATGGCCGCAAAGGTGAACCATGTTTGCGTTGTGGCACATTGATGGAAAAAATGAAAGTGGCTCAACGTGGCACGACTTATTGTCCACAATGCCAACAAATTCATGCATAAACTCAAAGAAGGTAAGTAATGAAAATTATAGGTCTGACGGGTGGTATTGCGACTGGCAAATCTACAGTGAGTAAGTATTTAGCCCAACGTGGGATTCCAATCGTTGATGCTGATTTAATTGCCCGAGAAGTTGTCCGTCCAGAGTATGCATTGTTAACAGAATTAGTGGCCCAATTTGGCTCAAAAATTTTACTACCGAGTGGCCAATTAAACCGCAAGGCACTTGGTGAAATTGTATTTAATGATGCTGCGGCGCTTAAAAAATTAAATGTGTTAATGGATCCAGCAATTCGCACTGCGATTTTACAACAGTTAGAGCAATTACGTGCTGCTGGTCAACCAATAGTCTGTCTTGATGCGCCAACGTTATTTGAGGCTCATTATCAAAAAAGTGTTGATTATGTCGTTGTGGTATATGTTGCACCAGACATTCAATTGGCACGCTTAGTATTACGCGATAAAATTTCGGTAGCAGCAGCCACTAAACGGATTCAATCCCAAATAAGCATTGAAGATAAACGTAATCGGGCCGATTATGTCATTGATAATCAAGGTGATTTAGCGCAAACATATCGCCAAGTTGACGAGCTACTAACGATTGTCAACAGTTTGTCATAGTAAAGTTAATTTTGATGTGGTATCATAATCTAATATATTTAGTTAATTGACAATTTTATTGGAGGATATGCGTAATGGTGAAACGCGGCATGTTAATCGTCTTATCTGGACCATCTGGTGTAGGTAAGGGGACTGTCCGTAAGGCAATTTTTGAACAAGGTGGTAATGATTTTGTTTATTCAGTATCAATGACCACACGTCAACCACGTGAGGGCGAAGTAAACGGTGAAGACTACTACTTTGTTACAAAGGCAGAATTTGAGGCTGAGATTGCCAATGGTGGCATGTTAGAATATGCACAATATGTTGACAACTATTACGGTACGCCATTAAAATACATTAACCAAACGCTCGATGAAGGTTATGACGTCTTTTTAGAAATTGAAGTTCAAGGAGCGATGCAAGTTCGCGAAAAGATGCCTGATGGGGTTTACATCTTCTTAACGCCACCTGATTTGAAAGAATTAAAAAACCGATTAGTTGGTCGAGGAACTGATTCGATTGAAGTAATTGATAAGCGTATTGAAACGGCAATTACGGAAATTAAAATGATGCAAAATTATGATTATGCGGTTGTAAATGATGAAGTGCCTTTAGCCGTTGAACGGATTAAGGATATTATCCGTGCTGAACACTTGAGTGTTAACCGCGTAATGCCAGAGTACACAGAAATGATTGGAGAATTAGAACGATGATTTTATACCCATCTGTTGATAAATTATTAGAAAATGTTGATTCACGTTACAAGTTGATTTCATTGGCTTCAAAGCGAGCTCATGAACTTGAAGCTGGTGCTAAACCAACACTTGAACGTTTTGACTCAGTTAAGTCAATTGGACAAGCTCTTGAAGAAATCGAAGCTGGTGATGTAATTATTGAACCAGGAACGGATGCAATTGCTGAAGCCGCTAAATTACGTAAAAATAACTTTAAGTAAGTTAAGATGTGTGTAGATTATTATGTGCTGTAAAACCTGATGGTTAGAATTGCGTAATAATAACACTAATTAGCGAAGCAGCTTGGAAATTTAATTTTCCAAGCTGCTTTTTTTACTGTTTTTCGATTCATATGGGAATATTTATATTAAAAAAACTAACGATAAGCGAAAAAAACTGAAATTTGTTACATTCAAATGCCTAAATCTGTAATTTATTGGTAAAATAGAGATATCAATAAAAATGGGGCGTGAATAGTATGTTAGAAAATGCAAAAACTGTAACGACAAATCCCGAACTAATCGGTAAGCTTGACGAAAAACTTGGATATTTATCTGAGCTTCGCCAAGCAATTTTAGTGCAAGACGATCGGCTAGTATTCGAATTACTTGCACGTAAAAAATATCAGCAACAAGTAATGCAACAACCTAGCCAAAGCAATGATGATTTGGCCGAAATGGTAGCTAATTTAAAACCACAATTAAGTCATTTACTTGCTAATAAATTGATTGCCTATTTATCTGAAGCATTCCCATTCTTTTACTACAAAGAAATTGATGAAGGTGTGTACCAAATCTACTTTGGAAATTGGTGGGACCGCCGTAACTTTGGTTATTTGGATGTACTAGATGTCAAATTTGTGTTTGATACTACAGAGTACCAAAAGTTAACGGATTCAGTTGCCTTAAGTAAAGACAATAAGCGTCTAAATACTGAAAAAATTACAACTTTGACTAAAGATAATGAAGATTTACAAAAATTAGTTGATGGGCAAAGTGAACGCGATGTCCAAAAAGGAAGCTTACGTGCACAAATTGATGAAGTAACAAATGCCCGTCAAGGTTTGTTTGCTAACGGTAAGCTAAAAGAACAACGTGATGAATTGGTAGCACAATTGGAAGCTCTTCAAAGCGATGACGAAAAAACTAAAAACGCCCGTACACAAATTATTGAAAATAACGACCAAATTTTGTTCCTTTCAAAAGAAGATACGATTTTGAGCTACGAATATAAGAGTATTATTGAAAAATTTGGGGACTTTGAAAAATTTGAAACTGCTGTTGCCAACCTGTACAAAGCATATTTAGTAACGTTGATTTCAAAAGAACAACAGGGGGCATTTGGTGACTATGAATAAGCAAACAAATTTACCAGTAGGTATTTTACCAAGTCAAAGTTTAACAAGTTACAATAATGAAATTAAGCAAAGTTTACAAGCTGGTTTTGAATTTACGGAACTTTTAAGCCAAGTTTTAGCAACGTCTAATCCACATGAACTTTTAACAGCTATCCAAGGCTTAATAAATTTACACCTAGGTTCAAAACAAGTTCAATTTCCAAATCAATATAGTATAGCGGATTGGTTCTTATTGTTTACCACACGTTTATTAGAGATAAACAATGTCAATAGCTTTAGTCTTGCCAGTGCACCTGATCATGAAGAATTAGGCGTCTTTTTGGCCGGCACAGCAACTAAGGTTCGTTATCAATTTAGTGAAGCATCAACTAACGGTGCGTACTTTACCGAAATTGAATCTGGTAAAAAGCTATTTTATCTTGATTTTGCTGCCAATAAATTAACATTTAATAGTACCGACATTATTGACTTTTTTATTGTGCAATCTGACATGGAAATTTTGCCTGAAGAAAGTGATCAAGTGATTACGGTGTTGATGAATTTTGCGTCAATTCTGGCCGATACACTTGAATTTGATATTGATTACAGTATTTTAGAAACGAATAATGATTATCAATATGAAACAGTCAGCACGGAATTACCAAGCCAAATTCTTGATAAGTTATTTATTGCCTCAGCACCAGCTAATGTCTTGATGCAACCGGTTGATAGTGGCTTTGGAGCTCGTTTAGTGCTTACTGATGAGTTAGAAGTTCGTTTCTTACAAAGTGAAAATAATCGACAATTAAGTAAGTTTTGGCATTTTGAAGTGATTGATGCGCAAGGGAAAGCTTCATTGATGAATGTGCTCGTTAACTTCCCATTCATTCAACGTTGGTATCTTGAAAACCGGAGTGTCTTAGAAATTCAACCTGCAAAACCAACAATTGTAGATAATCCGATTAAAGTTGAAGTTTTACAACCACGGAGTATGTAAGCATGTTAGATACTAGTGAGTTATTACGAATATCACGGATGTATCATCGAGAATTACCGAATTTAAAAGGAATTCGCTTTCGCGGCGATGATTTACGTAAAATTTGTTATGAAAACTTGGATATCGATTTAGCCAAGGTTGCCGATGTATCTGGGTGGTTTAAATTTTGGGAAATGCCCGCAGTAGCCGATTACCAAGCGTTATTATCGGCATACGTGCAAGGATTAGATAGTATTTTATGGTTAGCCCAAGTAGAACAATGGATGCATCTAGTTGTAATTGAACCAGATGAGATCAATAAATTAAGTCAATTCCCTCATGGTAACTTAAATAATCATTATCTTGGTTTGAAAACGATGGCCTGGAATTGTTATTTACGGCATAGCCAAAGTGATTACAAACATCTACTTAAATCATATTTAAAATTAGGGTTAGTTGAATTACAACTAGTCCCTGATGACATTATGCAAAAGTTTAATGAGCAGTATAATGCAATAGATGAAATAAATTAAAAATGGTACGAGTATATTTACCGAAGCAGTAGTAAATATATGGTATTCTAAAGTTAGAATTTATTTTTTAAGACGGAGGGGTCAAAGAATGACACGTAAAGTTACAGTATTAGGTAGTTTAAATGCTGATACCATCATGCATATTGATCGGTTACCAAAGCAAGGGGAGACCATGGCAATGCATGATGCCACTACCGCCCCAGGTGGAAAAGGTGCCAATCAAGCAATTGCTGCGGCCCGGATGGATGCTGCAACAACCTTTGTTGGCGCAGTTGGAAATGACCAAAATGGTCAAATGTTATTAGATGCGATGGCGACTGATAATATTGATATTGCCAATATTAAAACACATCAAGAAATTGGGACGGGTTCAGCATTTATCATGCTGGAAAAAGATGGTAATAATACTATTTTGATTCATGGTGGTGCTAATCAATCATTATCAATTGAAGATATTGAGAGCGCAAAGGATGCAATTATCAATTGCGATGTTTTAGTTGCGCAATTTGAGACACCACTTGCGGTGACCTTGAAAGCTTTTGAGTTGGCCAAACAAAATGGGGTATTTACGATTCTTAATCCTGCCCCAGCTAAAACTGATATTCAGCCAGAATTACTTAGCTTAACTGATTTAATTGTTCCTAATGAAATTGAGGCAGAAACGATTTCTGGAATTGCAGTAACTGATGAAGCATCAATGGCTGACAATGCCCGTAAGTTCCGTGAATTAGGGGTGCCAAACTTGATTATTACAGTAGGTGCACGTGGGGCCTACTTTAGTACCGTAAATGGCGCAGGATTTGTGCCAGCATTTAAAGTCAATGCAATTGACACTACCGCGGCTGGTGACACCTTTATTGGAACGTTAGCTTCACAATTAAAACTAGATTTAAGTAATATTGCCGAAGCAATCCGTTTTTCAAATCGGGCATCATCAATTACGGTTCAAGGGGCCGGTGCATTACCATCAATTCCAAAACTTGCCCAAGTGCAAGCAGCCTTTGATGCCGAAGCTTAGCCAAGTATAGTGATAGTTCATTTAATATAAAAAAGGGACGAACTTCAGTAAAGTTCGTCCCTTTCTATATTAAAAGTTATTGTAAAAATTGATGAGCAATTTGTTGATAAACGGCAATCATTGCTTCAAATTGGGCCAATTCAACATATTCGTCAACTTGGTGGGCAATTTCAAAAGGACCTGGGCCCAATAAGATAGTTTCAAATTTCTTAGGTGCCAGAACAAATTCTGATGCATCGGTTGCACCAGCAAAAATTGTCAATTCAGTAGATTGATGTAAGATATTGGCAACTGCTGTTTGGGCGGCTTTAACCAAGGCAGCCTCTTGATTAGTTTTAACTGGTAGAAAGCTACCATCGATGGTCAATGTTAATGTTGCCTTACTGTTAGCGTTAATGTTGCTAATCGCTGCGGTTAAACGGTCCGTAACGGCTTGATTATTAAAAGTCGGAATAGGCCGAATATTACCACGTAAGTAAGCATCTGAAGGAATATTATTAATTTGTTCACCACCATGAAAAAGGGTAATCGCATGTGCTAATTTACCAAGAGCTTCATCAGCGGGAGCATCATCAAAAAGGTGTGCTTCAACATTAGCAAAATCAACTAATCCGTTGATGGCATTAATACCGAGTTCAGGCGTTGATGAATGGACTTGTTTCCCTTTCGCCGTGACGGTATAGTTAAAAGAACCTTTATGGGCATAAACAATTTGCGCATTAGTAGGTTCACCAACAATCAAACCACTTAAATCATCAGCATAGTGTAGCGTCATTAACTGATGAGCACCTTGGCCTCCGGTCTCTTCACCAAAGGTTAAAATAAGCCGAACTCGGCCGTTTAAATTGGCTGATTCAGCAGCTAGACCGATGAAGGCATATACCATAGCGACAACACCAGATTTCATATCGGCTGCCCCTCGTCCGTATAACCGGCCATCATGAATTTCGGCAGCAAATGGTGGATATTGCCAGTCTTGCAGATTACCAGGTAAGACGACATCTAGGTGACCAGTCAAGCCAAGAACCGTTGTGCTATCTGGATTACCTATTTCGGCAATCAAATTGCAACGATTAGGTGCATGCTTAATGATTTTAGATGAAATATCATATTTTGCTAATGTATCACGAATTAGTAAAGCAACTTGTTCTTCGTTATCATCAGTTGAGGGGATTTGAATGAGTTTTTGTAATAATAAGACAGCTTCATGCATATTAAGAACCTCATGTTAAAGTTTATTAATTTTAATTTAATGATATTCTAACGAGGAGTAATGTGCAATGGAAACATTAGGATATAAGATTAATTTAGGAGAATAAATATGGAATTACCAGTCGCATTTGTCGAAAAATATACGCACTTGTTAAAGGATGAAGCTACAAGCTTTTTTGCTGCTTTTGATGCGCCAGTCAAAAAAGCATATCGGATTAATCCCTTAAAAGAAAATCAAGAACTCGTAGATACTCCTGATGATGGTCACTTGGAATATAGTCCATTTGGTCATTTAGGGAAAGTTTACGGGCATTCAATTGATCACACATCTGGACTGGTTTATTCACAAGAACCCAGTGCTATGTTTGTTGGGGAAGTTGCCCATCCGCAAGTAGGCGAATTTGTATTAGATTTGTCAGCAGCCCCTGGTGGGAAAGCAACACATTTGGCTAGTTACTTACAACAAACAGGGTTGTTAGTTGCTAATGAAATTATAAAGAAACGTTCGCAAATTTTAGCTGAAAATATTGAACGATTTGGTACTAAAAATACGGTGGTTACGAATGAATCACCAGCCCGATTAAGTAAGCAACTACCACAATTCTTTGATAAAATCGTAGTCGATGCACCATGCTCTGGTGAAGGTATGTTTCGTAAAGATCCGGATGCAATGACATATTGGGATGCAGATTATCCAGCTAAGTGTGCTAGTTTACAACGTGAAATTTTGGCAGATGCTGTTAAAATGTTGAAACCAGAAGCAGAATTAATATATTCAACATGTACTTTTGCGCCAGAAGAAAATGAACAAATGATTGCTTGGTTATTGGAAACATATCCAGAATTTTCAGTGTTACCAATTGATAAGCCGGCTGGTATTGATGATGGTCGGCCAGAATGGGCAGACGGTAATCCTGAATTAAGTAAGACGGCGCGTATTTTTCCTAATCATTTTAATGGTGAAGGCCATTTTGTGGCAAAATTAAAATGGTGTGCACAAGATTCTCAACCAGCAAAACAAATTTTGGAAAAATCTAATTTGACAGTGGAACAAGCTAAGCAATGGCAAACCTTTGCTGATGCTAACTTAGTTACCCCGCTGCAAGGAACCTTGTTAACTTTTGGGGACCAATTGTATTGTCTTCCTGAAGGAATGTTAAGTATCAAAAAATTAAGTGTTGTCCGTCCAGGATTACACTTAGGAACATTTAAGAAAAATCGGTTTGAACCAAGTTTGGCACTGGGATTAACTTTAAAACCACATGAAGTCAAGCAACACGTCACAATTACCAAAGAAGATTGGATTAAATATGTCCATGGTGATACGGTAATGTTGCCAGCTGCTCCTGCAACAGGTAATGGGTGGTATCAAGTTGTCATCAATGGCAATGGCTTAGGTTTTGCGAAAGTCGTTGGACAAACATTGAAAAATTATTATCCAAAAGGCTTACGATTTATTTACCATGAACAAGGGTAGTAAAAAACGCTGACAGTAAACAGATAATATCAAGAAATACCCTAAATAGCCTCCCTGAAAAAATTCTTCAGGGAGGCTATTGTCGTAATTTAAATTTATTGGACTTCGGAAACGTATTTTAACGGCCTTTGGTGTTTTTGTGAACCGCATGTGTCATTAGACCGCCATAAAATTTACGTGCATGCTTATCAACCATTGGCGTAACACTACCTTGGTTAACTTGACCTGAAGCCGGCGTTGCTTTTGTTTGGGCTTTTAATTGCTTTTTAAGGGCTTTAATCTTTGCTTCAACTAATGTAAAGTTTTGTTTATTAGTGTCAGGAAGGATAATAATTTCTTTAGCACTTGCTTGGAAATTATCAAAAGCGACCTTGTTTTGCGTTTGAGCATAGAAGCGGGCGATACGTTCAGCAGCACTTTGTGCTAATTGGCTGTAATGAAGTGGTGTTGGACTAAAAAGGGCAATTGTTTCTTCAGGATTAGCATCATTGATTAAAATGTAGTAAAAGCTCCCATTGTGGGTGAAAAAATCAGCGTGCCAATTAATTAAATTGGGAACATCTGCGGGTAATTGAAGATCTTTAGGAACTTTGACGTGCGTTCCTAAAAGTTTTGAACTATGAATGACAAGCATATTATTAACCTATTCTATTTTATTTAATTAGTAATAATTATAGACAAACTACGAGGTAGGTCAACTATAACATCGATATTGACAGTACAAATTAGTATTTTGGGATAATTGGCGTAATTAATTGAAACATTATAAATTCAATGTTAAACTTCTAATAATAACAATTGTTTGGAGGAAAGAGTATGACAGGTGGGCAAATAGCTGGTCTAATTGCTGCGATTGCGTTTTTGATTTTAGTAGCATTTATTGGTGTATTTTTACTCCGGCTAACTAAAAGTATTGGAGTCGTTACCGTCGATGTTGATCAAATTTCACGTGAAGTTGAAGAAATTTTAGCTAATGCTAATGAATTATTGACTGATGTAAATGGCAAAGTAAAAACAATTGATCCGGCCTTTAAAGCCGTTGGAGATTTAGGTGAATCAGTTTCAAGCTTAAATGATGCAACAAGAAACCTAACAACACGTGTTTCAGGAGTTGGTTCTAGTGCAAAGGGACTTACGGGGTTATCATTAGCTTCAAAAGTTTCAAAATCTGCCTTTCAAGGTTACCGGAATCATCGTAAAAATAAAAAAGCTAAATAGCGTAACTTACTAAATTTTAATAATTGGAGGAACCAAACATGGGGAAAAAATTAGGACTTTTAACTGGGTTAGCAATTGGTGGTGCAGCTGCGTTTGCTGCTTTTAAAGCACTTACACCACAAAAACAAGAAAAATTAATTAAAGATGCACGGGCCAAGGTTGATGAAATGCGTGATAGTGCAATTGACTATGCGTACTATGCAACTGATATGGTTGAAGATATGCGTGATCAAATTCAAAAACGTAAGGAAGAAGAAGGTCACTACAGTGAACTAGTTGCCAAATCACAAGATTTAGCTGAAAAGGCTAAAGAAAAGGCGCAAGATGTCGTTAGTGATGTGAAAGAAAAATTTATTAACAAAGAAGAAGTTGATGTCGACGAAAACGATGACATTGATTTAGATTTAACGGCCGAAGATGTTGCTGAAAAAGTAACTTTACCTAAGACAGATGATGTCAAAGCAGCTTTCGAAGATGATAAAAAGGTTAAGGTTGAGGTTTTAGAACCAACTAAACCGGTCGATGAAAAATAAAAATTATTTAGATAATTTACGAAAAAATGGTTGATTGTTGATACAATCAACCATTTTTTCATGCTAATTTGATATAATTGTTAAGCCTAGTATGATGACATAGAAAATATATTCATTTAAGACGCTATAAAATTTCGCTATAATTAGGGCTGTAAACTAATTTAGGAGCATAAAAAATATGAAAATTGCTTATAAATCCGATATCGGAAAGTTACGTAAAACAAATCAAGACTTTGTGGGAACTTTTGTTAATAAATTAGGATATAAGTTTGCCGTTGTTGCTGATGGGGTTGGTGGTCAAGTTGCCGGTGATGTCGCCTCAGCAATGGCTGTTTTACATCTCGGAAATCAATGGGAATTATCAGAAATAAAAACACCATTAGCGGCTCGAGAATGGTTAAATAATCAAGTTAAAGCTGAAAATTCTGCTATTTTAGCGGCTTCAGAACGCTTTCATGATTTGAAAGGAATGGCAACAACTTTAGTAACGGTTATGTTATTTGATGATGAGCTTGTATTTGCAAATATTGGTGATTCACGAGGTTACATTTTGCATAATGGTGAATTTAAACAATTAACGGTTGATCACTCGTTAGTAAATGAACTGGTTTTAACGGGCCAAATTTCTGAAGAAGATGCCAAGCTACATCCAAATCGGAATGTTATTACTCGTTGGTTAGGTGTTAATGATGATGCAATGTTAGATATTATTAAGTACCATGCTCAGGTTGGGGATGTCATAATGCTCAGCACGGATGGTCTGACAAAATCTGTCAGTGATATTGAGATTGCATCAATTTTGCAGATGCCGGTTTCACTAGAAGAACGTGTAGACGAATTAATCAAGCACGCAAATGAAGCTGGAGGACGTGATAATATAACCGTTCTGTTAATTGAACGTGAAGAAGAGGTAATGTGATTATGATGCCAAATCAATTAATTGGGGGGCGTTATCGAATTATTCGGACACTTGGCGAAGGGGGCATGGCCAATGTTTATTTAGCGCATGATTTGATTTTAGATCGTGATGTGTCAATTAAGACCTTACGATTAGACCTCTCAAACGATGAAAAGACAATCAACCGCTTTCGACGGGAAGCCTTAGCAGCTACAGAACTGACACATCCAAATATTGTGGAAATATACGACTTTGATGAAGAAGATGGGATTCAGTACTTGGTCATGGAATATGTTGACGGGACGGATTTGAAGACATACATTAAACGGCATTTTCCAATTCCATTACAAAAAGTTATTCAAATTCTTAAGCAAGTTTTATCAGCGGTTAGTGAAGCGCATAAAGCGGGGATTATTCATCGTGATTTAAAACCGCAAAATATTTTGATTGATCATAATGGTAACGCTAAAATCTCAGATTTTGGGATTGCTATGACTAATTCTGAACTTGGGTTAACGCAAACAAATGCCATTTTTGGTTCGATTCATTATCTATCACCTGAACAAACCCGTGGTGGTATGGCTACTGATAAGTCTGATGTTTATTCATTAGGAATTATTTTGTATGAAATGCTTGTAGGGAAAGTTCCTTTTGCGGGTGAAAATGCCGTCGCAATTGCCTTACAACATGCACAATCACAAATACCATCAGTGCGTGACTTTGATGATGCCATTCCGCAAGCACTAGAAAATGTGGTTTTAAAAGCTACCGCAAAAGATCCAACAAATCGATATGCTTCAGTTGATGAAATGTTAATTGATTTACGGACTGCACTAGATGCTTCAAGAATTATGGAACCACGTTTTGTCCCAACTCAGTTAGATGATGATGCAACGCGGCTTATTCCCATTGATGAAATTCAAGCAGCTCAACAAAAAATGCACAGTGTTAGTAGTAAGGAACAAAATGTCACAACACAAGAAGATATGGAAGATGTTAAAGAACAACCATATAAAAAGCCACGTAGACGTTGGTTATGGCTAGCAATAATTGTCGTCTTACTTGGTACTGTGGGGGGCGCTTTTGCGATGGTGCGACATGATAATGTAACGATACCTACCTTAACAAATAAAACGCAAGCAAGTGCAGTGGCGCTAATTCAACGTGAAGGATTAAAGGTTGGCACAATTACGAAGTCATCTTCAGCAACTATTGTAAATGGGAATGTAATTAATTCGGCGCCTGGTGCTAAACGAACTGTTAAGCGTGGGACGCCAGTTAATTTAGTTATTTCAAGTGGTAAAAAGTTACAACGGTTTGGTGATTACACCGAAGAACCTTTTAATGAGGTAGCTAAATTATTAACCCTCAAAGGGTTTAATGTGCGACAGAAATTACAATCTTCAACTGATGTACCTGCCGGAGAGATTATAAGTCAAAGTGTAAGTGCGGAAAGTAAGGTGAATCCTGAAAATACAACGGTGACCTTTACAGTTAGTTCAGGACCACAAACTGTTACCGTACCTGATTTTACGAACCAAGATGCAACGGTGTTTTATAACTGGGCCAATCAAAATGGCATTAAAATTTTACAGCCAAATACAATGAGTTCTGATAAAGTTGCGGCCAATAAGGTGATTTCACAAACAATTCCGGCTGGTCAAACAGTAACGGTTGGGGAAACAATGCAAGTTACGCTTTCAAGTGGTAGTGATCAAAAACAATCATCAAGTTCAGCGTCTGCAAACACGTCAAGCCAATCTAGTGAGCAAGCATCAAGTCAGCCTGGTGACCAATCATCAAGTAGTTCACAAGCAACATCGTCAAGTAATCAAAGTTCAATAGATAGTAGTAGCAATTCAACAAAGTAAGACGCTTAGCAAAAGGTAAAACCTTTGATCGAATGTGCGAAATATAATTATTTTATGGTAAAATTTAAGTTTAGTAGCACATGGAGGTGTGACGTGGGTTCATTTTGGAAAAAAAATACTGAAATAGTAGAAGATACGGAATTAGATTTAGAACATATTCCTAAGCATGTGGCCGTTATTATGGATGGTAATGGTCGTTGGGCTCAACAACGCCATTTACCACGAATTGCTGGTCATAAAGAAGGCATGAATACGGTTAAAAAGATTACTAAAGTGGCTAGTGGCTTAGGTGTTAAAGTTTTAACTTTATATGCTTTTTCAACCGAAAACTGGAAACGACCGGAAACTGAGGTAAGTTATTTGATGGGCTTACCAATCAAATTTTTTGATACTTTTGTTCCGGAATTAATTGAAAATAATGTCCGAGTGGAAGTAATTGGTTATATTGATGAATTGCCAAATGCAACACAAGTAGCCGTTAAAAATGCTATGGAGCAAACTAAAAATAATACTGGGATGGTATTAAATTTTGCCCTAAATTATGGTGGCCGAGCAGAGATTACGACCGCCGTGCAAGAAATTGCCACTAAGATTCAAAATGAAACTTTACAAGTTGAAGAGATTACAGCTGATTTACTCAGTCAATCAATGATGACAGCTAAGCTTGGAGCATACCAAGATCCGGATGTCGTGATTCGAACAAGTGGTGAAATGCGGATTAGTAATTTTTTACTTTGGCAAGTTGCGTATAGTGAATTTATCTTTTTAGATACACATTGGCCAGATATGGATGAAATAAGCTTCAAACAAGCCTTAGCAGAATTCCAACAACGGAATCGTCGCTTTGGTGGTTTGAAGAAATAGATTTAGGAGAATTTTATGAAAACTCGTGTAATAACAGCGGTTGTCGCGTTATTAGTCTTTGTCCCTTTATTATTTATCGGGGGCATTCCGTTGGAAGTTTTAGTTGCCTTATTAGGGGTTATTGCTGTTAATGAAATATTAGTAATGCGTAAGAAATTATTGATTTCATTTGAAGCAATTATCAGTAATTTAGCCGTTATTGTGGCGGTCTTACCTAGTAACTATTGGCCGGTTAAAACGCCACTCTTATTACAACAATCAACATTATTGTATATCTTTATACTATTGATGTTAGCGCACACTGTTGTAAGTAAGAACCATTTCACTTTTGATGATGCTGCGGTAATTATTTTAGCAGTGTTCTACATTGGATTTGGATTTCACTTCTTTATTACTGCTCGGAATATGCCTGGTGGTTTAGCAACACTATTCTTTGCGTTGTTAATTGTTTGGATTACTGATTCTGGTGCATACTTGGTCGGACGTAAACTTGGTAAAAATAAGTTAGCACCACGTATCAGTCCAAATAAAACGTGGGAAGGTTCAATTGGTGGTACAGTTATTTCAGTAATTGTTTCAGCTATTTACTTAAAATTTTTCCCACAAGCATATGATTGGACCATCATGGTCGTAATTGCCTTAATCGCTTCTGTGGCGGGTCAGTTTGGTGATTTGATTGAATCTGCATTAAAGCGTTATTATAACGTTAAAGACTCAGGTAAAATTTTACCTGGTCACGGTGGAATCTTAGACCGGTTTGATAGTTTGCTAATTGTATTACCAGTGCTTTATCTGTTAGGAGTAATTTACTAAACCGAGAGAGGAAAATAATTTGCACAATACACTTTTAACGATTATTACGTTTATTTTTATTTTTGGGATTTTAGTTTTTGTTCATGAATTAGGACATTTTTTCTTTGCTAAAAAATCAGGTGTTTTAGTCCGTGAATTTTCAATTGGAATGGGGCCAAAATTAGTGGCTTTTCGTCGTGGAACAACTAGTTATACAATTCGGATTCTACCAGTTGGTGGTTATGTCCGGATGGCGGGAGCCCAAGAAGATGAAGGGGATGAATTGCAACCAGGGACAATGGTTACGATTCAAACCAATGCTGCTAACGAAGTAATTCGAATAAATGCCAGTCAAAAGAAGCAAACGTTATTTCAAGGTATTCCAGTTCAAATAAGTGCCGTTGATTTAGTCGATGAACTATGGATTAAAGGTTATGAAAATGGCGATGAAAGTGAAATCAAAACTTTCCATGTTGATCATGACGCCACAATTATTGAAGCAGACGGTACTGAAGTCCAAATTGCACCTAAAGATGTGCAGTTCCAGTCAGCTAAATTATGGCAACGAGCGTTAATTAACTTTGCAGGCTCATTAAATAACTTTATTTTAGCCATTGTTGTCTTTGCGATTATTGGTTTGATGCAAGGCTTTGTTCCAAGTAATTCAACGCAATTAGGGCAAGTTATTGATAATTCGGTTGCACAAAAAGCGGGTTTAAAAGCAGGTGATTCGATTGAAAAAGTGGCTGGTAAGCCGGTTAAAAATTGGACCGAATTACAAACAATGCTACAGAGTCGTCCAGGTAAATCAACTGATCTTGCTGTAAAACAAGGTACGCACACAAAAGAAATTACATTAACACCGACAACGGTTACAAGTAATGGTCAAAAATTTGGTCAAATTGGTGTTCAACAAGTTGTCAAACGCGGAATTGGAGATCGCTTACTTTACGGATTTACCGGTGCGTATTCAACGGCTGCAAATGTTTTGCATGCGCTCGCAAATTTATTTCATGGTGGCTTTAGTTTAAATAAACTTGGTGGCCCAGTTGCTATCTTTGCTAATACTGAACAAGCTGCTCAAGCGGGCTTTATTTCAGTATTACTCTTATTAGCATTCTTAAGTATTAACATTGGAATTGTGAACTTGTTGCCAATTCCAGCGTTGGATGGTGGTAAGTTATTGTTAAACATTATTGAAGCAATTCGGCGTAAACCACTTTCAGAAGATAAAGAAAATATGGTGCAAATCGCAGGTTTCATTTTCCTCATGTTATTGATGTTAGCTGTTACATTTAACGATGTTATTCGTTATTTTATTAAATAAATTAAATTAAGGGGTATTGTTTAGATGAAACAATCCAAAGTTTTTATTCCAACTGTAAAGGAAACACCTGCTGATGCGGAAGTTATTTCTCATCAAATGATGATTCGCGGAGGGTATATCCGTCAAGTCACAGCAGGAATGTACGCCTATTTACCATTGGCGCAACGTGTTATTAACAAAATTAATGCGATTATCCGTCAAGAAATGGAAGCAATTGATGCAATTGAAATGATGACACCAGCTGTATTACCAGCTGATTTATGGCGTGAGTCTGGTCGTTATGAAACGTACGGTGCTAATTTATTCCGATTAAAAGACCGGCATGATCGTGATTTTATTCTTGGTCCAACCCATGAAGAAACATTAACGCAATTGATTCGCGATGATATTAAATCATACAAACGGTTACCATTATCACTTTACCAAATTCAACCAAAATATCGTGATGAAAGTCGTCCACGTTCTGGTTTGTTACGTGGTCGCGAATTTATCATGAAGGATGCTTATTCATTTTCTAGTGATGAAATTGGCCTTGATAAAACCTACCGTGCCATGGAAGGTGCTTATATCAACATCTTTGACCGGGTTGGTCTAGATTACCGGGTTATCGTTGGTGATGGTGGCGCCATGGGTGGTAAAGATTCGAAAGAATTTTCTGCCGTAGCTGCTGCTGGTGAAGATATCATTGCATATTCTGACGCAAATGATTATGCAGCTAACCTTGAAATGGCAAAAGATTACTATCACAGTAACAAGGCTTTGGATGTTCAAAACGCCAAAGAAGAAGTGGCTACGCCTGATATTCACACAATTGAAGAAGTGGCTGAATTTCTTAAAGTTGCACCAACACAAATTATTAAAACGGTTGTATTTATTGCTGATGAGCAACCCGTTATGGCGCTTGTCCGTGGTGACTATGAAGTAAACGATGTTAAATTGAAGAATTTCTTAGGGGCTGACTCCTTAGAATTAGCAACCGAAGCCGATACCCAAAAATATCTAGGTGCTAAATTTGGTTCACTTGGCCCAGTTGGGGTAAGTGATGACATTCGGATTGTTGCCGATGAATTTGTCCAAGATATTGTTAATGCGGTCGCTGGTGCTAATAAAGATGGCTTCCACTTTACGAATGTTAACATTGGGCATGATTACCAACCTACAGATGTGTTAGATATTCGGATTGCTAAAGAAGGTAATCTTGATCCAGAAGGTAAAGGACATTTGGTCTTTACTAAGGGAATTGAAATCGGGCATATTTTCAAATTAGGAACACGATACACCAAAGCCTTGGGTGCTCAAGTGTTGGATGAAAATGGTCGTCAAAAAGATATCATCATGGGTTGTTACGGAATTGGTGTGTCACGGCTACTTTCAGCAATTGCTGAACAGCAAGCTGATGAAAACGGTCTTGTGTGGCCAGCTGCCATCGCCCCTTATGATATCCATATTGTACCAATTAACTTAAATGATGATGATCAAAAGCGTGTCGCAACAACGATTGAAGATACATTGGTTGGCGCAGGCTTTGAAGTGCTTGTGGATGATCGTAAAGAACGTCCCGGTGTTAAATTTGCCGATTCTGATTTAATCGGATTACCAATTCGAGTAACCGTTGGTAAAAAGGCTAACGAAAACATTGTTGAAGTTAAATTACGTAAAACTGGTGAAACTATTGAAGTGCGCGTTGAAGAAATCCAACAAACAATTGAAATTTTATTAAAATCATCAGCCAAATAGCATAAAATAAAACGCCTGGAAATTTTTCCAGGCGTTTTATTTTATTTGGTGATATTACGGAATTCATAATTACTTTCATGAAAATTATGGGTAGTAATATTAGCATATGGTGCAAAGAAGTAATTATCTGCTGCTTTCCAACGTTGGTAATTTTTTGGATTATCCCAAACGGTTAAAACGACATAATTATTGTTGTCACTGTGTGAACGCTTTAATAAATAAATAGCTTTCAAGCCCGCCGCTCTTGGTGCAGAAAACCAACTATTGATACGCCGTTCGAAAAGGTTTAAGTATTCGGGATAGACGGTAATATAGTTATAATTGAAAAAACCATGCCAATCAATTGTGCCACAAGAATTTTTAACGTCATAACCGACACCAGATTTAAAGATATTGTCAGTCCCAGTGATATCAAGTAACTGAAGATTGGATGCGTCAACGCCACTTGGTGCGAGTGTTACGAATGTGTGTGTTGGAAAGTCATGTTTGATACTGTTGAGAATATCTTTTGAACCGTAAGTAACATAAACTTGCTTTAACATATTAATTCCCCCTAGTAATTGTTTTCACTTTAAGTATAGTCTAAAATTAATGAAAAGCGAAGAAAGAGGTTAAAAAAGTGAAATTAACAGTTATTGGTTGTTTAGGTGGCTTTCCCGCTGAAGGAAAGGCAACGAGTTGCTTTTTATTGGAAAGTAAAGGTTTTAACTTATTAATTGATTGTGGCAGTGGGGCATTGCTAGCTTTACAAAAAGTTTTGTCACCTTTACAGCTGGATGCCGCTTTGTTAACGCATTTTCATGCTGATCATATAGCTGACGTTGGGGTGTTGCAACATTTTTGGCAATTGGCACCTGGAGTAAAAAAGGTCCCCATCCTACCAATCTATGCAAGTAATCATGAGCCCGAAAATTTTAATAAACTAGATTGGCCTGCTTCAACGCAAAAACAGGCCCTTGATTTTACTAAGCCAATGCAGATTGGCCCATTCACCATTTCTTTTTTTAAGACTAAACATCTGGTAGAAACGTATGCTGTGCGAATAAAAGAGCAAGGTAATTCAAATGAATTAGTTTATACGGCTGATACAACGATGGTTGCTGGATTAGCTGACTTTATCACGGGAGCCAAAGTCTTATTAGCAGATACTAATTTTTTAGCAGACAAGCCGGAACCACGTTGGCATTTAACAACTTTAGAAACATCCCAATTGGCTAATCAAGCGCATGTGCAACATGTCATTTTAACCCATTTACCTCCATTTGGTGATGCGAATGCTTTCAAACGTGAAGTAGTAGCTGGGTTAGTAAATGAAACTGATGTTGAATTTGCTCGTGAAGGTTTAATTTGTGAAATTTAAATCATGTAAGTCGATTAAATATTTAAAAAAAGATTAATAATAAGGTTTACAATTCGTTAGGGGAGCGATTATAATGAGCTTAAGTTATTAATAGTTACATTGAGATTAAACAAAATGGGGGGTAATCTTATGGTAGTAACATTATATAGTTCATCAAGTTGTACGTCATGTCGGAAGGCACGTGGTTGGTTAGTAGACCATGACATTGAATTTGTAGAGCGTAACATCTTCAAGCAACCTCTATCAAAAGAAGAAATTAAGGGGATTCTTCGTTTGACTGAGGAAGGGACTGAGGAAATCATTTCTACACGTTCAAAGGTATTCACTGATCTTAAAATTAAAATTGATGATTTAACGCTAAGTGCGTTAGTTGATTTAATTCAAGCTAATCCAGCGATTTTAAAACGGCCAATTATGCTAGATGAACGCCGTTTACAGGTTGGATATAATGAAGATGAAATTCGTTTATTCCTGCCACGGCATGTCCGCAAGGAAGAATTATTCCAAGCACAATTACTAGATCGAATGGCTTAACCAAATTAATAAGGTATAATGAATAAGTTACAGTATTTGGTCATAGTAACCGTATGCTGTAACTTTTTTACTTTATACTTAACTATATATTTAATATAATAAAATGATAGTCCGGGCGAAAGGTTGTGATAATTATGAAGTGTTCCCGCCTAAGTGAACATGTTTTGCAAATCACTCTTGCAGGAGATGATTTAATTAAATACGGCATAAGTGTCGTTGAAATTGTTCGCGGAGAAGTCGAAATGGAAACGATTTTTGAGGCTATTTTTCGCGATCTTGATGAAGAAAATCAACAATTTGATATTAAGCAAGTTGCTATTCAATTTGAAGAAAAAAACCAAATGCAGATTTTCTTAAGTAATACTGATGATGAAAATGGCTTACAGTCATTTGTTGTTTCACGTAATTTAGAAGCACAAAAGAAATTTTTCTCAAGTGATGAAGCGGCTTTTGAAATTGAAAGTCCACTAGATTTTAGTGATGATGACGATACTGATGCTAACTTATTTGCTGAGTTAAATCATATTGCGGCTGCAAATGAGGAAGAAGTTAAACAGAGCGTTGAAAAGGGCATCTATTCACCAGTATTTGTTTTTAAAGACTTTAACGATGTGATTTTATTAGCTCAAAATTTTGTGTTTGATGATGCAGCTAGTGATTTATTTAAACTTGATGATTGTTATTACTTAACACTTGATTTTGAGTATGAAAATGCAATATCAGCTAAAGTTGCTAAAACAATTTCATATGTACTTGATTATGCCGATGTGGCTCGTAATGTGACCAAACCAATGTTAGTTGAGCGTGGTGAACATATTATGAAAAACGTGGCGATTGAGTTACTGCGATACTATTTTAAAGCGTAGAAATACGCTTTTTTTTATTACTTTTAAAATTAATTACCGTACTTTATTAATAAAAGAGGTACGGGTGATGCTTTATGCTCAAATCGATCAAAAATTAGTTAGTGCTAATGAGGTATTGGTAACGCAAGCAAATTTTCGGTGTCCTGGCTGTGGAGCGCAAGTTAGGTATCGGCATGGACAGCTTAATGTTGCTCATTTTGCCCATATTAGTGCTCGATGTGCTTTTGAAGCGGAACCAGAATCAGCTGCTCATTTAATGGGGAAACTGCAATTATATCAGCTTGGAACGCAAATTGGTGAGGCGCAGGTTGAAGTCGTTTTTTCAACAATTAAGCAACGAGCAGACGTTGTTGTAGAATATAAGAAAAATAAATATATCTTAGAGTATCAATGCAGTCCGATTAGTCGTACCCAAGTAAAGCAAAGAACCCGAGCTTATCAACAATTAGGCTATGAAGTTATATGGTTACTCGGCCCTAAATATCAGCAAAGTAAAATCCGTAAAAGCTTAGTCGCAAAATTTAATGATGCGTTACTGATTTTTTATAATTATAAAACGCAAAAATGTACACTTACCGCTAATTTTAATGAAGTTGATTTTCAAAGTTTACAATCAATCAGTCAAGAATATGAATTAGACCAGCTCTTACAAGTAATTAAAATATATAAAAAACGGGTGTTTTGGCAAGATAGTCCAACTACTAAGCAAGTGTTAATACAACAAAGTATTAAAATTCAACAGCAGTTGGTTCGAAAAAATAAAGAATGGTTACAAATACAACAAGAGTGCTACCAAGTAAAGCATAATCTTAGTGGGGTGCCTTGGATTTGTCATCCTAAAAAAAGTATGCCACTTGGTTTGGCGATGCCCCATATTTTATGGCGTAGTCGATGCGTGCTATTACTAGAGCATTACCCATTGGAAACTATTTTTGCAGTTTCAAAGCTACAAAATATGTTTGTTAAGCAAGGCTGTTGGTTAACAATCGATGAACGCCTCTGTCGGTATATTGTTAATCAATTTATCATTGAATTAGTTAGTAATCAGGTTTTAACTAGGATTGGTCCAGGTAAACTTGAATTAATTTGCTATCCAGAATGGTACGCCAATTGGCAATTTAAAACGAATTCATTAAAATTAAATTAAAATATACGATTATTCTCATTTTATGGTAATATGTAAAGTATCAATAGAAATTGGAGGACGATGATGTCAGAAGTAAAGCAATTACCAACCCGCGATGAAGTTGCTGAAAGTCAAACTTGGGACTTAAGCAAAATTTTTGCAAATGATGAAGCTTGGGAACAAGCATTAAAAGGGGTTCAAGCAGAACTTCCCGAAGTAGCAGAATATGCTGGTACTTTGGCAGAGTCAGCGACCCAATTATTAGCAGCTACGCAAGCAATTTTAGATGTAACTCGTAAAGTTGAAAAAATTTATGTGTATGCATCAATGAAGTCAGACCAAGATACAGCTAATTCTAAATATCAAGGTTATAATGCCCAAGCTGGTATGTTATGGGCCAAAGCAAGTGGTGCGATTGCCTACTTTGAACCAGAAGTATTAGCTATTGCACCTGCCGTGTTGAGCGAATTTATTGGCACTAACAATGAATTAAACGCCTACCAACACTTCTTTGATAAAATCACGGAAGCACGTGGACATGTGTTGACCCCTAATGAAGAAAAGTTACTTGCTGGGGCTAGTGACATTTTCTCTGCTTCGGAAAATACATTTGGTGTTTTAGATAACGCTGATTTAAAATTTGGCATTGTCCAAGATGAAGATGGTAATGATGTGCAACTTTCAAATGGGGTATATTCACGGCATTTAGAATCAACTAATCGTGAAGTTCGTAAGCAAGCCTTTACAACCCTTTACGAAAGTTATGATCAATTCCAACACACATTTGCCTCAACGTTGTCACAACACGTCCATGGCCACAATTACTTAGCAAGTGTTCATAATTACGACAGCGCCCGGCAATCAGCCCTAGCTGGTAATAGTATTCCTGAGAGTGTTTTTGAAACCCTTATTGACCAAGTAAATGAACATTTACCTTTATTACACCGCTATGTGGCTTTACGTAAACGTATTTTAGGGGTTGATGAACTCCACACATATGATTTGTACACACCAATTACTGGTGAAGCATCATTAACATATGACTATCAAAGTGCGGTAGCCACTGCATTAGACGCTTTAAAACCACTTGGTGATGATTACCTTGATGTTGTGCAAGAAGCCTTTGACAACCGTTGGATTGATGTTGTTGAAAACAAAGGCAAGCGTTCAGGTGCATATTCTGGTGGAGCCTATGACACAGACCCATACATCTTACTTAACTGGCAAGATAACTTGGATAACTTGTTTACGTTAGTGCATGAAATGGGTCACTCTGTCCACTCATATTTCACGCGTAAAAACCAACCATACCAATATGGTGATTATTCAATTTTCTTAGCTGAAATTGCATCAACAACAAATGAAAATATTTTAACGGAATACTTATTGGAACGTGAAACAGATCCAAAAGTACGGGCTTACATTTTAAACCATTACTTAGATGGTTTTAAGGGAACAGTTTTCCGTCAAACACAATTTGCTGAATTTGAACACTGGTTACACGAAGAAGATCAAGCTGGTGAACCATTGACGGCGGAAATTTTGAGTGATTTCTATGGTGACTTGAATCGTCGCTACTATGGTCCTGATTTAGCATTTGATGATCAAATTGCTCTTGAATGGGCTCGAATCCCACACTTCTACTACAATTACTATGTATACCAATATGCAACTGGAATGTCAGCTGCCACTACTTTAGCTGATAATATCACTAGTGGTGATGCCCAAGCTGTTGCAGCGTACAAGAATTATCTTAAAGCCGGAAATTCAGACTTCCCAATTGAAGTTATGAAAAAGGCTGGTGTTGATATGACCCAACCGGCTTACTTAGAACAAGCGTTTAAGGTCTTTGAAGAACGTTTAAACGAGTTAGAAGCACTTCTAGGATAATTAAATAATCTATTAAAAAATGGCCGAATTATTTTCGGTCATTTTTGCGTATTTTTAGCTAGGTAGCCACCAATTCAGTAGCTGATTTCGTTATAATAGTAGGTAAGAACTTGAAAAGAGGAGATGTTACATGGATTTAAGTGAATTTTCCCAAAAATTTGGTGCTGAAGCTGCACCGAATTATCGCTTTCGTGGCGAGCCATTTAATTTAAGTTTTACACGTTATGAAAATGGTAATTGGTGTGTTAATTTAGCGGAAGTTACAGATGATAATGACCAATTAACTTTAGCTAATGAGGTAACGGTCCCATTAAAATCAAAAATAGCAGATGACTTTATTGCGTTAGCCAGTAATCAAGGGGAATATATTAAATTCTTTTTGAATAACAATATTATTGTTAAACATCCTTTTTTTATGGAAAAAACAGGCCAACCTGGTGAAATACGACCTTTAGTTAATGAGACTTATCAGCTAACACCTGACTTTATAGCGTTTGTTGAACAGCAAAGTGGCTATAATATGACCGACCAGCGCGATGTAACAGTAAGCTTTGTTGTAGAACGCCCAACAAGTGGGTTTACCCGGTTAATTTTTGATCGTGACGCACAGCTAAGAGAAAATCCTGATTTAGGGATGGCAGATGGTGGTAGTGGTCAGCGCCGTAATTCTGAACAAACTGCTAACGGCGCTGCTAGTATGGAAGATCAGCTTACAGCAAGTGAAATCTTAGATGAATTGACGTATCCAATCGATGGTAATGACGTTCCGGTTGAACTAAATGTAAAACGGTATGCGGTTGATGGAAATTGGTATGTTGATATTCGGACACGGGATACCCAAGAAACACTCTGTATTTTAACTGATCATGGACCAAAGTTAAGTTCACGCTATCAATTACACGTTAATTTACAAGAAAATCAAGCAATTGGTGATCAAGTTACACAAGCTTGGTTACAGGCAACTAAATTATTTAAGCAAATTAATGTTAGCGAACGTAAGGCGGAATTGAATAGTGTTGGCTTATTAGTGTTAGAAGGGCAAGTTTAATGACTGATAAAAATAATTTATTTCCTTTATATGTCGCTGAAAAATTTGCGACATGGGCTTGTGATCAACAAGGTCTTAAGGTCGTTGATGATTTACATCAAGCCCAATGGTTGACGGTTGATGGCATTATGTACGGTATTGAAAATGACCAAAATCCACGTGAAATTCAAGCCAATATTAAAGATTATTTAATGAAATTTGATGCTTATCAAGCATTGACAGTTAATAAAAATAATTTTTGGAGTATTGTCCATGAAGCAACGGGATTAGTACGAGTTGTCCCTGAAACCGAGATTGTGCGGACGATGATTTTACAACCATTAACTGCTAAACAACAACAAATTATCGCGGATGCGAACTTTGAATTGGAACCATATACTAAAAACCGTCATTATTTCGCTTACAATTTGTAAGTTAATGTGATATGATAGCTAGGTTGACAAAGTTATCTAAAATATTTTACTCGTAATTGACAATTGCTTATTTTATTGAAGTAATGCTAAATCAATGAATTGGAGTGAAGATAATGGCAAAAAAATCTAAGATTGCAAAAGCAAAGAAAATTGAAGCAACCGTAACTAAGTTTGCTGCTAAACGAGCCGAATTGAAAGCGGCGGGGGATTATGCAGCCTTAGCAAAATTACCACGGAATGCTTCACCTGTTCGGATGCATAATCGTGACATGTTAGATGGACGACCACATGCATATATGCGTAAATTTGGCCTTAGTCGGCTTAATTTTCGAGAATTAGCCCATAAAGGACAAATTCCAGGTGTACAAAAAGCATCTTGGTAGATTCAACTTGCTCGGTCTAAAAGCAAAATGAATATGATATAAATAATCGTTAGAAACAGAAAATGTTTTGACGGTTATTTTTTTACGCTTAAAAAACTAATTATTAAATTAGCTGATAGACGCAAAAATCGGATATTAGAAAAATTTTTTAAAAATTTTTTTAGGGGTAAAAACATGATTAAATCAACACTTTTTGTAAAAGTGTTCAAAATAAAATAGTTAACACCGTTGACAATAAACGGTATATATAATATTCTTTCAACATCGAATATTTTGATGTTCGAAATAATTTTGGAGGGTAATTATTTGCAAGTCTTAAATGCACAAGAAATTATGGATCTTATTCCAAACCGTTATCCAATTCTTTACATGGATTACGTTGATGAAATGGAACCTGGTAAATCAATTATCGCAACCAAGAACGTAACAATTAATGAACAGTTTTTCCAAGGCCATTTTCCTGGTAATCCAGTAATGCCTGGTGTGCTAATTATTGAATCATTGGCGCAAGCTGCTTCAATTTTAATTCTTTCATCACCCGACTTTAAAGGTAAAACTGCCTATCTTGGTGGTGTTAACGATGCGAAGTTCAAACGGATGGTTAAACCTGGGGATGTTTTGAAGTTACATATTGAATTTGTAAAACAACGCGCCAACATGGGAATTGTTTCGGCAAAAGCAATGGTTGACGGTAAAGTTGCAACAAGTGCAGAATTAATGTTTATTGTGGCACCAAATACAAAAGCATAATTCAAACATTTGATTATTAGTCTTTGCATTAATGAGGAATTACAGTCTTATGATGAATGAATTAACTGATTTAAATGCAAAGTTAGTAAAGATATTTAACGATGTTAAATGGGTTGAGGAACGTAATTTATCCCAGTCGAACTTTGCAGATTTAAATCTTCGAGATATGCATACGATTGAAGCCATCTCGGTTGATGAAAATCAGACGGTTTCCCAGGTTGCACATATAATGTGTTTATCACCTGGATCGATGACAAAAATTATTGATAAATTGGTTGAGCTATTATATGTAAAACGGATGCCAAGCAAAACAGACCGGCGAATAACGCACCTAGGTTTAACAGAGAAGGGACAAGCGATTTTTCTAGAGCATTTACACTTTCATCAAAATCTCGTCTTAGCGCTTACGCGTGATATGGATGAACAAGAGATTAAGATGTTAATGCAAGGAGTGTCGAATGTCCAAAATTTCTTAAATCGTAAATAACCATTTAACTCTGCGGAGAAAATGAAAATGGCAGGAATTCGAATTCTTGAAACAGCACATTATGTTCCAGAACGTATTGTGGAAAATGAAGAATTAACCCATTACATGGATACAAGTGATGAATGGATTAGTAGTAGAACTGGTATTTCACGGCGCCATGTGGTTACCGCTGAAAATACGAGTGATGTAACTTTAAAAGTTGCTCAAGCACTACTAGCTCAAGCTGACTTAGAGCCCGCTAAGCTTGACTTTATCTTAGTTGCAACGATGTCACCAGATTATTTAACACCTGGTGTTGCAGCCCAAGTTCAAGGAGCTTTAGGTGCGATTAATGCTTTTGCACTCGATGTTAATGCTGCTTGTGCAGGTTTTGTTTATGCCCTCACAGTAGCTGATAAATTGATTGCTGAAGGTCAACGTGGATTAGTGATTGGCGCTGATGTGTTGTCAAAACTAATCGATTGGGATGATCGCACATCTGCTGTTCTTTTTGGGGATGGTGCTGGTGGCTTCTTAGTAGAAGGCGTCCCAGTAAGTGCAATTCATGCGACTGACTTAGCAACATTTGGTATTGATAATCACGCAATTAGAGCCGGTAAGGTTGCTAATAAAAATGTGATTGCCGGTGAAATTTCACCAGCAGAGCCATATTTTGCAATGAGTGGACGTGATGTTTATAACTTTGCAACGCGGCAAGTACCAATGTCAATTGTGAAAGCATTAGACAGTGCTGAGTTAACTCTCAGTGATATTGACAAAGTGTTATTACACCAAGCCAATGGTCGAATGGTCGAACAAATTGCCAAAAAATTAAAACAACCGTTGGAAAAGTTTCCAACTAATATTGCCGAATATGGCAATACCTCGGCAGCTTCAATTCCGATTCTTGCTGATGAACTAATTAAGTCAGAAGCGATTAAACGTGGTGACAAATTAGTTTTCACTGGTTTTGGTGGTGGGCTTAGCTTAGGAACAACAATTATAACTTATTAAAAAATACATTAAATTAAAAAAAGAGGAATTAATATTATGACTGAAGCACAAATCTTAGCAAAAGTAACTGAAATCTTGGCAGACCAATTTGACTTGGAAGCAAGCGAAATCAAGCCTGCAACTGACTTACGTAACGATATCGAATCAGATTCATTAGATATCTTTGAATTAATGAACCAAGTTGAAGACGAATTTGATATCAAGTTGGACGTTGAAGATGGTGTTCAAACGGTACAAGATTTAGTTAACGTTATTAACGAACGTTTAAACGCTGCTTAATAATATCAAAAAAGGAGTCCTGAAAGTGAAAGAATTACATCCGTTTTACCAAGAACTCGGCCTAAAGTACCCAATTTTTCAAGGCGGAATGGCATGGGTTGCTGATGGTCATTTAGCGGCTGCAGTGTCCGAAGCTGGTGGGCTTGGTATTATTGGGTCTGGTCACTTCAATGGTGATCAAACTCGTGAGCAAATTCGAATTGCTAAATCAATTACTAACAAGCCATTTGGGGTTAACGTAATGCTACTTAACCGACATGTGGATGAAGTACTTGATGCAATTATCGAAGAAGGCGTTTCAGTAGTTACTACTGGTGCCGGAAACCCAGCCAAGCACATTGATCGCTTGCACGCTGCAGGGATTAAAGTTATTCCTGTTGTGCCATCTGTAGGTTTGGCTAAAATTATGGAACGTACTGGTGTTGATGCTGTGATTGCCGAAGGGCTTGAATCAGGTGGTCACATCGGTAAGTTAACAACAATGGCCCTTGTTCCCCAAGTAGTTGATGCCGTTAACATTCCGGTTATCGCAGCTGGTGGGATTGCTGATGGTCGTGGCCTTGCTGCGGCACAAATGTTAGGGGCGATTGGAGTTCAGATGGGAACTCGTTTCTTAACTGCGCAAGAATCAAACATTCACCGTAACTATAAAGATGCTGTGCTTAAGGCTAAGGACGTGGATACATTAGTTACAGGTTCATATGTTGGTCATGCTGCGCGTGTTCTTAAAAATAAAATGTCAAAAAACTTTATTAAGTTTGAAAAAGCTGAATCAACCAAAGAAGAACCAGATATGGAAGCATTGGAACAATTAGGTAACGGTGCCCTTCGGACAGCGGTTCAAACAGGTGATTCAGAACATGGTTCATTCATGGCTGGTGAAGTATCAGGAATGGTTAACGATGAACCAACCGCAGCTGAGATTTTAGAATCTGTTTGGTCTCAAGCTAACGAATTACTTAACAACAAGTAAAAAGGAGTTGTATTAATGCCAGTTGGATTTTTGTTTGGTGGCCAAGGTGGTCAAAACGTTAACATGTCAGCTCATTTATATGAAAATTTTCCAAAGTACCGCGCAATTATTGATTTAGCAACGACTGTGTTAGGTTATGATGTTTTGGCTAAATTACAAGATGAAGCAGCGTTAAAAACGACAAAGTATACGCAACCACTTGTTGTCGCGCATTCGTTTGGTTTATATGAAGTTGCAAAAGATCAGTTTACAGCACCAACGGCTGCATTGGGCTTAAGTTTAGGGGAATACACCGCATTAATTGCCAGTGGTACCTTAGATTTTGTCGATGGATTACGCTTAGTTGCTAAGCGCGGTCAGTTGATGCAAGATGCCGTTGAAACAACGCCTGGAACAATGGCAGCGGTGATGACTGAAGATTTCACTTTAGTTGAAAATGTTTTAACGCAAATTCGGAATAATGGGGAACAAGTTTTCCCAGCTAACTATAATAGTGGTCAACAACTTGTTATTGGTGGAAGCCCAGCTGGAGTTGAACAAGCAATTGCAGCTTTAACCGAAGCAGGTATTAAACGGGTTATTCCGTTAAATGTAGCCGGAGCCTTCCATACGCCATTATTAGCAAGTGCGCAAGCTGAATTTGCTAACGTATTAGCTGATGTTACTTTTAAGCAACCAGCTTTTACAGTATTTAGTAACACAACAAAAGCACCTTTTGATTTAGCAACAATCAAGCAAGTCTTAGTTGATCAATTAGTTAATCCAACTTTTTTTGCCCAAGATTTAAATTTAATGGCCGAACAAGGGATTACGGAATTTGTTGAATTTGGACCAGATAACACATTAACGAAGTTTGCTCGTAAAACAGTTAAAGATAGTGAACGGACTAGTGTTTATGATTTTGCATCATTACAAAAGGTGATGGGAGAAGAATATGCAGTTAACTGATAAAATTGTCCTCGTGACGGGATCAACTCGTGGAATTGGCTTGGCAACCGCACACGCTTTTGCAGCGGCTGGGGCCCAAGTTATCTTACACGGTCGTAAACAACCGAGTGATGAGATTCTAGCACAATTTACTGACTACCAACATCAACCTGCAGTTTGCTTAGGTGATTTAGCTGATGAAAATGCGGTTGCCGAATTATTAGCGGCTGTTAAAGAAATTGGCTTTGTTGACATTTTGGTTAATAATGCTGGAATTACTGATGATAGCTTAGCGATGGGGATGAAACCCGCGCAATTTATGCATGTCATTCAAACAAACCTGATTGGTACTTTTAATTTGACCCAACCTATTTTCAAGCAAATGTTGAAAAAACGGACAGGAACAATTATTAACATGAGTAGTGTCGTTGGGATTGGTGGTAATGTTGGCCAAGCTAACTATGCAGCAAGTAAGGCTGGAATCATTGGCTTAACTAAAACATTGGCCAAAGAAGGTGCCATGCGTGGCATCCGGGTTAATGCAATTGCTCCCGGAATGATTGCTACTGATATGACGGCAGTATTAAGTGAAAAAGTGCAGACAGAAATTTTAGAACAAATTCCCTTAAAACGCTTTGGTGAAGCCCAAGAAATTGCGCAAACAGCGCTCTTCTTGGCACAAAATGACTACATTACAGGTCAAACCATCGTTGTTGATGGTGGAATGATTGGATAGAGGTAATAAATAATGAAACGAGTTGTAATTACTGGGCTTGGAGCAGTTACTCCACTTGGAAATAGTGTTGAGGAATTTGCTGACGGTATCTTTAATAGTAAGCTTGGATTCGGTGAAATTACTAAATTTGCTGATAACGAAACTGAAGTTAAGTATGTTGGTGAAGTTAAAGACTTTGACGCTAACCAATATGTTGGTAAAAAAGAAGCTAAACGGATGGATTTATTTTCACAATATGCCGTTCATGCCGCAACTGAAGCCATGAACCAAAGTGGGTTATCAGATGAAAATATTGATAGCACACGCCTAGGAGTTATTCTAGGTTCAGGGATTGGTGGTTTGACGACGATCCAAGACCAAGTTATTAAAATGCATGATAAAGGAATGACCCGTGTGTCACCAATGTTTGTGCCACAATCAATTGTTAATATGGCCGCCGGAAATGTTGCATTACGTTTCCACGCCCAAAATATTTCAACAGTTGTTGTAACGGCATGTGCTAGTGCAACTAATGCCATTGGGGATGCTTATAACCGTATTCGTCTTGGTTATGCTGATGCAATGATTACTGGTGGATCAGAAGCTTCAATTAACAAAATTGGTATCTCAGGATTTGATGCTTTAAGCACATTATCACGAGCTACTGAAGTTGAAGATGCCTCAATTCCATTTGATGCTAATCGGCATGGTTTTGTGATGGGTGAAGGTGCCGGTGTATTGGTACTTGAAGACCTTGAACATGCCCAAGCGCGTGGTGCTAAAATTCTAGGTGAAATTATCGGATTTGGGGCAACGACTGATGCCTTCCACATGACATCACCAGAACCACATGGTGAAGGTGCAACTCGTGCCATGCAAGAAGCTTTGCGTGATGCCAATATCCAACCAAGTGATGTTGATTACATCAATGCTCACGGAACAGCAACAGGGGCTAACGATAGCTCTGAAGCACAAGCAATTGAAAACGTATTTGGCTTGGAAAGTGGTGTTTTGACATCATCAACCAAGTCAATGACTGGTCACTTGCTTGGTGCGGCTGGTGGGATTGAAGCCGTAATTACTGCGATGACTTTGATTAAAGGCCAATTACCAGTTAACGTCGGCTTGAAAGAAAAAGATCCAGTGGTTAATATTCCACTTGTTGACGATTCTAATAAGCACACAGCTGCTAAAATTGCGATTTCAAATTCATTTGGATTTGGTGGTCACAATGCAGTTATTGCAATGAAACGGTGGGATGATTAATGGAATTAGCAGATATTAAAACATTAATTGCCGATTTTGAAGCTGGCTCAATTCGTGAATTAAATATTGAAGATGGTGCTTTTCATTTGGCATTGAGTAAAAATGAAAATGCAACGCTTGTAACATCAACGGCTAGTGTAGCACCAACAACTATGGCTGCTCCAGCTCCTATTACTAGTGCCCCGGTTGCTGTTGCACCACAACCAGAAGTTGCTGAAAACGCCGAGTTTATTAAAGCACCACTTGTGGGTAGTGTTTACTTACAACCAAGTGAAGGTGTGGCATCATTTGTTGAAATTGGTTCACAAGTTGAAAAAGGTCAAACGGTTGCAATCATTGAAGCAATGAAAATGATGACGGAAATAAAAGCACCATTTAGCGGTAAAATTACCGATGTGTTAGTTAAAAATGAAGAAATCGTTGAATTTGACAAACCATTGTTCAAAGTCGTTCGCGATTAAAATATAATGGGTTGCTCGGTGACGATCAGCCCATTTTTTTTAAAAAAGAGGAAATAAATATGTCAGAAGAAGTTATTTTAGATACAGTTGCAATTCAAAAGATTCTCCCACACCGTTATCCGATGTTGATGATTGATCAAGTCATTGGTCTTGAACCAGGTGTTTCATGTACTGCTATTAAAAATGTATCAGTAAATGAAGAAATTTTTGTTGGCCATTTCCCAGGTGATCCTGTCTTACCAGGGGCTTTCGTGATTGAAGCTTTGGCTCAAACTGGTGCAGTTGCTTTACTCTCAATGCCTGAATTTGAAGGTAAAACGGCGTACTTTGGTGGTATTAAGACGGCTAAGTTCCGTAAGATGACAAAACCAGGTACACAATTACGACTTGAGGTCACTTTAGATAAAATCCGTGGTAATATTGGACAAGGAAAAGGAATTGCCTACATCGGCACTAAAAAGGCTGTTGATGCAGAATTGACCTTTGTGATTGGATAATTTGGAAGGTAGAATTTAATGTTTAAAAAAGTATTGATTGCCAACCGTGGTGACATTGCCACGCGGATGGTACGCGTATTGCGAGAAATGAACATTGCGTCCGTTGCAATATATTCAACGGCTGATGCTGATAGTTTACATGTACAGTTAGCGGATGAAGCAATTTGTGTTGGGGGCCCTAAGCCAACAGATTCATACTTAAATATGAAGAACATCCTTAGTGCGGCAGTGATTACTGGTTCAGAAGCGATTTACCCAGGATACGGTTTCTTATCAGAAAATTCAATGTTTGCGCAAATGGTAGCGGATTTAAATCTCACATTTATCGGTCCAAAGCCAGAGACAATTGATTTGATGGGTAACAAAGCGAATGCCCGTGAGTACATGCGTGAAGCTGGTATTCCAGTAACCCCTGGTTCAAAAGGTTTTATCCACGATGCGGATGAAGCTAAAAAAGTCGCTGATGAAGTTGGCTATCCAGTGTTATTAAAAGCTGTTGCTGGTGGTGGTGGTAAAGGGATGCGGTTCATTACTGAAGCTAGTGAATTAGCACCTAAGTTTTTAGAAGCACAAAATGAAGCTAAAAAAGCCTTTGGTGATGGGGCGATGTATCTGGAAAAAGTTTTGACGGATGTCTCACACATTGAAGTGCAAATTTTACGTGACAATTTTGGTAATGCGGTGTACTTGCCTGAACGAAATTGCTCGTTACAACGTAATAACCAAAAGGTTCTAGAAGAAAGTCCTTCAGTCGGGGTTTCTCCTGAAAAGCGGGCCTACTTAGGTGAATTGGCAGTTAAAGCGGCTAATGCCCTTGATTACCGTGGTACAGGAACCCTTGAATTTTTACGTGATAGTGATGGTAATTTCTACTTTATGGAAATGAACACACGGATTCAAGTTGAACACCCGGTTACGGAAATGGTTACTGGTTTGGACTTGTTGAAGCTACAAGTTGAAATTGCTGCTAACCAAAAATTAACGTTAACGCAAGATGATATTCAAATTAAAGGTCATGCCATTGAAGTTCGTTTGAATGCCGAACAACCAGAATTGAACTTTGCACCAAGTGCTGGTCCAATTGATTACTTATACGTACCGAATGGTGGTAATGGTGTTCGTATTGATACTGATTTATTTACTGGTGCCGTAGTACAACCATTTTATGACTCAATGATTGGTAAGTTAATTGCGAGTGGTGAAGATCGTGAAGCGGCCTTAACTCGTTTACACCGGTTATTAGATGAAATTGTGCTTGGTGGGATTAAAACGAATATTAATTTCCAAAAGGCCTTAGTTCAAGATGCGCATGTTAAAACAGGGGACTTTAATACTAAGTACCTAGAGAATGAATTTTTACCAACTTGGTTAGCTGAGGTAAGTGCTCATGAAACTGTTTAATAAAGAACATGCGATTCCTCAAGTTGATAGTAAAACAATCAATGATAAAATTCCGGATGGACTATGGATTGAGTGTCCAATTTGTCATAAAGCCATCTACCGGAGTGCATTAACTACTTTAAAAGTATGTCCAGAATGTAACTATGGTTTTCGGTTAAAGGCGTATGAACGTGTTAAATTATTAACATCTTCATTCTCTGAAATTGATCATGATTTAGCGTTGCCAGAAGCTACTTTTCCTGGTTATGCGCAAAAACTTGAAAAAGCCAAAGCTCTCACAAACTTAAATGAATCTGTTTTAACAGGAATTGCCACAATTAAGGATGCTAAAGTTGCCTTAGGAGTGATGGATTCAAGCTTTATTATGGGTTCATTGGGTTCAGTGACTGGTGAAAAAATCGTCCGCTTGTTTGAAGTTGCCTTAAAAGAAAAATTGCCCGTAATTTTATTTACGGCATCTGGTGGGGCTCGAATGCAAGAAGGGATTATGTCATTAATGCAAATGGCTAAAGTTTCGGCAGCTGTAGCTAAGCATGCACAAGCTGGGTTATTCTATATGACCGTCTTAACTGATCCAACGACAGGTGGGGTGATGGCTAGTTTTGCGATGCAAGCAGATGTAATCATTGCTGAACCACATGCCTTAATTGGATTTGCTGGTCGACGAGTTATTGAACAAACACTGCATGAAAAATTACCAGCTGATTTTCAACGTGCTGAAATGTTACAAACGTGTGGCTTCCTCGATGCCATTGTGACTCGTCAAGAGCTTCCAAGCGTCATTAATATGCTTGTCAAGCAACATGGAGGTCAAGCTTAATGAATATTTTTAAACGTGAAATAACCGCAGCACAGACAGTTAAACTTGCCCGAGAAGATCGGTATACTGCCCGCCAATTGATTGACGGGATTGTAACTGATTTCTTTGAATTACACGGTGATCGTCAAAGTTATGATGATTCATCAATCATTGGTGGTCTTGGTTTCTTGGGGACAACACCGGTTACAATTATTGCAATTGATAAAGGAATTGAATTTGCTGAAAAAGTGCAAAAGCACAATGGTTCACCGCTCCCTAGTGGATACCGTAAAGCTCAACGGTTAATGGCTCAAGCGGCTAAATTCAACCGACCAATCATTACATTAATTAATACACCAGGTGCTTATCCAGGTAAAGAAGCTGAAGAGATGGGGCAAGGACAAGCTATTGCTGAAAGCATCTTGCAAAGTATGCAATTAACCGTACCGGTAATTGCAATTGTATACGGTGAAGGTGGTTCAGGTGGTGCCTTGGCATTAGCAACTGCTAATGAAGTTTGGATGTTTGAGCATGCAACATATTCGGTGCTATCACCAGAAGGTTTTGCAGCTATCTTATGGAAAGATGCTAGTCGGAGTGATGAAGCAGCTGAGTTACTTGGCTTGACACCAAAAGATTTATTAAATAACGGTGTGATTGAAAAGGTTATTCCTGACCAAAAGCGGGTAGAACGTTTAACCGCAACGTTACGGACAGAATTAATTAATACTATTGCTAAGTATCAAGATTTAGATGGTGAAGCACTTGTTGCACATCGGATGGATCGTTTTAGTAAATTCTAAACATCTGTATAGCAATAAAAACGACGTACATGCTTGTGTATGTCGTTTTTTGTTAGTTAGCAAGGAAGAGATACGCTTTAACTAAAACGCTTAAATTGGTGTCTTAAAAGGCTTTTTGATAAGTATCTATTATAATTTTAGTAAATGATAACATGTTCCTAAAACAGAAAGCTTATTAATTAGTAGAAGGGCTTGTGTTGTTGGTAATTTGTAGTATGATACATGTAGATTAAAAATCAATGTGAATAATTTGGAGGGTAGTTATATGCCACAAGCAAAAGTTGAAAGTTTTGAACTAGATCACACAGCTGTCAAAGCGCCATATGTACGCAAAATTATTGTTGAAAATGGACCAGTCGGTGATAAAATTACTAATTTTGATTTACGCCTAGTACAACCGAATGAAGAAGCAATTGGAATGGCGGGACTACACACTATCGAACACTTACTCGCAGGCCTTTTACGGACCCGCTTAGATGGTGTAATTGATTGTTCACCATTTGGCTGTCAAACTGGTTTTCACTTGATTATGTGGGGTGAACAAGATAACGAAGCAGTTGCTAAGGCTTTAAAATCAGCTTTAGAAGAGATTGCGAATGTGGTTACATGGGATGATGTACCGGGGACAGCCATTGAAAGTTGCGGGAATTACAAAAATCACAGTTTATTTAGTGCTAAAGAATGGGCTAAATTGATTTTATCACGTGGAATTTCAACAGATCCTTATGAACGTAAAGTAATTTAATTTTAAGCGGTTTATTAAATACCATTAACTTAAAATAAAACACCCTGGAAATTAATTTCCGGGGTGTTTTTGGGTGCCTTACTTTATTGAAAGCACTTTTAGATGGGATATACCTTTAATTTAAAAGGCTAACATGGACACTATTAAGGCAGATTTGCCGGTATATCTTCGACATGTACGTTAATTAACACAATTTGCGTTTCTGAATTGATTTCAAAATTGGCTTCTGCATTAAGATGGGTGGCCTGCTCAACTTGTTGTGATAAAAAGCCAGCTTCTAGATTAAAATCGGGGTGTGCTGAATTGACAAGGAAGCGATTTTTAACGAAATCACCGGCTAACTGCCAAGTTTGTTGATTTCCCTGTTGGGAAAGTTTAGTTAATTCACCAAAACCAGCATTTAAGAAAAAAATTGCTATTTCTTCATCAAGGGATACTTGATAAGTCCGAGCTAAATTTTTCCCGGCCCAGTATGAAATACTAGACGTATCTTCTTGTAAAACATCTGGAATTAGAATATCTCGTAATAGGTTGATTGCAAATGGTGAAGGAGCGCCATTTGCTGCAACTAAAAGATCATATGTATGCGCGTCCATCGAATTCTCCCAATAATTAGTTACTATAATTTTAGCAAAAACGAGCGCATAATGTTAGCAAAAATAATTAAGAAATGCTTATTATCAAGCTTTAAGAAACTAAGCTAAAAAAGCACTGAAATTTCAGTTGATTAAAGTATAATATAATTAATAACATCATGATTAGAGGTAAAAAAATGACAACACAAGCAATAGGTTATATTGATTCAGGAATTGGGGGCATTACAGTCGCCCGTGAAGCACTTCGTCAATTACCGCATGAGGTTGTATATTACGTTGGTGATACTGCTCGGATGCCCTATGGTCCGCGGCCAACTGAAGAAGTTCTTGCTTATACATGGGAAATGGTTGATTTTCTGGTAAAAAAAGATATCAAAATGCTGGTAATTGCTTGTAATACGGCAACAGCAGCTGCATTACCAGATTTACGGGCTAAATTAGATATTCCTGTGATTGGAGTAATTGCGCCGGGCGTGCGTGGGGCTTTACGAGCGACAAAGAATAAACGTATTGGGGTTATTGCGACCGCTGGAACGGTAAAATCACAAGCATATGCTAAAGCACTTGAACACAAGGATGGTGCCGTTGTGGTATCACAACTTGCCTGCCCAGAATTTGTTCAAATTGTAGAAAATAATCAATCAGATTCAGCAGCAGCAACGGCCGTGATTTCTGATAAATTGGCGTACTTTGCAGATAAAGATATTGATACCTTAGTTTTGGGATGTACCCATTTTCCATTACTAGATCAAACGATTGCTAAGGTAATGGGTGAAAATGTAGCGTTAGTAAATTCAGGTGCGGTGGCAATTGAGAATGTTTCAGCGATGCTTGATGAATTAAATATTAGTAATCCAGCATCAATTGATCGTAGTAAGGATGAATACTATACAACAGGTGATGCAGCGGCCTTTCATACGCTAGCTAGTCGTTGGTTAAACGATGATAACTTAAATGTACAACACTTAGCAATGACAACTACTGGACTTAAATTGGAGAATTAACACATGACAGATAAAAAAATTATTCTAGCTACAAATAATGCGGGTAAATTAACTGAATTTAAGGCACTATTGGCACCTAAAGGGATTGAAGTGTTAGGTTTAAGTGATCTTGATAAGCATATTGACATTGCTGAAACAGGGACAACTTTTGCAGAGAATGCGCTTATTAAAGCCCAAACAATTGCTGATTTAATGCAAACATATCCAGTTATTGCCGACGATTCAGGTTTAATGGTTAGCGCATTAAATGATGAACCAGGAATCTATTCAGCCCGCTATGCTGGTGATCATGATGATGCGGCTAATATTGAAAAATTACTCGGTAAATTAGGTGCGTTACCGTTTGAAGAACGTAAGGCGCGTTTTCATGCAACTATTGCAGCCGTAAAACCAAATGGGCAACAATTAGTTGTTAGTGGTGAAGTTGATGGTTATATCACTTTTGAAGTACGTGGGATCGGCGGATTTGGCTATGATCCAATTTTCTTTTCTCCTGAATTAGGGAAAACTTTTGGAGAGGCTAGTGCGGAAGAAAAGAATCTGATTAGTCATCGTCGTCGAACCATTGATGCTTTCTTAGCTCAATTTGACGCATGGTGGGTAGCTTAATGGCAAAATACTTATTTATTAGTGATGCCCACGGTGATCGTGATATTTTAACGCAAATTTTTACGGCTAATAAAGACCAAGTTACACAAATATTTTACAATGGTGATTCCGAACTTCCAGCTAATGATGAGGTCTTTGATGATGTTATTACGGTTGCAGGGAATATGGATTTTGATCGTAAGTATGAATTGACTAATCATTATCAAACTAAAGAACAAAGTATTTTTCAAACGCATGGTCATTTATTAGGTGTTAACTACTCATTAACAAAGTTAATTTTAGCGGCAAAAGCAGTAAATGCCCAAATCGTAACATTTGGACATACCCACCAGTTAGGGGTTGAAGTTGCAGATAATATGTTAATTATTAATCCAGGATCAATCAGTCAACCACGAGGGAAATATGCACATTTAGGTGGCACGTATGCAATTGTTACCGTTGATGCAAGTACCTATGATGTTCAATACTATAATCGTGCAATGGTGGCTATCCCAGATTTACATTTTATTTTTAACCTTTCAGAATAAAGCGTCAGTTAAAAACGATCTAATCAAAGAATTGGATCGTTTTTTAATTAATTAACGCAAATAACTATCAAAAAAGATATGGAGGAAAATATGGCCTTAGAAATCCTGTACGGAGAAGCACAATATGATCATCGCCAAGCCCTTTTAGAAATGATTCAGCAACAGTCAGATACCGACGTTGACATGCAGACTTTTTATTTAGTGCCAAACCACATTAAATTTGATGCGGAAGTTGATGTCTTAACCCGCTATGGTGCATTAACGAGCGATAATACGCAAGTGATTGCTGAAAGTCGACTACAAGTTTTCTCAATTTCGCGACTAGTCTGGTATTTTATGGCTAATACGGCCGTCTATCAACGGGATCGTATTAGTAATCCGGGTTTGTTAATGCTTGTTCGCCAAGCGTTAACGCAGGCGGCTGATGAATTGATTTTATTTCAGCGCTTAGGTCAAAAACCGGGCTTCATTGATCAACTCGCTAATCAAATTAGTGAACTACGCCTATCTAAAATTACCGCTCAAGATTTGGCCACACTGTTACCAGCAACGAGTGCGGATTATGAGTTGAATGCTAAAATGCATGACTTAACAATTATTATGCAAGCAGTGGAAACGCAGGTTATTAATAAACTCATTACTAATACCGATTTGTTAAATGTGTTTGCAGATTGGTTAGCTGCCAATGAGTTAACGGGCATGCATTTTTATTTTGAAGGTTTTTCATCATTTACGATTCCTGAACGTCGTGTTTTAGAAATGTTAATTTTAAAAGCCGATGTAACCATCGCAATGGTTACGGATAATTTAAAAATTAATCAGCGCGGCGATTTATTCAAACGAACTAAGGTGTTGATTCAAGAATTAACTAATTTTGCTAAACTACATGGGATTGATGTCCAAAAACAGTTAGTGACGCAAGCACGTAATGTAAGTGCTGGAATCAAAGCTTACGAACGTATCTGGATTGATAGTCATAAAACGGGCCAATTAGTTATTGGTAATCAGGGCGAAAAACAAGCTGCCCAGCAAGCAATCAAAGTGTTTGCTGCTGAATCATTACAAACCGAAGTTGAGCAATTTGCGCGCTTAATTCGCCAAAAGGTCCAGGCAGATCCAAGTTATCGGTATCGTGATTTTTTAATTGTGGCTCGTGATTTAAATCAATATGAAACAATGGTGGCCCCAATTTTTGCACGCTATCAAATTCCGATTTTTACGGATTTGGATTTTGCCATGACCAATCATCCACTAGTCGAATTTATGCGGTCGCTATTAGCACTTGCGAGCACTGATAATTTTCAATATTATCTTTTAATGCGTTTATTAAAGACACAACTATTACGTCCTGCATCGATGGATGAAACGCAATTTCGGCAAGCCTTGGATGTAACCGAAAATTACATCTTGGCCTTTAATCCACGAAGATCAGAATGGGTCGGGGATGAAGATTGGACATTCACTCGTTCCAATGGTAGTGAAGACGATTGGCAATTAGTCTCACCAGATGCTGAAATCAACACTAAAATTAATGTCATTCGGCAGTTTGTAGCCCAAGCACTGACTGATATTCGCCAAGTAGTCCAAAAGGCCCAAACTAATCAAGATGCGGTGATGGCAATCTATCGATGGTTAGAGCAATACGGTGTTGTAAATGTTTTAAAAGAATGGCGCCAAAATGCATTGGGCCAACAAGATTTAGTTCAAGCAAAGCAGCCAGAAGAAGTTTGGCAGATGTTAATCCAGACCTTTGATGAAATTGTCGATTTAATGGGTAATCAGCCGTTTGATATCAAAGTATTTACCGATATTTTAAGTGCGGGCTTTAGTGGGGCTAAATTTGCGGGTATTCCAGCTGCAATTGATAAAGTTCAAATATCTGAAATGGGAATTACACAAAACGATAGTTATCGCGTTGTTATGGTGTTAGGGGCAACCCGCCTTAATTTACCAGCCCAGTTACAAAATCATAGCTTGTTAAATGATCAAGATCGCATCGATTTTGAAAAATATCGTGAGACCTTAGATAAAGACATATACTTGCGTGATACTAGTCGAGAACAAATGGCTGCTGAACCACTATTAGCTTATTTAAGTTGGACGCGTGCTAAAGATAGTTTGATTTTGAGTTATCCAGTTCGCAATATGGATGGTCAGCTTCAAAAAATTTCGCCATATGTGGCCCGGTTGGTAAAAGCCTTTGATTTACCGGTACAAGCTTTAAGTAGTCAACCTAAGTTAGCTGCCGCAGGGCATGATTTACGTCAATTTGTCGGGACAACCCGCTCAACATTAAACCACATTGGTAATATTAAACGGCAAGCCCATAATGAACAACAACCAATCCCGCATGTTTGGCAAGTGCTTGAGCGTTATATTCGTCAGGCAGAACCACTTGCGGATAAAGTCTTAGCAGCTCTTAACTACACGAACCAAAGTGAACAATTATTACCAGAGATTGGCCAACATATTTTTGGTGACACTTTAAATGTCTCGATTTCACAATTAGAAAAATACTACCAAAATCCATTTGCGTACTTTTTAGAGTATGGTTTGAGATTACGGGAACGGCCAATTTTTGAATTAAGTGCTGCTGATACCGGGCAATTTTATCATGCTGTGTTAGATCAAGTGATGAAGCTTTTGATTAAGCAAAATCGCAAGCCTGGTCAAGTGCCAGTCGCTGAATTACAAGCATTAGTCTATCAAGAATCGAGTCAAATTTTAGCTGACCCAACGTTTAAAATTTTAAAAAGTTCGGCGCGCTTACAGTTTATTCAAAAGCAACTGGTCAGTACCTTAGTACAAGTTTTTGGTAATTTAGCGCATGCTAGTAATTTGGACAATAGTCGACCATTTGCAACGGAAGTACCGTTTGGATTACGCCGGGGTCAAAATGATTGGGTCCCACTTGAATTTATGTTGAGTAATGAACATAAAATGCGCGTACGAGGGAAGATTGACCGGGTTGATACCGATATGGTGCAACAAGATTTATTTGTCAATGTGATTGATTATAAGTCTGGTGATAAGAAATTTAATTATCGCGATGCGTACTATGGCTTAGCATTACAATTGTTAACATATCTAAATGTGGTAAAAATTAATGCGGATAAATTTAACCAAGCAATTAATTTAGGGGGGGCCTTATTTGCCCATATTGATGATCCTAAACTTAAATTGAGCGATTTTGGTGGTCAAGTTGATGATGTGTTATCTGCAGCTAGTCTCGATTTAGTACAGGCTAAGCGGACGTTAAGTTTCAAATATAATGGGTTGCTAGTTAAAGATGAAGAATTTTTACGTTCACTTGATGACGAAATTGAAGATGACCGAAAAGCCAAACATTATAATTTTAGTTTTAGTCCGAAAAAGCAATTGAATAAAACAGGGGATTTAATCTTACCTGAAGATTTAGAGTTACTGTTGGCGCACAATATTACTAACTTAAAAACTGCTGGTGAAGCCATCTTAGCGGGGAAATTCCCAATCGAACCAGTTCGTTGGAGTAATCAACAAACCGCCTTACAATATTCACCCTATAAGGCGGTGATGAGTTTTGATGCGCTAATTGACAATAAATATAAGCAATTAAATAGTTTAAAAGCGAGTGATGTATTAGCGCTTTTAGCCAAAGAACAAGAGGAGCGTGGAGATGCCTGAATTTACAGCTAATCAAAAAGCAGCCATTACGCATGCTAATCACAATATTTTAGTTTCAGCCTCAGCTGGTTCGGGTAAAACGACAGTTTTGGTTGAGCGGGTGATTCAAAAATTATTGGCAGCGGAAAATCCCGTGAGTTTAGACCAAATGTTAATCGTAACGTTTACCGATGCGGCTGCAAAAGAAATGCGAGACCGCATTGAAGTTGCTTTGAAAAAAGGGATTGATATAGCGAGTCAAGAACCAGTCGATAACGAGCGGTTACAAGCCCTGCAAGAGCAACTTTTAATATTACCGACTGCTAATATTTCAACCCTCCATGCATTTGCCTTACGGTTGATTGAAAACTATTATCACGTTATTGATCTTGATCCACAATTTCGGCTATTAGCTGATACTGCTGAAGCTGAAATGATGCAAAATGAAGTTTTGGCAGCGTTATTTGAAAATTTATATGCAACTGATGAAGAGTTCCCAACTTTAGTCCAACTTTTTGGTAAAAAAGGGGATGATGGTATGGTTGAAACCGTTTTACGATTATATAATTTTGCCAATGCCCGGGCCGATATGGATACCTGGTTAGATGGCTTAGTTCAGCGGTACCTAATTGACGATAATTATACACAATCCGCATTTTATCAAGCTGATTTACGGCCGTTGATCTTACCTCGTTTAGAACAAGCAAAAGGTAGTTTACAAGATGCGGTAGCTGAAATTGAACCGTATACAGATGATAAAAATGCCAAAAAACGAGCCGATTTTATTGCTGATGAATTAGCACAGTTGATTAATTTACAAGCTAAATTTAACGATAGTACTAGTACATGGGATGAGTTACGTCAAGGTATCCAAGCCCTTGAATGGCGTTCAATTGCTGGGCGGGCTAATAAAGATACTGATGAACTTGTTAAAGCAGCGATGGAAACCGCTAAAGGCTATCGTGAGCAAGCTAAAGAACAACTCCAAACAATTGCGGCAAATTATTTCTTATTAGATGAAAAAAGCTTACTAGCAGTAACGGCTAAGGTTGCCCAAGCTACCCAACAATTAGTTACGATTGTTAAAGAGTTCAATACGCAATTTAGTAATTTTAAGCGTCAAAAACAAGTACTTGATTTTAGTGATCTTGAGCACTTTGCCTTACAAATATTACAAGACCCCGCAACTGCGAAAACGTTACAAGCACGGTATCGGGAAATCATGGTTGATGAATATCAAGATATTAATCCGTTACAAGAAACGTTATTAACGAGCTTGAGTAATGGGCATAATATGTTCATGGTTGGGGATGTTAAACAATCAATCTATGGGTTCCGATTAGCTGACCCGAGTTTATTTATGGCTAAATATCAAGCTTATACCAGTTGGCAAGATGTTAACCAAGCTCCGCCGGCTAATGAACGGATTATTTTGCCAGAAAATTTCCGCTCACATAAAAATGTGACCAGTTTTACGAATATGATTTTTACACAAATCATGAATCAAACGCTAGGTGATTTAGATTATGATGGTAGTGCGAAATTAGTTTATCAAGCGAAAGTATATGAAGAAGTTCCACCAGTTGCTGAATTACTGATCTATTTAGATCAAGATGAGGCTGGCTATGGGGCCCCCGATACGCCTAATAGTGAAATTGCAACTTCAGATGACGATGAAGAATTAAATAATGATAAAGCTAGTGCCCAATTAATGATTATGGCTGATAAAATCAAAAACTTGGTCTTAAATGGTGGCCAACGATTTGATAAAGAAACTCAACAAATGGTCAATATTAATTGGGGTGATATTGCGATTTTAGAACCAACCCGGAAGTTGAATTTAAAATTAGTTGAAATTTTTAAAGCTGCCGGCATTCCGGTAGTTGTCAATGATGCGGATAATTATTTTCAAACGGTTGAAATTAATATCATGTTGAGTTTACTTCAGATTATTGATAATCCGAATCAAGACATCCCCTTAGCGGCCGTTTTACGCTCGCCAATTGTTGGGTTAGGTGAAAATGACTTAGCACGAATTAGAATGCAAGATATGCAAGGAAACTTCTATGTTGCTGTATCTAAGTTTATGCAAGGTTATGCTGATGGAACCTTAATTATTACGGATACCGCAATGGTTACGGTTTATGAGAAGTTGGCAGCTTTTTTTGCCCAGTTCAAAATTTGGCGCCAGTTAGCAACTCAAAATCAACTAGTTGACTTAATATGGCGTATCTATGAAGAAACGGGTTATTTTGAATACGTTGGGGGGATGCCAGCTGGATTACAACGGCAAGCTAATCTACATGCGTTATACGAACGGGCTAAGACATTTGAATCTAGTAGTTATATTGGCTTATTTAGCTTTATTCAATATATTGAGCAGCTCCGTAAAAATGAAAAAGACTTAGCATCTGCTGCTGTGGATACAAGTGAAAATGCAGTTCAAGTAATGACAATTCATGCCTCAAAAGGGCGCGAATTCCCGATTGTATTTCTGCTAGACGCTACCCATCAGTTTAATGTGTTAGACTTAAATAAAGGACTATTAATTGATGACCAAGCAGGGATTGCAATGCCGTATTTAGAACCAACGCAACGCTTGCAAATTGATTTACCACAACAAGCATATATTAAAGATTTAGCTAAAAGACGTTTATGGGCTGAAGAATTACGGGTCCTCTACGTCGCGCTTACCCGAGCAGAACAACAGCTATATTTAGTAGGTGCCTATAATAGTAGTAAACAATTACAAAGTCGTTGGGCGGCTAGCAGCCAGCAAAAGACGTTATTTATTGATGATTTAACACGTTTAGGTGTAAATAATTTTATGGATTTAATCGGGTTAGCTATTTTACGGCATCCTGGTTTTCCAACGGAATTATTTACCGACATAGAAATACAGCCATTACGGGCACTTCAAGATGATCCCAGTCAATTCATAGTTCACACATATGATCGCGCACAAGTATTAGCACTTGATACTACGCAAATGGCAGCACCAAGTTCTGAAAGTACGTCAACTCACCTGGCAGAAATAGATATTGATGATGTGAATGCGGTGGCCAAGGCCCAAGCGATTATGGCCTATAAATATCCACATCAAGTTGCGACACAAACAACCGCATATCAAAGTGTTAGCGAAGTTAAACGCGTTTTTGAGGATCCCGATAATTCAGCAGGTGTCCAAATTAAGTTAACAACTAATGGACTTGCGCAAGCCAATCGATTGGTTGATGAAAATTTTGCTACACCTAAATTTCTCGATGGTGGTACTAAGCCGGCTAGTATGGCAATTGGTTCGGCAACGCACTTAGTTTTACAAACACTAGCGTTACAAGAGCCACTTAATCATGACACAATTTTAAATTGTATCAATACATTAGTATTGCAAGGGGCGTTGACTGAAGATGTGGCGGCACAAATTAATGTTAATGCGCTCAGTCAATTATTTAACACCCCGTTTGGTAAAATACTAGTACAATCAGCTGATGTAGTTAAACGTGAACAACCATTTAGTATGTTGATGCATGCGCGCGATCTTTATCATGGTTATACGGGAGGTGACGAACGGGTATTGATTCACGGTATTATGGATGGTTATCTTGTCACAAATGATAACCAATTAATACTGTTTGATTATAAGACCGATTTTGTAGCAGCCAATCAAGCTGATGTTTTGGTTGAACGCTATCAAGGGCAACTTAACTTGTATGCAGTTGCTTTGGAAAAAATTATGAAACGACCAGTTGATAAAAAATACATCATTTCATTAGCGCTTGGGCAAGCAATTGAGGTTTAATAAGGATGGGTAGTTTAAATCTGTGATTTAAAAGTTACCAATATGTGTCAGGCTATGTTTTTTACATTAAGAGGGAAAAAGCGGCGATAAACACAAATTATTAACTTGAATTGGAGGATTTAAAGATGGCTTTAAAAGGACATAAAGTTGTAGTTGTTGGTGATGGTGCCGTGGGGTCAGCCTACGCATTTGCGATGGTCCAACAAGAATTAGCCGAAGAATTAGTTATTATTGATGTTTTCAAAGATAAGACTGAAGGGGATGCTTTGGACTTGGAAGATGCAACTGCATTTACAGCACCCAAAAAGATTTACAGTGGTGATTATGCCGATGCTCACGATGCTGAATTAGTCGTTATAACAGCAGGTGCGCCCCAAAAGCCGGGTGAAACACGGTTACAACTAGTCGATAAAAATCTCAAAATTATGAAATCAATTATTGAACCACTGATGGCATCAGGGTTTAATGGGATTATTGTTGTGGCGGCCAATCCGGTTGATATAATGACGTATGCAGCTCAAAAATTCTCAGGATTACCTAAAACGCGAGTGTTTGGATCGGGGACGTCATTAGATACATCTCGGTTACGTGTCGCCTTAGGGAAACAATTTAAGGTTGATCCCCGTTCAGTTGATGCGTATATTCTAGGGGAACATGGTGATTCAGAATTTGCAAACTATGATGAAGCGGTCATTGGCGGACGGCCATTGAAAGCCTTTGCTAGTGATGCCAAGCTAACGGATGCAGATCTTGAAAAAATCTTGTATCAAACGGCGCACAAGGCGTATGAAATTATTAACCGGAAGGGCGCAACTTATTATGGAATTGCGACTTCGCTAGTGCGGATTAGTCGAGCTATTTTACGGGATGAACATGCGGTGTTGCCAGTTGGTGCTTATCTAGATGGGGCCTATGGATTAGATGATATTTATATTGGAACGCCAGCCGTGATTGATGCGCAAGGAGTTGCAAAGGTAATTGAAATACCATTATCACCCACCGAAAATGAACGCATGCAAGCGTCTGCCAAAACATTAAAAGAGATTACCAACGATGCGTTTGCGAAGTTGTAACTTATTATCAAAAAATTTACAGCTTAATGTACTAAAATAAATTCAATTATATGAATTAATGAGTTAGAATAAGCTTATCCAAAAGAATTCTATTGCAAAGCGTACGTTGTAGGCTTCTTCGGATTATTTACACAATCAAAAAGCCCTAGACTTGAGCAATCTAGGGCTTTTTTGTGTAGCATAACTGATATTTAAGTTAGTTAACGCTAACGTTAAGGATTTCAACATCCATGCTAGCACCATTTGGAAGTGGTACGCTAACTTTGTCACCAATTTTGTGACCATCAAGGGCCTTGGCGATTGGTGATTCGTTAGAGATCTTACCACTCAAAGGATCGGCTTCAACGGCACCAACGATTGAGTAAGTTTCAGGTTCTTCATCTGGAAGTTCCTTGAAAGTTACGTTTTTACCAATTGAAACTTCATCAGATGCAATGGCATCACTGTCAATAATAACAGAGTATTGCAACATGTTTTGTAAGGTCTTAATGCGACCTTCAACAAAGGCTTGTTCATCCTTTGCTGATTGGTATTCTGAGTTTTCAGATAAATCCCCGAATGAACGAGCAATTTGAATCCGTTTTGTAATTTCACCACGCTTGTTGGTGATCATATCATTTAATTCTGCTTCAAGCTTTTCCTTACCATCAAGGGTCATTGGAAATTGTTTGTCTTCAGCCATGAGTTCACGTCCTTTTTATAAATATAGCAAGATTAATGTAGCACGCAAACGGCATTGTGACAAGTACCTTTTCTTGTTTTGGGCTAATTAAAGTAATAATTAAATATATTGAGAAGGTTAAGCTAATGAGCTAGATTAACTATTTTTCTAAAAATGAGAATGTGCTATACTGACATCAGAGAGATTGCAGGATATGTTAACGAAAGCAGGCCGGATAAATGCAATTAACGATTACAGATCAAGCAAGTAAATGGTTCCAAAGTGAAATGGGATTAGTCCCAGGTAATGGGGTGCGTTTCTACGGGAAGACCTATGGGGCAACTAATGTTCATAAAGGTTTTTCAGTAGCAATGGCTCGCGATGATACGCCTAATAATCCCGTTATTTTGATTGAAAAAGATGGTGTTAACTATTATGTTAATGAACGTGATGAGTGGCTGTTTAGCGACTATCATTTAACTGTAAACGTTAATGATGATGAAGTTGGCCCGGAGTATAACTTTAGTTAATTATCGATGTAATCACAACAAAAATGTTGAATCAATGAGGAGAACTAGATGAATTTAGATGAATATTTAGCAATGCAAGCGGAAATGAATCCCAATTACGAAGCTGAACTCAAATTGGTCCAAGAAAAACATGCAATTTATACAGAAGCAACTAAGCGGCCACGGGCCCGGAAGCGTTTATTAATTAAGCTTTTGGATGCGGAAATTGTTCGAGAAAGTAAAAAATAAACTGAGCACGTTTGATTGTGCATAAATGGAGGAATTTAATGGTTTTTGCAGCAGCTGATGATCGATACGAAAAACTCCCATACCGTCGTGTGGCAGATACAGGAATGATTTTACCAACATTATCTTTTGGATTATGGCGTAACTTAGGGGATGAAAAACCTTTAAGTAATTCACGTGAAGTGATTTTAAAAGCTTTTGATAATGGAATTTTTTCATTTGATAATGCATCAAACTACGGCCCATCTGCTGGTAGTGCGGAAGAGACATTTGGGGCCGTTTTTGAAAAAGACCTTAAACCATACCGAAATGAATTGGTAATTACAACCAAAGCAGGTTTTCATATGTGGCCTGGTCCGTTTGGTGAATTTACTTCAAAAAAGACGATGGTTCAAGCATTAGACTTATCATTGCAACGGATGCACCTTGATTATGTTGATATTTTTTATGCTCACCGTTTTGATCCAGAAACTAACGTGCGTGAAGTTGCTGAAAGCATGGACTTATTAGTTCGACAAGGTAAGGCCTTGTATGTTGGGGTATCAAACTACACAACGGCTCAATTTAACGCAATTGCTGAAATTTTTGAAGAACTTGGTACACCATTTGTTGGGAATCAAGTATCTTATAACATGTTAAATCGTGAAATTGAAGATGATGGTTTATTAGAAGCAGCTGCTAAACACCGGGCGGGAGTAATTGCCTATGGTCCATTAGCGGAAGGACTATTAACTGATCGCTACTTGGATGGTATTCCTGCAGATATGCCATTACACTGGTCAAATAAATTAATGCTTGATCAAGGCCCCGAGCAAGTCGTTGCTAAGTTGAATGCGTTGAACAATTTAGCTAAAGAACGTGGCCAACAGTTATCACAACTTGCATTAGCATGGTTACTTAAAGATGAACGAGTTCCATCAGTGATTATCGGTGCATCAAGCGTAAATCATTTGTTGGATAATGTACGTTTTAGTGACAATATGACATTGTCTGATAGCGAAATTAAAATAATTGATGATATTTTATCTGGAAAATAATTAAAAAGTGGCCTTGGGCTGCTTTTTTGTTTTCTAGCCAGGTATAGGACTTAGAGAAAAGGGTTACGACGTGAGTTTAAATAAACAAGAATTATTTGTTAAGTTATTAGAACAAATTAACTTAGCTAACAGCGATCAAACGGTTTATCAGGACGCGCAAATTGACAGTGTAGTAGTGCATGAAATTTCAGAAGTATGGGAATTTAATTTTGCAACACAAAATCTATGGTCATTACCAGTTTTGACGCAATTTGCCATTAATTTACAAACGGCTTTTAACAAAATTGCTAAAGTTAAGTGGAATTTTATTTTAGCCAATCCAAATCAACAGCCCCATGAAGTGGTCATGGAATACTGGCCATTTGTGGCGCAATTTGCCGAATTATCAGGTGGGATGCAACAGATGATTGTTGATGCGGGGGTAGTTGATCAAGGCCGTAAACTACAACTAAAAGTTCAAAATCAAATTGCGGCGAGTTACTTTAACCAAACTGGCCTTGCCGCTATTAGTGATGCTTATCGGCGATTAGGTATCAATGGTGTAGCTTTTGAGGTTTTAGTTGATGCCGAATTAAATGAAGCAACAACTCAACAATTACGGGAAGCCCAAATCCAAAAAGAACGTGAAATTACCCAACAGGCCCAAGCTAAAATGGAAGCAGCCGGACAAAATGGGGATGTTAAATTATCCTTAGGTCGGCGGATTGCTGATGATGCTGAAATTACTCGCATGATTGATATTAATCAAGAAGAACGTTCAGTCGTTATCGAAGGTTATATTTTTGATTCTGAGGTTCGTGTTTTACGGTCAGAACGTCAATTACTATCACTTAAATTAACAGACTATTCAAGTTCATATATTGCTAAAAAATTCTCGCGCGACGATGAAGATACTAAATTCTTTGAGAATATTAAACCGGGGATGTGGGTTCGTATTCGGGGATCAGTTCAAGAAGATACGTATCAACATGATTTAGTAATCAATATTTATGATATTCAAGTTGTTGAACACGAAAATCGGCAAGATACAGCCCTAGCGGATGAAAAGCGCGTTGAATTACACGTGCATTCAAACATGTCGGCAATGGATGCGACTAATAATATTGGTGATTTAGTTAAGCAAGCTAGTAAATGGGGCCACCGGGCAATTGCAGTCACTGATACAACTGGTGTTCAAGCCTTTCCGGATGCGTTTGCTGCAGCAAAGAAAAATGACATCAAAATGTTATACGGGGTGGAAGCTAACTTGGTTAGTGACGGGGCTGAAATTGGGATTAATCCAAAACATGTTCCTTTAGACGCCGCCGATACTGAATATGTAATCTTTGACGTGGAAACAACGGGGCTTTCAGCAATTTATGATAAAGTAATTGAATTATCAGCTGTTAAAATGGTTAAAGGTAACGTGATTGCGGAGTTTGAAGAGTTTATTGATCCTGGTTTTCACTTGTCCGAAACGACAACTAATTTAACGTCAATTACCGACTCGATGGTTCAAGGTTCGAAATCAGAAGAACAAGTTTTCAGTGAGTTTCGTGAATTTTATGGTGATGCCATCTTAGTTGGTCATAACGTAACGTTTGATTTGGGCTTTATGAACACCGGCTATGATCGGCATGGCATGGGACCTATTACTAACCCCGTGATTGATACGTTAACGTTAGCCCGGTTTTTATATCCAGATTTAAAGAGCTATCGGTTGAATACTTTGGCTAAAAAATTCGGTGTGAATCTTGAACACCACCACCGAGCTATTTTTGACTCGGAAACAACCGGTAAGTTAAATATGCTCTTCTTAAAAGATGCCAAAGAACAATATGATATTACGTTCCATGATCAATTAAATGAGCATATGACGGATAATGATTCTTGGAAGCATGCCCGGCCAAACCATGTTTCGATTTTGGCGAAGACCCAAGCTGGGCTTAAAAATATGTTCAAGTTGATTTCGACATCTAATATTAGTTATTTTTATCGAGTACCACGGATTCCACATTCACTATTAAATCAATATCGTGAAGGGTTACTAATTGGAACCGGTGATAATACGGGTGAAGTCTTTGAAGCAATTATGCAAAAAGGGATGCCACGTGCTAAAGAATTAGCGCGGTACTATGATTATATCGAAGTGCAACCTAAGGCAGCGTATGCGCCATTAATTGAAAGTGAACTAATTGCCGATGAAGCCAAGCTGGAAGATATCTTGACTAATTTAGTCCAAATTGGTCACGAACTAAATATTCCAGTTGTTGCTACTGGGGATGTTCACTACTTAAATCCTGAAGACCGAGTGTATCGGGATGTTATTGTTAAATCACAAGGTGGGGCTAATCCGCTTAATCGGACAACTTTACCAGATTTATACTTTAAAACGACGGATGAATTATTAGCTGAATTTAGCTTCTTAGGTCCAGAAGTTGCCCATGAGATTGTCGTTGAAGCACCCAATGCATTAGCTGATATGATTGAGGATATTAAACCGTTAAAAGATCAACTCTATACCCCTAACATGCCGGGAGCGGATGAAGAGATTGAACGCCGAACATATGAAACAGCTTGGGATTTATATGGTAAACCCTTACCAGATGTTGTCCAAAAGCAAATTGATAAAGAATTAAAATCAATTATTTCTAATGGATTCTCCGTAATTTATTTGATTTCCCAACGGTTAGTTGCAAAGTCAAATAAAGATGGGTACTTAGTCGGTTCTCGGGGGTCGGTTGGCTCTTCAGTTGTAGCGACCTTCATTGGGATTACAGAAGTTAATCCATTACCACCACACTATCGGTGTACCGAATGTAAATATAGTGAATTCTTTACAAAAGGGGAATATGAATCGGGTTTTGATTTACCAGATAAAGATTGCCCTAACTGTCATATTCGCATGGTTGGAGATGGTCAAAATATTCCGTTTGAAACGTTCTTGGGATTCAAAGGGAATAAGGTCCCCGATATTGATTTGAATTTCTCAGGAGATTACCAACCAATTGCCCATAACTTTACTAAGGTTATGTTTGGTGAGAATAATGTTTTCCGAGCGGGAACAATTGGAACAATTGCTGATAAAACCGCCTTTGGATACGTTAAAGCTTTTGAGCGGGAAACGGAAACGCAATTACGTTCTGCAGAGGTTGAACGGCTTGCTAAAGGAGCGACTGGCGTTAAGCGAACAACCGGCCAACACCCCGCCGGAATTCTAGTTGTGCCCGATTATATGGATATTTATGATTTTACGCCAATTCAATTTCCAGCCGATGATATTAATGCAACGTGGAAAACGACGCACTTTGATTTCCACTCAATTCACGATAATATTTTAAAAATTGATATTTTGGGACATGATGATCCAACGATGATTCGGACGTTACAAGATATGTCTGGGATTGATCCGCATACTATTCCAATGGATGATCCAGGCGTGATGAGCTTATTTTCTGGGACAACTGCTCTAGGGGTGACTCCCGATGCGATTTATTCGAAAACTGGAACCCTTGGAATACCTGAATTTGGAACTCGCTTTGTCCGGGGGATGTTGGAACAAACGCATCCCCAAAATTACTCTGAATTACTCCAAATCTCAGGATTATCACACGGAACAGACGTGTGGTTAGGGAATGCTGATGAATTGATTAAAGACGGGACGGCAACGATCGCCAATGTTATTGGGACTCGTGATAAGATCATGACCGATTTAATCAATTACGGGATGGAATCGGAATCAGCCTTCCAAATTATGGAAAAAGTTCGTAAGGGTAAGGGAATTAGTGATGAATACCAAGCGGAAATGCGTGCAGCTGGTGTGCCAGAATGGTATATTGATTCATGTTTAAAGATTAAATATATGTTCCCACGGGCCCACGCAGCGGCATACGTTTTGATGGCGTTACGTGTAGCTTACTTTAAAGTTTATTTCCCAACGCTTTACTATAGTGCGTACTTCTCTGTTCGAGCGGATAGCTTTGATGTTGTCGCTATGGCGAATGGTAAAGATAGCGTTAAAGCGGCTATTAACGAACTTTACAAGTTAGGTAACGATGTAACAGCTAAAGACAAAGAAACGCTGACCGTATTGGAATTAGCCAATGAAGCTCTTGAACGTGGTTTGAAGTTTAAGATGGTTGATTTAGAGAAATCAGATGCTTTAGATTGGTTAATTGATGGGGATACTTTGATTGCCCCATTCAATGCCTTACCAGGTCTTGGTGATAACGTCGCTAAGCAAATTATTGCGGCTCGAGCCGACCAAGAATTTATTTCAAAAGAAGACTTAAAATTACGAGGGAAAGTGTCATCAACGTTAATTGAGTTTATGACGACACACCACGTTTTAGATGGGCTTCCTGATGAGAACCAATTATCATTATTTGATTTCTAAATTAAAATCCGCTGTGACGGTAATCAAATAATAGTAAGCAATCTACTAAAAAGCCTCCTTGAAGAATTTTTCTTCAAGGAGGCTTTTGATGTATTTTGGTAATGAATTACTCCGACAACTTAGTTATGGCAGGCGCTTTTTAATTACGTAGCTGCTGTGAGCGTTTGAACATTATATAAAACAGCGAAACTAATAAGGCCAGCCCACTAATAAGGCTACCTAGGAGCAGAAATGGTGGCGTATATTTAAGCGTAACTGTATGGTGACCCTTAGTCACGGGAACGGCGATGAACATATTTGCGATGGTTTTGGTTTTAATACTTTGGCCATCAACGGTGGCGTGCCATCCAGGGACTTGTGGAATCGTGGTCATTAGTAATTGCTTGCTTTCTGGAATGGTGATGTCGCCTCTAATATTCCGTTGGCTGAAGTGCTTAATTTGCCATGAGTGTGCTTGAAGTTGCTTAGTTTGTGCTTGTAATAATGGCGCATTAAGTTCATACAAGCCAACTTGTTGGAGCCATAAGGTTGATTTCTTTAAAGTGAAAACTAATGTTTGTGGCTGATCTTTGGCCATATTAGTTAAATTAAGCACGATTGGTGCTTTAAAAGCATCGTTGGTGTGTAAAATACGGCCGTTTAAGGTAATTGTCACGACATCTGGTGTTAAGTTAGCCCCCAATGTTAAATAATAAGGATTATCATCTTGGGGCGTAAAAGTAGCCGATAATGTCGTTGGTTTAACTAAATTTTTAGGTGTTAAGAACGCCCCATTAATATTTTGAGGTCGATTAGTATTGGTTGTGGTGAAGTTTGAGAATGGTATCGGGGTGAACAATGTTTGCTTTGGTTGCCCAATTAGATTATTCCAGAGATTCGTTTGATTAACCAATGGATTATCATTTTTTAATGCTACATTTAATGCACTTGGATTAACCGCAAAGCCAAGTGGTAAGGCGCCTGGGTTTTGGTAAATAGTTACATCAGGAGTTTCCGCATGGAACAGGTCGCTGATTAAATCTGGCCGTTGCGTATTTTGCATCCGTGCTGGTGCTCCTGGTGCCGTCGCAAAATGCGCTGATGCATCTAAGAAATATTTGAAACCAAGTAGATTATCGGTAACTTTTGTACCGTTATAATAAGTCGCATAATTATCGCCGTTAGGATTTCCAATTAGCCCCATAAAATCACTGGTCTTTTTTGAAAAAGATGAGCTAAATGCAGAGCCACCAAAATAATCTTGCATAAATGGATCACCTTTAGTACGTGAATACGTTTGGCCAACACGGAAGAAATGTGTGCTGGTATTTGGTATGGTAGATAGAGCTGCATGGGTAGCGTTAATTTGGTTTTGATATTCGGTTTTAGTCAAATAGCTAAAGTTATTGAGACACCAGATTGCATTAGTGCTTACTTCCGTAATTGTTAATAATAAAACCAGCCATGACCATATTTTAATGCGAGGGCTTAATAATAGGACTAACGCTAAGAGGGCAAAGGCAGTACCTACTAATAATTGTGGCCAGGTCATAAAATTAGTTTTACTAAAGGTAACTGCAACAATTACAAAGACAATGCCCAAACTACTAATTAAAGCAATAAATGGTTTAATTTTTAACGGTTGGCGGGCATCGATACTAGTACTTGCTAACCAAAGGAGCCAAAATGACCAAAGAAAGCTAAAGCGATAAGGATACCAGACGGGAAATTGTAAACCGTGCCAGAATAAATCCAAAGGAGCAATAAACATTGAACAAAATATAAATACTGTTACTAGGCCCGCAATTAAACGATTTTGCCAGCGGATATTGGTGTTGATGAAATATAAAATAGCACCAAAGGCCCCAATACTAGCGATAAAAATATTCGGCTGCCCACTAGGCATTTGTGCAAAGTTAAAGCTTCCAATAAACAGCTTACTAAAGAAAAATAGGGGATTGTATTCAATCCAATGGCCAATGTTGGTAGTGTTATATTGGCCTTTTCCTTGGGTTAATTGAAAAAAAGTTGGTAATAAACTAATTGCTGCTAGAGCAACACTTAAGAGGGAACCTGTGGCAAAGCGGATGAATGCTTGTCGGATTTGCCGCCATGAAAAATGGTTTTGTGAAATTGTCCAAAACCAGTATAAAATCAGGAAGAGGGCAATCATATAGGCCATATAGTAGTTGATTACTAACATGAGGGTAAAGGTAATCACATAGTAACGATATTTTCCCGTAGTTAACAAAGTTTCAAGGCCATAGATAATTAATGGTAATAAAATTAAAGCATCTAACCAAAGTAAATTTAGTTGGTAAGCTATCATCCACCCCATAAAGGCATACATTAAGCCGAAACTTGTGGCCAGCCAACCAGTTTGCCGCTGCGTTTTAATCAAAACACAGGTCATGGCAACACTGGCAAGTCCGTATTTTAAGAGCGTTAAGATGAGGATGCCAGTAGGTAGTAACGCGGGTGGGAAAAACAATAAAAGTAAGTTGAGGGGACTCATTAAATAGTATGTCCAAATACCTAACATATCACCACCAAGGGCGTTGCTAAAAGAATAGAGGAAAGTTGCCGGATGATGAAGCAATGTATTACGCATTATGGCAAACATATCGACATACTGTTGGCCTAAATCAACCGTTAAAATTGTTGATTTACCAAATGGCATCATATGCCTAGTTGCAAAATAAGAACCCATGATAATAATTGGTAGCCCAAAAGCTAACCACAATGGTAAACTTTTGTCATTAAAATATTTTTTCATATTATAAATTAACGTTCCTTTTTTGGTTTTAAGTTAAGATAACTTTACCATAAAAAATTAAAACAACGTATAAGAGCATAACTGAATTCAATTCAGTATGTTACAATAAATAACGTTAAATGTTATCAGGTAGTGATTTGATATCAGGTATAAGAAAAATAAAAATTGAAAATTGTACAGTATGGTGTGCAGTTTAGTTGGTGGGAGATACATGGAAAATCGATTTACACGTCGAGCACGTAAGAAAAAGGGGTATCGTTCAGATTTACCATTTCGGTTAAATTTGATTTTAGCAGTTGTTTTTGCTTTGTTTGCAGCCTTGATTGGACAACTTTATTATTTACAAATTTCCAAAGGGGCCTTCTTTGTAGCGGATGTCAGTCGGACGGATACCTTAGTTGAAACGACAAATGTACAGCGGGGGATGATTTATGACTCAACTGGACAAGTTTTAGTTGGTAATAAAGCAGCTAAGGCGATTTCATATACTAAAGGGGTTAATGTTTTAAGTAGCCAGATGTATGATACTGCTAATCGGTTAGGTCGGTATTTAAATGTCGATACATCCCAATTGGCGAAACGAACAGTCGCTGATTACTTGTTAGCTGATAGTGCGACTGCTAAAGAAATTAATTCAAATATTAAGAACTTTAAAGCTTTAGGGCCAAACGCGCAATATAAAGCGCAATTACAAGAAGTTTTCAATCATCCAAAGCGCTATGCATTATCAGATGAGCAAGAAAATGCGGCGATGATCTTTCAAAAGATGACAGGTGCATATCAATTATCAACGACCTATATTAAAGAAGGTGGTGTGAGTGATAAGTCAATTGCCGAAATCGGTGAACACTTAAACTCAATGCCAGGCGTTTCTATCTCAACTGCTTGGAAACGAGACTACCCACAAGGTAAGTCAATTCAAGCAGTTATCGGAACAGTTTCTTCTGAAAAAGTTGGATTACCAGCAGATAATTTGAATGTCTTGTTAAGTAAGGGATATTCACGTAATGACTCAGTTGGACAAAGCTACCTTGAAAAACAATATGAACCTGTTTTGAAGGGAACAAAAGGTCAAACCGAATTTGAAACGGCTTCAAACAATAAAATTGTCAATGCGGTTGAAGGTTATCCTGGCCGTAAGGGTGATAACTTAGTTTTATCGATTAATGCAAAATTCCAAGCAGCCATGGAAGAAACACTCCGTAAGAATATCTCTGGTGGTTTAACCTCTGGAGCTTATGCGGTAGCGATGAATCCATACACTGGTGGTATTTATGGAATCGCGGGAGTTAACCGTGATTCCAAGACAGGTGAGGTTACTTCAAATGCCTTAGGCGCAATTAACCAAGCGATTGTTATGGGGTCAGCAGTTAAGCCGGCAATGGTTACTGGTGGTTTGAAGTTAGGGGTGATTAGCCCAACCAATAACATTATTAATGACCAACCAATCAAAATTGCGGGGACACCAGCGATGAGTTCTGACTGGAACCGTAATGGAGTCGTGCCAATTAACGCACAAACAGCGTTAGCAGTATCATCAAACTCATATATGATGCAATTAGCATTACGAGAAGGTGGTACGCAATACCACCCAGGAATGGGCTTGAAAGATGTTAACCCAGATTTATTCAAAATTATGCGTAACAACTTCAATTTATTTGGTCTTGGAGTTAAGACCGGAATTGACTTGCCAGGTGAATCAGCTGGGATTGTGGGACCAAGTGGTCGTGCGGATTTAGGGAAAGCGTTGATGGAATCATATGGTCAATACGATGCTTACACTGTATTACAATTAGCACAATATGTTTCAACAATTGCCAATGGTGGTTACCGGATGCAACCACACGTAGTGCAATCAATTGCAGCTTCAAATTCGCAAGGTAAATTAAGTAACATTCAAACGACTGTACAGCCTAAAATTTTGAATTCAGTTGGCTGGACACCAGAACAACGAGCAGTTATTACTGAGGGGATGCAACAAGTTGTTGATGGTCCTAATCCTCGTCGGACAGGGCAAGCATTAGCCAAAATTTCACCAACCCCATACGCTAAGACGGGGACGGCCGAAACATTTACTGATGGTCAACCGACTTTGACTTTGAGTTTGATTACTTATATTCCAGGATCTAATATTGCAATTGCTTTGGCAATGCCAAATGGTCCGCAATCAAACTTTGGATCAAATTTGAATATTAATATGGCGATGGATATTTATAATGCCTACTTCAAATATGTCAATGATAAGTCAACGGTCAAAGGATACACACCAAATAAAGACGATAAGCAATAAAACTCAAATAGGGCTAGTAATTGAATTTAATTTCTGGTATTATAGTTTGAGTTGAGGGAGCGTGTGCTAAGAAATTAGCCACCCCCTAGATTTATTGAGAAATTAATACTGGAGGGTTTTGACATGCGCATTAACATTACTTTAGAATGTACTGAATGCGGTGAACGCAACTACTTGTCAAATAAGAACCGTCGGAACAACCCTGACCGTCTTGAAGTTAACAAGTACTGCCCACGTGATCGTAAGGTTACTTTACACCGTGAAACTAAGTAATTAAATTTACTAACAAGAAAGTACGATGAGTTTTCTCATTGTGCTTTTTTTGTTTGTTAACGTCAATAATATTGATCATTGAAACATAATAGTTTTGTTGGTCGTTTTATGTTGGCGTGCTATAATATGTATTACCAAAAAAATTTATTATGAAAAGAGGTTTACCGTCTTGGAACCTGGTCCGTCTTATTTAATTAATGTCGTTGTCATTGTATTAGTGTTAATGTTAGCTGTTTTATTTACGCTAACAGAGTATGCATTGGTACGTGTGCGAGTTAGTGCTTTGCGCTCTCTTAAGGAAGAACGTAAAGGCTCAACACGTTTAATTGATGCTGCTATTCACATGACAGAAAATTTAACTGAATACCTTTCAACTGCGCAAGTTGGAATTACCCTTACGAGTCTTATTTTAGGGTGGATTGGTGAGGTTACGATTGCTGATGCAATCATTGCAAGTGGAATTCTACCAGCCAATGTGGCCCAAGGAATTTCATCAATTATCGCAATTTTATTATTTACAGTTATTCACGCGGTTTTTACCGACTTGGTGCCTAAAAATATTGCGATTGCTGATCCGGTTAAAATTTTATTACTCATTGTACGGCCAGTACGGTTTTTCCATATTGTCCTTTACCCATTGATTTTCATCTTGGATCGGACTGCTAATTTGTTTACTCATTTACTTGGATATCCAACGGCAGCTGATGAAGACATCTATTCACAAAATGAAATTTTATCATTATCTAAAAATGCTGCTAAGGCGGGTGAATTGGATGAAGAAGATTTAACATTTATGGAACGGGCCTTTGATATGAATGATAAGGTTGCAGTTGATATTATGGTTGACCGAACATCAATGTGTGTAGTGGATGTTGACACAACGATTCATGAAGCACTTGAAATTTATATTCAAGAAAGTTACTCACGCCTGCCAATCATTGCCGATGGTGACAAAGATAAGGTGATTGGATATGTCTATACGTATGATTTAATTCGTCAAGGTCGAATTGATGATTCTGAACCAGTCGTTAAAATTATGCGTGACATTCCAGCTGTGCCTGAAAATATGGACGTGCATGATGTCCTTAAAGTAATGGTTGCTAAACGGGCACCAATTACAATTGTTGTTGATGAATATGGTGGAACATCAGGATTGATTACAGATAAGGATATCTATGAAGAATTATTTGGATCAGTTCGCGATGAAATCGATGATGTTGCCGATGATTATATTCAAAAATTAGGAAACTACAAGTACAAAGTAAGCGGAAAAGTTTCGCTCTATGATTTGGAACGCTACTTTGATGTTAATATTAAAGATTTCGAAGAAGATGAAGCGGTAACTTTAACAGGATATGTCCTTAATCATGAACCAGATTTCCGTACCGGTGACGTGATGCATGTGGCTAACTTTGAAATTAAAGCATTGGACTACGATAATGCGTACATCAATGAATTTGAAATTACTAAGTTAATTCCAGAAGTTGTTGAAGATACTGAAGAATAGAATTAATAAAAAGGATATTAAGCGAAAACGCTTGATATCCTTTTTTATTGTTATCGTAAAAGAGATATTTTTATTGTAAAGAGGATTGCTAAAGTTCATTTTTAACGCTAAGAATTTTAAAGCAAGTGAAAAAAGTACGTAATTTTCTAAAAAAAATTAAAAAAACAAGTAAAAAAGTCGATAAAACCCGAACTATGAGCTTGCTAAGTGCTCAATGTTAAGGTATGCTATTAGAGGTTTATTTATTCAATCGATATTGATGAAGAGGTATATATAATGGCTGGAATTGTTGTTGTTGGGAGTCAATGGGGTGATGAAGGAAAAGGTAAAATTACTAATTTCCTTGCCCAAGATGCAGATGTAATCGTTCGTTACCAAGGTGGAGATAATGCAGGTCACACGATCGTCTTTAACGGTCAAAAGTTTGAATTGCGTTCAATTCCATCAGGTATCTTTGATGATGACAAGCTTGCAGTTATTGGTAACGGTTTTGTGTTAAACCCACAATCTGTTCTCGAAGAACTAGCATACTTAAATTCACAAAATGTGAACACTGATAATCTTCGGATTTCAGATCGTGCTCAAGTGTTGTTCTCATACCACAAATTAATTGATGTCTTACAAGAAGAAGCAAAAGGTAATGACAAAATTGGTACTACGGGTAACGGTATCGGACCTGCATATACTGATAAGTATGCTCGGATTGGTATTCGTGTCTGTGATTTACTTGACAAGGATGTTTTATCAAAACGTTTGCATGCGGTTGTCAGCCAAAAGAATGAATTATTAACAAAAATTTACAACCATGCACCAATTGATGCTGATGCATTAGTTGAAGAGTACTATGCTTATGGTCAACAATTGAAGCAATATGTTACAGATACTGCCTACTTAGTTGATGAAGCATTCCGTGCAGGTAAGAAAGTCTTGTTTGAAGGGGCGCAAGGGGTGATGCTTGATGTTGATCACGGTACTTACCCATATGTAACATCTTCAAACCCAATTGCCGGTGGTGTAACTACTGGGGTTGGAGTTGGCCCAACAAACATTACTGATGTTGTTGGGGTAGCTAAAGCATATACTTCACGAGTTGGTGAAGGTCCTTTCCCAACTGAATTACTTAATGAAGTTGGTGATCACATCCGTGAAGTTGGTCATGAATATGGAGTTGTTACTGGTCGTCCTCGTCGGATCGGTTGGTTTGACTCTGTGGTTATGCGCCACTCAGCCCGTGTGTCAGGTTTAACGAAGTTGTCTGTTAACTGTATTGATGTCTTGACCGGTATTGATACATTAAAGATTGCTACAGCCTATGAACTTGATGGGAAAGAAATTAAATATTACCCAGCAAGCTTTAAAGATTTAGAACGAGTAACCCCAATCTATGAAGAGTTACCAGGTTGGACAGAAGATATTACTAGTGTTACAAAACGCGAAGACTTACCTCAAAATGCGCAAAATTACTTGAAGCGTATTGAAGAGTTAGTCGGTGTTGAAATTGCAACCTTCGCTGTTGGTCCTGACCGGGATCAAACGAATGTATTATTAAATGTTTGGACAGGAGAGAAGTTTTAATGATTGATCGTTATTCACGCCCAGAGATGAGTGCCATTTGGTCACTTGAAAATCAGTATGCAAGTTGGTTAGAAGTTGAAGCAGCCGTAGTTAAGGGATGGGTTGAAGAAGGCCATATTCCAGCGGCTGATTATGATAAAATCCGTGCTAACGCAACATTTAATGTTGATCGGATTGCAGAAATTGAAGCAGTTACGCGCCATGATATGGTGGCATTTACTCGGAATGTGTCAGAATCATTAGGTGATGAGAAAAAATGGATTCACTATGGTTTAACTAGTACCGATGTTGTTGATACTGCTCAAGCATTACGTTTAAAGCAAGCTAACGAAATTATTTTAGCTGACCTTATCAAGTATCGTGATGTGGTTGCTGAAATGGCCCTTAAGTATAAAGATACTGTTATGATGGGTCGTACCCACGGGGTTCATGCTGAACCAACAACTTTTGGTTTGAAAGTTGCGCGTTTTTATGCGGAAGCTGTTCGTAATATTGAACGTTTCAAGACAGTAGCCACTGCCGTTGAAACTGGAAAACTTTCTGGAGCCGTTGGTACTTTTGCCAATGTTCCTTTGGAAGTTGAAGAAGTTGCGATGCGTGAACTTGGTTTACAACCTGCTTTGATTGGATCACAAGTTTTACCACGTGATTTACATGCTGATTACATTAATACTTTGGGCTTGATTGCGACAAGTCTTGAAAACTTTGCTACGGAAGTTCGTAGCTTACAACGTTCAGAAATTCATGAAGTTGAAGAAGGATTTGGCAAGGGTCAAAAAGGTTCTTCAGCAATGCCACACAAGCGTAACCCAATTGGATCAGAAAACATTTCTGGTTTAGCACGGGTCGTGCGTGGTCACATGGTTACTGGAATGGAAGATATTACGCTCTGGCATGAACGTGATATTTCACACTCTGGTGCGGAACGAATTATTTTAGGTGATACAACAATTCTTGTTGACTACATGCTTCACCGTTTTACTGGTATTTTAGAAAACTTGGCAGTCTTCCCAGACACAATGTTAGCTAATATGGATCGAACTTATGGTTTGATTTACAGTCAACGTCTCTTGTTGAAGTTGATTGATGCTGGTTTAAGCCGTGAAGCTGCCTATGACACTGTACAACCAATGACTGCTAAATCATGGGACGAACAAGTACAATTCCGTCCATTGGTTGAAGCAAATGCAACTGTACAAGAATACTTGAGCGCTGATGATATTAATGATGCGTTTGATTACAGTTACCACTTAAAGAATGTTGACGCAATCTTCAAGCGGGTTGGTTTGTTAGATTAACCACAAAAGGATTATAAATAATGGATATTCAAATTGATCGAGTAATTATGGACGAAGCCCAAATTCAAGCAGCAGTAAAGAAAGTTGCTGATGAAATTCGTCGTGACTATAAAGATAAACGCCCAGTAATGGTTCCGATTATGAAAGGGGCAGTTGTTTTTACTGCTGATTTATTACGTGAACTTAGCGATATTGAATTTGATTTTGATTACGTTGATGTATCTAGTTATGAACATGGCGCTTCAACTGGTGAATTAAAAGTTGAAGTAAATGTTCGTAAAGATATTACTAATCGTGACGTTATCTTGATTGATGAAGTTATCGATACAGGTTTAACAGTTGATTTCTTAATTAAGGAATTTACTAAATTAGGTGCTTCATCTGTGAAAACAGTTGTGGCAGTTGATAAAAAAGCTGGTCGTAAAATTGATATTGAGGCGGATTACGTTGGGGCGGATGTTCCTAATGAATATTTACTCGGTTACGGAATGGATTTAGATGGTTCACATCGTTTCCTTCCACAAATTGTGGCCATTAAAGCTTAAGATGTATGAAAAGGCTAGGACTGTTTTAGTGGTCCTAGCCTTTTTAGGTAGTAATAATAACTAACTTGTACCAAAGTAATATTTCGTTATAATAATATATATTAGAAAAAACGAGGTGAAAGTAAAATGGCATTTACACAAGTTGCACAATTAACAGGTGATACGGATACTTACGAAATTAGTCCGCAAATCAAAAAATACGCATTGATGGATACTGGTTTTATTCAACAAACTAACGGTTCATTTCAATTGTTACGGCAATTAGAAACCGCTAAATCATTTGAAGATTCGTTTAAGTTGAAAGTGGTCGTGAATGCGGATTTAACGGGCTTTAAAATTAAGGTAGTTAATGCAAAAGGGACAGCTGTAATTAACATTTTTAATCATCAAAATGCTGCTGCTTTAAAAGAACAATTTGGTTATTTTGTCGATGAATTGATTGCCCGTGATATTTTGATTCGTAAATAAACTAATTTTTTACTTTTAAATGATTTCAAACGATTGAAAAAATGGTATTATATTAATTAGTAAACATGTCATAACTAGAATGGTAATTAGAGACGTTTTGGATGGTGAAAAAAACGCAGTTCGGTTAGTGATGCTCTTACGGCAATTGTACTAGTAATAGTACCGTTACTCAGCGTTAACGAGTATTTAAGAGGTAATCGATTTAGATCGTTGCAAGTAGAGTGGTACCACGTGGATAGCGTCTCTACATGCGATGGTCTTTTTTTATTTTAATTTTTGGAAAGTGAGACATATTAACATGAAAGAATTATCATCAGCCGAAATTCGGTCAATGTTTCTTAAATTCTTTGAAAGCAAAGGACACAGTATTGAACCTTCAAAGTCATTAATTCCTAATGATGATCCAACGTTACTCTGGATTAACTCTGGGGTGGCAACATTGAAGAAGTATTTTGATGGCTCAGTCGTACCAGCAAATCGTCGAATCACGAACGCCCAAAAGTCAATTCGGACTAACGATATTGAAAATGTGGGTCATACCGCTCGCCACCATACTTTATTTGAAATGATGGGTAATTTCTCAATTGGGGATTACTTTAAAGAGGATGCCATTCCTTGGGCTTGGGAATTGTTGACTTCACCAGATTGGTATGCGATGGATCCTGAAAAGTTATACGTAACTGTATATCCAGAAGATACGGAAGCTAAAGTAATTTGGCTTAAAACAGGTGTTCCAGCGAGTCATATTTTTGATGTTGCAGATAATTTCTGGGATATTGGTCAAGGTCCTTCAGGTCCCGATTCAGAAATTTTCTATGACCGTGGTGAAGAATTCTTGGATATTCCAGCTGATGATCCCGAAAATTACCCTGGTGGAGAAAATGAACGCTACCTAGAAATTTGGAACATTGTGTTCTCACAATTTAACCACACTCCAGAAGATACTTATGAAGAATTACCACATAAGAATATTGATACCGGAATGGGTCTTGAACGGGTTGTTTCAGTCTTCCAAAATGCGAAGACAAACTTTGAAACTGATTTATTCATGCCAATTATCAAAAAAGCAGAAGAACTTGGTGGTGGTGTTAAGTACGGTGACTCACCAGTAACTGATATTTCATTTAAGGTGATTGCTGATCACGCACGGGCAGTTACGTTTGCGATTTCTGATAGTGCCTTACCTTCAAATGAAGGTCGTGGTTATGTTATTCGCCGTCTTCTCCGTCGGGCCGTTTTACATGGTCGTAAATTAGGAATTAATGGCGCATTCTTAACGCAATTAGTACCAGTTGTTGGTCATATCATGGAATCATACTATCCTGAAGTGTTAGCTAATGCTGAATACATTGAAAGTATTGTACGAGCTGAAGAAAAACGCTTTAATGAAACACTATCAGATGGCTTGAAGATGTTAAACGATGTTATCGCTGAAGTAAAAGCAGCTGATAGTGATGTTATTGATGGTAAGGTGGCATTTAAACTTTACGATACATATGGTTTCCCATATGAATTAACCGAAGAATATGCCGATGATGAAGGCTTGAAAGTTGACCGAGCTGGATTTGATGCTGAAATGCAAGCGCAACGTGAACGCGCACGAGCAGCGCGTAGTGATGCCAAATCAATGGGTGTGCAAAATCCATTACTTACTGATTTACACACTGAATCTAAGTATGTTGGTTGGACAACTGAAGAAGTTGCGGATACACAATTAGCTGATATTATTGTTGATAATGAATTGGCTGATCAAGTAGCTGCAGGTCAAACGGCTGATGTTATTTTTGCCGAAACACCATTCTATGCCGAAATGGGTGGACAAGTAGCTGACCAAGGTCAAATTTTGACGTTAACCGGTGATGTAGTTGCGGAAGTTACTGATGTCCAAAAAGCACCAAACGGCCAACACATTCATTCATTAAATGTATTAGCACCAATGAAGCAAGGTGAACACTACCAATTAGTAGTGGACCACAAATTCCACGAATTAGTATCTAAAAACCATACTGCAACTCACATGTTGGACCAAGCATTGCGGAATATTTTAGGTGGTCACACTAGTCAAGCTGGTTCATTAGTGACACCTGAATATCTACGTTTTGACTTCTCATACAATGGTGCAGTCTCTGCTGAAAAACTTGATGAAATTGAAGCGTTAGTAAACGAAAAAATTGCTGAAGCCTTACCAATTTCATGGGTTGAAACCGATATTGAATCAGCCAAAAAACTTGGTGCTGTGGCGGTCTTTACTGAAAAATATGGTGAAAAAGTTCGGGTCGTTTCAATTGGCGACTTCAATGCGGAATTTGATGGTGGAACCCACGCTAATAACACGAGTGAACTTGGTTTATTCAAGATTGTCAGTGAATCAGGAATTGGGGCGGGTGTTCGTCGGATTGAAGCCGTTACTGCGAATGTCGCCTTCAAGCTAACCAAAGAACACGAAAACCAATTGGCCCAAATTGCCAATGCTGTTAAAGCGCCACAATTAAAAGACGCTCCTGAAAAAGTTTTGGCTTTACAAGCCCAAATTAAAGAATTAGAACGTCAAGTTACGAGCTTAGAAGCTAAGATTGCTAATTCAGCTGCAGCTAACATCTTTAATGATGTCCAAACAATCGGGGACCATTCAGCAATTATCAGCCAAGTAGAAGTTTCAGGAATGGAACAATTACGGGCAATTGCTGACCAATGGAAAGAAAATGCTAGTTCAGATGTCTTAGTATTGATTGCCAAAACTGGTGCTGATAAAGTTAATTTGATTGTTGCGATGAGTAAACCAGCTATCGCCACTGGAATTAAGTCTGGTGACTTGATTAAAGCAGTTGCGCCACTTGTTGGCGGTAATGGTGGTGGTCGTCCTGATTTAGCACAAGCTGGTGGTAGTAACCCAGCCGGCATTTCAGACGCTTTAAGTGCAGCAGCAAGTTGGTTAAGCGAGCATTAAGGTTAAAAATGCTTAAATGGTAAGTTTTAGTCATTTATTGTATACAGAAGCATTATTTACGTATACAATGTTGATAGTAACGTTTTAGTCTGGAGGTAGCTATATGAGTTCATTAGACGAGACCACCTTATTTGATGTTGGTAATGTACAACCAATTGACGTGCATGATACACTTCAAACTGTTTATAGTGCATTGGAAGCGAAGGGATATGACCCAATCAACCAAATTGTTGGTTATCTTATTTCTGGTGACCCAGCATATATTCCACGTTTGAATGATGCCCGGAATCTTATTAGAAAGCACGAGCGCGACGAAATTATCGAAGAGCTTGTGAAGGGTTATTTAAATAAATGAGTCGATTATTAGGTTTAGACGTTGGTTCTCGGACCGTTGGAGTAGCTGTCAGTGATATCATGGGCTGGACTGCGCAAGGGGTCGAAATTATTCGGATTGATGAAGATCAAAAAGAATTTGGTATCGAACGAATGAAAGAGCTTGTTGCTGAATATAAACCAGGGGGCTTTGTCCTTGGTTTGCCTAAAAATATGAACAACACGCTTGGTCCACGGGCCGAAGCTGCGCAAGCATATGGTGATTTATTAGTCGAAACTTTTGGATTGCCAGTTGATTTCATTGATGAACGGCTGACAACTGTTGAAGCTGAACGGATGTTAGTTGAAGAAGCTGATACATCACGTAAAAAGCGGAAGCAAGTTATTGATAAACTTGCCGCAAGTTTAATTTTGCAAAACTATTTAGATGCAAATGGTAAATTAACGAAAGTATGAGGTATGCCCTATGGCTGAAGAACCACAAGAACAACAAATCACACTAGTAGATGAAGATGGTACAGAAACTTTATTCAACGTCCTCTTCACATTCACATCTGATGAATACAACAAGTCATACATCTTACTTTACCCAGAAGGTACTGAAGATGACCAAGAAGTAGATATTCAAGCCTTTTCATTTAACCCTGATGAAGATGGTGAAGCTACTGAAGGTGACTTACAAGCAATTGAAGACGACGCTGAATGGGACATGGTTGAAGAAGTGTTGAACACTTTCTTAGACGACGATGGTAACTTTGAAGCTTAATGCGCCGTTTCTAATGGTCAAGATTTGATTTTTAGAATAAAAAAGACTGGTTGATTCGCATGAGTCGATCAGTCTTTTTCTTTACAGAAAGAGGAAAGATAATGCATAATTACGCAATTACAGTGCTTAACCAAACTTTTGTTGGTGATCAACCCGAACCATTTTTTGATGTGGTAACCTTTCTAGCTAATTTGGAGACTAGTCAGTTAGCGGACGTGGCGGCTTTAAAGCAACTAGCCACCGATACCCAATTAATGCCAAGTTATGATGATGGCATGGGCCAAATGGTCACTGAAAAGGTAATTAAGATTTTAGATGTATATGAATTAATTGACGAAGTGACTTTTGAAGGTAATCCAGAAGTTAATAGTCGCCAAATTGTGCCAGCTAAACCGATGGATGTTACTCAGTTTTTGGCCACGTTTTACAGTGATTATGTTTATGAAGATGATTTTAAAGATTAAACGATACGAACACATGCGAACATTAGTTTGAAAAACCTTGATATTTCAAGTATAATAGGCACTAATTAGAATTTGAGAAACAAGGGGTGAGACAATGGCACGTGGCGAAAGTAAACAAATTGAGGTATTGCGTTTTATTTACGAAAAACAAACTCAAAAAGGTTATCCGCCAACAGTTCGTGAGATCTGTGAAGCGGTTGGTTTAGCTTCAACATCAACAGTACACGGACATATTGTCCGCTTACAAACTAAAGGTTATTTACGTAAAGATAGTACTAAACCACGAGCAATCGAAATTACTGATGAAGGGTTAGAAATTTTAGGAATTTCAAATAACCCGGGTCAAATTCCAGTTGTTGGTTTAGTAACCGCCGGATCACCAATTTTAGCAGTTGAAGAACAAGCAACGGAATTTTTTCCGTTGCCAGATGATTTAGCAGCCTATGATGGCGATTTATTTATGTTAAATGTAACAGGAACGTCAATGATTAACATTGGAATTTTAGATGGTGACCAAGTGATTGTTCGTAAACAAAATCAAGCTGATAATGGTGATATTGTCGTTGCTTTGACGGAAGATGATGAAGCAACCGTTAAGCGTTTTTTCCGCGAGAGTGGACATTACCGGTTACAACCAGAAAATGATACAATGGAACCGATTATCTTGGATACAGTTACAATTTTAGGTAAAGTTGTAGGTCTGTACCGTAACTCAGTATATTAATAAGGTAGGTAAAGATAGTGGAACGAGAACAATTACGTCAACGGATTAATGAATTGTCAGCTAAGCATAAAAAAGAAGGCTTAACTGAAGCGGAAGAAATTGAACGGCAAGCATTACGGGAAGAGTTTTTAGCTAACTTCCGGGAAGCATTTCGTTCACAAATTGAAATGATGCAACTCTTTGACAAAGAAGGTAAGGAAGTTACACCGGATAAAGTTAAAGAAATTCAACGTAAGAAGGGTCTCCGTGACGATTAACCCTTTTTTTATTAGTCAGAATAAAGTAAACTAAATGTATTACAAATATTGAGGAGTTAGCTTACATGTCTTTCTTAGCTGTTGTTTTAATTATTTTAGCGCTTGTAGTTGGATTTGTTGGTGGTTTCTTTGCTGCCCGCAAATACATGGAAACTTACTTAAAGAACAACCCACCAATTTCTGAAGAAATGGTACGTTCAATGATGGTTTCAATGGGTCAATCACCTTCACAAAAACGTTTGAAGCAAGTGATGGCATCAATGAAGAGCCACACTAAATAATTAAAAAAACCGGCTGATGAATTTAAATTCATTAGCCGGTTTTTGTATGCTATTCTTTTGTAGGAGTCTTTGGTTTTGGATCGATATATTTAAACGTTGGATCCAAATCATGGTCTAATTTATCAAAAGATGCTTGTAATTTCTGTGTGAAGGCCGCTACGTTAGTATCGTCAAGTTTTTCACGACGTTCAACATAAATCGGATCACCGAACATGATTGATACGTTATTACGTTTGAAAAGTTGTGAGAATTTAACGGGTCCTTGGTAAACTACTGGCACAATTGGGCGACCAGAAAGCTTAGCAATCATCATTGTCCCGGCCTTTAATTCACTACTGTGACGTGAACCAGTTGGGAAGATGATTAAGCCAAGATCTTCACTCTTGAGATTCTTAACCGGCGTCTTGATAGCAGATGGACCAGGATTTTGACGGTCAATAGCAAAGGCATTGGCATGGACTAAAATCCAGCGAAGAATGGGATTTTTAAATAACTCAATCTTGGCCATGAAGCTGAATTTGAGTGGTGCACCAGCAACCGCAAAAAACAAAGGATCCCACCAAGTCCGGTGAGGACCTGCGAGGATGAAAGTTCCTTCAGGAAGTTTATTGTGGTTGTAAATTTTGGTTTTTCCGTTAATAATAAAAAGCAGAAAACGAACTATTGTCCGTGCAATAGAATAAAACATTATCTTGGAGCTCCTTTAAAAAACTTTTATACTTTTTAAGTATGCAAAATTTAGCTCCGTAAAGCAAGTAGGGAAATTTTTATGACAAATGTACAACTACAATCTGATGAACGAATTGATCAATTGTTCAGTCAAGATATTCAAATAATTCAAAGTGCTAGTGTTTTTGCATTCTCATTAGATGCCGTTTTATTAGCGCATTTTGCTAATGCCCCCAAAGGTGGTCGGGGACTGACAGTTGATTTATGTGCCGGGAATGGGGCAATCGGGCTTTTTTATTCACAAAAAAGTTCTGGTCACATTACGGAAGTTGAATTACAACCACGCTTGGCTGATATGGCAGAACGCTCAATTGAGCTGAATCATTTAGATGAACGGATGAATGTTTTAAATATTGATTTAGCTGATACGTTACAACATATCAAAGGTGGTTCAGTTGAAACGGTATTATGTAATCCGCCATACTTTTTGAGCAGTGAAACTTCGCAAAAAAATCCGAATGAACATTTAGCGATTGCTCGGCATGAAATTACAACCAATCTCGATACCGTGTGTGATGTTGCAAGTCGATTACTTAAAATGAACGGTAAGTTATTTATGGTTCACCGCCCAGATCGTTTAGTTGATGTGGTAAGTGCAATGCAAGCAGTAAAATTAGCGCCAAAACGCATTCAATTTGTGTATCCTAAAGTCGGTAAAAAAGCCAACATGGTACTGATTGAGGCGATTAAAAATGGTAAAAGCGGTGGGGTGCGGGTTTTAGAACCAATCGTCGTTTATGACCAAGATGGTCAATATACACCAATGGTTCATCAGGTACTATATGGTGAGTGAAAAAGAATATTATATGTATGTCATTTTAACAGCCGACAACATGTTGTATACCGGTTTTACTGATGATGTGGCCCGGCGCTTTGCAACGCATCAGGCGTTTAAAGGAGCGAAGTTTACAAAGATTAAAAGCAAACATCCGCTGACGTTGTTGTACCAGGAAGCATTTGCCACTAAACATGACGCGTTGTCTGCGGAGTGGCATTTTAAACATCAAAGCCGGGCACAAAAAGAAATGTACCTCAGAGAGCATGGGGTTGATATCTAATAAAAAATTGCATAATTTTGCTTGCAACAAAGATTTATATTTGGTAACATATTAAACGGTGTTAAAACCAATTCACACCTTAATCAATGTCGACTGGGTTGCGAGCGATCGTCCAGCTGCAGATGCGATTAGGGGAGGAATAAACAAAATTTTGGAGGAATAACTCATGGCAGTTATCTCAATGAAGCAATTGCTCGAAGCCGGTGTCCACTTTGGTCACCAAACTCGTCGCTGGAACCCTAAGATGAAAGAATTTATCTTTACTGAACGTAACGGTATTTACATCATCGATTTACAAAAGACTGTAAAACTTGTTGACCAAGCTTACAACTACGTACGTGACGCTGCTAAAGACGGTGCCGTTGTATTGTTCGTTGGTACTAAGAAACAAGCTCAAGATGCTATTGCTGAAGAAGCAAAGCGTGCAGGTCAATACTACATCAACCACCGTTGGTTGGGTGGTACTTTGACAAACTGGAACACTATTCAAGCGCGTATCGCACGTTTGAAGGAACTTAAAGCTATGGCTGAAGATGGTACTTTTGACCGTCTTCCTAAGAAAGAAGTTTCTTTACTTGTAAAGCAAACTGCTAAGCTTGAAAAGTTCTTGGGTGGTATCGAAGATATGCCTAAGATTCCTGATTTGTTATTTGTTGTTGACCCTCGTAAGGAACAACTTGCTGTTCAAGAAGCACACAAGTTGAACATTCCTATCGTGGCTATGGTTGATACTAACGCCGACCCAGATGACATCGATGTTAAGATTCCATCTAACGATGATGCTATCCGTGCCGTACGTTTGATCACTGCTAAGATGGCTGACGCAATCATCGAAGGTAACCAAGGTGAAGACCAAGTTGATGAAAACTCATTTGGTGCAGATGATTCAGTTGAATCAATCGAAGAAATCGCTGCCGTAGTTGAAGGCGACAACGCTGAAAAGTAATTAAATGTTTAGAGTAGGCTGTCACAATAGTTCTGCTAGATTATTCTAGCTAACCATGTGGTGGTCTATTTTTTTGAAAAAAACTAGGTTTCTAGCTTTTTTAACTGCTATTTTGTCAGATTTAAGGTACAATTAAGCAAGAAGATAATTTTTTATAATAACGATTTTAAGGAGATTTAATAACTCATGGCTATTACTGCTACTCAAGTTAAAGAATTACGTGAAAAAACAGGTGTTGGTATGATGGACGCCAAGAAGGCGCTTGTCGAAGTTGATGGAGACATGGCAAAAGCTATCGACTTACTCCGTGAAAAGGGTATGGCTAAGGCTGCTAAGAAGGGTGATCGTATCGCTGCTGAAGGTATGACTTACGTTGCTGTTAAGGATAACGCCGCAGCTATCGTTGAATTAAACTCTGAAACTGACTTCGTTGCCGGTAACAAAGAATTTAACGACTTATTACACGCTGTTGCTAACGCAATCGTTGAATTCAAACCAGCTGATGTTGAAGCTGCTTTGGAACTTAAAGTTAACGATGATGCAGAAACTCTTAACGACTTAATCATCCACACTACACAAATCACTGGTGAAAAGATTACTCTCCGTCGTTTTGTTATCGTTGAAAAAGAAGACTCACAAAGCTTCGGTGCATACTCACACATGGGTGGCCGTATCTCATCACTTGTATTGCTTAACGGTGCAGATGCTGAAACTGCTAAGGACGTTGCTATGCACGTTGCTGCAATCAACCCACAATTCGTTTCACGCGAAGAAGTGCCTGCAGAAGTTGTAGCACACGAAAAAGAAGTTCAAATGAACGCCGAAGATATGGCTGGTAAGCCAGAAAACATCAAGGAAAAGATCGTTGAAGGTCGTTTAAACAAGTTCCTTGCTGAAATTTCATTGGCAGACCAACCATTCGTTAAAGATGGTGACCAAACTGTTGCTAAGTACGTAGAATCAAAGAATGGTTCACTTAAGTCATTCATCCGTTACGAAGTTGGTGAAGGTATGGAAAAGAAGAACACTGACTTCGCTGCTGAAGTTATGGGCCAAATCAACTAATTTTAAATTAATTAGTTATTTAAAAGAGGCGCGCATTCGGGCGCACCTCTTTTTTTTAAGAAAAATGGGACGTTAAAGAGATTTGCTAAAGGAGCATTAATACGAATGACGGAAGTAAAATATAAGCGTGTTTTGATGAAGTTAAGTGGGGAAGCCCTCGCTGGAGATCAAGGACGGGGCATTAATCCGATCTTTGTGAAACAAGTTGCAGAAGAAATCAAAGAAGTACATGATTTAGGTGTTGAGATTGCCATCGTTGTTGGTGGTGGTAACATGTGGCGTGGGGAAGCGGGAGCTGAACTTGGAATGGAACGTTCACAGGCTGACTACATTGGAATGCTCGGGACAGTTATGAACGCCTTAGCACTGCAAGATAGCCTTGAAAACCTTAATGTCCCAACACGGGTACAAACTTCAATTGAAATGCGTCAGATTGCTGAACCATATATTCGTCGTAAGGCTGTACGCCACCTCGAAAAGAACCGCATTGTTATTTTTGCAGCGGGAACTGGTTCACCTTACTTCTCAACTGATACAACAGCTGCTTTACGGGCTGCTGAAATTAACGCCGATGCGATTTTGATGGCTAAAAACGGGGTTGATGGAGTTTACTCTGCTGACCCACGTACTAACCCAGATGCTGAAAAATTCGATACTTTAACGCACTTGGATATCTTGAGCAAGGGTCTTCAAGTTATGGATTCAACAGCAAGCTCATTATCAATGGATACTGATATGCCATTGATCGTCTTTAACTTTAATGAACAAGGAAACATCAAACGTGTAGTGGAAGGTGAAAACATCGGAACTACTGTTAAAGGAGATAAATAATTACTATGCCAAACGCAATTATTACTGATGCTCAAGCACGGATGGAAAAAGCTGGTGAAGCGCTCCAACGTGAATTACAAAACATTCGAGCTGGTCGCGCCAACGTTGGTTTATTAAACCGCGTTGAAGCAGAATACTATGGTGCCATGACACCCCTTAACCAAATGGCATCTATTCAAGTGCCTGAAGCCCGGGTATTATTGATCACACCATATGACAAATCAGCTTTGGACGCAATTGAACACGCTATTTATGCGTCTGATCTTGGTTTGACACCATCAAATGACGGTTCATCAATTCGCTTGGTTATTCCACAATTGACGGAAGAACGTCGTAAGGAATTAGCTAAGGATGTGAAGGGTGAAGCGGAAGGTACTAAAGTGGCAGTGCGTAACATTCGTCGTGATGCAATGGATTCACTTAAGAAACAACAAAAAGCCAATGAAATTACCGAAGATGACTTGCACGATTTAGAAGAGCAAGTTCAAAAGGCAACTGATGCGGCTGTTAAAAATATTGATGCAATTGCTAAGAATAAGGAACAAGAATTGTTAACTATCTAAGCTAATTGATAATCATTAAAATAAGGTCTGGAAAATATATATTTTCCAGACCTTATTTTTTTATTAGCGATAAATAATATTTATGTTTTTAGCCATATGTTTTTAATTAAAGCAAGTGATATGCTCAAGAGTTTTGTACATTTTTTAATAATGTGTATAAAACATAAAATAAATAAAAAGAAAATGTCGTTTTTTGTAGACGGTTTCCCATGATTGAGAATAAACAAACCATATTAATATTTGATGTAATAATAAGTATAGTTCTAAAACTAAATTAATGTGGGGGATTTTTTATGTCCAAGAAGAACAATTATTACAAATTAATGCATGAAACAAAGTATGAACACTTTAAAATGTATAAAGCTGGTAAGCAATGGTTTGTTGCCGGTATGTCATTATTCGGGGGAATATTAGGAGCAAGCGCTGTTGGTACACAAGTAGCACACGCTGATGTTACTAATGGTAACAATGACACTGCTAAAGAAGTTGATCAGGGGACGGTGCTCGCCACACAAAAAACGGCGACAATTCCGGCAGCTTCAACAAGTACTTCAACTATTGATAGTACAAGCCAAAGTACTTCAACATCAAAGAGTCTTTCTGAAAGTACTTCAGTAAGTCAATCTGAAAGTACAACTCAAGCATCTACTAGTAAGAGTCAACTTACTACTAAAGATGATGCAAGTACTGCTTCATCAAGTACATCTTCAGTAAGCAAGACACCAGCAAGTACTTCAACTACAAGTGAATCAAAGAATGACTCAACTGCAAGTACGTCAGATGCAAGTACTTCAACAGCAAGTCAATCAAAGAGTGATTCAAAAGCAAGTACATCAGACTCAAGCACTTCAACTACAAGTGAATCAAAGAGTGACTCAACCACAAGTACATCAGATGCAAGCACTTCAACAGCAAGTGATTCAACCACTGCTTCTACAAGTCAAAGCTTGAGCGCATCTGATGCAAGTACTAGTGCCTCAAATGGTCTTCCAACTAGCACTACGGTAACTTCACTCACTGCTGATAAGGATGCTACAGCTGATGCACAAAAAGCTTTAGCTGCTGTATTACCAAGTGATGCGAACTTGGTAGTTGATTCTACAACACACGAATTATCAATCGTGTTAGTAAATGATCAAACACCAAGCACGGCCATCTTGAATGCAGCGCAAGCTTATGCGGAAGCAAATGGCTTGGTAGTTAACTTCAACCACCGTGATGCAACGACGGCTGATGATACAACACCTAAAAACTTTGGTGATTACAAGAGTTCAGTTCTTTCATATGTAACTAAAAATAATTTGTATACTCAAGCACAAATTAATTCAGATGAATTTCAATCGGCCTTAGCTGGTAGTTACCAAAGCTTCTTGACACAACCAAAACAATTAAATGTTGCGGCAGCTAATGGGATGCCACAGCCATTCAAAACACCTAGTGCAGCCCCACTTTGGTTTATAATTTTCTATCAAGGTGGATTTACTTCTGGACCAAAAGTGGTTAATGCGGTTGTTAATCAACCAACAAAGCTTTCAGCAACCAATGTCATGACGGGTGTTGATGCGGTGCTTTTCACAGGTCAGAATTTCTATACGTGGTATCAATATGATAATGCAACATCTCAATGGGTTGCAAGATTTACGGACAATAATAAACTTTTTGGTTCGACAGTTAATTTTACGGCATCTCAGGCCGGTACCTATTATTTCCAAGTGCAGTCTACGGTTAACATTGTATTTGGTTCTATTCCTTCTACAACGTACTACAGTTATATTATTACTGTTCATGTTTTTGATAAGCCACAAAACGCAACTACAATTTCAACAAGTGTTGATAACAATTACTTGTATTACAATGGACAAAATGCGCAAGCGACTGCTAACGTTGGTAATGGTACGGGTACGATTACATGGGCATCAAGTAATACTGGTCTTGCAACGATTGATTCGCAAACAGGATTTATTACGGCAAATAACAATGGTAAGTCAGGTGTCGTAACTTTTACAGCAACAATAACTAATCCAGATGGCACGACTCTTTCGAGTTCTGTTCAAGTCCAAGTCGGTGGTGGATTGAACGACCAAACTGTTTTGGCAGGTAATCCCGCTACCTTTAATCTTCAAGGTAAAGCTGGTCAGGCGCAACCAGCAGATAGTACAACAACCAATACTTACCAATGGTATAAAGCTGGTGCAATATCAATACTTGATACAAAGTTAGATGGTCAAACTGGGCCAACATTAGTACTCCCAAACACAACATCTAAGGATAATGGTTCACAATACTATGCTATTATCACAACTACGTCAATTGATAGTAAGGGTCAATCACATACAAGTTCATTCACGACAAACAAAGCAACTTTGAATGTGATCTCAAATACACCATCAAACTCGACTTCAATCTCAAATAGTACATCACAATCAACAAGTATTAGTAATTCGATTCCAGCAAGTACCTCAAAGGTTGTAAGTACTAGTGATTCTATGAGTATGAGTGATTCGATGTCACAAAGTGACAGTATCTTGCAACCTTCTCGTTCTGCGAGTGCAAGTGATTCAGCAGTTAAGTCAACATCAATGAGCACATCAGTATCTGACTCAACAGTGAAGTCAAACTCAACATCAAAATCAACCGCTGACTCATTATCAACAAGTACAAGTGATTCAGCAGTTAAGTCAACATCGATGAGTACATCAGAATCTGATTCAGCTTCAACAGTGAAGTCAAACTCAACATCAAAATCAACCGCTGACTCATTGTCAACAAGTACAAGTGATTCAGCAGTTAAGTCAACGTCATTGAGTACATCAGAATCTGATTCAGCTTCAACAGTTAAGTCAAACTCAACATCAAAATCAACCGCTGACTCATTGTCAACAAGTACAAGTGATTCAGCAGTTAAGTCAACA
>NZ_CAKKNS010000005.1 GCF_918814575.1 Periweissella fabaria | reverse complement strand
AAATGATGTCTGTTGACTCATTTGTTATCCGCTTCAAACATCGGGGAGATGTTTGAAGCATAATTTACTAGCGAAATTGACATTCGCAAATTTGTTTAACTCTGAAATCTAATTTCAAAGTACTTACACATTTGATTGTCAAAACTTTATTCAGTTTTCAAAGATCTACGTTGTCACTTCATACCGAAGCAACGTATATTAACTATACTCTGTTAATTTCAATAAGTAAACGACTTTTTGGAATTAATTTTGAAATAGTTGTTTGAATATTGTTATACCGCTTGTCGGCTGCTTTGCAACGTCCTTACGAGACAACTTAAATATCATATAACATAATTATATCTTGTGCAACCTTTTTTTCGAAATAATTTGTTTAACTATTTAATTTGTAAAGTTACTTCATTGTATACACACTAAATATCTAAATCAATAACCCTAACTTCATTTATATTTAATCCTAATTACACGCTATAAAAATCACAAAATCACCCAAATTTCAATAACTTTTCTAACAATTAATTGGTTTATTGCTTGTACAAACGTCCTAGATACGTTAAAATAATTCGGTAGTACATTTACGAGAGGAGACATTAAACATGGCACAACGTAAACCATATAACTCATGGGCAGGCACACGTCCCGTTGCTCCTGCTAACGATACTGCTAAAGCAAAACGTCGCGCAGAAGTTGACGCAATCGCAGCTTGGGCTAAAGGTAAGGGCGACCTTCCTACTAAAGACGCTAAGTAATTAGTCGTTAATAAAAACCGGTAACGAATCATCGTTGCCGGTTTTTTTGTCTATTCATATACTAATACATATTTACGATCATAACGTCCTGCTCCAACTAATTCATGCCCAACGCGAACATTAGCGAGCGTCATTGGTACGACTTCCATTGGTGGTAACATCAAAACACCATTAACAATCATATTCAACAACGCTTCTAAGTCCGTACCAGAACTAGTTAAGAACTCTTGTGTTGCCGTAATATCAGTTCTAGTAGTCTCTGGTTCATCAACAATTGAGACTAGCTTACCACCTGTTTTAAGCACGGCTAACGATTTGGCTAACGTTTCACCACCGATTGTATCTAAAATTAAATCAAATTCGACACCAAGCGTGTCCAATTCCGTCGTTGTATAGTCAATCGCGGTAATGTCAGCTAATTTGTTTAACTTAGCAACATTGGCGGTACTAGCAGTTGTATAAACATGGGCACCAGTATTTTGAGCTAATTGAACCGCAATACGACCAACATTACCCATACCACCATGAATTAAAATCGTTTGATTAGGCATCGGTTGTAAATAGTGCCGAATCATTTGGTAAGCAGTTTGACCTGATACAGCCAAACTAACCGCTTGTGCATACGTCATTTCAGCTGGGATTCGGGCTAATTCACGTTGATTAACCGGGACATACTCACCATATGTTTTGAGGTAGCGTGAAGCAACTACCCGCTCGCCAATATGATACCCCGTCACAGCATCCCCAACCGCAACAATTTCACCAGCAACACTTGAGCCTGGAATAACTGGTAGCGCATGTCCATCAGTTTGACCCGCACAAAACGCAACATCATAAGGTTCGATTGCAATTGCACATTGGCGCACTAAAACTTGCTTAGGCGAAATCGTTGGTTCTGGCGTACTCAACTCAACTAAATGGGCCAAGTCCCCAAATTCACGTAATACATATGCTTCCATTTCCATGATTGACCTCCAGGATCTATCTACCGCCCTAAAATTTTGACCGCTTCACGTTCAAGCATATCCCATAAAAATGGGGCTTGTGCTTCAAAGGCAGTGACAAAATCAAATTGAGCATTGGTTATTGTACCCACTTCTTGCTTCATAAAGTCAGTTACAACAAAGTCATCACCAACTTGCCGCACCGTATAGTAATGGCCTTCAAGTTTTTCGTCAAAAATTGCTTGGAGCCCCCGTAACAATGTATCCATGATTAATAACGGGGCCGTTGTTACTTCACCTTGCGCTTGCAAATATGCAAGTTGTTCCATTAATTCGGGCATATCGGCAGCAATGATATCTTTATCCATCTTAATTAATTCTACCTTTATTGTTTTTACTTACTTTATTTCATTGTATAATAATAACCGAATTGATTCTAGAAATAATAACGAAGAAGTAGAGGTGAGCATTTTGGAACCAACTGTAGTAACAGCTCAACAGATGCAAGCTTACGACAAATATACAATCGAAACAATCGGGATGCCCAGTGCGGTATTGATGGAACGGGCGGCCTTATCAGTCATTGCCACCATTGCCGCTGGGGGCTTTGATTTATCACGGGTCCTAATTGTTGCCGGTACTGGTAATAATGGGGGTGATGGCTTGGCAATTGCCCGGCTCCTTCACCTTAAAGGCATCGATGTCAAAGTCTTGCTCTTAGGTGATGAACGCAAATTATCAAAAGCTAACAAAGAGCAATTGGCAATTTGTCGCAAATACCAAGTCAAAATTGGCCACTCAATCAAAGATTTCCGTGATTACACCCTCATTATCGACGCCCTCTTTGGGATTGGTTTGAGGCGTGATATCACTGGTAAGTTATCCGAAGCCGTTAAGAAAATTAACGCTTCAAATCAACCAGTTGTGGCGGTCGATATTCCATCCGGATTAGACGCGACCACTGGTAAGATTTTAGGATCAGCGATTCGGGCCAATACCACGATTACGTTTGGATATTTGAAAGTCGGCTTGACCGTCGGTGACGCCAGCAAACGGGTTGGTAAAGTCATCGTCAAAGATATTGGGATTTATGCCCCAGAATTTTAAGCGATTTTGCAAATTAGGAGAGTACCAAACATTATGAAGACAATTCTCGTCGGTGCGGGGCCCCGGAGCCTCATCTTAGCCGAGCGTCTAATCAGCAACTATGAGCACGAGGCCACTACCGATAGCTTAAGCATTCAGCTAATTGACCCCTATGCCATTGGGGGCCGGGTCTGGCGTATCGATCAAAATCCACTATTTTTAATGAACAGTGCGATTCAACAATTAACCTTTTTCACAGATGAGGCCGTTGCGATGGCTGGTCCTGTCCACAATGGGCCTAACTTCTATGAATGGGTCCAAACCGAAGCACCCGCTTACCTTGCCGCTCATGCAGATCAAGGGACTGCGAGTTACTTTTTGAACCACTTAAATGATCTAACGTTAAACAGCTACCCAAGTCGGGCCTTGTTAAACTTCTATGCCAACTGGTATTACGAGCAATTACAAACACGGGCCCAAGCAGCGGGGATTGAATTAACCTACACCCAAGCTGAAGTAACAGATATTCATAACGACCAACCGCCTTACACGGTGGTGACTAATGTTGGTGACTTCACAGCAGACCATGTCGTCATGGCGCTTGGCCACTCAAGTAACCGGCCCACGCCTGAAGAAGCCCAATTAGCGGCGTTTGCAGCTGAACATAACCTCAACTACATTCAAGCCCAACACCCGGCTGAAGCGGATTTAAGCACAATCCCAGCCGATGAAGCGGTCGTGATTCGTGGTTTAGGCTTAAGCTTCTTTGACTACATGATTCAATTGACCATCCAACGTGGGGGCCATTTTGAACCAACGAGTGCCGGCACATTGCGTTACCATGCCAGTGGCTTAGAACCGCATATTATTGCTGGTTCGCGTAGTGGGTTACCATTACATGCCAAAGGAATTAACCAAAAAACACAAGGTACGCGTTACCGGACGCACTTCTTAACCGAAGCCAAACTCGCGGAATTAACTGCCAATGGCCAACAAACTGTGCCCTATGCGACTTTCAAAGCGTTGTTTGTCGCTGAAATGGAGTACGTTTACTACACCAATTTGGCCAAAGAACGGGCTTGGGATGTCACGGCGTTAGCGGCCCAATTAGTTAACAGCACCGATTTAAATGCGACCGCCCTTGAATTTGGCTTTGCTGCTAGTGATTTGTTTGACTTAGCAAAAGTTACCCACCCCTTTGGGACTGAAGATGAAACGACGACCGACTATGAAACGTTAATCGAACGCTACTTAGCTTTTGATGTTGAAGATGCCGGTAAAGGTAATCTCGATGCCCCATTGACGGCCGCATTTGACTTAATTCGGGATATCCGGGATAACATTCGGATTCTAATTGAGGGCAATGGGTTTACTAACGATGACCGCAAAAAGTTCCTCACCGAGTTCAATGCCCTCTCAAGCTTGATCTCAGTTGGACCACCGCGAATCCGAATTCAACAAATGCTTGCTTTAATTGAAGCTGGTATTCTAGAAGCCGCACCAGCGGGTTTAAAGGTTGGTATTACCGCTGATAAGTTCTTTGTCTCAACGGATAATCCTAATTACGAGTATATCGTTACAAACTTAGTGGAAGCGCGTCTTGGTGCGATTGATTTACACCGCAGTACGAATCCACTGGAAGCAAACTTGCGTGATGAAGGTGTGATGACGAGTGCGAGTTACTTATTATCTGATCAATCAGTTTACTCAACTGGGGCCTTAATTGTTGACCGCCAAACATTTGAATTGATCACCAGTACTGGTCACCGGATGGCTGGGTTACATGCTTACGGGGTTCCAACTGAAAAGTACATGTGGTTCACCACTTCCCTTCCGCGCCCATATGGAAATGACCGGATGTTACGCGATGCTGATAACATTGCCCGGACCATTTTAACCGCTGTGGAAGTTCGTTAATTTAAATCATCCAAAGATACCTCGTCTGAATTTAACTAATTCAGGCGGGGTATTTGTTTACCCAAAATTTTGCAAATTTACGAGCGTATTATTTGCATAAAACTTTAATTAAGTTTAATCTATATTTGTTTAATGAAATAGATTATCTAACAAATAGCTATTTTGTTTAAATATAATACTTATTTTTATTATAAAAAGACATTTAGAGCATAAATTGGGGGAACAATTATGTTAACAAATTCAGGGAACAGTATTGTTAAAGCTAAAATGGGGCAATTTGTCGTTGGGATGACCGTTGCCATGATCGTGTTAGTCGGGGCGGGCTATCTTGTCATGCATGCGATGTTGGCTAAAGCCGGGGTCGCTGCGAGTGTCAATGCCCAAGAAACCGGCATGTACTGGGGGATCTGTTTGAGTATTTTAGCCGTCATTGTCATCGGCTTAACCATCGCGGTACGCTACGCCGGCATGAGTGTCCTAATTTTTACGCGATTCTTTTCAAACTTATATACCGAAATCGCCAACGGTCAATTAAAAAAGATTCGGCCATTTACCGACGCTGAAAAGCAAGCACATAGTAAACATGTCCAAAAAATCGCGACGTTAATGTTGCCCGATGAGCATGGTAATGAAATGGCGCGCATGAGTTACAACTTTAATATGATGCTAGCTGCCATCGATAAAACGATTCGTGAAGTTCAAAGCGAAAGTCAAAACTTGGCCAACGATGCGACCGAATTATTGAGCTTATCACACAAAACGAACGCTTCAACTGATGATGTGGCTCACACGATTACGGCGATTGCCGAAGTTACTGGGAGCCAAGCACAAGATACTGAAAAGAGTGTCGCTCAAGTGCGGGACTTATCAGAAGTTGTCAGCGAATTAAAACAACTCGTAACGCTGATGAGTGATAAATCTAACCAATCATCCCGTTTAAACAAAAATAATTTATCATTAACTAAAAGTGTTGAAGCTAATTGGGAAAAAGAGTTACAAAACATGCAAACCCTTTTAGACAAGGTCAGTGCGATGAATAATAGTATCCAAGATATCAGCCAAATCATTAACGTGATTAACGGCATCTCACAACAAACTAACTTACTCGCCTTGAACGCCTCAATTGAAGCCGCTAGTGCCGGCAAAGCGGGTGAAGGGTTCGCGGTCGTGGCTGCTGAAATTCGCACGCTAGCTGAACAAAGTAAGGCGTCAACCAAAGATATCGTCAAAATCATTACCAAAGTCCAACAACACTCTAGCGAAATGGTCGCACAAACAACCGCATCCGTTAAAGGTGGTGAAAAGCAATCGGCCTTGATTGCTGAAGCGATTACCTCTACAAATCAAGTCTTTGAAAATAACACCGCCTTGATTGATAAAATCGATACCATCGAACAATTAAGTAGCAAAATCAACGTCATTCAAAACGCCGTGCTCACTAATTTGGAAAATATTTCAGCCGCCACGGAAGAAAATTCCGCTGGGACCGAAGAAGTCTCTGCCAATGCCCACGATGTGCTAGGCACCATGAACAATTTCAGTACTAACGTCGGTAACTTATCAAATATGGCCGACAAGCTTAATAAGTTAAGTAAGCAATTTGTAGTCTTTGAATAACCAACCTAGCGCGTAGTTACAAACCGTTCTAGCCAAACTTTTCTGTTAAAACGCACTCGCAAAAGCTAATATATTCGAAATACGACAAAATCCTCTATGAAGAAAATTCTTCATAGAGGATTTTTAGTGTATTGCACAATCGCGAATTATTTGGTTAAACCCCATGCTTGTAAATGATCGAGCTTCCACGCGACGACGTCATCCCCAGCAAAATCATCCGGACCGTGATCGCCATCTTGGACCCACCAACAGGCAACTTGGTCTGCGGGCAAGACTTGTAAGGCGGCAACCGCTAAGTTTTGACTTTGTAAAACGGGCACCACATGGTCATCGTTGCCGGCCAAAATCAACATTGGTGGCATCCCCGCTGCAAAATACGTAGCGGGATTATATTCAGCCACTAAATCCGGCACCGTTTTGGGCGCTTGTTGATCAAACATTTGCCCTTCAAACGAATTTGCCGCCCCAGTTTCGGGGAATTTTGGTGTGAGACCCAAGACCTTAAATTGGTCAGGCATTACATCCATTTGGTACGGACCGTATGACGCCATCACCGCTTGGACGGTTTCTGGTTGCTCAGGATATTTTCCAAACGTCACATCGCGCATTGTATTTTGATGGGCGGTCACCGCGGTTAAGACTGCCAAGTGGGCCCCAGATGATTCACCACTTAAAATAATGCGTTGCGGATCAATTTGGTATTCAGCGGCATAGGCACGCACCCAACGAATAACGGCTTTGATTTCATGAATTTGGGTGGGGAATGGTTGTTGCCAAATTAATGAGTAATCCGGACTAACCACGACAAACCCTGCTTTTGTAAGTTTAAGGGAGTTTTGTAACTTAAATGAACTTTTATCACCAAAATATAGACCACCACCATAAATATCGATGATAACTGGTCGTAAGCCACTGGTAGCTTGCTTTGGTTGGTAAATATCTAACGTATGCCGTGCACCGGCCATATAGGCAACATCTGGCGTCACGGTCACATCATCAGGGACGATTACCGGGGCAAATTCGTATGGTTTTTCAATAAATAGCATAAGCTCCTCCAAAGTTTTATTAATGCCCATAGTATCGCATTTTACTGGAAATTAAAAATTATAATTTTCTAAGAAATAACCGATTAATTCAAGTATAATAAGAATTAAATATTAATCGGAAGTTTAAGGAGATCATATGTTAGCTAATTTTTTTGAGACTGTCCAAGCAGCCCAACTAACGAAAGAACTGCAACAATTAGAATACCAGGTCCAAGTCCGGCATCAAGTTATTAACCAAGCTGGTCAAATTTTGACCCCTGTCCTCAACGATTGGCAACTAACTGATCATCCGAGTGTCCAGATCGATGCAGCCAGTGACCAAGTGATTTTAACCACCAAATTCCATCCGCAAATTGATGGGGTGTTAGATGAACTGACATTGTTAGCCGATGCGGTTGAAACTAGCTTAGACGCCAACCAATTAACGTGGCCCTATGCAATGCCATCACGCTTGACTAACCCTGCCCACTTGGCTTTAGCACAAACTGCCCCCACGCAATTAATTAACCGAGCTGCTGTCAGCATTAAGTTCAATCCCTTATTGTTGATGCAACTTTACACACGCGCTTACCACACCGAATATGCTGACCAAGCGAGTTTTAATGCCGCAGTGGTGCAAAAAGTTAGCGACCGCCTCCACATGTACCAATGGTTCATTACGTACATGTTTGGCAACTCACCCTTTGTTCCTGAAGGTTTTGGGGCAGCAAATGAAATTGGTTGCCGTAGCATTGCCGGTACGCTTTGGCATTTACAACAACGCCCAGCCTTTACGCTGACGCATGATGAACGTGGCTTAGCTAATGGGATTACCTTTGAAAACATCGAGTTAGACGGCCAATCATTAACCGGCGTTGCTAGCACGACGTTGGATTTCCTCGCCCTCTTCACGTTATTCTGCCTCACATTACCAAACGATGACCCGAGTGCTGATGAATTAGCTGGCGCCCAAGAATTAAACGCCTATGTCGCTAGTGAAGAAGCCGCCGCCCCCACTTTAGCCCAAGAAGGAGCCGCCGCGATCTTAAATGCGGTGACGTGCTTTGCAACGGACTTGAACTTTAATACCCGCTCAACTACCGTGTTAAACTTATTACGCAGTCGGATTGAAGATGCCCACCAAACACCAGCCGCCGAACTCGCTAAGCAAGGCTTTAACGGTTCAATCTTAAGTTATGGCCGCCAACAGGCTGATGATTTGAAAGCGGCGTGGTTGGCTGATAACGCCCTCCTACCTTCATTGGCTGACTTGGTACCATTACAACAGGCCACGGTGTATAACTTAATCAAAGCCGGCGAGCCGTTTGAATTAATGCCAAGCCATACGTTGGTGTATGATGGGGGTATGTATCCGGCGAGTGTTTCTTGGCCAGAGTGCGAGTAAACCAGAGTGCGAGTAAACCAGAGTGCGAGAACAACCGGTAGGCAGTGAGCACTAACAAAAATCAATGATTATGCGGGTTTGGCATAGTTAGTGATTTAAAGTTAGGCGGAACCGGCTGGTTGTTCGAGCACGTTTTGAAAGAGTGCGAGTAGGCCCGGGTAAAGAACGAGCACTACTGACAATTAGCGAAACATACGGTCTTGGTATCTTAGCTAATTGGTGGTAGGCACAGGGCTTTGGAGCTTCGAGCAAGTTTTAGCTCCACTGACTTAGCCGCTTGCACCTTCGAGCACGTTTTGGCCCCACTGCCTCTCCACTACCTCCCCTCATCAATTCAGAAAGGATTATTTTATGCTAACCACAAAACGCAGAAATACGACCATGGTCATCTTCCTTATCTTGTGTATTGTTCTGGGAATTGGCTTTTATTTTTATCGCGCACAAAGTAATTTGACGCATTATCAAGTAGATATTCCAACTAATGATGCGGTGCAAAACATTAAATTAGCATCCGGCGGTAACGATATTAATATCAGTTTCGTCAACACCGGCACGAGCACCATCAAATTAGATGCTTACGTGACCCCCGCCTTTATCAAGCAAGATGAAATTATTCAAAAGCAAGCCGATGCGTTGAATCTTAATTTCAATAACTCGCAAGGTCACCGGCTTTTCAACGCTAAAAAGGCCCGGCACACCGTTAACCTCGCCATTCCAATTACGGCCACCACAAAGCTTAAAACCGTGATTCTTAATTCCAATGGTGGTAACGTGCATCTCAGCAATATTAGTCAACCGCACACGGTCATTGTTAATTCCAATGGTGGTGATGTGTATTTGACTAGTCAAGATGCGTTGGCGCTTAACCTCAACATTGTCACCGACGGCGGTAAAAATGCGTTTGCTGATAATGGTCGTGGTAATGTTAATAATGGTGGTAAATTAATTATTAACACACACGGCGGTGACGTTATCCGCAGTAAATAGATCTACATAAAAAGCGTTCAGAAAAAATATTTTCTGAACGCTTTTTTATTTGTTTAAATCCGAAAAATAACCTCACCACTCACCGTCTGATCAACGACGACTGGGGTCGCAAAAGCTGCCGTCAAAGTTGAGGCGGTCATAATCGTTGCCGGCTGGCCAGTGGTAATTTCACCAGCGGTAAATAACCAGACCCACTCAGCAATTTGATAGGCATAATTCAAATCATGCACAACAACTAAAATTGTCGCGGATAACTGTGGCAACAAATCCAAAACCCGTTTTTGATACCGTAAATCCAAGGCATTTAGAGGTTCATCTAATAAAATTACCGGCGCATTTTGGAGTAAAATAAAGGCTAACCAGACTCGTTGTTGTTGGCCACCAGATAATTGACTGACATCTTGGGTTAATAATGACGTTAACTCTAGTTCGGCAACGACATCGACCGCAACCGGTGTTTCTGCCCGTTGTTGCCCTAATGCTAGTAAATCACCAACCGTCAACGCATCATAACTTTGATTGTGTTGCGGCAAATAGGCACAGTCCGGAATTTGGGTCGCCAGCTGAGCAAGCAACGTTGACTTCCCACTCCCATTGGGGCCTAACAACACCGTAATTTGCTGGTCGGGTAATGAAGCTTCCGATAACGTTAACAAATCGCGCGGTAACGTAATATTTTTAATTAACATGGGGCCCGCCTTTCCATAAAATCAATAGTAGCGGGGCGGTTAATAACATCAACACGGCACCCGTTGGTAATTCAACCGGATAGTGCACGCTATGCGCCAGCAAGTCACTAGTACTTAACATGACGGCGCCGAGTAATCCCGTCACCACTAACCGATTTTGAGCGGGTTTAACAACCACTTGCGCGATGACTTGGGCGATAATTAAACCGACAAAAAAAGTGGTCCCTAAGACAGCGGTAACTGCGCCAATCAATAATGCGGCTCCCAGTTGCCACAATAGGCTCAGGCGGGTTTCATCAATACCGAGTTGAACGACATGTAATTTTGGCAGGGCAAAATACGTTAATGTGGTCCCGGCAATTTGCCAGATGATGATACCCACAATGCCGACAATTGCTAGCAACCACGTGTCTTGCACCGTGACGTTGGCCAATGACTTACCGACAAACCCTTGATTACTCGTAAGCAAAGTCATAATTGCGTTTAAGACCATCGCCACACCCAGGCCGCCGAGTAATAATTGAAGCGGTTGGCGTAAAATCCGTAACATGCTAGCACGTAAAATTAATAACCACACAACCGCCCACACTGCCCCTGTCAGCACCCGCCATGGGGTCGCCGGCGCAAAAAACACCGCCAGGACGGCATTACCTAATTCAACCCCGCTAGCTAACCCGAGCATGCCACCGTCAACATAGCGATTCCGGAGCGTCGTTTGGAAAATAACGGCACTGGCGGCTAACATCGCGCCGCCAAGGATTGCAAAAATTAAGCGCGGCACCCGCAGTTCCCAGAAAATTTGCGGTGTCGGCCAAGTATGGCCTAATGGTAGAGCTAGTGTGATGCCACTAATCGCTACCAAGACCGCGACTAACCACCAACTGAGGCGCTTCATTTAGCCGCCTCCAACCATTTTTGAATCTGGGTATAGGCGGCTTTAACATGTAAGTTCGCCGTTAAACCAAATTCCGGTGCGGCGGCATCATAGACATGGTGGTGCTGGGTGGCCGCTAAATTATTATACGGGGCTTGTTTGAAAGTTTCGACAAAGTTAGCTTGTACACTTGCCGGCATCGCATGGGCAAAGCGAATCACGACATCCGGATTAAGTTGGGCAATCGTTTGCGGATTAGCCGGGGCGTACATACTATTAGGATCACCGGCGACCACCGTGCCCCCAGCCCGCGTAACCAAATCACCAACATAACTATGCTGGTTGGCCACTAAAAAGGCCCCACCTGGCATCCCCATCAAAATTAAGACTTTAACCCCTTTGGTGGCGTGTGCTTTGGGTAAAGTAATTTGGTGTAATAATTTTTCGGCCGCCCCTTGTTGCTGATACGTGGCCCCTAATTGTGTAATGCTTTGGCGCATGTGGGCATAATCGTTAAAATTCAAAATGTGCATCGGCGTGTGTTGTTGCTTTAATTTGGCTGTGTAATCATCGGCAACCGCTTGATCGACATAGACGACACTTGGATTAATTTTACTAATTTGTTCAAAGTTAATGCTCGTATGATTACCAACTTTGGGTAAATCCCGATCGACGGCTGGTAAGGTTTCCGTGGTTGACGGTACGCCGGCCACTGCCACGCCGAGGCGATCTAAAATTTCGGCTTGGGCGACGGTGGTTGCGACTGGTTTAGCTCCAGTTGTTGCACTTGAGCGTGTTAATTGCCACACCGCGCCGCCCGCTAGTAAGCCGACTAATACGAGACTACTAAAAATAATTTTTTTATTGCGCATTGTTTTTCCCATCTATTGGCTAGGTTAGTGTTTTTTAAGTAACGTCAATAAGCCAATTAAAATACCACCACCAGCAACCCCACCAAGAGCATACATCCAAATCGAACCATGTAAAAATGAATCGGCGGCCGGGCGGCTTGACTTAACGGTAGCAACTGACTGGGCCACCGCACTACTGCTACTTTGTGAAGTTTTATTCACAAGGCCACTACTGCTAGTTTTAGCGCTGCTACTTTGTGAAGAACTGTTCTTGTCAACAGAACTGCTAACACTACTACTACTTACTTGGCTGCTGGCCGCGGTCACACTACTACTTGCCTGACGACTACTAGTCGCAGCGGAACTCGCACTCGCTTGGGGTGTCGCAGCTGTGCTTAATGCTGGCAAACTGGCCGTATTAAATTTTAAACCAAAGCCATAATCATGGTGATAATTCAACGCATCGACATCGACGTGCATCGCCCCATTTACTAAACTAGTTAAATTGGTCGTCACAAAATTAAACGTATAATAATCGGTATTGCCTTGTGTTCGTTTGCTAATTGACGGTGCTTGACCTGCCACGGAGCCGATTGTGACGGGGAAACTGCCCAAATCATGGGTCGTGGCAATTGAAATCGCCACATGGTATTGACCATTAGCAACGGTCACATTGGCCGGGTTAACAAAATAGGCACTCGCATATGACTGCTCACTGGCTGATCCATCCTTTAAAATTTCGTACGGGACCGCTTGCGCCCCCGCCAATGAACTGGCACTGACCAATGTGATAAGCATGGTCGCCCCAGCAATTATTACTCGTTTAAACACGTTAAATTCTCCTTAGATTGAATTGGTTAAATTGATGTTAAAAGTTTTGTCTAATCAAAAAATTAAATAAACGTTTGTGAACTGTTACTCAATAGTATACAATAATTTAATAGTTACTGACTATTAGAAAGGAATTTTTTTCAAATGAAAAAATATTATTTGGCTTTGCTCATAACTGCCTTTACTTTAAGCGCCGTGCCGCAAAGCCATGTGCATGCTACCCCGATTGATGATTCAGCTCCGCATACCGACGTTGCCGTTGATACGTGGATGCCGGATAAAAATTTACGTGACGCCATCCGTGATGCCCTCGGCGATGGCGTTAAATTGACGCAAGCGAATATGGCGCAAATAACGAATCTGGATTTGACCGCCGATGATGTTAGTAATCTAGAAGGATTACAATACGCGACGAACTTACAGTCCCTTGATTTAACTGAAAATAGTTACAGCGACCTTACCCCAATTGGGACCTTACCTAATCTAACTAGTCTTAGTTTACGCTTTAACCATGCCGATAGCATGCCGGATTTAGCCGCCTTGAAAAATCCTAACTTGCAATCACTTAACTTAGGCGGGGATTCCTATGGGACGCAACCGGCCAAATTAGCGGGCTTAGTTAATTTAACGAAGCTCACCAACTTACAAATGTTTGGCAATAATTTGACGGCGTTACCACCAATTGCCCCCAATGCCCCCCTCACAACCCTTGATGTTTCATTAAATAAAATCACGGACGTTAAAGGTTTAACCAATTACCGCGGCTTGACTAATTTGAGTGTTAGTTCCAATAAATTAGCTGATTGGTCACCAATTGCCAAGTTAACCAATTTAACGCAATTAACGGCTGGTAATAATCCGCAAACCAATATTGCGAGCTTAAGTACATTGACAAAGCTCCAAATTTTTAACGCTTCACAACTTGATTTAACTAACCAAGATATTAAAACGTTATTACCAAAAATGCCTAATTTAACGCAATTGGCCATTGATTTTAACGCCCAAATTACTGACATTAGCCCAGTCGCTAAACTTACTAACTTATCAACATTGGTCTTTAGTAAAGATTCCGTGACGGATTTAACCCCGGTCGCTAATTTAACCAACTTAACGGATTTGGAATTTGGGAACAACCAAGTTAGTGATGTCAGCCCCTTGGCCAAGTTGACTAACTTAACGGATCTCGAATTTCCCCGTAACCAAGTCCTTGATATCAGCCCATTACACGCGCTCAATCAACTTGATTACTTCAATGCCAAGTTCCAATTTATCACGCAACCAACGTTACTTTTACCTGCTAAAAGTAGTTTCACCACCACATTAGCGGCTAAAGATATTGATGGTACGGTGATTCCATTGACTTATGGTAGTGGCACGCCGGCTGATTTAAAAGGTATTTTTGTGACTTACGCACCCCAAACAGCAGCTGGTAGCACCAACTTTACGTGGAGCAAGCTTGGCACTAAGAGTGTCACGAAAAACTTTAACGGAACGGTTGTCCAACCATTTGATTTACAAAAAGCTAACTCCGCCGACCAAGCCACACCGGTTAAGTTGCTCGTAACTAAAGGCGATAACCCGAACTTAACTTCGGTCGCTAGTACGTTTATCATGCAACAAGCAACGTTAGTGACCCACCCCAATGGCAGCGGAATTTTGAACTTCAAGCTCGTGGTGCCAACTAACTATGGTAAAGATGGGGTAATGTTCAAGGATGCTAAGCAAGTCAGCGCCCAAAAAGCCGGTGATAGCTACATTTTGAACTACCAATTACCATTAACAGCCGCCCAAATGAAGGAACCGGCTTTGCTTGAAAACATGCACGTTGATATTAATTTTGGGACGTTTGTTTATAACAATATTTACAACGTTTACTTTAAAATCGTGCACAGTACGAACTACGATCCGCAACCACCCGTTGACCCGACTAAGTTACCTTTTGACTTGCCAACGAGTCCTAGCAACACTAGTAACCAAGCCAGTCACACTGGGCACATGAGTCCAATTATGAAGCCGCAAGGGCCCTTTAGCATGACCCGTTCCGTGGGCTTGCAAATTTTAAAGGGTGACCAATCGCAATCTGCTTCAGTGGCCAACCAATATATCCAACCAACGGCCACATTACAAGTCCAACCAAATGGTAGTGGGACATTGTTCGTCAAAGCCATTGTGCAACTGGCCTTTGGTCCCAACAGCCTCACCTTCTTCAGTGGTCGTCAAGTGAGTGCTGTCAAGGATGGTGGCAATTACGTGATGACGTATGCCTTACCATTGACGGCGACACAACTAAATGCCACAGAATTCTTGGAAACAATGCATGTCGACATTAAAGTTGGGAGCTTTATCTACAACCATGTCTACAATGTTTACTTCAAGTTACAAGGTGGCAAAATGCTGCCAACTAATACGCCCGCCAGCTTGATCAATCAAAGCTTCACGAATGCCGCGATTTTCAATGGTGGTAACGTGCCCACTAACTTAAGTGCACTTAGTGGTAATGCTGGTATACCCGTCGTGCCAACAAGTGCGGTAATTGCCGCCGGACAAACGCATGACACGAATGCCGTTAAGCAATCCACTGATACCATGGCTAGTACGCCTGCCAAAGCGGTGGCCCACGCAGCTACTGCCAAACCAACGCCAGCAAAAACGGCCGCACCGGTCGCCAATAACAGCAACCATAAATTAGCCGCTGCAGCAACGCAACCACAAGCCGCCCCCGTGAACGTCAGCGGTTATATCAAGAAAGCCAGTGCCTTTGTGGCCGCGCTCCTTGGTGTTGTCGCCGTGTATGGTGGCTGGTACTGGTTCAAGCAACGCAAGTAAGCTGTAATTGAATAGCTAGATAGTGAACTACCCTGCACTCAAGTGAGCGCAGGGTATTTTTGTAGAAAAGGTTTTGCTTTAGTATGAAAGATCAAGCTGATTTTATTAATAAGATGTAATAAAGAATTTGATATCATTTAAAAAGCGCTCACTAGTCTGCCTAGTGAGCACTTTTAATTTATCACAAACTAACTAATTCAAGACCGTGGCCTTACGCACATAGACTTTATATTGTTCTCTTAACATTGCTTGCAATTCCGTTACTATTTCTTTTGATAAATATTTACCCACCATCACCATCGTGGTATGTTCAATATTAGTATTTAATTCATCTTTAAATATTAATTTTGTCAAAAAATCATTCATCAAATATCGTGTAATACTTGGTGTTATTTTTATTTTTTCAACTGTAATTTGCTTTAATAATAACTCAAATGCTTTATAGTGTTCAACACGTTTATCCGTAGATTTATCTGCTTGTGTAAATGTACGAATTAATGATTTATCATGGATACGATAATTATAAAGTACATCCTTAATTGATACGGTTCGTTTAGCCAATTGGTAATTAAAGAAACTAAAATAGTCATCTTCGGATAACTGAGTGTTAGGGAATGTAATTTTATATTCACGTAAATGGGCAGTTTTAGTAACATACTTCCAAACCGCCACCATATAGTATCTATAAATATTCATTGTATTAAATTGTTCAATCCCTGATGCATAAATTTTATTTGGTGCACCAAATATATCAACTTGATCCGTGAAATTTGTTCCATCTTCTTTAATTTTTCGAGCAGCGTAGGTCACAATATCGGCATATGTTCGTTTAAAATTATACATTACCGTTTCCACATAATTATCTGCCAATAAATCATCACTATCTATAAATGCAACGTATTCACCTTCGACATGCGACAGCCCAAGATTACGAGCTGCCCCGACCCCACAATTTTTTTGTGAAATAAACTTTAAATTACTATACTTTTCAGCATATTGCTTTAAAATTTCAGCACTACCATCAGTTGAACCATCATCAACACAAATAACTTCATAATCATATTTCGTTTTTTGGTTAAATATGGAATCAAGAGTGGCTTCTAGATATTTGACAACATTATATACCGGCACAACGAATGATAAATCAACTCTTTTTTCAGCCATTGACGCATAACCCAAATCCAGTAATTTATCAAAATTTTTAACTAACTGCTCAGCTGAAAATTCTTCCGCAGTTGCCAAAGCTCCTTGTTGCAATTGAGCAACAGTTTGCGGCTTCTTAAACGTACTCAAAATCTTACGACCAAGCTCTTGAGGGGTGTGCTTAATTGTTACAATCCCATTAACCCCATCTTTAACCAAATTATCTTTGATATATGGTACGCCATAACAGGCCACTGGGATACCATGGGCCATACTTTCAAGCGCATTCATACCAAACCCTTCACTCATTGATGTTGAAACAAAGACTGATGCATCTTCGAATAACTCTGAGTTGTCAGGACTGTACTGTAGATGTTCAACTACCTCGGTTAATTTACATTTCGCTAATCGTTGATTAAATGCCTCTTCATATTCTTTACTCTCGAAATAGCCTTTAATTACAAACTTAACATTGGCATCACGTTTATGAATATACTCAAATAAATCAATTAATTCATCAACATTTTTGTGTCGTGTTAGTCGGCCAACATATACAACTTTTCTAAGAGTTGTTATTTCAGACGTTTTATTAATTGTAGCAAAGGTTGTTGTTGGCAACACAACTACTGGACTCTTTGCAATGCTTGCTAAATCATTAGCTTGTTTTTGTGTCGCAACAGCAATTAAATCTAGTTGACCAAATTCTGGTTGAATAATCTTTGTGTATTCACTAATGACATTACCTGCATAATTCCGATGATTTTGATGCACATAACCAATTGTTTTTAACGGATTATCAATAGACATAATTGATACAACAACTTCTGGACAATCAGCAATAAAAACACTTGGCTCTTCCCGATTAAGCTCATTTAAAAAGAATAAAAATAGTTGTTCTTCATAATCAAATAAATAATCAAACCCTTTATAATTAATTAATTTCCACATTGTTGGTTCAATCGTCCCATACACATTTGTATAAAATACTTCTAACACTGTGTTCCCATCAACATCTAAGTAATTTTGTGATATCAAATTATTAGCATTGTCATAGTTTTCAGTCATTGATAAAAAGCCACGCCAATCGTAATAATGCGTTAACGTTTTATTATTAAAACGATCTAAGTAAACAACCTTGTCTACATACTTTTCCGTACCGCCCATTGCATAAATTTGTGCATATGTTCGACCGGATTTATTTATCTCAAAAAATTTTTCATTATACTTCAAATTATAACGCTCACGCGCTAATGACTTCAAATCGCGCGTTGTCTGATGGTTGGCTTGTAAATTTGTTGCTTTCTGAAAAAAATCAAACATATTTATTTGTACATCTGAAATATTATTTTCTTCTGTAATCAGGGAAAGGCGTCGATTATATTTGCGCGTCACAATTTTAGCCTGTATATGGGCTGAATTTAATGCCTGTGTCCGTTGAATTTGAGCAAATTCAATACCACTATTTCTATCAAAAAGATTTTCACCAACTGAATAAATCATTATTAAGCCTCCTTACTTCCATCTTTTAATAGTTGTTCCCATTTTTTCCAAATACTTTCCGCAGAATAACGTTTGGCTGATACATACGCATTGGTACTCATTTGTTGTAATAAATTTTGATCTTTAAACAACTTCACAAATTTTTCAGCTAATGCATCGATATCATGTTCGCGAACAATATATCCAGAAAAACCATCTTGAATAATTTCTTGTGGCCCATATTCAATATCATACGTAACCCCAACAAGTCCATGAGAACTCGATTCAAGTGCGGCTAAATTAAATCCCTCAAAAAGTGAAGTTACACAAAATACCTGGGCTTTATTTAGAACTGCATCATTATCTGTTGTATACTCATGGAATTTAATAACTTTTTCCATATGTACGTTAGTAATTAGCGTTTCTAATTCATTTTTTAATTCATTACTATTAGCATATCCATACATATTTAAAGTTATTTCCGGTACCTGTTCATGGGCTTTAGCTACCGCTCGAATAATATCAGCATGTCGCTTTTCGTGGGCAATTCGTGCTAAAACTGTTATATTACCATATTCACGTTCAGCCATTGGAATTTGTGGTTCCTGAAATAATTCATCTGGAACAATACCCACTGGAATGGTATATAGTTTCTTAATATCAGGAAACCTTGCTTGGACGTCACGAGTTTGGTGCTCAGTTGCCGCAATAAATCCATCATACTTGTCGGCATTACTAAGTTGATATTCAAAAAACTCATTAAGCTCTGATGTCATTGGACTACGGAAATCAAGAACATGTGAATTGTGTAAATGTGCAATCGTATAAGCAGGTTTATCCAGATTCAATAATGCCTCATCTGCAATAATAGGTTGATCAATCACCATAATATTACCAGGACTAGTTTGATTATTTATCTGATTGATAAAATCACTAAACATGTCATCAATGGTATCAAATTGATAAACTTTCCCATCGGATTTTGTTAATATGAAGCCACTAAGTTGTATATTTTTATTACCATCAAGTTTTAGTGCACATGATATGACAACTTTACCGTTTGGTGTATACCATTGTTGATTACTAATACCAGTTTGATTAAAATTAAAGCATCGTACGGTTTTAAATCCACGACTATCGTAATAATCAATATAAATTAGCTTACCAAAACTATCATAACTCTCAACGAAATTCACCGTTTTATCCTCAGCACGATATCCAATCTTAGCAAAGAGCATCCCGTCTAATCGTGTAACTTCATATGTTTTATTATCTATATCCTCTGTATAAATTAATAATGAAGGATCTAATCCTAAATCAACCTCTTCAGCTGATATCGCCTTATCTTCCATAATTAAACTACCCTGATAATAATCAAACATATTTATTAAATGCGTATCATCAATTCCCATTTTACGAGTTTCACTATGAAGATTAGCATCCCAATCACGATTAAGTAAACGGTAATCAACTCCGTGTTTTTCAAAAAGATGCATTCGGTTTATAGCAGCATGTTCAATACCAGATTTTTTAACTGGCATCCCAAAATCAATAAAGTAAATCATTGTAGTTCTCCTAATATATTGTAATAAAAAGCACGGTTAAACTAATCTAGTCTAATCGCGCCTAAATTTATACTTCAATCTGTTTCCAAGTCGTTAACAAATCCGTCATCAACGTATCGACTTCGGCTAATTTAGCCGGGTCGTTATTGATGTTGGCTTGGACTAATTGTTCGTACATGTAGTCGTATAAGTTGATCAATTCTGGGCCCACTGAACCTTCCACATCTTGGTTAACCGCGTATTTAAGTTCCAAAATAATGTCTTGGGCTAAGAGAATCTTGGCGTGGGTCTTAGGCTTGTCTGCCGCTTCAATCGCCTTTTGGGCTAACTTAACATTCTTAATCGCGCCGGCCATTAACATGCTAATCAATTGGGCGGGACTAGCACTCATCACTTGGTTTTTTAAATAACTTTGGTTCGTTTGTTGGTAGTTCATCATGGGTCATTTTCTCCTTATACATCCCGGTTAATGAAAGTCGCCTGCGCATCATATTGCATGTAGGCCGCGACGGTTGATTTTTTTTGCGTCATCGTCATAATTTGTGCTTGGACGGCATTTTTTTGTTGCTCGATGCCGACTAACAAATGTTGAAATTTATTTTGAATATTTTGGATTAATAACTGCTCATCAGCGGCTAACGCTGTGTAATCAATCAGCGTTAGCTTGGCCAATAGTTGGTCGTTAACGCGCAACACTTCTTGAATCGCTTCCGGACTAGTCGCGGCGCGCTCCAAATTATGCCCCAACATATCAATAATAATGCGGTCTGTTGTTGATAACATGCCGACTCCTTTCATTTACCAGTGGTTAAATCCCGGCCCCAATCTGTGAACTAAAGTAGGTCATTTGTGATTGAGCTTGGGCCATAAAGCTATCTAAAGCACTAAACTGGGTCACGTATTCGGCCCGTTTAGCGGTTAATTGATCTTGAAAATTACTAATTTGCGTGTTCAAATCTTGAATCGTTGAGTCAAAGCCAGCGGTCGTTAAGGCGATAATCCCTTGGTTGCCAGTTGAGTTAACCAAATATGAATTCGTTAACTTCGCTAAGTCCGTCGCATAGCCGCGTTCATTGCTGACAATCCCGGTTTTCGCATCAGTATCGGCGCTGTAAAAGAAATCTTTCACCGCTTGCGGATCAGCTTTAAGAGCTTTACTGAATTTATCAGTATCAAGCCCCAGCGTACCATTTTTATCAATAAATGAAATCCCGACTGAATCTGACGTCTTATTAGGACTAGCGGGATTCCCCCCGCTCACGCCTTCAGTCACCATGTTTTCCAGCGATTCTTCGAGTTGCGTTAAGGTCGCATCCCCAACGAGAGCCCCTGTTTGGTTATCCGCTTTGGTCGGGTCACCTGGGTCCAAATCTGAGCTAATTAAGCCCATCAAGCTGTTATATTGGTCAACCATTTTTGAGACTGCACCTTGAAACTTACTCGTATCATCGGCCAAGGATAAAGTCGTTGGTGTCGCAGTAGCATCAGCCCCCGTCCCACTCGTGGCACTAACCCCAGCCAGCGTAATCGTGGCGCCATCCAAAACATCAGTCACGTTATTGGTGTTCCGGGTAATTGGTAAGCCATCTAATGAAAAAAGCGCTGATTGACCTTGGTTAGTAGTTGCTTGGGACGTGCCTAAGCCAAGTTGGTCGGCAATCCCGGCCGTTGAACTACTATCCACACTGAAGGATGCTTTCCCGGTCTGGGTACTCGTAAAGACAAGGTGGTTATCGACAATTGATGCTTGAATATCCGTGTTTTTGGTCTGGGCATTAATCTGGGTGACAATCGAATTTAACGTGTCGCCGGGCTTAATATCAACCGCGACTTTACTACTAGTCGCCTTGCCATCCCCAATCGTAAATCCCGGGACATTAATCGGATTGCCATCGGTCCCAGTAGGCGTATCCGCTTGGGGATTCAAATCAATCGTGAAGTTACCAGTAATATTTAGCGCCGTCTTACTATCAGGCACACTATTCACCCGGCCACCAGTCCACTTAGACGCGGTCGCAAGCTGCTTGACAATAATATCGTGGCTGCCCTCACTGGCCGTATCATCACCGCTAATCGTGGCGACACTCATATTCGTACTATTGGCAACTTTGGAATTATACGTGTCTGATTTTTGTAAATCTTGGACATCGTTTAAAAAATTCGTCAAGCGACTACGCACATCACTCCAGGCTTGTTCTTGGCCTTGTAAATCTTGCACTTGGTTTTGTAATAAGTTCATCGGGATTGAATCGGCTTGGATCAGTTGATCAATTGTTTGGGATGATACTCCCGAATATTGACCTAAATATTGATTAGAAGCCGCCGCCCCAACACCATCAGTTGTCATATGCTTATCCTCATCGCCACTACTAGCTTCGGCCTTTGTTAATATATCGTCAATTTAGGCGGAAAGTTAATATCTAGTTAGTGATTTCTTTTTAAATTAGTTACGAATTATATCGGCTGCGATGGTCAGGAAATTAATTCATGCGGTGTTATCTTAACGGTTGCTTAACTTTTATGGCCACAAAAAAATGGTCGAATTTTAGTAATTCAACCATTTCTTTTAGTTCTATTGTGTTAGTTAAGTGCTGTTAATCACAGCAAATTTAAAATTAACCTTGTAACAATGAAAGCACACTGTTAGGCATAGCATTAGCTTGTGCAAGCATTGAAGTTGATGCTTGTGACAAGATGTTTGACTTAGTGAAGTTCATCATTTCTTGGGCCATATCAACGTCACGGATACGTGAGTTAGCATCTGACAAGTTAGTTGTCGTTGCTGACAAGTTGTTGATTGTGTGGTCAAGGGTATTTTGAGTCGCACCTAATGCAGAACGTTGGTCAGAAACTTCCTTGATAGCATTGTCAATTTTAACAAGGTTATCGTTGGCTGTCTTAATATCTTGATCATCAACTGACGCTGCAGATGTTGCAGCGTGATCTGTAACCGTACCAGCAGGAGCAGCAGAAACAGCAGATAATGCAACTTCTCCTGTAAGACTCAAGTGTTGACCAGACACGGCAGATGCGGCAGATGTTGCAGCAGTTCCAAAGAGACCAGCTGTACTCATATCACCAATAGAAGCTTCAACGGTTTGATCAGCGTTAGCCCCAACTTGGAAACTGAACTTAGTAGCACCAGTTAATCCTGTAGTTTTATCCTTTGAGCCATTACCACTTAACAAGTTCTTACCGTTAAATTGGGTAGTTGTTGCAATTTTATCGATTTCACCTTGTAATGATTGGTATTCAGCATCAATTTGCTTACGGTCGTCGTGGCTCAAAGTACCATTGGCGCTTTGAACAGTAAGGTCACGCATGCGGCCAAGGATTGAGTGGGTTTCGTTCAAAGCACCTTCAGCAGTTTGAACAAGTGAAATACCGTCTTGGGCATTACGCTTGGCTTGGGTCAAACCACCGATTTGAGCTTTCATCTTTTCTGAGATAGCAAGTCCGGCAGCGTCATCCCCAGCCTTGTTGATCCGTGAACCTGATGATAATTTAGCCAATGAGTTAGCTTTCATACTGTTAGCAGAAACTAAGTTGTTGTATGTGTTCATTGCTGCAACGTTTGTGTTAATACGCATAATTAATTCTCCATTTAATTTTTATTTGTGAGATTTCCTCATGCTATATATATCGGACCACCGAGCGATTATTTAAGTAATTTCGCAAATAAATTGTAGAATTATTTATTATGTTATTAAGGATATTTTATTGTATTTATATTATATAAAACCGACTACTAAGCTACTTTTAGACTGGCCATTTACCGCAAAACACCCCCGGAAGTTGGGTGGCTTCCGGGGGTGTTGATGGTATTTTGGTAGTCGACGCACTAAACGTGCAAAACGCTGCAAATACCGCCGCATATACACAATCACCTACTGACTCATAACCCAAGTCGAAGGTAGTGGGCGCTCTAAACGTGCTCTCCTCCTCAAACACCTCCGTCTAACTTTAAATCACTTATATGCCTAAACCGCATATTACGTGATTTTCGTTAGTACTCGCTGTTTACCGAGGAGGTTCGCACTTTACATATAATTCAAGATCGTCGTATTCATAATCTTCGTCCCCATCGCAAGGGTACTTTGATATGTCGTTTGATCCTTTTGGTATTCCATGTAGGCTTTGGCCATGTCAACGTCTTGAACGTTGGACTTCATCGTCGTTAAGTTCAAGTTTTGACTCGTGTTTTGGGCACTAGCAATATTTAAACGGTTCACCACCGCGCCAATCGTTGTTCGGACATTCACGACTTTATCCGAGAAATTCGATGTTTGGCCGAGTAAGTCACCACCCAAGGAACTCTGTGCGGCTGCTAATTGATCAGGTTTACTAATACCGGTGTTCAATGTTTTAATCACATTAGCAAAGTAATCCCCGAGTTGCGTACCCGCGCCACCTTGGGTTGTCCCACCCACGATATTGGCACCATTCGTGGCTAAATCAATACTAACCCCACTTGAAATCGAGCGCGTTTGATTCGTCGTCGAACCATTGTACTTAATGCCAATGATATCCCCGGCCTGCACATTATTATCCGCGTCATCAGCCGTGGCTTTCACCAATTCAAAAGGTGGCTTATCGATTTTAGTCCCGGCAAAGACATACCGGCCACCATAATCGGCGTTCAATGAATCAACCACACTGGCCATCACTGAGCTAAGTTCCGTTTTGTTAGACTTTAGTTCATCCGGCCCATACGCCCCATTGGCTGATGCCTGGACTAACGTGCGAATCCGCAACATTTGGTCGCTTAACCCACTCAAGGCACTATCTTGGGTTTGTGAAAGGTTAATGGCATCTTTAATCGTGTTAGCATACGTTTTGTTTTGCGTTAATGAACTACTAAGCGCCATAATTTGTGACGCTGCCAACGGATTATCCGATGGCTTGCTAACTTGTTGTTGGCTTGAAAGTTGTTGCATCGTCGCTTGTAAGCTTGATTGACTATTCCCTAAATTGTAGAGAAAGTTATTATAAGTTGTATTTTCAGAAATTCGCATTAGTTAACTCCTGTTCGGTTAATCAAAGTATCCAACATTTCGTTAACTACGGAAATCATCTTCGCGTTGGCTTGGAAGCCTTGTTGGAACTTAATAACATTGGACATTTCTTCGTTCATATTAACGCCTGAAATCGATTGTTGCTTAGCTTGGACTTGTTGGAGTAAGGCCAATTGCGTTTGGGCATTATTGTTGGCGGCTTGCGTCACAATCCCGTTTTGGGTCACGATATCGTTGTACATCCCCGATACCGTCGCCCCGGTTGCATCATCGACAAATGATAAGTTATCCGCACTCAACGTCAAGCCTTTACCACTGGCGGGATCAGCTAACTTAGTGTTTTGTAAGTGAGCAATCGCTTGGGCTAATTTACCATCCCCGGCATCCGGATTAGTTCCGACCCCCGCTTGTAATTGACTGGGGTTATTGGCAATCGTGGCATTAACTTGTAAGTTGGCCGCGTAGTTAACTTTAGGATCGTAGGCGGGTTGCGGGTTAGCTTGACCGGTTACGCCTTTAAAAGTAAACATTAACTTATCGGCTGACACACCATTGGCACTCATTAACGTGTTCGTAGCGGTCGCCAATTGGTAAGCAAATTTGTTTAACTTACCCATTTGGTCACTTAAATCACTGAGGGCTTGTTGGTCCCCTTGAATCGTCCCACTACTAATCGTTACTGGTGTCGCCGTTTTCGTATTGTTAGCCACAAAGACAACATCTCCAGCTTTACCATTTCCTGGCACCGCAAGCGCACTGTTTTCACTGTTCACATCAGTTGTCGCCGTAATCACACCCGCCGCCTTAGCATCCACAACCCCCAAGGTCCCTTTGACCCCATCCGCATCCAAAATGGGTGTCGGGGTTGCTTTACCATCAGTTCCTGGCATATTAAGGGCCACCGTGGCACGACCGTATTGGTCAATTGTCGTCGTCGTATCAGCCATGCTTGAGAGCTTTTGAATAATTTGATCACGGGTATCCAACAAATCATTTGGTTGGTCACCATTTTGGCTCATGTTATAGATTTGCTTGTTTAATGTATCTAGTTGGTTAATTGTTTGGTTGAAGTCCATCGCATTTTTAGCAACGGTACTGACGGTGTTACTTTGTAAGGCTTGCACATTGTTAGCCAATTGGTTAATTGAATTGGCCACGGTTTGCGTTGCCCCTACCACGGTCGTTTGAATCCCTGAAACCGATGGGTCATTGGCAAAATTAGTCCAAGCGGCATTCATTTTATCAATCTGACTCAAAATCCCCGTTGATGACGGTTCGTTGTAGTACCCTTCCAATTGGCCTAACACATTCGCGCGCTCACTATAACTGTTTAACACGCCACCAACTTGGTTGAGTTGACCTTGGACGAAGCTATCACTAATCCGTTGCACCGAACCAGCCCGCGCCCCCATCCCAATGTCACCAACCCCCGCAAAGTGCATCGCCGGCATCGTTTCAATATCAACGCGTTGCCGTGAGTAATACGGATTGTTAGCATTGGCTATATTGTGACTCGTCGTTTGCAAGGCCATTTCATTGACCCCTAAACCAGTCGTAGCCGTATTTAATGTTCCAAATAAATTCATATCGTTCTCCTACATATCCGTATTGACCACTAGCGTTGCCGCGGGGGCTTGGGCGGGTTGAGCTTTACCATATGGATTGCGGGTCGCTTTAACTGATTCACGCACCGCATCCATTAACATTTTTTGATAATCCATTTCCAATTGCGTTAATAACAAATTTTGTTCCTGCAATAATTTAATTTGGGCAACCACCGCCTTAATGCGCGGCGTCACTTCACCAAGATAATCATTTAACACGGTTACAAAAGTTTCTTTTTGGGCCACGATGGCTGGTAATTTATCAGCTTGATTGGCTTTTAAAACTTTATTTTCCGTTTGCAATAAGCGCAAAAATTGGGTTAATTTACCATAAAAATGTTGTTCGTTCATCGTTTCCACCTAACTACTTTTGTTGGTCGTGCATTTCAGTTGTTAATTTAGCTGCTAATTTATCCAGATCGACTTTGTATTCACCAGTCGCAATTTGACTGCGAATCGCCATTAATTTCGCATGATCAACATGTTCTTCGCCCGTAGTTGCAGCCGTTGGGTGGGCAATTTGTTGGGCGGTCTGTGAAAATTCAAGTAACTTCGCGACTTTAGCGCTCATACTTGTGGCGGGGGTACTTGTTGGGAGCGCCGTATTTTGCTTGGCCATCAAGTTAACTTGCTTGTTATATTCGTTGTATCCTCGATCAATGTTCATCGGTTCATTTCCTCCAGGTTAGATTTATATAGATGGTTAATTTTGATTATCTCTTATACTATCGGCGCTTGTGACCAGAATTTAAGTCAGCCCACAGGATTTACTAATTTCTTAAGCTTTAAAGTGCTCCGCGTGGGCGTTAATCTTTTGATTCACCTGGGCGGCCAACTTAGTTAAGGATGCTTCATGGGCATGGGTCCGCGCACGTTCTTGGGCCGCAAATGAAATATTATAGCTGTCTTTGGGTGTCACGTTGATTTCTGGTAAGACTTGCTGGGTTAAGTGTAACATTGGGGTTGTCTTCCCTGCCGCATTAAGCGCGGTGAAGTTGCGATTATAGTCGTCAATGCGGTTAATATTCATAGCGGACCCTCCGTAAGTTTGCTTGCTATATTATCGGCTCATCCGGGTGCGAATTAAAGGGTTTCAGCCTAACTAATTTTTAGCCAAAAAGCGTTCTAGCAGTCCGATATATTCGAAATACGACAAAATCCTCATGAAGACTTTTCTTCATGAGGATTTTTAGTGTATTTCTCGGTATCGCCCGACTTCTGTCACGCTCTCCAGTTTTTACATATTATTCTTTAATCTGGAATTGCGCACTAAGCGTCTTTAATTCCGCGGCAATCGTTTCAAATTCCGCCACATTGTTAGTAAATTCATCCATCGTGGCCAGAACTTCTTCGGCATTGGCAGAAACTTCTTCGGTCCCGGCCGCATTCTCTTCCGCGGCCGCCGCAATCGTAGCTAGGCTCGTTGAAACTTGATCCTTAACGCTCGTAATATCACTCATCGCGGTACTAATTTGTTCAATTTCGGCTAACAGACTTTGGTTAGCTTGGTAGACTTCTTGCGTGGCGGTAATCGCTTGTTCTAAAAGGTCAGATTGCTTGGCCCCACCGGCCACCGAATTAGTCGTGGCCGTCACCATCGCACTCGAATCAAGGCGAATTTCGGCAATCAACTTACTAATATCTAACGTGGCGGCCTTACTTTCTTCGGCTAATGTCCGCACTTCATTGGCCACCACCGCAAAGCCTTTACCCGCTTCTCCGGCCGTAGCGGCTTCAATCGCGGCATTTAAGGCTAGTAAATTGGTTTGCTTCGCAATTTGGTTAATAACATGAATAATGCTATCGATATTTTGGACTTTGGCATCCATTTGCGTCATCTTAGCCATCAACGCTTCCATCTTGGCTAATTCAGCTTGCCAATTATCGCGGACATTATTCGTGGTCACGAGATTAGTTTGGTTTAAATCCGCAGCATGGTTGGATGTGCTCGTCATTGTGTGAACATTTTGATCCAATTCATCGACAACTTTAGCGAGTGTTTGCACTTGGGTCACACTGTGCTCAGTTTCGGTTGCTTGACTCATTGAGACGTTTGAAATCGCCCCAATCGTGTTCGTCACTTCTTCAGTTGCTGCCGTCGTTTGCTTAGCTAGTTCCAGTAAGCTACTAGCCCCTTGAGCGACTTGTTGGCTGTTAGCTTGCAAGCGCAAAATCAAAATACTAATTGAGGCAATCATGGCGTTGTAGTGTTCACCTAAGCGATTAAGTTCATGTCCATCGGCTTTGGGCGTACTGAGATGGGCCACAATTCCGGCCAAACTCCAGCGGTGCTTGGCTGCGGGATGAATTTGTTCCAACTTCCCCGCCCCAACTTGCATGAAGTAGCGTTCATAATTGGCGATTAATTGTTCTAACAACTTAACGAGTAGCACCGTGATAGCAATAATCACGAGCGCCATACCAATGAGCACAATTAGTGAAGCCCCGTTTAATAAGCCGAGTTCTTGGCGCATTTCACTGGGAGCAACTTGGGCATAGGCCCACGCTTGGCTCGTTTTGGATGATTTATCAAAATACACTTCACTAATCCGGCCTTGCCCCGGTACCCGCACAACCCCGCGTAGTTGCTTACTAGCAGCAATCGCTGCAAAGACTGGTTGAGTGGCGACATCAGTCCCTGGCTTGTTCACTAAAGCTTTAGTTGTCCCAGCCGCGGTAATGACCGTCCCAGTTGGCGTCGCTAGCGTAACGGCTCCGGTGTGCCCAACTTTGATTGCTTTAGTGATATTACTCGTCGCATCGTTTAAATAATCAATACTAATGACGTTAACATCCCCATTAGCGGCCTTAATTGGTAATGCAGCACTTGTCACAAATTTACCCGTCGTAATATCTTGGTGGGCTGGGGCAAAGAACACCCCGTGCTTTTGGGTCAAAGCACCTTTAAACCAATCCTTGGTGCGTGGATCAAAGCCCACCGTCACACCGGCGGTTGTTGCATATTGCCCATCAGGGGTACTAAAGGTAAAGCTAAGATAATCGGTGCCCGCCGTGGCTTGGAACTGATTTAAAATGGTTTGGATTTGCGTTAAATCAACTTTATCATTCGTAAATGCTGGTAACTTCGCCATTTGCGTTAACTCGGCGGCGGCTTTGTTGCGCAAATTATTATTTGAGGCAATTAACACCGAAGTCGCACTTATTTTATCAACATTCAAGCGATTATACATCAATTGCCGCGTGATAATATTGGCACTAAGCATCATCACAATTAAGGGTAGCACGACTAGTAAAATCAAGCCGCTCCCTAAGAACATCCCACTATTGCGTTTGCCACGCGTTGTCCGCTGGCCCCATTTTAATTTGACCAACCACTTAGGTCGGGCCAATTTTGGTGACCACGGTAACCGCCCGCGACGGCTTGAGTTCTGGGTAGCTCGCTTAAATTTCATTATCTAAAACCTTCCAAATGCCAAAATTTAGTTCTATATGCCATTTATCGGTACCAATCGCTTACCTTTAACTTTATTTACATAACATTTACAAAATTTATTGCATATCTTTGATTGCTGTCACATCTGGTTGGGCATCGAGTTTAAAGAAGCTTGTCGCCGTCGCTAAATCACTGGCAATTTGCTGCAATTCATTAACGTTATTTGTGAATTCATCCATCGTGGCCAAGACTTCTTCGGCATTAGCTGAGACTTCCTCTGTTCCGGCGGAATTTTCTTCCGTTGAAGCCGAGATGCTTTCAAGACTCGTAAGGACTTCATGTTGAATCTTTTCAATTTGGGCACTCGCCGTTTCAATCATTTGAATTCCAGCGACCATTTCTTCATTATTTTGGAAGACTTCTTTAGTTGACACAATTGATTCACTGATCAAGCGGGATTGTTTTTCGCCCCCAGCCACTGAAGTAGCCGTTTGTTCGACCATCGCTTCGGACTTGGTTTGAATCTTTTTAATAATGGCGGCAATATCTTTGGTTGCGGTCTTACTTTCTTCGGCGAGCTTACGAATTTCAGCTGCCACGACCGCAAAACCTTGTCCCGCTTCACCCGCACTGGCCGCTTCAATTGAGGCATTCAACGCTAATAAATTCGTTTGTTGCGAGATATCATTGATCACGCCGATAATTCTGTTAATTGCTTGCACATTTTGGTTCAAGTCTTCAGTACTGTGCATCAACTGTTCCATCTTGGCCAATTCGGTTTGCCAGTTTTGGTTAACATTATCAGTTAAGGCTAAGTTTTGTTGATTTAAGCGTGCGGAATGATTTGATTTATCCGTCATCGCTACAACATTTTGGTGCAGTTCTTTGACGACTGTTGATAAGTTTTGCACTTGGGTAACGCTTGCTTCCGTTTCACGAGCTTGGTTCCCGGTAACTTCGGCAATCCCGGTAATCGTGCTGGCCACTTCTTCTGTCGCTGCATCCGTTTGCTTAGCTAATTCAAATAAATCTTGGCTGCTCGTAGCGGCGTGTTGACTGTTATTTTGCACACGTTCAATCAACACTTTCATGCCGTCAATCATCGTGTTAAATTCTTGGCCTAAACGATTGAGTTCATGCCCTTCTTCATCCGGCCGGCAAATCCGGTAAACCATTGAATTAACAAAGCCTTTGGCGTGTTGTTGGTCACTAAAGGTAATCAATTTACCGTGACCAATTTGATCAAAATAGTACATGTAGTAGGCCATCAAGCGGCGAATTACGCGAATAATAATCGTCGTTAACAAACTAACCACAATTAAAATTAACAATAAAATAATGCCGGCTGCAATTAACGTACTGCGTTGCTCTTTGGCGAGTTCTTTATGGGAAATTTCGGCAATCGCCCAAGTGGTACTGTCGACACCACCTTTATTAAAGTAAATTTCATGGCGGTTGCTCCCCGTACCGATTTTTAAATGACCAGTTTGGGTTTTGGCTGCCGCGATAGCTTGATATAAGGCCGTGCCTTTTAAATTGGTATTAGGTTGGTGGATTAATTTACGGTCAACGCCTTTAGAAGCTAAGACCAACCCTGTCGAACTAATTAAAGTGGTACTCCCCGTGCGGCCAACTTTAAGGGCATTAATGACGTGTTCAATCGAACGGTATGGGAAGGTAGCCACCAAGACCCCTTGTTGACCACTTTTGTTCGTCACCATAATTGAGTATGAAGATAAGGTCAACCCAGTCAACGGATCACTATAAGCGGGGGCCGCATATGGTTGACTTGGGCGGGCAATCACCCCTTGATACCATGGGCGGGTCTGGGCATTATAGCCGGTTGGTAATTGTGAAGTGAAAGCAAACTTACCATCAGTAGTCGCAAACCCTAAATTAACAATATCAGGGTCACCATCGTCTTTAATGTAGCCTAACGTTTTACCAATACCATCAATATCAAATTTATCACCAGTAAAATCTGATTGCTGGGCAATGCGGCGTAATTCCAAAAACGCTTTAGCTTGCATATTATCTTTGGTGGCGACCAAAACTGATGTCGCACTCTGTTCATCAACCTCCACCCGATCATCAATTAATTTATTTGATATGATAAATGACCCAATCGTCATTAAAATAACCGGGATAATTGCGATAGCTAATAAGCCTATCCGCAATCCAGGGGCGATACTCTTGCGTTTGCTGTGTTTCATTAATTCTCTCCTCTACTGTCTTCCTTAAAAGAGATATATCGGCAAAAAATTAAGTTAATTAAAGGTATAACTAATTTTAATTGCATAAAAACTTTTGGAGCGCTCTATCATTTATTAATCGAATGCAATCGTTCACTCATCGTTAAAATGTTAGTAATCCGGATCCCAAAGTTTTCATTAATAACAACGACTTCCCCTTGGGCAATTAATTTACCATTCAAGAGAATATCGAGTGGTTCATCAGTTAAATTATCTAATTCGACCACCGAACCGACATTCAATGACAGAATATCACGGATTTTCTTTTGACTACGACCAAGGACCACACTCAAGTTCAACGGTACATCCAAGATCAAATCAAGGTTATCACCAGTCTTAACCGTCGCATCCGCCAATGGTTGGAACTGGGGTTGGCTAACTTGGGCAGCAGCTGGTTGCGGGGTTGGTTGGGCGACTGGTTGCGCCACTGGTTGTGGGTTTGGCTGGGCGATTGGTTGCGCCACTGGTTGTGGGTTTGGCTGGGCGATTGGTTGCACCGGTTCAACCGAAGCGGTCACCGGAGCAGCACTAGTTGGGGCCGCTGGTTCACTGATCCCCAACATTGATTTTTCGATCTCTTCTACGACTTCGTTTGAGAAAATTTGCATAATCTCACTTTCAATCAACCCTTCAACTGAAAGATTAAAGGAAATCCGGTAGACGTATTCGCTAGGATCAATCGCATCGTAATCAATACTTTGCGGATTATTCCACATCCGCACGTGCGGTGGCAAGATATCAACTTTGCGTTCAATCATCGTTGACATTGAAGTTGAAGCTGAGCCAATCATTTGGTTCATTGCTTCAGCGACGGCACTTAATTGTAAGTCCGTAAATTCGGTTGACGTTGGTTTCCCTTCGCCCCCCATCATTAAGTCGGCAATGATATTGGCATCATTGACGTCAAGCACCATTAAGTTAGAACCAAGTAAGCCCTCTTTAAACTCGACAATCGTGGCCACTTTAGGGGTGACTAAACTGCCCATAATTTCACTAAAGAGACATTTTTTAACCCGCGGTGTCGTAATGTTAACCCGCCGGTTCAAAATTGATGATAATGTCGTTGCCGCTTGCGACATTGAAATATTACCGACCTCACCAAGCAAATCACAACGGGTGCTTTCATCCGTTGTATCAATAACTGGCTTGGGTGCTTCCGGGATATGATTTTCCTCAACTGGTGCTGGTGTTGGTTCTTCAAATGAGCCATTCATCATTGCATCAATTTCGGCTTGCGATAAAGTATCAGTCATTTTCTAGCGCTCCTTGTGATCTTTCTAATAATTCAATTGCGTATTGGCCATGGCTACTATTACCTGGCTTAACTTTAAAGTATTCATGCCCTTGGACATACGTTTCCAATGGTTCAGTAGTCCGACGATTAAGCTTAATCACATCGCCGACTTCCATCGCCAGAAATTCTGATAACTTAACTTCGGCCTGTCCGAGTTTAGTTTCAATTTCTAATTCAACATCATTCATGCGCGCCCGCAAATCTTCAGGGGCATGTTCATTCGCTGAATTAGTATTATCAAACCAGTTATGGAAACTCAACTTATCCGTAATGCTTTCAAAGAACACATACGGGATACAAACATTGATAAATGACTTAACCCCGACAATATCAACTTCAATTGTTGACAACACGACTGGCTCATTTGGTGACATTGTTTGTAATAATTGGGGATTCGTATCGACCCCTTCAAGCTTAGTATCTAGTTCAACGATGCCAGACCACGCTTGCTTAAAGGTATCCGCGAGCCGCCGGGCGCTGTCTTGCAATAACGATAACTCAATTTCTGAGAAGCGTTCTTTATCAACAATCATCGCTTGACCACTAGAACTAACCCCTTGACCTCCACATAATAGATCGACGAGGAGCATACTTAATTGGGGGTTAATTTCAATCAACTGCATCCCATTGAGAGGCGCCGATTGCATGATACCCATCAAAGTCACGCGCGGAATTGAATGCATAAATTCATCATAACTAATTTGTTCAATGGAGGCCAACTGGAGGCGTACATTGGTCCGAAGTTGCGTAGATAGGACGTTAGTCGCAATTTTAGCAAAATCCTCAAAAATCAAATGAACAGTATTGATATATTCCTTGGAAAGCTTGGTTGGCCGCCGGAAATCATATGTTTTAATTTTGACATCATTGGGATCTTCCGCGATGCTTTCTTGCGTAATATCACCATTATTCATGGCGTTTAATAACTGATCAATTTCTTGTTGTGATAATACTTGATCCACAAGGCCTCCTCCTAACTAAAAACTTAATTTTGCAACATCAATAACATCAGCAATTACATCTTCAACGGCGACAACCCCGACAAAGTGCGAATCACTATTAATACCCGCCAATTGGACATCTTGGTCTTCGATATCCAAGACTTCCATCACTTCTTCAATCAATAATCCTTTACGATTACCTTCATGATTTAATACCAAAATATTTTTATTGGTAGCTGATTCAGCAACACCTATTAAGGTCGCCAAATTGACCACGGTAATCACGGTTCCCCGGAGGTTAATTAAGCCTTCGACCCATTTAGGTGCTAGGGGAACTTGTGTAATCGCAATCGTATCGACAACTTCTTCAACCGTATCGGCCGAAATCAAGTAATGCTGCTGATTCATTTTAAATAGAATCATTTGCATAGCTTATTCTCCTAGCTAACTTTATGCGAGGGCCTTTTCAAGGGCTTTAATAACGCGATCAGTATCAAAAGGTTTCACGATGAAGTCAACGGCCCCGGAACGAATCGCGTCCATAACCATGCCTTGTTGACCCATGGCGCTACACATCACGACGCGAGCACTGGCATCAGCCCCTTTGATCATCTTCAACGCATCAATCCCATCAACTTCTGGCATTGTGATATCCATGGTTACCAAATCAGGCTTAGTTGCTTGGTACAAATCAAAAGCTTCTTGACCGTTTTGGGCTTCACCCGCTACTTCATAACCATTTGCTTCCAAAATGTTTTTTAACTTCATGCGCATAAATACCGCGTCATCTACAATCAATACTCGTTTTGCCATTATTTTTCTCCTTAAAGTCCTATTGCATCAAACATTTTTTCTAAGTTCCCGCTCGCAGGAATAAAGAATAATGATGCATCTAAGTTTTGTTGTGCATATTTAAATTCATTCCGAATTACCAAAATTTGGTCATCGTACTGTTCTAATTCCATGTAGGTGCTCGTAATCAAAGCTCCAAAGACGTCGTGCATTAGGGTTGGCACGTTAGCTTGGACTTGGAGGCCGATTAAATCACCAACGGCGCGTAAAAATGAATTGGCAATAATATTACCGAGTTCATTTACCGCTGATTGTTGCAATTCCGGACTGACAACCGAACTACCCGTCATAAATTGGGCTAATAAATTGGATGTTTCATGTGAAACAACGAAAAGAAACACACCGGTTAAATCACCTTCAATTTGGTTGTAAACGGCCTCCACCACTTCATCAGCGGCTAAGACTTCCGTAAACAAACTTTGATACGCTAGCAGTTTAACGTCTGGTAGCGCCATCTCAATCCGTTTACCGGTCAAAACCGCCAAACTAGTGGCCGCATGCCCACCACCAACATTAACGATTTCCCGTAAACTATCCAGGCGCTGGTCATCAAATTTCATTTAATGGGCCTACTTCGTTTAAGGTACCGCCTTTAGTCGCGTGACAAATGGCATTAACATCCAAAATCAAGGCGACTGACCCATTCCCAAGAATGGTTGCTCCTTGGTAACGGTTAAGTTGTTGCAACAAGCTATCAATCTTTTTAATAACGATTTCTTGTTGGCCAAGGAGTTGATCAACTAAGACCATGAAATAATCATTTTCAAGTTTCACAACAATTCCATAGCGGCGTTGGATGGCTTGACCTGGAATATCCAAGACTTTATCGGTCCGTAACACTGGAATCAACATTCCTTGGAAAGCGTACACTTCTTGGTTACCCGTCATCGTGATTTCATCTTCCGTGACCATCACAACCCGTTCAACAACATCCAGGGGTGTGGCAAAAGTTTCCGTGCCGACTTTGACTAATAAAGCTTGAATGATTGAAAGCGTTAATGGCAATTTAATCGTGAACGTCGTGCCGACATTAACTTCACTCGTTAAGTCAAATGCCCCACCGAGTTCGACAATCTTAGCCACCACGGCATCCAGTCCAACCCCGCGCCCAGAAATGTTGGTAACTTCTTGGCTAGTTGAGAAACCAGGGTGGAAGACCAGTTTCTTAACTTCATCTTCGCTCATGCCCTCGGTGTTGATTCCTTTGCGTTCCGCACTAGCTCGAATAGCAACCGGGTCAAGCCCTTTACCATCATCCTTTAAGGTGATGTGGACTTTGTTACCTTCTTGCATCGCGGATAATTCAATCACCCCTTGGCGTGGCTTACCATGCGCTTCACGCACATCAGGTAATTCAATCCCGTGGTCTAAGGAATTGCGGAACAAGTGAATCAATGGTTCGCTTAATTCCGCGACCACCGTCTTATCCAATTCCGTTTCTTCCCCTTTGATAATCAACTCAATATCTTTACCGAGTTGTTGTGATAAATCACGCACCATCCGTGGGAACCGACTGAAGACGACATTGACTTGTTGCATCCGAATTTTCAAAACTAAATCTTGGAGTTCGGAAGTTAAGCGGGAAACGTGTTCGAGTGAATCTTTAACATCATCCATGCTATCGCGCTTGCTAGCATCTTCTAATTGATTCCGGTAAACCACTAATTCCGACACAATATTCAAGAATAAATCCAAGCGGTTTAAATCAACCCGAATTGATTGGTTGTTCGCCGCTTTTTGTGGGTGGTTGTTTTTAGCTTCCGCTTTTTCAACTGGGGCTGCGGGAATCGCAACCGCAGCCGGTGTTGATTGGGCCGGTGCTGGCGTTGCAACTGGGGCACTTGGTGTCAGTTCAGCTGCGGTGACCGTCCCAAACGGATCAACTAAAATTTGGTCAATTTCACTGATGTTGGCAATGCTGCTTGCAACCTCAGCTTGGGCATTTTTAGTCACGTAGATAAACTTAAAGTCGGTATCAAAATCGCCGGCTTCAAGACGTTCGGTATCGGGTTCAACAACAATCACATCCCCACCTTGGCCAAGCTTTTCCATTACTAAGAAGACGCGGGCGCCTTTTAAAGCTGATTCAGGATCAATGCGCACCCCGATTTGAAAGGCGTTGTGCCCATCATTAACTGCTACGTTAATAACATCAACATCCGCGGCATCAAGGTTGGGGAAGGTATTATCTAATGCTGTCGTTTCAACCACCGTACTTGAGGCAGCAACGGGGGCTGCCCCATTAACTTGGGCTTCAACAACGGCAATCTTCGCTAACGGACCACTAATTTGGCTTTCTTGGAGTTCGTTTCCTTCACGTAAATCTTCAACTAATTGTGACAAAGTGTCTAAGCAATCAAAGATAATTGAGATGTATTCACTCGTAACTTGGAGCTTACCAGTTTTGAAAAAATCAAATAAATTTTCCATCTTATGCGTGATTTTCGTCATCACGTCATAGCCCATCGTCGCTGACATACCTTTAAGGGTGTGGGCGGCCCGGAAAATTTCATTAATCAAATCCATGTTTTGGGGATCTGATTCTAACTGCAAGACACTATCGTTTAGTAACGCTAAGTTGTCGTCACTTTCTTCAAAAAATAGGTTTAAATAAACGCTATTATCATCCATGGTATCGGCTCCTTTCCTAATTAACTTTTTGGTAGATAAAGTTATCAATCTTTTTTAAATTAAATTTTTCCGGGAAATTAATAGTTTCCGTCGCCCCGGTAAATAAAATTCCTCCGGGGGCTAAGGCATCACTGAATTTTTGATAAACTTCATCGCGGGCCTCCGGTTTGAAATAAATCGTAACGTTGCGACAAACGATGAAGTGATAATCATGACCATATGGATCCCCCAACAAGTCGTGGCGTTTAAATGTCACTAACTGTTGAATGCGCGGATTAATTTGGTATTGATTGGGACCAACTAAGTCAAAGTAGCGCACCAAATCAGCACCAGGAACATTGCGCACTTCGACCGGCGAATAGCGGCCGGCTTGGGCTGTCGCCAAAACGGCTTTATCCAAATCCGTCGCCGTAATGCTGATATTGCTTAATTGATGTTTGGTCGCCATCATCGCCAAGGTGTATGGTTCGGAACCAATTGAGCACGCGGCACTCCAAATCCGAATTGGGCCGGCTTGGGTTGCTTGGTGGGCCACTAAGTAACGTTCAAAAATTTCAAATATTTCCGGATTCCGATAAAAATCAGTGACATTAATCGTCACATATTGAAAGAAAGCTTCCCGTGCTTGGGGGTCTTTTTGCAATAATTGACAATACTGGTCAAAGCCACTGAGTGCTAATTTATCAATTAAAGTTAGTAAGCGGCGTTCCATTTGACGTTCTTTATACGCCGTCAAATGGAGGCCATACGTTGCTTCCACCCACGTACTAAACTGTTCAAAATTTTGGATCATCATTACGCTCCTACCAATTGATTTAATTTAGTGCTAATGGCCGCCAAACTTAATTCTTCATCGACGACCTTTAACGCCACCGCACTCTTAGGCATGCCATAAACGATGCACGTGGCTTCGTCTTGGGTAATGTTATAGCCACCATGTTGTTTAATTGTCGCCATCCCATCCGCCCCATCATGACCCATGCCGGTTAATAAAAAGGCGGTGACGCGGGCCCCATATTGGGCGGCCGCAGATTTAAATAAATAATCCACGGCTGGGCGCGTGCCATGCATCTTTTCCGCTTGATGTAACTTAATGCGCCCACCAATGATTTCCATATGGTAATCACCTGGCGCCAAGTAAATCGCATTTTCCACGACCATGCCATCGGCGGCTTCATAAACGTTATTGGCTGTAAATTCATGCAACCGATTGGCAAAGTGCGTTGTAAACCCTTTAGGCATATGTTGCACAATTAAAATCGGCATTTTCAGCTTGGCCGGTAAACCTTGAATTAGTTGCAGCAATGCTTTTGGTCCCCCCGTTGACGCCCCAATTACAATAATTGCTGGTTCAACAGCAACTGGGTGCACCATGGCTGGTTGGCTAACGCGGGCCGTGCCGACACCTTTTTGCTTGGTACTGGCAATAATTTGGTCGGCAAACATCATTAACCATTCTGGATCAATCGCATGTAAATTCAGTGGCTTTTCAATAAAATCAAACGCCCCGGCTTCCAAGGCCGCAATCGTTAAGGCTTGATTATTCAACGCACTTAACATAATGACTGGCATATCGCGAACCGCTTTAATCCCTTTTAAGGCCGTCAAGCCATCCATCACTGGCATTTCAACATCTAAAATCACAACATCAAATATTTCGGTTTGCACCGCTTCAACTGCTAAGGCGCCATTACGCACAATTTTGGTAACTTCAACGCCTGGGAAGCGGGTAATAATGTCGCTAATAACTTTACGCATAAACGCGGAATCATCCGCTAATAAAACTTTAATCATCCCCGATTTCCTTTACCTCAGATATAGATGGTCCCTTCGTGCACAATCCGAATCATCGTTGAAAAATCACCTAAATCAACCATCATCGTCCGCCCTTGGGTCCCACCAACATGGCGGGCCACAATTGGAATTGCCAATTGAGCTAACGTAGCTTCCACGGCCATAATATTACGTTGGCCAATATTGAGTTGGGTGCTCGCGGTTTTAAACATTTGCGCCCCACCAGCAATTTTGGCAGTTAATGGTCCCGTCGCTCCAGCTTGGCGTAGTGCCGTCACCATTTCTGGTAATGCCAAGTTAGCAAACTTCGCGTGATTGGTTGTTTGACTGGCCCTAAATGCGGTACTATCGGGCAACATAATATGACTAATCCCGCCAAGATGGTGTTCTTCATCATAGATAACGGTCGCAACACATGAGCCTAACCCGAGGGCGGCTAATGTTTGCGGGGCGTGACCAATTTTATATTCGGCGATACCAGCGTGCAGTTGCTCAGTCATGGTTGGCGGGCTCAGGTTCTGCCTCAAGCATTAACAGCTGATCAGCTTGTTCATTGTTAAATAAGTATTCTAATTCTAGTGAAATAACGACATCCCCATTTAACTTCAAGAATTTATCAATGTAACCATTCTTTAAGTTGGCTTTGCGTAATTCTTCTTCATAATTGGCTTCTTGTAATTCAAAGATGCCATCAATATCGGCGACATATGCGCCTAGTAAGCGGTCTTGCCAACGGCACAAAATAACTTTGGCTTCCGACGTCATTTCGGTAGCGATATTAAATAATTTTTGGCGTAAATCAATGACTGGAATCATGGCGCCTTCATATTCATAAACGCCCATTACATAATCGGCAACCTCGGGAATTTTGATAAAGCTATCGGATTCAACGACCCGTTTTACGACATGCACGTCGATTGCAAATGCTTGGTCATTACTTTTAAATACTACATATTGCCCCATACTATTTGCCTTCCCTTAGTTATTTTGACTTGCTTGGCGGGCTTCAATCACCGCTAAGTTAGCATTAATTTCTGATAAGCCATTTGTAACTTCGGCAATCTTAGCACTAACTTGCGTGGCCTCGCGTTGGCCAAATTGGGCCATTTTTTGCGTCAGCGTCCCGTTGATGGTCTTCATTTCAGCTAAGCCGTTACCAATCGTAGCCATTTGCGGACCAAGGGCATCCGTTTTAACTAAGATGGCTTGCATATCATTAACCATGTCATCAAGCTTCGTTGTCCGTTCGGTGTTACTTGAATATGATTCGTTTAATGCCACCACCATGTGTTCTGACTTAGTGCGAATTGCTTCCATAATTGACGTGATGCTCTTAGCTGATTGACCACTTTGTTCGGCTAGATCACGCACTTCTTCGGCCACAATTGCAAACCCACGGCCAGCTTCACCAGCGCGGGCGGCTTCGATTGAGGCGTTAAGGGCTAATAAATTAGTTTGTTCAGAAATATCGTTAATTAAGCTGACAATCTTAACAATACTTTGAACGTCTTGGTCCATATCAACCATTTCTTGAATCAATTGATTACTATTGTCACGGTCTGCTTTCCACGCCGTGCCTAAATTTTCTAAATCAGTAATTGCCGTTTGATCAGCCGCAACAACTTCCCGGTTGAAATCACCCAAGGTACTAATACTTTCGGTAACTAGGGCCACTTGGGCTTGTAACGCTTGAATTTGCTTACTAATTTCATCAGCAGCTAGCGTGCGGTGACCATTGGTACCACCAAGGGCCACTAAGCTAGTTTGCAAATTAGTGCTGATTTCTTGCGCCGCAGCTAAGTGTTCCGCAATTTGCATATCAAACACTGGGGTCGCTTCAGGAATGCCGGCCTCGGCAGTTGGTTCAGCAACGACGGCCTCAACTGGTGCTTCAGTTGGTAACGCCGGTGCTCCTGGAGTAGTACTCGTGGGCTTAGCTAAAACTAAGCCGCTATAAGCAAGGACACAGCAAAGCACCATAATGATGCTGTAAGTTAATAGCGTACCCATGGTAACCCCATTACTAAATAGGAAAATAATTCCCACTAATAACGTAATTACTGGCATGCTGTAATTAATAATCCGGCCAACCTGGGCCCGTTTACGACTGTTTTTTTGAACCATAATAACTTCCTTCCGCTATCTACCTGTGATTTAAAAAATTTGCTAAAGCAACGCTTGCTAATTAGCTAAACTTTCATTAGTACTTATCGGAATTAATGGTGCTAAATTAAAGTTATTGGTTGAAATTATTTGTGACATTTAAGATATTATCCGTCGCTTGTAACGCTTTAGCATTTAATTGATAAGCCCGTTGGGTTGAAATCATATCGGCCATTTGGCTAGCCATATCAACATTGGCATTTTCCAAGGCCCCTTGCGTAATACTACCGGCACCGGGGGTTCCGTTAATAATTTGGACGGCCCCACCTTGGGCTTGATACATCGTATTGCCGGCCGGTTGCAAATCATTTAAGCTGCGCGGTTGGTAAATATTTAACTGTCCCACCGCAACACTTCCTTGGGGCGTCTGAATCGTGATATCACCATTCGCACTCACGGCCATCTCACCTTGTGGCCATTGGTTTTGCGGGATGCGATCAGTTGTCGCAACGTGCAAGCCCGTATCTGTTACCAACGTACCTTGGGCATCACGCTTGAAATCCCCAACCCGTGTCAACAATAATTGGTTGTTGGCATCGCGCACTCCGAAAAAGCCATTCCCTTGGAGGGCAAAATCGGTTTTTTGGCCGGTCGTTTGTAAGCCCCCTTGGCGGAAGTCATCGATATCACTTCCCACAATTAAGCCCGTGTTCAGTGTCATCGGGTTACTGGTTGCCGCTAATGGCACTTCTTGGTTATTGATTTGATTGTTAAGGGTCGCCCCAAAGGCCCCACTCTTGGCTTTAAAACCGGTCGTGGTTAAATTAGCCAAATTATTGGCAATGATATCTAAGTTATTTTGGTTACCGTTCATCCCGGCTTTATTGACTTGTAAGAGACTTTGAATGTTCATTTATTTTTCCTCAAATTAATTAAAGAGCGCCGAGACGATTAACGGCTTTATCCAGGGTGGCATTATTCATTGAAAGAGCCCGTTGATTGGCTTCATATTCGCGGGAAATCTGAATCATCGATGTCATCTGATCAGCAATTTGAACATTACTTTGCTCAAGCATCCCCGCTTGAACTTGAGTCGTGACGGTCGTTCCCGGCGTGGGACTGGTGTAATATGTGTTGCCAAGGTTAGCCAGTTGGCTGATGTTAGCAAAATTGGTAATTTTAAATGGTGGGTTATCCGTGCCGACAATGGGTTGGCCATTTTGACCTAAAACGGCATAACCATCTTGCGTTACCAATTGGTTTTGGTCATTGAGACGGAAATTCCCGTTGCGGGTGTAGGCAGTTTGACCATTTGGCATTTGGATGTTGAAAAAACCAGCCGTGGGAATCGCAAAATCAGTTTGCAAACCGGTTGTTTTCATCGCACCTTTATTGGTGTTTAAGCGGCTACCACTAAGCTCATTGCCAAAGGTAAAGCCACCGGCATCATTAAAGCTGTTAATATATTTACCACCTTGATAATTATGTAAGCGCACCTCGCGCAAAGTTGATTGAAACAGGTTTTGCTCCATGTAGCCAGGCGTATTGGCATTAGCAATATTACTAGCTAAATTAGCTTGCCGTTGAATTAGCAAATCGAAGTTATTTTGTAATGTATCCAGGGCACGAATCATGCGAGTTCCTCTTCAATCATAGTTTTTAATTTGGCAACAATTTTGCCGTGGAGTTGCGAAACACGCGCGATTGAAACATCTAAGACAATCGCAATTTCTTTGAGCGTTAAGTTATCAAGGTAGTATAAGTTCAAAATAACTTGGTCGCGTTCCGGTAAGAGCCCAATTTTATCGCGTAAAACTTGGCGTTGCTCATCTTGTTCTAACAGTGAATCACTACTTTGGAGCGTTGTATCGGGTAACATTTCTTTGAGTGAGAAACCTTCTTCACCATTGGAACTGCCGGAAAATAAGGTTGAATCTAAAGAAACACTCGCCAAAAAATGCATACTATCGTAGATTTCATTGAGTTGGGTATTAGAAATCTGCATTTTGCGGGTGACTTCTTCATCCGTTGGTTCACGATCAAGAGCCATCGTTAATTCATGTTTAACGGCGTAAAATCGGTTTAAAATAGCCATCCGATTACGCGAAATTTTGGCATGTTTCCGGACTTCATCAATGATTGAACCTTTAATCCGAAAAGTGGCATACGCTTCAAACGGGACTTTTTTAGTTGGATCAAATTTATGAATGGCATCAATTAAACCAATTACCCCGATATTAAATAAGTCATCTTTGGAATAATCAAAATTTTTAATTGCTAAGCGATTAACTACTCGCTGCACTAACGGTAAATAACTTAAAATTTTTGTTTCAACATCGATTTCGTACATAGCAACGCACTCCTTTTAACTTATTTGTATACCTAGTCAAGACTAAGGGTCGCAATGGCTTCAATGGCCACTTCATTAGGAATTTCATTTAATGACAAGATTGGGGTATCCGCGAAGTTAAAGGCAATTAACTTACGCAAGGCCAACCGCGTTTTCGGTGACGTTAAAATAACATAGCTCAAATCTTGGACTAACAGGGTTTGTTGAATGGTTCCAACGGCTTGTAAGAGCTTATTAACTGTATCTGGGGGTAATACGGGGTATGAACCAGTTGGAGTTTGTTGAATACTGTTACTGATTAATTCTTCTAGCTGAGGGTGTAATGTCACGACATTAATCTTGTCATTTTCACCAACATACTTGGCGGCAATCGTGCGTTTTAACGCTTGGCGGACGTATTCGGTTAACATTTCTCCATCTTTGGTCACGAGCCCATAATCGGCGAGCGTTTCTAAAATCGTGGCCAAATCATTAATCGGAATTTTTTCATCTAATAAGTTTTGCAACACCTTTTGAACTTCACCAAGCCGCATAATATCTGGAATCAATTCATCAATCACGACGTTGCTTTGATCTTTAATCCCTTCAAGTAACTTCTTAACTTCTTGCCGGCCCAAGAGTTCTGGCGCGTGACTGTAAATAATTTCTTTTAAGTGCGTCGTAATGACCGTGAGCGGTTCAATGACGGTAAAGCCTTGGAGTTCAGCGTTTTCTTTGTCCTTGGCTTCAATCCAAATCGCATCTAAGTTAAACGCGGGTTCCTTGGTTTTAATCCCGTCAAACGGAAAATCATCGTCCCCTTGGCTAATAATCATATATTTATCCAGGTAAATATCACCCTTACCAACTTCATTCCCGCGAATTTTGATTGAGTAATCATTGGCTGCTAAATATAAATTATCGCGAATCCGCACCGGGCTAACTAAAATTCCTAGTTCACGGGCACTTTGTTTTCGAATACCAACAATTCGCTTCATCAAGCTGTTTTCAACCGAATCATCGACAATTGAAATCAAGCCATACCCGATTTCAATCGCAATCGGTTCAACTTGGAATGACGCCACTGATTCGTCTTCTTCTTCGGCTTGCTTTTTTTGTTCCAAAGCTAGAATTTGTTCTTCACGCTTCGCTTCAATTTGACGTTGATCTTCTTTTTGTTTGATGAAGTAACTCGCCGCAAACAAACCAATCCCAACTAACATAAAGGGCAAGAATGGGAAGTGGGGCACTAAGGCCAAGAGCACTAAAATTACCCCAACAATTTTAAATAAGTTCGGATTACGTAATCCATCGGCTTTAATTTCCAACCCAAAACTTTTGTTATTTTCCGAACGGGTCACAATAATCCCGGTCGCTACCGAAATTAGCAATGATGGCACGGCACTAACTAGGCCATCCCCGATAGAAAGCTTCCCAAAGTTACTAAGGGCTTCCACAATCGTCATCTTACCGCCAATTGAGAAAATCGCTGCCCCACCAAGTAAGTTGATGGCCACAATCAAGACACTAGTAATCGCGTCTCCTTTGACGAACTTACTAGCCCCATCCATGGCCCCAAAGAAATTAGCTTCACGCTGTAAATCATTGCGGCGACGTTGGGCCGTTTTTTGATCAATCAAACCGGCGTTTAAATCCGAGTCAATTGACATTTGTTTCCCAGGCATCGCATCCAAAGTAAACCGGGCTGAAACTTCAGATACCCGACCGGCCCCATTTGTCACAACGACCAATTGGACAACCATGATAATCACGAACAAAATAATACCGACTAAGTAATTATTCCCGGCCACCACATCGGCAAAGGCTTCAATTACTTTACCGGCGGAACCATCTGTTAAGATCAACCGCGTTGAGGCCATATTCAAACCGAGCTTGAGCATCGTCGTAATTAACAATAACGTTGGAAAAGTCGTGAATTCTAACACTGATTTAGTAAATAACGTAATCAGTAAGATATTCATCGCCACCGTTAAGTTGATAACAATTAAGAAATCGAGCACAAATGGTGGTAATGGCACGATGATTAAGCCCATAATTCCTAACACAAGGCAGGCGATTAATATATCAGCTGTTTTAAATTTGGAACTTTTTTTGGCGGCTTTTTGCATCCTGACAATCCTCTTGTATTTCTTAAATCTTACCGGCCTTTTCGGCTTCTAACTTGTATACGACGGCAATAATCCCAGCAACGGCTTCAAATAATTCAGCGGGAATGAATTCACCCGGTTCAACGGCTTTAAATAAAGCCCGCGCCACCGGTCGATTTTCAATCATTGGAATATCAAGCCGTTTCGCTTCGGCTTTCATCTTTTGGGCAATTTCATCGGCCCCTTTAGCTAATACGACGGGCACCCCAACGGCACTATCATATTTAATGGCAATTGCAAAGTGAGTCGGGTTAGTAATGACGACCGTGGCTTCTTTAACTTTGGCGACCGAGTTATGCAGCAGCCGTTGATATTGGGCCCGACGTTGGGCTTTAATCTTGGGATCCCCTTCATTTTGCTTGTATTCATCTTTAACTTCTTGTTTAGACATCCGTAACCGTTTGAAGAAGCTATACCGTTGATACACATAGTCCAAGACGGCCAAAAATAATAAAAACAAGGCCACTTTTAACGCGATATCATGGGCAAATGATAAGACAAAGTGGAACACATCTTGGGGCCCCATCGCAGCTAAATTAACAATCGTGGGAATCGCTTGTTGATACGCCCCATAGGCAATGAAGCTCACAACGATAAATTTAAACAGCGTTTTGCCTAAATTGACGAGCGTCGTCATGCTGTAAAAATTTTTAATCCCGGTAACTGGATTAATTTTCTTAAAATCCGGTTTCAACGGCTGGGCCGTAAATAAAATCCCAGTTTGCAATAAATTACCGAGTAACCCAATAATGACGGCCAGTAGCATAAATGGCCCGGCTAAAATGAACAGCATCAAAATCGATTGCGTGCCAAGCCGTGGTAACGTATTAAACGCGACTTTGGTTTGACTAATATTTTCAAAACTCGCCGTTAAATAATTAACTAAGTACCCACCGACATTGGACCACATTGGTTCCAAAACTAGCGCAAACCCCAGCAACGACAGGGCAATAACTAAATCCTGACTCTTGGGAATTTGACCACGTTTGCGGGCATCCCGTAAGCGTTTGGCGGAGGGTTTTTCAGTTTTATTTGCTTTATCTTCCGCCATTGGCTACCTCACTGAACGAATAAAGTCCCACATCGTTTGAATTGAATTAGGAATATCACGCATCAACATACTCAAAATATTTGGTAATAAAATCAGCGTAATTAAAAATCCTAACGCCTGTTTAACGGGTAAACTCATCATCAACACATTCAATTGCGGCACCGTGCGCGAGACAAACCCCAAGGTAATATCAATCGTGATTAAGGCGACTACTAATGGAGCGGCTAAGCTCACCCCCATCGCAAAGGAAGCGGCAAACGTTTGGACCACCCCGTTAATCGTGGCGCCACTGTAGTTAATGCCACCGAGCGGCACGACTTGAAATGATAAGAGAATCCATTTGATTAATAACCGATGCAAGCCAGTTATAAAAAATGCACATAAGGCTAACCAGTAATAAACGCGGCCGTATTGTGACATTGATGATTCAAATGACGGATCATACAATTGTGCGGCGGAAAATCCGATTTGAAAGTCAATCACACTACCAGCTAACATGACGGCACTAAAAATCAATTTCGTGATGTAGCCCATCGAGAGGCCAAAAATGACTTCTTTGATGACTAGCAACGCAAAAATGAGATATGATTGCGTTGCCGTAAAATGAGTAACCGCCGGCCACGCCATCAAGGTTAGCGCTCCGCTTAAGCCGACTTTAGCGGTTTGCGGGAAATTTTTTTCTGAAAATACCGGGCTAATGGCGATAAATGCCGCAATCCGACATAAAATCAACAACCCTTCTTGCACTTGCGCCATCAATACCTCACATTTTGGCAATCATTCTAAAGATTGATTTAGTAAATTCTAAAAGCATCGTTAACATAAAATTCCCACAAACAATCATCGCCACTAAAATTGCGACTAACTTGGGCACAAAGCTCAATGTTTGTTCTTGGATTTGGGTTACGGCTTGGAAAATACTAATGACTACCCCAACAACTAGTGCCACGCCAAGGGCTGGACTAGCAACTAACAAAATCCGGATAAAAGCATCGCGGATTACTTCTAAAACTGTTCCAACTGACATCGCCGTCCACCTTATTGAAAGCCTTGAATTAATGATTGGACGAGTAGGTACCAACCATTAACGAGTACAAATAACAGTAATTTAAACGGTAATGAAATCACCATCGGCGACAGCATCACCATCCCCATCGACATCAGGACACTGGAGACAACCATATCAATAATCATGAACGGTAAGAAAATCAAGAAACCAATACTAAAGGCCGTTTTCATTTCACTAATAATGAAGGCCGGAACAATTACCGTTAAATCAATCTTGTCGGGGTTTTTAGGCACCGCCTTACTTGAACCAAGATTATTTTCCTTCGCGTGTAAAAATAAATTCAAATCTTTTTGACTAGTTTGCTTGTACATGAATTTCTTAAAGCGATTTTCAGTGCGATCAAGCAATTGTTGTTGGCTAATGTGGTGCTGATTATACGGTACAATCGCGTCATTATAGACATCGGTAAACACCGGCTTCATTGTAAAAAAAGTTAAAAATAAGGCCAGCCCAATGAGCACTTGGTTAGGTGGATTTTGTTGAGTTCCTAAGGCACTGCGAACAAATGACAACACCATGATGATGCGCGTAAACGACGTCATCATAATTAAAATCATTGGAATAACGGATAACAACGTCATCAATAAAAAGGTATTAATGTATTGATTGGCCCCGCCACCGATATTTTTAAAAATGTTGTTACTAGTGTCCGTCACTTGATTAATATCAATTGCATACACCGGGCTTGGTAAGACCGCTAGCACACAGATACTGCTAACTAACGTCAAAATAATCGCTAAATTTCGCTTTTTCATTTACTTTCCCTTACCTAGTTTTTGCAATAATATTTTGGTGAATTCAACACTAACTTGTTGCGGCTTAGCGGCATTGGCTTGACGCGTCGCCATCTCAGCGGCCACTTGGGCTTGTTCGGCCGGATTTAATTCACGAACAATTTGGTTTTGCTGTTCGGCTAAACTCATCACGTAGTATTGATCGACAATTTTAACAATTGCCAACGCCGACGTTTTGGTAACAGCAACTTTTTGAATAATTTGAATTGCCGCATCCTTTTGCGTACTATGTTTGGCAAGTAATTTAAGGGTGATATTAATTAAATAAATCACCACTAAGAGCATTACAATTGTTTGAATAATCGACCATACTGTCATTTGTTTTTCCTCGTTTATTGCAAGACCATATCGGTAATGTAGACATCCTGAATAGCTGGTAAGCCGACATTATTGTTAATTTTGTTCTTTAATTGGTTCTTTAAAGTTTGCAGATCATTATTGGTTGAGATAATGTCGTTTTGACTTTTTTGACTCAAGACACTAATGACACTATCGCGGACAATTGGTAATTTACTTTTCAACGCCGCTTTTGCTTTATCATCCGGTAACGAAACCGTTAAACTAATCTTCATGTAGTGTGGGGTGTTGTCATCTGGGGTCTTCGCTAGATTAATCGTGAAGGCTGCTAACGGTAACATCACGACTTTACTGGCAAGTGCTTGCGATTCACTTTGCGCTAACGCTGATGGTGGAGTCTTGGTAACATATTTACTAATCGCAAACGCGCCACCCGCACTCCCAATAATGACTAATAAAATAATCACAACCAAAATTAATGGTGACCGTTTACGACTTACATTCTCTTCTTTTGCTTTTGCCATGCTTCCCTATCCTTGTAATTTTTGGTGAACCTGTTGCTGAAATTCAATAATTAACTGCACAACTTGGCCGGCCGTTTCTTGCACCACGAACGTTTTACCATCCGTTAGCGTCAGCACGGTATCTGGTGTTTCGTTCATTTGTTCAATTAAATTGAAATTCACGTAAAACTGCTTACCAACTAATGATGTTAATTGAATCATTAATCAACTCCTCACGCTTATTGCTTCAAGCTAATCAAAGTTTGGAGAATTTCATCAGAAGTCGTAATTGACTTAGCATTGGCTTGGTAGGCCCGACTCGCAACAATCATGTTCGTAAATTCAGTTGACAGGTCCACGTTTGACATTTCAAGCGCCCCACTACGAACGACAGCAACCCCACTCGCAGCGGCATTACTAATTACCGGATCACCAGAGTTAGGGCTAGCCGTAAAGTTCGTACCACCGGCTTTGGCCAAACCATTCGGGTTCGTAAAGTTAGCAACAGCAATCCGACCAACGGCAATTTTAGTACCACCATAAGATTGCGTAATTACCCCATCGGCCCCAATTTCTGGGGTGCCAGTAGCATTAACTGTGGCTCCCTTAACCGTGGCCGTAGCGGGAATTTTAATTGATGTTAATGTTGTTAAAGTTGGGACGGTGTTTACAGTATCGCTAGCAGTTGTGTTAGCGGCTCCCATCACTTTCACCCCACTGTTATTAACTAAGTAGCCATTAGCATCGACTTGCAATGATCCTGCCCGCGTATACATTTGGCTACCACTAGTATCTTGCATCACCAAAAATCCAGGTCCATCAAGGTATACATCAAGCCCATTTCCAGTAGTTTGTTGCGCACCATTACCCATCATCGTATCCACTGATGCCGTTGTCACCCCCAACCCAATTTGCATTGGGTTGGTTCCACCAAGGCCACCTGCTGCATTATTACCAGCTGCGGCGGGGCGCATATTTTGACTCATAATATCTTGGAAATTAACTCGACTAGATTTGAAACCAATAGTATTAACGTTGGCGATATTATTTGCAACGACATCGAGTTCGTTTTGCAAATTCTTCATTCCACTAACACCTGAATATAATGAACGTAACATTTTACTTTTCCTCCGTAATGCGCCACGCGGGCGTCTCAGTAAATTAATAAGTTGCTATATTTTTTAATTAGTTGGAGCCGATGAATCAGTTGGAGCGGGGGTTGGGGCGATAGGATCGGTTGTATCAGGGCCTAATTTACCATCGACTTCATTTAAAGCACTTAGGTCATAATACTTACCCTTCACTTGAATCGTCGCATAGCCATTGTTGAACTGCACCCGATCAACGGGACCGCTAATCGCAATGGGCTTTTTAGTATTAGGATCAATATCTGTGACCACCACGTTTTGGCCCATCAAACCAAAGGCTTGTTGTTGTTGGGACATCATCACCGTGGCTTGCAAGTTTTGGCCCAATTCATTCATTTTTTGTAATTCACTAAATTGCGCTAATTGTGAGAGGTAATCGGTATTACTACCGCCACCGCTTGAACCGCCATCCATTGACGGGTTACTCATCGTTGCGGCCATGATTTTCAAGAACTGATCCATTGAAATACCGGTACCATTATCATTATTTTTACTAATTTTGACGGAACCAGGTAAAACGGTATTCAGTGCATTGGCATTATTTGCTATATCCATCAGACTTCCTCCTTAAACTAAAATACTAACGGTCGCATCGGCCGCGGGTTGGGTTTCAACTGGTTCAACTACGACTTCTTGCGGTCCTTGATAAGCTTTACGTTTATCACCGGTAAATGGTTGACCATGACCGTGTTGACCTTGCTGGTTAAACATCATCTGTTGATTCATATCACTCAGCGTATGACTCGTTGGGGCACTAACATTGGTCACCGCTGGGGTTGGGGTGGGATTATTAATTTGCAATGGCATATCCGTCGTCGCTTTTAAAATCTCTTGTAACTTGGGCATGGCCGCTGCTAACATTTGATGCGTTTGACTTTGTTCCATTTTGAATTCCACGGAAACTTGCTGTTGGTTAATCTGTAAATTAACGTTAATCGGGCCTAAGCCAGCTGGTTCAAGACGGAAAACAACCACCTTGGTATCCCCTGAGCCCATGGTCTTAACTTGTTCGGTGATAACTTGGGCCATATTACTAATTTGATTCGTTGGCATCAGTGGCTGACTTTCAATTTTGACCGTTGTTAGCACCGGCGTATTGGTAATCGTTGGGACTTGGTTGGGGATGATATTCCCAGTCAGCGTCAGTGGTAATTCTGGGGCCTGACTTGGCAGTTGCCCGGTTGTTGGCGCGGGAGCTTTGTCATCAGTCGTAGCTTGCCTTTGCGCAGTCGCCGAATCAGGTCCTCCCGTGGCCGGCGTTATTGCTTTAAGCTCCACCGGTGCACTGGCCGTCACCGGCAAAGTTTTTTCTACACTAAATACATTACTGTTACTAGCTTCAAAGTTTTTTATCACATCATCATTTGAGTTTGTAACATTTTTAGCAAAAATATCATTACTAGGGTTACTTATCGACTTTGAATCCTTATTTAACTTACTATTGTCACTTGCTAACGGTGCGCTTGTTGGCTGGTTAGTAGCGGCCATTGATTGTGTACTTGGGGCAGCCGATGCAGCTACTTCGGCGACTGGGGCCGTGCCACTATTTACTGGGGCTGGCACGTTACTAGTTCCCATGTCGGTCACGGGGCTAGCTAGTGGCTTGGCTGCTTGGGGGATTGGCACCTCTTCGACACTCAAGCTACCAGGACTTTGACTTGGTAAAGCCGTACCGAGCACACCATCATCGCCCGCTTGCACTAGGTTATCCGTGGGGGGTAATGGTGCATCTTGTTGGGCCATTGGTAGCGGACTTGGAGCTAGGAGGCTCGCAAAAATTGCTGCTAAAGCTTGGTTATCATCACTTGAACTAGCCGCTGAGTTACTGTTTTTAGACAAAGTATTTACGGCACTCGTTGTTGGCGGGGTGATTTGATTCATAGCGGAACTCCTTTCTTAATTTTTAATAGCCGCTAGCTTGCTGCCGCATATAATTTTGCGTCCCTACTTCATCAAGAAAAATTTGTTCCGTCCGTTTAACTTCCGCCTGATATTCGGCTAATTTTTTAACGTATATTTTTTCAATCACTTGGCGGGCTTGGCGGGCTTGGACTAAAGCTGCTTGGGTCGTTTTGACCGCTGCTTCGCGTTCGTTTTTTTGTAATGCTAACGTTGTCATTTGATTTTCAATATCAATTAAATAGCGCCGTTGGGCTTGGAGCAGTTCGACGGATTTAGACGCATAAGCAAAGATCAGATGCTTTTCGTTTAATAACTTCGTCGTGGCCGTTTGCGCTTGGATAACCGATTGTTTGGCTAACGCGTAGGCTTGCTTAGCGGTTTGTTCTTCCTGCTGGCGAAATTCAAGTAAACTTGCTAATTCAAATTTAAATTTTTGCATTACTATTACCTCGAGTTACATCATGGTTGGTTGTTGAAATAGTTGTTCTAACTGGTGGACCGTATTATTAAACGGAGCATGTTCATCAACCGATTGGGTCAAAATTTGTTTGATTGGTTCGTGTAAATTAATCGCATGATCAACGGCTTGATTTGTACCGACTTGATAAGCGCCAATTTCAATTAAATCTTTGGTCTCGTTATACGTCGCCATACTTTGGCGTAATTTATTAGCGGCATTGGCGTGAGTGGGACTGACTAAACTTTTCATCAATCGACTCAAACTACTTTGCACATCAATCGCGGGATAATGATTTTGCCCCGCAATCTTACGTGACAAAATAATGTGGCCATCCAAAATCCCGCGGACCGCATCGGCAATCGGTTCATTCATATCATCCCCTTCAACCAACACGGTATAAAAAGCCGTGATTGAACCGTGCTCAGCTGGACCACTACGTTCGAGTAATTTAGGTAACATCGCAAAAACCGATGGCGTATATCCGCGCGTAGTTGGCGGTTCCCCCGTTGAAAGCCCAATTTCACGTTGGGCCATCGCAAACCGCGTCACCGAATCCATCATCAAGACAACTTTCTTACCTTGGTCACGGAAATATTCAGCAATCGCCGTTGCTACATACGCCCCTTTTAACCGCACCAATGGCGGCATATCAGAAGTTGCACAGACGACAACGGCTTTTTTGTACCCATCCGGGCCGAGGTCTTTTTCAATGAACTCGCGGACTTCACGGCCCCGTTCACCAATCAAACCAATCACAATCACATCAGCGTCGGCGTATTTAGCCATCATGCCGAGTAAGGTACTTTTACCAACCCCACTCCCGGCAAAAATCCCAATCCGCTGGCCGTTACCAACTGTGAGTAAGCCATCAATAGCACGAACACCAGTCGGTAAGGTTTCTCGAATTGGCGGGCGTTTAAATGGATCAGGAGCATCACGCATGACTGGAAATTCCGTGAATTCTTCAGTAATTTGTAAATCATCCATCGGCCGACCTAGTCCATCTAACGTGTGGCCTAATAAAGCCGGATTAACTTTAACCGTTAATGCCCGGCCAGTTGGTACGACTAAGCACCCCGGACTAATGCCATCTAAGTCATCCAAGGGCATCAAGAGGACTGTATTTTTAACAAACCCGACCACTTCAGTTAGTGCGACTTTATGGCTACTTGCTAAATGAACTTCACAAATTTCACCCACAAAGCTCGCTAAGCCGACGACCTTAATTACTAAGCCGACGACTTCACTGACTTTCCCAAAGGTTTGCGTAAAAGGTTGTTGCTTAACAACGGTTAAATATTTATCTGTCGCTAATGCAAATGTCATCGTCTATCCAACCTTTTGTAATTCTACGAGTAAGTTTTTTAATTCCGTTTCTAAGTCAAACACTACTAGCGTATCGCTCGTTTCAACTTTCAACGCTGTTAATTCATATTGCATATCGTCGAGTAATAAATAATGCAAATTTGGAATTTCAGCTTTCTTGGCTTCTAATTTAGCCGTTAACACTTCACGATGGGCTGGGTTAGCCGTGACGGTAATTAACTGGTCTGGTTGGCCAAGTTGTAATAACGTTGGGGCAATAATGTTCCCAATGGTCGTTTCATCTAAGTCAATTTGTTTTTTTACAATTTGACCGGCCATCGCCACCGCAAAGGCAACAATTTCGGCTTCCTTATCGTGCAAATAAGTTGCAATATCAGCTTGGGCAGCCGCATAATTTTGCTCAGCTTCCATACTAATTTGCTGGGCCATTTGATCACCAACGGCTTTACCTTCGTTATAACCAACTTCATAACCCGCCGCTTGCCCTTCTGCAAAGGCTTGCGCTTTTAATGCTTCGGCGGCTTGTTGGGCATCTGTCATAATTTGTTGGCGTAATGCTTGGTTTTCAGCATTAAATACCTGCATATTATCATCTTCACTCGGCGCTGCTAACGGTACTAAATTATCAGTAATGATGGGCTTGGGCGCATTATTATCAATGACAGCTGCTTGTTTCCAAACATTATTTGACCATTCCATCCGTATTTCCTCGTTCAATATAAATTTCACCATTATCATCTAGGCGACGAATTTCAGCGACCACTTTTTGTTGGGCTTCTTCAATCGTTGCTAAGCGGGTTGGTCCCATAAATTCAAGTTCTTCTTGAATCGTTTCGGCGGCCCGTTGTGATAAGTTCTTAAAGATAAATTCTTTAATATCAGCGGCGGCACCTTTCAAGGCCAACTTAAGGGCTTCATTATCAATTGCCCGCAATACTTTTTGAACATCCATATCAGATAATGATGTGATGTCATCAAAGGTAAAGAGACTCGTTTTGATTTCAGTTGCCAATTCAGGCTGCCGTTCTTCCAAGTCGCCCAAAATATTCTTTTCGGTACTGCGACTGGCGGCATTCAAGATACCAACCAAGACTGATACTCCACCAACATTTTCGGTATCGGCGACTTCGAAGTTTGATAATTGCGCTTCAAGCGATTCTTCAATGCGCTTGATTACTTCTGGTGAAGTCGTCGTAATTAACCCGACCCGTTCAGCCACATCAACTTGTAAATCACGCGGTAACTGGGCCAATAAAGCGGCCCCTTTTTCCGGTTGCATATAACATAAAACTAACGCGATAACTTGGGGGTGCTCATCAATTAAAACATTAACTAACTGCTGTAAATCGGCCGTCCGTGCAATATCAAATGGCCGTTCACGCATTTGTAATTGCTTTAAAACATCCAAAATTTCTTTGGCTTTCTGCGGGCCTAACCCTTGGTTTAAGACGCTTTTGGCGTAATCGTAACCACCATCCAGAATATATTGGCGCCCGTTAGCCGTATTAATAAATTCATCTAAAACTTGATCACGTCGTTCTGGTTTAACGTAATCAGTATTAGCGATTTCGTAACTAATTTTCTGGATGTAATCATCCGGTAGTTGTTTCATAACTTGGGCTGAAACTTCTGAACCTAAGGAAATTAGCAGAACCGCGGATTTTTTTACGCCTTCATTCTGATCCATGCACTCATAACTCCTAGTGTTTTATTTATCTTCACGAACCCATGTCTTAACTAAATCAGCGACAATATCGGGATTCTTCATAGCAAAATCTTTTGCCTGGTTGGTTTTACTTTCAACAACTGACTCGGCATTTTCATCAAGTTCAACTGGCGCACTTTTTGGTGCTTCCGGAACTTCTTTGGCTTCATCCTCATAGTCATCGTATTCATATTCATCTTCTTCTTCGTTTCGGCGGCGACTGCGAATAATGAAGAAAGTTGCTAAACCAAGAGTTAAAATTCCCGCCTCAACGGCTAAGTAAATCCATAAATCATTGGCTTTCTTAGCCTCTTTAGGGCTGCTGGTAGTATTCATTTTCGTTTTAGCAAATGACACATCTTGAATATTAACGGCATCGCCCCGTTTTGAATCTAAGCCAATCGCATTAGCCACCATTGTTTGGACTTGGTTCGCACTAGCCGCATTATTGGCATCACCATTAAGGACAACTGATGCGGTAATTCGTTGGACCGAACCGGGGGCATTAATAATTTTGGTCGTATCTGTATCAAGTTCATTATTAATCGTGCGGTTAAACGTTCCATTTTGGTCATTTTTGGCCCCCGCAACATTGGCCGCGTTATCAGGTTGGCCACTTGTTTGTTGGTTGTTAGCATTATTACCAGCAATTTGCAGGTTCTCACTGCGAATATTAGGATTACTGTATTTAACCGTGTTGCGTTCAACGGAATTAAAATCAAGATCAACATTAATGGCAACTTGGAACTTACCGGCCCCATAAATTGGCGTTAATAACGTACTCAATTTTTGCGTTAATTGATTTTCATATTGTTGCTTCATTTGGAGGAATTTACTATTGCCCCCAGTCAGTGGATTATCATTACCACTGTCACCATCCGCTAAAATGCGGCCATTACTATCAACAACCTTAACGTTATCAGGATTTAAATTTTCAACGGATGCCGACGTCAAAGCCACAATCCCTTGGACCGCGGAATTTGAAATCGTATTACCTTTTAACGTCAAAATTACGGATGCGGAAGCTTTTTTGTCCGTTGAATCATCAAAGACACTTTGACTCGGGGTCACTAGAATCACCCGGGCTGATTGGACCGCATTTAGGGAACTAATTGAACGTTCCAATTCACCAGTTAAAGCCCGTTGATACATAATCTTACGGTCTTGATCCGTGGTCATCATGTTGGTTTTATCAAACAACTCAAAACCACTCGTACTATTTGGTAATTTATTGGCCATTGCTAAATCAATCCGCGTTTGGTCAACTTTGTCGGCTGGAATCATGATGGTTGTGCCACCATCCTCCAATTTGTACGGGACATTTTGTGATTTCAAAGTCGCGGTAATATTTCCCGCATCACCTTGGTTAACATTGGCAAACAATACGCCATATTGTACCCGGGTTAATAATGTGAAACTAATCACACCAATTGCTATTAAACTAAGTAAGCCACTGATAATCCCAATCTTCATTGGGCGACTAATTGCTGACCACTTGTCCTTAATATTTCCAAAACTGCTATTAACTCGCTCCACTTACTTACATCCCTTTCACACGGTTCCTAGAATTGCATATTCTTAATATCGTTATAGGCCTCAAGTACTTTATTGCGGACCTGAACCGCTGTCTGTACTGAAAGTTGGGCTTCTGTCATTTGAACCATAGCTTTACCCAAATCATTATTATTTCCCGAAATTAACCCCGCCGTCCCTTGCTCCATCGCATTGACATTATTGTTAAGACCGTTAATTGCATTCCCGAGTAACTGGCTGAAATTAGCACTGTGGGTCGCGGAAAAATCGGTATTTTCTAAGCCCGTTTGTTTAGCCAAAAAGCCTTGATAACCTTGTACGTTTGATAACAAACTATTGATTGATTCCATTTATTTTCTCCTCGAATTAACCGTTTAATGAAATTTGTAAGGCTTTTTGTAAAATTGATTTGTTCATTTCTGTGGCTGATACATTCGCTTCATACGAGCGTTGGGCTTGAATCATTTTGACCATTTCATCAGCCAAATTGACATTTGATTGGGCGACATACCCGTTCGCATCAGCATTGGGATTGGTTGGATCATATGTACGTTTAACATTTTGATTAGCGGTGATGCCCGTAACTTTAACGCCGTAACTGGGGGAGTTCAAACTGCTACTTGGATCATTTAAATCGGCTTGATGTGCCATCAAATTTTCACTAAATTGAACAGTCTTGGCTTTATACGGACCACCTTCAGGCGTGGTATTCGTATTAACATTGGCAATATTGGTTGAGCTAACATCCATCTGTAAACGATTTAAAGCTAGCCCACTCGCATTAATATTTAATCCGTTAAAAAAACTCATTTTTTATCCTCGTAATTCGTTTAATGGTTCACGATATAGCTCATCATTTGGTAGCGTCCATTTAATTGGCTAACGAGCATATTGTAATAAATTCCATTTTGCGCTTGATCGACCATTTCCGTATCAAGATCAACATTATTCCCATTTGCTCGGACTTGGGTACCCGTTTCCGTGGTAATTTGCGGTTGAATATTACTTAACGCTCCAATATGCCGGGGATTATCAGTGACCATTTGCCCCGGTCCGGTCGCTTGTTGTAGTAAATTTTCAAATTGCACCCGCTTAGCTTTATAAGCAGGGGTATTTAAATTGGCAATATTTGATGAAATTGTTTGTGCACGGGTATTTGAAACTGATAGCGCGGTCTTCAATAAATTGTCGATTTCCATTGCGAGTCCTCATCCATGTGTATTTTATATATCCCAATGTATTGTTAAGAAACAATAAATAGTATTAACTAAAGATAAATAACGCAGGAAAATAAACGTTTTTAGTAAGCAAAACATGTTTTTTATCAATTTTGTTAATAACTATTTTCAGATGTTTTTAAATATAACTTAATTTTTATTTTATTTCCATACAAAAATTTACGATATTAGTAAAAATCGTTAAACTTTACAATTTTGATACCGATACTCTATCAGTATTTAAAAAAAGTTTTCTTGGAGGTTCAATTCATGCAAATTTCACTAATTTTAGGAATAATTCTTGGTTTTGCGTCAGTAGTTGTCGGAATGATTCTAAAAGGTGCTAATGTTGCGGTACTCTTAAATCCCGCGGCGGCAACGATTATCTTTGTCGGAATCATTGCCACGTTACTCAATACGTTTTCAAGTACGGATGTCAAACGGCTTCCCGGGATTGTACGCGTCTTATTTAAAAAACAGGAACAAAACATTCCTGACACAATTGCCGAAATTGTTGAATTATCAAACACAGCTCGTCGTAATGGTTTACTTGCTTTAGAATCAGTTTTGACTGAAGATAACAATCCTTTCTTAGTTCATGGCTTACAAATGGTTGTTGACGGGGTCGCAGCTGATCAAGTCAAAGATATTCTTGAAAATGAAATTGACGCAATCGAAGAACGGCACACTCGTGGAGCGAATATGTTCAAAACAGCCGGCACAACTTCACCGACTTTAGGGGTGTTGGGAGCCGTAATTGGTTTGATTGGTGCCTTGGGACACCTGAATGATATCAACGCTTTGGGTCATAGTATTTCAGCGGCCTTTGTCGCCACCCTATACGGAATCTTCTTTGGATACGTGCTGTTTATTCCCTTTGGTGAACGGCTTAAACAAGCTTCTAAAACCGAACTGCAAGAACTTGAAGTTATGCTTGAAGGAATTTTGGCCATTCAAGCTGGTTTACCTGCCAAAACAATCGAGAAAAAATTATATTCAATGATTGACGACGAATATATCGAAGAATAGGACGGTTAATAATTTGCGAAAAAAAGATAAACATGAAGAAGAACCTAGTGAAGCTTGGCTCCTCCCATATTCGGATATGTTAACGTTGCTTCTTGCTTTATTCATTGTTTTGTTTGCGGTCTCAAAAGTTGATACTGCAAAATTAGCGCAACTCGAATCGGAATTTGGTAGTATTTTAGCTAGTAATCCAAATTCATCGTTAATCGCTAAGGAAAAAAATAATGCCCAAGGCCAACCCAACAATGTCATTAAACCGATTGATTCAGTAAATTTTAAACGCCAACAAGAACAACAGTTGTTAACTAAAACCTTTGAAGAAACGAAAAAAGACATCGCTAATTCACCATTACGCGATAAAGTAACGATCACGATTCAAAGCGATGGGATTCACTTAACGTTAAATAGCGATATTTTATTTGATACTGCTAGTGCCGCCGTTACTAGTGAAATGGCCAAATCATTGAGTCTCTTGGCCCCTCATATCAAAATGCTGCAAAATAATAATTTTATTATTGCTGGTTATACGGATAACTTACCAATTCAAAATAATCCCCAATACGCTTCTAACTGGGAATTAAGTTCTGCCCGCGCCATTAGTGTTATGAATTACCTAACCAATGCCCACGTTTTAGATCCAAGTAAGGTCACCATCGAAGCCTTTGCGGAAAATAATCCGGTCGCATCTAATCAGAATGCAGCAGGTCGCGCCAAAAACCGACGAATTGAAATTATCATTCAACGTAAATTCTCGTAAACAAAAAGAGGTCCCGATTTAATAATCGGGACCTCTTTTTAATTTGTTAATTTAAAGGGTGTTACAGCCATTTTTATCTGTTTAGGTATAATTTATCATAAACTAAATAAAAATAGCAGCAAGGTCTATTTTTTTGAACACAAATTATGATACTAATGTTTTATTCTAATAATTATGTTTTTTTGACGCAAAAACCCACAATATATAACATACAGTATATCTCATTTAAAAATATTATGCTTACATTCGGCTCGGTTTTACATAATTCGTTATATTATATAAATATTTTTAACGTTATTATTAATAATATTTAAGTAATTTACCAAATATTAAGAGCCGAAACGTGCAAATCACCTCAGGTACTTCCGTCTAAATTAAAAGCGGTCCGAGCACTTAACTCTGGTCTAGTGTTAATTTGCCACTAAAACGCGTTCAGGAAGTCCGATATATTCGAAATACAAAAATAAGACCCCCGAAGAATTTTCTTCAAGAGTCTTATTTAATGTATTTTTCGATATCGCCCGACTTCCGTCACAGCTCTCTTTTCTTTAGTACTCAGCACCTACCGAGGTGATTTGCACTCTTATAATTTCTAGTGGTACAAGTCAAAACGACCCTTGGCAAGCATTTCTTTAACACCACCAGTTTCCCAAAGTGACTTGTTCATGATGATCTTCTTCAAGGCTGAGGCAACATAACCCTTAACCTTAGTACCGTTACCAAGCACACCAATGGCATCAGTGTTACCTAATGAACAAACAGTACCTTGACTTACGTACTTGAAGTCTTCACCTTCTTGACCGTTCATGTCAGCAATGATGTTCATTGCAGCTACGTGACCCATTACTAATGCGATTTGAGCAGTAGTTGGGTATGGGCGGCCACTTTCAGCGTCCATAACAGCAGCAACGTCACCAATGATGTAAACCTTGTCGTTTTCAGGATCTTTAAGTTGTGAAGTAACCATCACACGGTTACGACGAGCTTCGATACCTGAGTTAGCAATAACGTCAGAACCTGAAACCCCAGTAGTCCAGATAATAGTACCGGCTGGGAATTCGATGATTTCTTTAGTTTCCATGTTTTGGGCAACTACAACACCGTCTTTAACTTCGTTGATTCCGCGGCTAGTGTATACCTTAGCACCACGCTTAGCTAAGCGCTTAACAGCGTAGTCAGCCAAGTCTGATGGGAACATTGGTAACAATGAAGGCGCAGCATCAATACAAGTAAGTTCGATATCATCTGGAGTAACACCAGCAATCTTAGCGTACTTAGCTTTGTTTTCAGCCATGGCACCAATTAATTCCATACCAGTAAATCCAGCACCGGCAATCAAGACCTTCAAGTTATCAGGGTTCTTTGATGTACGGTAGTCTTCCAACTTAGCAATAAAGTGCTTGTAAACAGCTTCTGATGATTCAACGTCGTCCATTGGTAATGCGAATTCAGTTGCACCGTTGATACCGAAAGTTTCTGAACGGAAACCTAAAGCAACGATTAAGTAATCAAAAGTCATTGGTTCGTGGCCTTCGATTTCAACTGTCTTAGCTGCTTTGTCGATCTTAGTTACAGTTGCTTGAATAAAGTTAGTAATACCTGGTTTTACTACGTCTGAAATTGGGTAAGTGATTTTATCGGCATTAACACTACCTGCAGCAACTTCGTGGTAATCAGTTGCTTCGTTGTGGTAGCTGTTACGGTCAATCAATGTAATTTCTACATCTTTCGCTTTGCTTTGCAATACTTTTAATGCTAACAATCCGGCGTAACCTGCGCCCAAAATACCGATTTTCGTCTTGGCCATGATTAAATTCTCCTAAGTTTTTTTGATGTCTGTCCAATGTATACTGCTAAAATGCATATTTTAGCCATATCTATTATAGTATAACTAATTTTGTGCTTTTTTGGCAACATTTTCACGTTCATAAAAATTATTAATTAATTTTTAAACACTAATCTGCAGCAACGGTTTTGGCAATTCGACCGTTTTGAATATAAACACTCAAAATAGCGATATCCGCTGGGTTAACACCAGAAATCCGTGATGCTTGCGCTAATGTTTCTGGTTCTATTTTACCAAGTTTTTGCTTAGCTTCAATTGCTAAGCCCTCGATTGCAGAATAATCGATATTTACCGGAATTTTCTTAGCTTCCATCCGGTGAAGTTTTTCAACTTTTTCTTGGGCCTTAACAATGTAGCCTTCGTATTTAATTTGAATTTCAACTTCTTCAACTACATAACGATCAAGGGGTGTTTCACTGGCTGGTACAAATTCCATTAACTTTTGGTAGTTAATTTCAGGCCGGCGTAACAATTCAGATGCCAAAATTGAATCCTTCATTGGATTTGAACCACAACTTACTAAGTAGGCATCCAATGGTCCATTAGGATTGATACGTATACTTTGTAAACGGGCTTTTTCAGCTTCGATAGCCGCTACTTTAGCTTCAAAAGCAGCGTAACGTTCATCATCAATTAAACCTAATTCGTGACCAACCTTAGTTAAACGCAAGTCAGCATTATCATGGCGTAATAATAAACGGTATTCGGCACGTGAAGTTAGGAGCCGGTATGGTTCATTAGTTCCCTTAGTAACTAAATCATCAATCATCACTCCAATGTAACCTTCAGAACGCTTCATTTCATAATCAGGCCGACCAAGCGCACGTAAACCAGCATTAATTCCGGCAATAATTCCTTGACCAGCGGCTTCTTCATACCCAGAAGTTCCGTTCATTTGCCCTGCCGTGTAAAGGTTTTTGATAATTTTAGTTTCTAAAGTGTGCCGTAATTGGTGTGGCGCAACCACGTCATATTCAATGGCGTAACCAGGGCGCATCAATTCAGCATTTTCCAATCCAGGTACTGAATGAAGCATCTTCAATTGCACTTCTTCAGGCATTGAAGTTGAGAATCCTTGGACATACCATTCATCAGTTGTCCGACCTTCTGGTTCAAGGAACAATTGGTGTTGTAACTTATCAGCAAACCGGACAATTTTATCTTCAATTGATGGGCAGTAACGCGGACCAACCCCTTCAATCACACCGGTAAACATCGGTGCCCGGTGCAAGTTTTCGTTGATAATTGCATGGGTATGTTGATTAGTATACGTCAACCAGCAAGATAATTGTTGTTCCAAGGCCAAGTAGTCTTCATCCTTTGATGTGTAACTAAAGTGGTTGGCTTGAACATCCCCAGGTTGTTCTTCAGTAACAGAAAAATCAATTGTTTTACCGTTAACCCGTGGTGGGGTACCCGTTTTGAAACGCTTCAATTCAAAACCAAGATCTAATAAGTTTTCTGATAACTTAATTGATGGTTGTGAATTATTAGGGCCTGATGTGTACATCAATTCCCCAATAATAATCTTCCCACGTGATGAAGTTCCAGCGGTTAACACGACTGATTTCGCCTTGTAAACTGCCCCAGTGTTGATCCGTACCCCAGTGGCGACCCCATCTTCAACAATCACTTCTTCCACAATTCCTTGGCGTAGCGTTAAGTTAGGCGTTGTTTCAATCGTGTGCTTCATGCTGATGTGGTATTCATCTTTATCAGATTGGGCCCGCAAAGCACGCACCGCTGGACCTTTACCGGTGTTAAGCATCCGCATTTGGACATATGTTTTATCCGTGTTGCGACCCATTTCACCACCAAGGGCATCAATTTCACGTACCACAATCCCTTTGGCTGGACCACCAACGGCCGGGTTACATGGCATGAAGGCAACCATTTCAAGTGAGATGGTCATCAATAAAGTTTTGTTTCCCATGCGGGCAGCCGCTAAAGCAGCTTCAGAACCAGCATGCCCAGCACCAACAACGATTACGTCATATGCGCCAGCTTCGTATGGAATTACAGCCATTTTTATTTCTCCTATTTTTATAATCTAAGTTATTTTCCTAAACAGAATTGACTAAACAATTCGGTTAATAAGTCGTCTTGGACAGAATCTCCAGTAATTTCACCAAGTTTGTCCCAGGCATTGGTCATGTCGATTTGCACAATATCAACTGGCATCCCCATTTCAATCCCATCAATGACGGCTTGCAATGATTTAGCCGCTTGTGCTAATAAACCAATATGGCGGGCATTAGTAACCATCACAGTAGTTTGGTTATTTTCAATCCCTTCATCAAAGAACAAGTGGGCAATTTTTTCTTCTAATTTGTCCATGTTATCATTCCGTAAAACCGATACAGCAATCATTTCATCAGCGGCAATTAAACTAGCCAATTCCGCTTGATCAATGTTTTGTTCAAGGTCAGTTTTATTTAAAATAACAATCCGTTTTTTATCGTTGGTAATTTCAATTAATTGGCGATCTTCGGCCGTTAATGGTTGGTTAGTATTTAACACTAACATGACCAAATCAGCCTTAGTAATTGCGGCCCGTGAACGTTCAACCCCAATTTTTTCAACCACGTCTTCGGTATCGCGAATTCCAGCGGTATCAATTAATTTCAATGGTACCCCGCGGACATTGACATACTCTTCAATCACATCCCGCGTAGTCCCCGCAATATCAGTGACAATCGCTTTATCTTCATGTAATAAGTGGTTCAAAATTGAACTTTTACCAACATTAGGTCGCCCAATAATCGCCGTCGCAAGGCCTTCACGGAGAACTTTACCTTGTTTAGCTGTCCGTAATAATTGTTCCACGTAGGCCTTCACATTTTCGGCTTGTTCTAACAACAATTTGGTCGTCATTTCTTCAACCGCATCATATTCCGGATAGTCGATATTAACTTCCACGACTGCCAAAGTATCCACGATATCCTTGCGAATTTTGCGAATCAAATTTGATAAATTTCCATCAAGTTGATTCAAGGCAACTTGCATTGAACGATCCGTTTTTGCTCGAATTAAATCCATCACAGCTTCGGCTTGCGATAAATCAATCCGCCCACTTAGGAAGGCCCGTTTAGTAAATTCACCAGGTTCGGCTATCCGTGCACCATTGGCAAGTAATAGTTGCAAAATTTTGTTAGTGGCGACAATCCCACCGTGGGCATTAATTTCAATAACATCTTCACGCGTAAAAGTTTTAGGTGCTAGCATTACTGACACCATCACTTCATCAACTTCTTGATTGTCGTGATCGGGGTCAACAATGTGGCCATAGTTAATCGTGTGACTAGCAACTTTCGTTAAATTCTTACCTTTAAAGACACGATTAGCAATCGTAACGGCCTCTTCTCCACTTAAACGAATAATTGAAATTGCCCCCTCACCAGGTGGCGTACTAATTGCGGCAATTGTGTCAAATTCTGTTAATGCATCTCCTGCGTTAGCCATGATAATTCCTTTCTGGGTACTAAAAAAGTGCCTACACCACCCCATTGATTTATTGGGTGGCGAAGCACTTTCACTACTTCGGTGATATAAAGTACGATACAAACTAGCTGCTTGATAGCGCACATTTTATTACTTATATATTTAACAATCTATGTCGGTCATTAGGATACACTCAAAAAAGGCCCCTATTTAACCGATAACAGATACATTCTAAGCAGTCAACTTACACATGTCAACCAATCAAATTACTTTTAATGTAATTTACGCATCTAGGCGCTTGGCGGCGGCTTGACTTAATTCAATCTTAACGCACCGGAATGGTTCTTTACCAATTGAGGTCGTTAAAATATCTGAATCATCAGCCAAAACGCTATGAATTACTTTCCGTTCAAAAGCAGGCATTGGTTCAAGCGTTTCACTTTGGCCAAGACTAACGACTTTATCAGCTAAACGATATGCTAAGCGTTCCAACTTTTCAGTCCGTTCTTCGCGATAATTTCCCACATTTAACATTACTTGGGGATGGTTAATACCAGCTTCACTTAAATAAGCGGTCGCCAATGTTTGCATTGCATTTAAAGTCCGCCCATATTTACCAATTAATAAACCCTCTGTTGCTGTTTCAAATTGGATATTTAAGGTATTTTGTCCCCATGTTGCATCAAGTTCACCTTCAATGCCTAACGCACTTAAGATAGTTACTAAATAATCAATAACTTCATCAGTGGCCTTTTCCCAACGTTGACGGTTCTTGGCTTGTCGTTCTAATAATGCTTGGGCATCCGCATCAATTTGAGTGGTACTTGTTATATCATCAAGTGGCTTACTACTAGGTGTTCCGACTGCTGAAGCCATCACAGCCTGGTTGACTTGTCCTTGTTCTTTAATAATAATTTCAACTTCGGCCGCCACGTGGTATAACCCAAAAAACTTGGCCTGGCCGGCATTAATTACATATATTTCAACCGCATCACGGTTTACACCGAGAATCTCTAATCCTCGCTTAGTTGCTTCTTCTATTGTTTTACCTTTAAATCGTGCCATTTTATTTCCCGCTTACTATATTCTAATACTTAATTATACCCAATCTAAACTCATTTGTACGTGTTAAATTTACAAATATTACAAATAATTCTTTAATCCTGCACTAACTATTAACATCGCTATCTTCTTTAGCTAAATTTTACCTGATTTGTCTTACACTTTTTACTAAATGACTCCTTGCAACATAAAAATGCGACCAAAATTACACTTTTCAGTCGCACGAGCTTTTTCAATATTTAAAAGCAAACATTCTTTAATTCAAACCAAATCGCAATTTCACGTTCAGCATGTTCAACACTATCTGAACTGTGAACAACATTTCGAATAATACCATCGCCCCATTCACGGCCAAAATCACCACGAATTGTTCCAAAATCAGCTTCAGACACATTCGTTTTCCCAGCCATCCGCCGAAATACACTAACGACACTGATTCCAGCGGCAATGATTGCGACAATTGGACCTTCTTGCATATATTTAACCATTTCAGGATAAAAAGGTTTATCAACTTTATCTTCATAGTGCTGATCTAATTGGGCCCGCGTGGCATTAGTTACTTTAAGTGCTTCAATTCGATACCCTTTACGTTCTAAACGTGTAATTACTTCACCAATATGTCCTTGGCTAACCCCATCTGGTTTTACTAAAATTAATGTCCGTTCTTCATGCATGCTTACATCCATCGCTTTCTTAGGTTTTAACGTAAGTCGTGACTGGTTTATTTTGGATTACTTGTAGTCATGATAACACGTTTATTTAACTTTGTTGTTATTTTCACAATTTTTTATTTGATTTATTAATTTTCTAAAAAAGCCTGACAAGCCTGGTTTCAAGGACATTGTGCTTCTTTTCACTATTTTTTCAAATTCATTGTGATTATTTCCCGACAAAGTTCTCTATTACGTTATTATACAAAAAAAGTGCCAAGATTTATAATCTTGGCACTTTAATATTAATTACTTCTTTTTAAGCGCATTCCGACGGGCTTTTTCAAGTTTACGTTGGCGTGCTTTTTCAGCCGCTTTCTTTTCAGCGCGCGCTGCATTAATCTTAAATGGATTTTGGATAAACCAAGTTTGGACCATTTGGAAGGCATTCGAAGCCACCCAGTAAAGTGATAAGGCTGATGGCAATGATAACGCCGTAATAAAAATAATTACTGGCATCATAAAGGTCATTGATTTAGTAACTCCGGTTTGCTCTGGTGTTGAAGCCATCGCCAACCATGAACTACCAAACGTAAAAATAGCCGCTAAAATTGGTAATACCAAGTAGGGATCTTGATGTCCAAGTTGTAACCACAAGAAATGTCCAGTCCGTAACTCTTGTGTCCGGAAAATCGCTTGGTACAAGGCAATCAAGATTGGCATTTGTACTAACAATGGTAACAAGCTTGCAAATGGATTAACCCCTGCTGCTTTATATAATTCTTGTGATTCACGTTGCATCGCTAAGCGTGAGTCATTATCCCGACCTGGATATTTTGCTTGCAAGGCTTTAATTTGTGGCTGTAAATCTTGCATTTTTAACATTGATTTTGATTGGTAAATCATCAATGGCAAAATAATAATCCGAATAATTATCGTGAAAGCGATAATCCCAAACGCATAATTGTTTCCCAACCAGTGAGATAAGCCAATTAAAGCGCGTGAGAAGTTCAAGATAATACCACCATCCCAGATACCCGTTGAGTGTTCTGTGATTGGTTTATTACTACAGGCAGCTAAAAAGACTGTTAACCCTGCCACCATAGCCACAAGTAAGCTAAGCTTTTTTTGTGACCGTTTCTTTGCTGTGTGCATAAATTCTCTCCTACATACTTGAGATTTACGAATAATTACTTATTTGAAGCTGGCAAAAGCGTTGCTAATTGTAAGGCATGGACCAAATTTTCCCGAATTTCAGCCATTGGACGGCCATTTGCAGATGGGCGGGCAATCACTAAAAAATCGGCATGCGGATCAATCTGTGCTTTGTATTCCAATAAAGTTTGCCGAATACGCCGCTTTACATATACACGGTCGTGAGCTTTGCCGACCTTTTTCCCCACTGAAATTCCCACTCGAAAGTGTTTAGCGGTCAGCTGTTCCATCTTGTATACGATAAACATGCGATTAGCAACTGAATGTTTGCGATCAAATACTTTTTGAAATTCCGCTTCTTTTTTTACGCGATATGACTTCCGCATTTTTTCCCTCTCAATCCTGGAATTAGCGATAAAAAAAAGTCACTGTGACCAGTGACCTTCTTATGCAGATAACACCTTGCGGCCTTTTTGGCGACGACGTGCTAATACTTTACGTCCGTTTGAAGTGCTCATGCGCTTACGGAAGCCGTGGACACGTTCACGGTGACGTTTCTTTGGTTGGTATGTGCGTTTCATTGAGAAGACACCTCCATTCTTTTCTATATATTTACATCGAAATTGTAACATCCCTTTGCATTTCCGTAATATCATAGCACAAAAGTAGGTACTTGTGAACTAAAAAAAACGGAATATATTTTTTTTACCTTCATAGATTATCCCCAATCTAACAGTCTGTTGTCAACAGGCCTGTGAATTACGTTTTTTTAAAGGTTAGTTTTACAAGATTTTTAAACAGGTTATCCCAAAATCCCCAGGGTGTGCATAGTTATTAACACTGTCTTGTGGATAACGTGGATAACTCTCTTATCTCTTGATGGTAGTGCTTTTATAAGCCACAAAAAACGGTGGATAACTGAAAAAAGTCTAGTTTTCCACTGATTTTTCCACATCCTTGTGGAAAAGTAACACACAGTTGTGTGGATTTTTTTCTTTTTTTGTCCACACCTGTGGATAACACTGGAAAATTTTTTTATTTATGCTATTCTAGATTAAGTTAAATTTATGATTGAGAAGAGGAACCACAATAATATGGTTGAACGGAACGCATTATGGTCGGCAATTGCTGACCGCTTCAGAAACAAACTGGAGCGTCCATCATATGACAATTTCATCCAGCCAGCACGTCTAGCACAATTTGATGCCAGCAAACATACGGCTGTGATTGAAGTTCCAAATGAATTATCGCGTGATCGATGGTTAAAAACGTATTCCAAAGAATTTACCACCTTTGCATTTGAAACTAATCAAATGTTACTTGCAAATATTGAAGTCCGCGTCGTGGAACCAGTTGTTGACTTGATTGAAGAAATTGAAAAAAATGATAATCCTGACTTACAACGCCAAGCAGTGTTAAAACACGGTAACAACTTGGATCCAAAATATATTTTTGATACGTTCGTTGTTGGGGCAACTAACCAATTAGCCTATGGAGCTGCATTAGCAGTCTCTGAAGGTTCTTTAGAATACAACCCCTTACTTTTGTATGGGGGTGTTGGGCTGGGTAAAACCCACTTAATGCAAGCTACGGGCAATAATGCTTTATTAAATGATCCCAATCAAAAGGTGTTATATGTAACATCTGAACAATTTACCAATGATTTCATTAGTGCCGTGCGTAATGGGACCACCGAAAAATTACGTGAAGAATATCGTAATGCGGACTTGTTATTAGTTGATGATGTGCAATTCTTGTCAGGAAAAGAATCAACTCAACAAGAATTTTTCCACACATTTAATGATATTTTGGGCCACAGTGGTCGGATTGTAATGACCTCTGATCGCTTACCAAAAGACATCCCTGACTTGGAAGACCGGTTAGTTTCACGTTTCCAATGGGGATTATCAGTTGACATTAATAAGCCTGATTTTGAAACACGAATTGCCATTTTGCTTGAAATGTCTGAAAAAGAAAATATCGAAGTCGATCGTAATGTTATTGAATTTATTGCAAAGCAAGTTGATAGTAACGTGCGTGAACTTGAAGGGGTCTTCAAAAGGGTCGCTGTTATTTCTAAATTTGATAGCGGTGTTAAAGCTACGATTGATGATGCTACCAAAATTTTGGCAGAACTTGATATTGCACAAAAATCAGAAATTACCATTGGTTTTATTCAAGAAACGGTCGCAAAATTCTTTAATGTTTCCGTGACAGACCTTAAGGGTAAGAAACGGAACAAAGAAATCGTAATTCCACGTCAGATTGCTATGTATTTATCACGGGAATTAACAGATAATTCGTTACCCAATATTGGCCGGGAATTTGGTGGTAAAGATCACACCACTGTGATGCATGCAACTGAAAAAATCTCCCTTAATTTAGAAAAAAACAGCACTTTACAAAAAAATATTGCTAGTTTGAAAAAACAAATCAACGGCGAATAAGTTTTCCACTTGTGGATAAGTATCGAAAATTCCACCTATTATCCACACACTAATTCACAACCATTTTCGTTGCATTTAAAGTTCTCGTAATAGTTATCCACAGAATTCACAGGCCCTATTACTACTACGAACTTTTTATATATAATATCTATATACTTAAACACTCAGATTGGAGCTCAAACTAATGAAATTTACGGTCAATCGTGCAGCCTTCATCAAAGAACTTAACGATGTCTCACGTGCCATTGCATCACGAACAACAATTCCTGTCTTAACAGGTTTAAAATTAGTCGTTGATCAAGACAGTATCACTTTAACAGGTAGCGATTCAGATATTTCGATTGAAACAACATTGAGTATTGCTGATGAAGCTGCTGCTTTAAATATTGAACAACCTGGTGCGATTGTCTTACCAGCGCGTTTTTTCATTGACATTGTTAAGCAATTACCAGCACAAGCAATGACTTTAGAAATGACAACTGGTTTTCAAACTAAAATTACGTCTGGATCAGCATCATTTACAATTAATGGCTTGGATGCAAATACATATCCTAATTTGCCAGAAATTGAAGCTACTAATTCCGTAACTTTAAGTGCTGAAACATTACGTGAAATCATTTCTGAAACAGTAATTGCGGTTTCAAACCAAGAAAGTCGCCCGATTTTAACTGGGGTCCACTTTAGCTTGAATAACAATGAGTTTTTAGCTGTTGCCACTGATTCACACCGGTTAGCCCAACGGAAAGTGGTCTTAGAAGATACATTGGCCGAAGCGGCTGATGTCATTATTCCAGGAAAATCACTTAACGAATTAGCTAAAATGCTTGAAAGTGTCGAAACTGTTGAAATGCGTATCGCTGAAAATCAAGTACTCTTTATTTTAGGCAAAACGTTATTTTACTCACGACTACTTGAAGGTAATTACCCTGATACAACACGTTTAATTCCAAAAGAAAGTGACATAACGGTGACTTTTAATGCTACTGAATTACTTTCAGCAATTAACCGGGCGTCATTACTTTCTCACGAATCACGTAATAATGTGGTTAAGTTAGAAATTGATCCAAGTGGGGCCAAAATTACTGGTAATTCTCCCGATGTTGGTCAAGTTGAAGAAGTCTTGAATGTTAAGGCGCAAGCAGGTAATGAATTGGCAATTTCATTTAATCCCGATTATATGAAAGATGCGTTACGCTCATTTGGAAATATCGATATTGAAGTAAGCTTTACGACTGCTTTACGACCATTTACGTTAATTCCAGTCGAAAATGGCGAAAGTTTTATTCAATTGATCACACCAGTGCGAACATTTTAAATAAGCGCATAAAAAACCTTGGAAAAATATTTTCCAAGGTTTTTTTATTTGAATTAGGCAAACTAACTTATCCACATGTGGACAAAGTTAGTTTCAATTACGCCTCAATATGCGTGGCGTTAAGGGGGTAAATAATTTAAGGATGCTTAATTTCGTTTTATGTAAAGGCCAAAAAAGCGTAAAAAATAACAAAATGGCGTTTTAAGCTAAAATGAGCTAATTTTTACGAAATATAATAAATCTATCTAAGAGCATTGCTTTTTGTTCAAATCGTTTTAAAACGCTAATTGAATTGTTTTAATCACTAAAAAACGGTATAATTAGCTAGTATAGAATAGTGTCGAGTCGAGTTATTGGGTGCCCATGGGGGTAGCCAGTCATAAACTTGGCTGCAAGAGAAAATAGGACGGTTTAGATGGCAACAGAAGTATTGATTGATACAGAATACATAACACTTGGACAAATGTTGAAGATTGAAAACGTGATTAGCTCTGGTGGCCAAGCTAAATGGTTTTTATACGAAGTTGAAGTACTTGTTAATGGTGAACACGATGAACGGCGTGGTCGGAAGTTGTATCCCGCAGATACAGTATCAATTCCAGACTTTGGCGAATTTGTCATTCGTGCTAAGTAATACAGCCGATGCAATTAGCGAATTTAACGCTGCATAATTATCGTAATTATCCTGATTTAACAGTCTCTTTTGCCCCTGGGGTTAACGTTTTATTAGGCCCTAACGCCCAAGGGAAAACCAATTTATTAGAAGCCATTTATGTATTAGCTTTGGCACGTTCACATCGAACGAGTAGCGATAAAGAATTAATTAGTTGGCAGGCTGATGACGCCCGCATTAGTGGGAAAGTCCACCGTCAACATGGGGATGTACCACTCGAATTACAATTTACAAAAAAAGGCAAAAAAGCCAAAGTAAATCATCTTGAACAAGCGAAATTATCGCAATATATTGGTCATTTGAATGTGGTTTTATTTGCGCCAGAAGATTTAGAACTTGTCAAAGGAGCGCCAAGCGTCCGACGGAATTTTATTGACCGTGAATTTGGCCAAATTAATCCTAAATATTTATATAACGCAAGCCAGTATCGCAATGTCTTGCGCCAACGGAATAATTATTTGCGGCAATTAATGACTAAACAAGCAACTGATTTAATTTATTTGGATGTTTTAACTGAACAATTAATTGAATTTGGAGCGGAAATTTTATTTGCCCGTAAAACGCTTTTAGCTAAATTAGAGGCCGCAGCTGCTCCGGTGCAAGCATCAATTACTGATGGGCGTGAACAATTGATTTTTGAATATGTTTCACCAATCAATTTAGCAGAACTACCTGATTTAGCAGCGATTAAAACGGCGTTGACTGAACGCTACATGAAGCAGCGAGCCAGTGAAGTTCAACAGGGGACAACTTTAGTGGGGCCGCATCGCGATGACTTACAATTCATCGTCAATGGTAAAAATGTTCAAACATACGGCTCACAAGGACAACAACGAACAACTGCTTTGGCAGTTAAACTTGCTGAAATCACCTTGATGAAAGATGAAACTGGTGAATATCCAGTGCTATTGTTAGACGATGTGTTATCAGAATTAGATACGCATCGGCAAACACATTTATTAAAAACGATTCAAGATAAAGTGCAAACATTCATAACGACTCCTAGTCTGAGTGATATTGCCCAACAATTAATCAACGAACCAAAAGTCTTTGCAATTAAAGCAGGACGATTAACGGAGGAAAATGATGGCTGAAGAGAATATCCAAGATTTAGCAGCTGAAAATGCCGAGGTCGATGCTGACAAAGCAACACAAATGCAAACCAATGCTGCTGAATATGATGCAAGTCAAATTCAAGTGCTTGAAGGTCTGGAAGCAGTTCGTAAGCGTCCCGGAATGTATATTGGGACAACTACGTCACAAGGTCTTCACCACTTAGTATGGGAAATTGTCGATAATGGGATTGATGAAGCCCTCGCAGGGTTTGCTGATCACATTACTGTGACAATTGAAGCTGACAACTCAATCACTGTGACCGATAACGGTCGGGGAATTCCCGTTGATATCCAAGCTAAGACTGGAAAACCTGCCTTAGAAACCGTTTTTACAGTCTTGCACGCCGGGGGTAAATTCGGTGGTGGCGGATATAAGGTTTCTGGAGGGCTCCACGGGGTGGGGGCATCTGTAGTTAATGCCTTATCAACGAGTTTAGATGCGAAAGTTGTCCGCGAAGGTAAAGTCTATGCCATGAAGTTTGAACGTGGTCACGTAATCAAAGACATGCATATTTTGGACGAAACACCAGATTTTGAACGTGGGACCATTGTCCACTTCTTGCCAGATCCAGATATCTTCCAAGAAACGCAAGTTTTTGATGCCAAAATTTTGACAACACGGGTACGTGAATTGGCCTTCTTGAACAAAGGCTTACGGATTTCAATCACAGATAAACGTGAAGCAGAACCCGTAACACAATCATTCCACTACGAAGGTGGGATCAAAGAGTATGTTAAATACTTGGACGAAAAGAAAGATGTTTTATTTGAAGAACCCGTCTACGTTGAAGGTTTGGAAAAGGGCATCATGGTTGAAGTTGCGTTGCAATATACGGATGATTACCACTCAAACTTGTTGTCATTTACTAACAACATTCACACGTATGAAGGTGGAACGCACGAAACTGGATTTAAAACTGCTTTGACACGCGTGATTAATGATTATGCGCGCCAAAATAAATTAATTAAAGAAAATGAAGATGCTTTGAGTGGGGAAGATGTGCGGGAAGGTTTAACAGCCGTTGTGTCAGTTAAACACCCTGACCCCCAATTTGAAGGTCAAACAAAAACAAAACTTGGGAACTCAGATGCGCGTCAAGCGACTGATCGGATGTTCTCAGAAACTTTCTCACGCTTTATGTTGGAAAATCCGGATGTGGCCCGCAAAATCGTTGAGAAGGGTTTAATTGCCTCTAAAGCACGAGTTGCTGCGAAGCGGGCCCGGGAAATGACGCGTAAAAAGTCTGGTTTGGAAATCTCTAACTTACCAGGTAAATTAGCGGATAACTCTTCAAAAGATCCCGCTATTTCAGAATTATTTATTGTCGAAGGGGATTCAGCCGGGGGTTCTGCTAAGCAAGGTCGTTCACGGTTGACACAAGCAATCTTGCCTATTCGGGGTAAGATTTTGAACGTTGAAAAAGCTTCGATTGATAAGGTTTTAGCAAACGAAGAAATTCGCTCTCTTTTTACAGCCATGGGAACTGGTTTTGGTGGTGATTTTGATATTTCAAAAGCCCACTACCACAAATTAATTATTATGACCGATGCCGATGTTGATGGCGCCCACATTCGGACGCTCTTGTTGACGTTGTTCTATCGTTACATGCGTCCGCTCGTTGAAGCTGGGTACATTTACATTGCGCAACCACCTTTGTACCAAGTGCGCCAAGGTAAGTTTGAAAAGTATGTTGATTCTGATGAAGAATTAGAAGAATTACTTGGTCAATTACCAGTATCACCTAAGCCAGCCATTCAACGGTATAAAGGGCTTGGGGAAATGGATGCCGAACAATTGTGGGAAACAACCATGGATCCAGAACGTCGTCGGTTACTACGGGTTGACCCAGCTGATGCAATTGAAGCTGACCAAGTATTTGAAATGTTGATGGGGGACAAAGTTGAACCTCGTCGAGAATTTATTGAAAACAATGCCGTCTTTGTTAAGGACTTGGATTTCTAAATACGATTTGGTACGTAGTGATAATTAACGTTGTCATAGTACGGAAAGGAACATATTTTGACTGAAGAAAGTTTTTCAAAACAAGATGGACGCATCACCGATGTTAATCTTGGCAGCACGATGCGCGAATCATTTTTAAGCTATGCGATGTCAGTTATTGTCGCACGGGCGTTACCAGATGTTCGTGACGGGATGAAGCCGGTACACCGCCGGATTTTGTACGGAATGAATGAACTTGGGGTGACCCCTGATAAACCATACAAGAAATCAGCTCGTATCGTTGGTGACGTCATGGGGAAATATCACCCCCATGGGGACTCCGCAATTTATGAATCAATGGTCCGGATGGCCCAAGACTGGAGTTACCGTTACTTATTAGTTGATGGGCACGGTAACTTTGGATCAATCGATGGTGACAGTCCTGCCGCCATGCGGTATACCGAAGCAAAAATGTCAAAAATTGCCATGGAAATGTTGCGTGATATCAACAAAAATACGGTTGATTTTGGCGCTAACTATGATGGTACTGAGCGTGAACCATTAGTCTTACCAGCCCGTTTCCCCAACTTACTAGTTAATGGGGCATCTGGGATTGCCGTAGGGATGGCAACCAATATTCCACCACACAACTTACATGAAGTTATTGGCGGATTGCACATCTTGATGAATAATCCAGAAGCAACTACGGCTGACTTGATGGAAGCCATTCCTGGTCCCGATTTCCCAACCGGGGGAATTGTGATGGGGAAAGCCGGTATTCGTAAAGCTTACGAAACTGGTAAAGGCACGGTAACGGTTCGGGCCAAAGTCGATATTGAAGTCGAAAAGAATGGTCGTGAACGCATTATCGTAACTGAATTCCCATACATGGTTAACAAGGCGAAGTTAGTTGAACGGATTGCCGAATTAGCGCGTGATAAACGGGTTGAAGGAATTACTGGGGTTAACGATGAATCTGACCGTGACGGTTACCGGATGGTTGTTGATGTGCGTCGTGATACGTCAGCGAGTGTCGTCTTAAATAACTTGTACAAAAACACGTTATTACAAACAACCTTTAGCTTTAACATGTTGGCTATCAAAGACAAGCAACCAAAAGTGCTTGGCCTAAAAGAAATGTTAGTTGCCTACTTGGAACACCAACAAGAAGTTATTCGTCGTCGGACGGAATTTGACTTGAAAAAGGCCCAAGCACGTGCGCACATTTTAGAAGGTTTACGAATTGCCTTAGACCATATTGATGCGATTATTAAAATTATCCGTTCTTCAGAAACGGCCGAAGTTGCTAAAAAGCAATTAATGGACAATTACAAATTATCAGACAAGCAAGCGCAAGCAATTTTAGATATGCGTTTGGTTCGTTTGACTGGTTTGGAACGCGATAAGATTGAAAATGAATACAATAATTTGATGGAATTGATTGCTGATTTACAAGATATCTTGGCTAAACCAGCCCGAATCAATGAAATTATTTACCAAGAATTACTTGAAATCCAAGATAAATTTGGAGATGAACGCCGGACGGAACTTCAAGTGGGGGATGTTACCTCAATTGAAGATGAAGATTTGATTGAAGAAGAAGATGTGATTATTACGTTGACACATAATGGTTACGCTAAGCGCTTAGCAACTTCAGAATTCAAGTCACAACACCGTGGTGGCCGTGGCGTGCAAGGAACTGGGGTGCACGATGATGATTTCGTTGAACACTTAATTTCTGCATCAACCCACGACACGCTCTTATTCTTCACGAACCTTGGGAAAGTTTACCGTTTGAAGGGGTATGAAATCCCTGAATACGGTCGCAATGCCAAGGGAATTCCAGTAATTAACTTACTCGGAGTTGAAGGTGGTGAAAAAATCCAAGCCGTAATTAATGTACGTGGCGATGCCAAAACAAGTAAAGACTTCTTATTCTTTACAACGTTAAACGGGGTTGTTAAACGAACAGCGGTGGCTGATTTTAGTAACATTCGGACGAGTGGTTTACGGGCCGTTAGCTTGCATGATGACGACCAATTAATTAGTGTTAACATCACTGATGGTTCGGCTAATATGATGATTGCAACGCATGCTGGATATGCAGTTTCATTTGCGGAAGCAGATGTACGTCAAATGGGCCGTTCTGCAGCCGGAGTTCGTGGAATTCGCTTACGTGAAGGTGATTATGTAATTGGGGCGGATATCTTACTTCCTGATCACAAAGTCTTAGTTATTACTGAAAATGGTTATGGTAAGCAAACCCCAATCAGTGAATACCCAATTAAGGGCCGTGGTGGTAAAGGGATTAAAACCGCAAATATCACTGAAAAGAATGGGCCACTTGCAGGCATGGCGATTGTTAATGGTAGCGAAGACATTATGTTGACTACTGATCGCGGTGTAATGATTCGTTTCGGAGCAGAAAATGTTTCTGAAACTGGTCGGGCAACGTTGGGAGTTCGTTTGATTCGTCTTGAAGATGGTGCTAAAGTGGCTACTTTAGCTAAAGTTGATAAAGAAGCTGAAGCTGATACATCCGAAGCAATCGTGCTTGAACTTGATGCTGAAGAAGTCGTAATTAGTGAAAGTACTGAAGCAGATGTAACCAAGGTTCAATCTCTTGCAGATGAAGTGATTACTGAAGCCAAGCAAGATGAAGAAAAATAATCATTAATTAAAACGGGTGAGATATAACTAAATTTTAGTAGTATTTTACTGCCAAAATAGGTTCTAGAAGCCTGATAGCAATACGACAAAATCCTCCTTGAAGACATTTTCTTCAAGGAGGATTTTTTGTGGTTAATTATGTAATGGTTGCGTACTATTTCTTGTGTTAAGTGCCATTGTCACAGCCGTTTGGGCCAAAATAGCTTGAGCATCAATGACGAATTCTGAAGGATATGGTTCGCGAGCCTGTGCGACAGATAATTCAGTACAACCAAGAATGACATAATCACAGCGCGCATCAAGTAATAAACGATTAATTAACGTATGGTATTTAGGTTGATCGACATAGTCATTGTCTTTAATATCTTCATAAATTAGTTGCATGGTCATTTTTTGCCACGCTGGTTCAAGTACGACAACTTCACCACCAAGGGCTTCAATATAATGTTGATAAATGTGGGCATCAATCGTGCCTTTAGTTGCTAATAAACCAATTCGGGGATGTTTGATTGTTGGTTTGAAACATTGTGCAACGGCTAACTCAGGCATATTGAGAATAGGGAAGTTAGCAGCTTGGTTTAGTTGTGGTAAGAAGTAATGGGCCGTATTACAAGTAACGACGGCAAAATCAGCTCCACAAGCGTTAAGTTTCTCAATGTCATCTAAAAGATATGGGAGCGGATCAGCAGCTGATGTTCCTAAAATGTAGGCCGTACGATCAGGAACTTGGGCATCATTGATAACCAAATAATTTAGGTATTCTTGATCTGAATGGGCAGGTGTTAAGTCATTGATCGCAGTAATGAATGTCTCAGTGGCTTTTGTGCCCATTCCACCGATAATCCCAAAAAAGTTTTTCATGATACCAACCTCCGAAATATTTACTAGTGCCATCTTAACGTTAATTAAATGAGAAATCAATTAAAATAATTATATTACAATTTGAAAGATTCGGGAATATCCGAAATTTTAGACTTAATCAATAGAATTTAAAACGGTATACTGGAAAATAACAACGTATGCTATTAGCTTGGAGGGATTAGAGATGAAACTGTTACATACCGCCGATTGGCATATCGGTAAACAACTAAATCAATTTAATTTAATGGATGTGCAAAAAGATGCTTTTCAACAAATAAGTGAGATTGCCCATGCTGAGGCTGTTGATGGCATTATCATTGCTGGTGATTTATACGATCGGGCAATTCCGAGTGTAGACGCAGTTAAAAACTTTGATGCGATGTTGAAACACTTAAACTTAGAGCAAAATTTACCCATTTACGCAATTTCTGGTAACCATGATGGGGCGAATCGTTTGAACTTTGCGCGTGACTGGTTTGGGGCTCAGAAATTATATTTAAATACAAAAATTAAGGAAGCACTTATACCGGTTGAAACACCGACGGCCCAGATCTTTTTGTTACCATATTTTGATCCACAAGATGCTCGTATTTTTTATAACGTGTCGGTTGAGAGTAATGAATTACGGACAATTCAACAAGCAATGACACGGGTAATTAGCGATATTGTGGCCCAATTTGACCCACAAAAACGGCATATTTTAGTAACCCATTTTAATGTCCAAGGAACCGATAATGAAGACTATGAACTAACCTCTGAAACAACTTCAACGGTTGGTGGGTTGAATACGGTTGCCGCTAGTTTGTTTGCTGATTTTGACTATGTCGCTTTGGGACACTTACACTTATGGCAAGCTTCGCCAAGCAAACATATTCGATATAGTGGTTCGCCAGTTAAATTCAATACGAAGGAAGCCCAGAATGAAAAAGGTGTTTATATTGTCGATATTCCAACCAACGGCCCCGTTACATATACGTTTAAACCGATTAAACCAAACAAAGACTTATATGTTTTACGTGGAACATTTGCAGAATTAACAGCGGCAAGCACTTATGAACAATACCCAGCCAAAGGAGCGGCTTTTTTTAGTATCCAATTACTAGATCGGCCACAAGAAAAAAATATCCGCCAACAATTGGAAGATATTTATGGGGATGTTGTCGAAATTCAATATCACGTTACCACGACTTTAGCGATGCCAAGTCACCAACAAGTCCAAGCGCGTGCGCAAGTATCCGATAGCGAAATTATTCGACAATTCTATGCAGCGGTGATGGCACCAAACGAATTGAGTTCAGCGCAAGCAACATTGATTGATGAGACATTAACAACCCTACGTAGTGAAAGTGAGGACCAACAATAATGCGACCAGTTAAAATTGAAATGAATTATTTTGGCCCCTATGCGCATGGAGTAGTAGATTTTGATCAGTTCACGGCTAGTCCATTATTTTTAATTAGTGGCCAAACAGGGGCGGGTAAAACTACGATTTTTGATGCGATGACATATGCGTTATTTGGTGAAGGTAGTGGAAATCGTAAACCTGAAGCAATGCGCTCAGATTTTGCAACGTTAAATGATACGACTAGTGTCCGCTTTTGGTTTGAACATCAAGGAACAACGTATTTAGTAACACGGACGCCAACCCAAGAACGCGCAGCTAAGCGGGGTGGTGGGACCACGATGGCTAGTGCCCGGTGTGCGGTATCTGAATATGATATCGCTACAGCACAAGAGCAAGGTACAAGCTATACTAAGAAAAAAGATGTCGATGAATTCATCGAAGAATTATTATCATTAACGGCCGAGCAATTTCGGCAAATTATTTTACTACCCCAAGCCCAATTTCAAAAATTTCTAACGGCCGATAGTAGTGACAAAGAAAAAGTGTTACGTGATTTATTTGGGACGAAAATATTTTTAGAGTTTAGTGAACGGCTCAAAATTCAAGCAAGTGAACTTGGCAAAAAACAAGCTGCCCAAAATAGCCAAATTGATAATTTATTTGCCCAAGTAGATTGGTCAGTAACGGAAACCAATGCAATGGTAGCAACACGGACGGTAGCTGAAAAACAAGTTCTTTTAGCCAATCGGGTCACAGCCCAACAAGCTGAACATGCCAAAATTCAAGCTGAATTAGCCCGTTTAGATGAACAGTTAACGACTCAAAATCAAGCTTTAACTGCTGGGAAGGTCTTGGAAAAGGACTTTGCCCGTTTGGCGACATTACAAGTGGAACAGGCGGGGTTAACTGAGCAACAAGCTGAGATGGCCGCCAATACCGAACAACTAGCTAAATTACAATGGGTGAGTCAACAAACAAGCTTAATCGCCCGCTATCAACAAGCGCAACAAACATTACCGACGTTAGCTGAGCAAGTAACAACTGCTGCTGCAACGGTAGCAACGTTACAAACGCAAAATGAAGAATTAACGACCGCCGTAGCACAACTGGCCAGCCAAAAACCAGCCATCGAAGAAGCAATTACTAAGCAAAGTAAAATTACGAACCAGTTAATTCCTTTGGCTCAACGTAAAATGCGCTTGACTGCTAACATGGATGCAGCCGATATAAATGCCCACAATATTCAAGGACAAATTGGAACACAAAATGCGGTATTACGAACAATTGAAGCACAATTGTTAGCTAATGATGAACAATTAACCCAATTGGCGGATTTGCCAAAACTTCAGACAGCAAGTGTGAATGTGATTGCCGATATTAAACAAGCTTCTAAGGTTGCTGAACAATTAACCCAATTGGAACACCAAGCAAGTCAAGAAGCGGCCCAAATTAAGACGATTAATGACCAAATTAAACAATTGACGAGTGACATTGCTGCGGCTACTACCGCAGTCAAGCAACAACGCGAGCGCCGGCAAGCACTCATGATTGCGCAATTACAAAATGAACTTACAGATGGGCAAGCATGTATTGTTTGTGGGGCATTAGAGCACCCAGCAATTAATGATATTAATCATCAAACAGTAACTGATACTGAAATTAAAACGGCTATTGAACAACTCGAAGTTCAACAAAAAGAGCTTGCGCAAAATAATGCCCAAAAACAAACGTTACTGGTTAAATTAACCGAAGTTAGCGAGATGGTCAGGACCACCAATGATCAAATTGCAACAACAGCCACGACTTTAGCTAATTTAAATCAAGTTCTACAACAGACGGTGCAAACGGTTTTTGCGCTTGTGGGACCACTTGAATTCGACCAAGCTGCTTGGCAAGGTCTCATTGAACAGATTCAAACGATGTTGGCCACTAAACAAGCAACGCAGCAAAGTTTACAAGTTACGGGTGAAGATTTACGTAAACAAATTCAAAAGCAAACGCAGCAATTAGCGGAATTAAAAGTAAAAGAAGCCCAATATATTGGAATCCGCAAAACGAATGCAGCCGAACTAGCTGATATTAGTACAGAAGTGCGTGATTTAGCACCAATTGCAGCTTATCAAGCCCAGTTGAGTGAACTGACGGCAACTATTGATACCTATCAAACTAAGGACGCACAATTACAAGCTCAATACCAACAACAACAACTAGCACTAGCTAATGCGGTGACAAAACATGATGGCTTAGTTGAACAGCACACAACTGTAGCAGCGGATTTGACGACTTTGACAGCAACATTAAACACGGTAATTGCAAGTCAAACCGCCGTGACATCAATTGCCGAGTTGCAAGCATTAATGAGTACAGAACAAAGCGAAAACCGCCAAGCAAGCTTAAGTAAAGTGTTAACGGCATATGAAACTAAGCAACAACGGGTTACAGCTGAAATTAATGAATTAGCGGCTATACTTAAAGATAAAAAGCATCCAGATTTAGAGCTGATTGAAGCGGCAATTACAACTATTAAAGCGACTCAACACACAACGCAAGCCGCTCAGACACAAGCATATGCGCAGTTAATGCAAGTTGAAAACATCCAAACCGAAATCAATAACGTGCTTGTAAAAATGGGTAGTCAAGCCGAGTTACTAAATCAATTAAGTCAATTGGCGGCTGCTGTTAACGGGAAAAATGAACATCGCTTGACGTTGGAACGTTATGTCTTGCAAAGTTATTTAATTGAAGTCTTAGACTATGCCAATGAATATTATTTTGCTGATTTAACAGATGGGCGTTACCAATTTGATATTAATCAAGCGACTGGGAGTTACGCAACAAAGACCGGACTTGAAATTAACATTTATGATAATGATGCTGCTGAATATCGTTCAGTTGATACTTTATCAGGTGGCGAAACTTTCTTGGCCTCATTAGCCATTGCCTTGTCATTAGCTGAAGTCATTCAAAATAAAGCCGGTGGTATTCGTATTGATGCCCTCTTTATTGATGAAGGATTTGGTTCGTTGGATGAAGAAACCTTAGAAAAAGCAATGGCCGCACTCAATAAGTTAGAACGCAGTGGCCGAATTATCGGGATTATTTCACACGTTGAATCAATGAAACAAGAAATTCAACAGCAATTAAAAGTTATTAAACGTGGGGATGGGCAAAGTGAGCTTAAATACCAATTAGTTTAAAAAGTGGTCAAAAAATTTTTTTCGACGTATCTTATTTTCATCGCAAGACATTTAAGCTTTTTAAATCTTTTAGGTTGTATGATTTGGTAAAAAGTGCTATCATACTAAATTGTTAGTGCATAAATAAAAGCACTTTCCTTACTACTCTTTGAAGAGTAGTCATAGACCATAAGGAGGAGAACAGTTCAAATGACTTACGAATTAACTTACATCATTCGTCCTGACTTGGATAGTGAAGCAAAAACTGCTTTGGTAGAACGCTTTGACAAGATCTTGACAGACAACGGTGCAGCTATTGCTGATTCAAAGGACTGGTCAACTCGTCGTTTTGCATACGAAATCTCACGTTTCCGTGAAGGAACTTACCACATTGTGAATTTTGATACTAACGATGACGCGGCTATCAACGAATTTGACCGTCTTGCTAAGATCAGCAAAGACATCTTACGTCACATGATCGTTAAGCGTGAAGCTTAATTTTCATTTGCGTTAATTATCATTGCATTAATTTGCAAGCATGAAAGGAGCATTATTAGTTATGATTAATCGAGTTGTCTTAGTTGGTCGTTTAACTCGTGATGTTGAACTTCGTTACACCCAAGGTGGTGCAGCTGTTGGTTCATTTACGATCGCAGTTAATCGCCAATTTACTAATCAACAAGGTGAGCGTGAAGCTGATTTTATTAACGCCGTAATCTGGCGGAAATCAGCGGAAAATCTTGCCAACTTTACCCATAAGGGTTCATTGATTGGTATTGAAGGTCGTTTGCAAACCCGCAATTACGAAAATCAACAAGGTACCCGCGTTTATGTTACTGAAGTAGTAGTTGATAACTTCTCATTGTTAGAATCACGCTCTGATTCAGAACGACATGCAGCAAGTAGCAACAACAATAACTTTGGTGGCAATAATTTCAATAGTGCTCCAAATTCAGCTTCATCAAATGAGAACCCTTACGGGAACAGTCTTGCTGGCAATAGCCAATCAAAACAATCATCAGTAAATGATCCATTTGCTTCAAATGGTCAAGATATTGATATCTCAGATGATGATTTACCATTCTAAAATACAGGAGGAACTCAGTCATGGCTCAACAACGTCGTGGCGGTAACCGTCGTCGCCGTAAGGTAGACTTCATCGCCGCAAACCACATTGAATACGTTGATTACAAGGACACTGAATTGTTGGAACGTTTTATCTCAGAACGAGGTAAGATCTTGCCACGTCGTGTTACTGGTACTTCAGCAAAGAACCAACGTAAGCTTACAACCGCTATTAAGCGCGCTCGTATCATGGGCTTACTTCCATTCGTTGCCGAAGACTAATATCAATTACGTCTTTTAAAAACGTGCCCGCATTTATGCGAGCGCGTTTTTTTGTGGTTGATTTTGGTAATCTTAGGGACAGTAAGCGCGAATATTAAAAATATGGTAAAATGAACGTTAACAAATTAAGATTACGAGGTAATGAATCGTGAACCGATTCTTTAATGTAAATAAATTACCAGAGTTTTTACAAAATGGCCGAATTCGAATTCTATTCATAATTGTTTCAGGATTAGCCATTATTGGTCTGATTGCGTCCTTTTTGGCTAATATTATCTTTGGGTTTATCTTCTTCTTTTTGGAAATTGGAGTCTTAATTTATGTAATTGAGATTTTGAAGCGCATTGGAGCAGATTCAACCCAATATATTTCTGATTTATCATTCCGAATTGAACGGGGTGAACAAGAGGCATTGATTGCGATGCCACTAGGTATTTTACTTTTTAATGCTAAACGTGAAATTAGTTGGATTAACCCATATTTGCAACAGTACTTTGGTGACGAAAGTGTTATTGGGGCTAAGTTAGAAGATGCTAGTCCTGAATTAACAGAATTATTAAATGAACATATTGATGAAAATAAATCAGCTAAGATTTTTTGGAAAGACCATAATTTTTCTGTATCAATTCAAGCTAATTTACGCGTCATCTATTTAATGGATATTACCGATTATGTAAAGATTGAACAGCGTTATTTGGACGAACAATTAGTTGTCGGAATGGTATCTTTAGATAACTATGAAGAAATCGCCGAGCGGTTAAATGATTCTGAAGCATCAGCTTTACGCTCGTATGTAACGCGGGAATTAACACAGTGGACCGAACATCACCGCATGTATATGCGCCGGCTTAATGCAACGCACTTTTTTGTATTAGGCCATGCAGCCGGATTACTAAGTTCTGAAAATGATAAGTTTTCTGTTTTAGATACCGTCCGAGAAACGACATCCAAGCAAAATCTGCCGGTTACTTTGAGTATGGGATTTGCCTATGCAGAAAAAGATTTAGCAAAATTAGCTCAACAAGCTCAAGCTAATCTTGATTTAGCATTAGGCCGTGGTGGAGACCAAGTTGTGGTAAAGGCCACGGATGAAGAAGCGCGTTTCTACGGTGGTAAAACTAATCCTATGGAGAAGCGGACCCGGGTACGGGCGCGGATGATTTCACAAGCATTAACTGATTTAATTAGCCAAGCCGATCATATTTATATCATGGGGCATAATAATCCAGATATGGATGCAATTGGTTCCGCCCTGGGATTACGGCGAATTGCTCAAATGAATGATAAGCCAGCATCAATCGTTGTTGACAGTAATAATGTACACAGTGATATTCAGATGTTATTGGCGGAAGTTAACAAAGTTGAAGTTGATAAAAATGCTTTTGTAACTTACGAAGATGCCTTGATTAATTCAACTGATGACAGTTTGTTGATTATGGTTGATCACTCAAAACCATCTATCTCGATGGAACCACAATTATACAATAAGCTTCAATCACGGGTTGTAATTATTGATCACCACCGCCGAAGTGAGGAATTTCCCGCTAATCCGATGTTAGTCTATATTGAACCATATGCTTCATCAACCGCTGAATTAATTACGGAATTGTTTGAATATCAAGATCATGAACAAGACCCAATCAATCGGATTGAGGCAACAGCACTATTGGCCGGAATTCAAATTGACACGAAATCATTTACGTTACGGGCCGGAACACGGACTTTTGATGCGGCGAGTTATTTACGTTCTGCTGGGGCTGATGCCGGCTTGATTCAACAATTTATGAAAGAAAATGTTGATAGCTACATGGCTCGGAATCATTTATTGGAATCTGTTAAAATTGTTGGTAATGCTGCAATTGCGATGGGTGAAAATGATGTTGTCTATGATAATGTTGTTGCTGCCCAAGCGGCAGATTCATTATTACAAGTTCTAGGCATTGAACAGTCATATGTAATTACACTACGAAATGATGATAAAGTCGGTGTCTCAGCACGGTCAACTGGCCAAATTAGTGTCCAAATGATTATGGAACAAATGGGTGGCGGTGGTCACCTATCGAATGCAGCCACACAAGTTGCAGATAGTTCAGTTGGGCAAGTTGGTGCTCAATTATTAGAATTATTAGCGGCACAAGAAAGTTAAAGGGGTAAAACAAGATGAAAGTTATTTTTTTAGAAGACGTTAAAGGTCGTGGTAAAAAAGGTGAAATTAAGGAAATTCCAGATGGATATGCAAACTTCTTAATTAAGAGTAAAAAAGCATCTTTAGCTAGTAACTCAGCAATGAGTGCCGTTAAAGGTCAAAAGAAAGCCCAAGACCGTGAAGCAGCTGAAGAACTAGCAGCGGCCCAACAATTGAAGACTAAACTTGAAGATGATAAGACAGTTGTTGAAATTCATGCTAAAGCTGGTGCCGATGGTCGGTTATTTGGGGCCGTATCTTCTAAGCAAGTTGTTGAAGCAATGCAAGCCCAATTTGGTTTGAAAATTGATAAACGTAAGCTTGATATGAAGCAACCAATTCGTTCAATGGGCTACACGAATGTCTCATTGAAATTACACCACGAAGTTGATGCCAATGTACGTGTGCACGTGGTTGAATAAAAAATATTTTAAAATACAACAGCATTAAAGTTACTAGGGATGATATGTGTTTAGGAGACTGATGTTGTAAAAAAGATAAGAAAACAGCTTGGAAAATTCTTTCCAAGCTGTTTTCTTATTAGTGTTTGATGATTGTTAAAAGCAACTAGGGGTTGTTTTGTTTTTTTAACCACAGATGTTATATAATATATGGGACTAATTTAAAAAGGAGAGGGTAGCATGAATAATGATGAAATGCGAATGCCACCACAAAGCGTTGAGGCCGAACAGTCGGTTTTAGGGGCGATTTTTCTAAACGCTACCCAAAAAGATGCGTTAGCGGAGGCGGATCAATATTTGATGCCGCAAGATTTTTATCGCCAAGCACACAGTATTATTTATAAAGCAATGAAAGAGCTAGATGAGGCTGATTTGCCGATTGACATCATTACTTTACAAAATAAGCTCAATAGTGAGGGAACGTTAGAAAACGTTGGAGGTGTGGCTTATTTGGCTGAATTAGCTGGTTCTGTACCAACAGCAGCCAATATTAGTTACTATGCTCAGATTGTTAAAGAAAAAGCAGCATTGCGGCGAACAATTAATATTATGACGGATGGGATTGCTAAAGCATTCTCGGAAGAGGAAGCCTCCGAAGATTTACTGGCTAATTTAGAAAGTAGTCTTGAAGCAGTCGCCGAAAACCAAGTTAATGCCGATTTCTTAAATATTCAAGATGTCTTAAACGATGCGTTAAAAGAAATTGAGCGTAATTCACAAAATCAAGATATCGTAACTGGATTATCATCAGGTTTTCACGAATTAGATGCATTAACCACAGGGTTTCATGGTGGTGAATTAATTATTATCGCCGCCCGACCTGCCGTTGGGAAAACAGCTTTTGTGCTAAATATCGCACAACACGTAGCCGTGCATAGTGACGAAGTAGTAGCGATGTTTGAACTTGAAATGAGTGCCAATGGGCTAGTACAACGGTTATTAGCCGCAGAAGGTAGTGTTAATTCTAATCATATGCGAACTGGTAACATGGATAAGCAAGAGTGGCAAAGTTTGATGATGGCAATGGAGAGCTTATCACACACGAAGCTCTTTATTGATGACACACCAGGGATTAAAATTTCAGAAATTCGGGCCAAATTACGGCGACTTGAAAAAGAACAAGGTAAAGTTGGCCTAGTGATTATTGATTATTTGCAATTGATTGAATCAAATAATCACGAAAACCGGCAACAAGAAGTGTCTGATATTTCACGGTCATTGAAGAAATTGGCAAAAGAATTGGACGCACCAGTAATTGCCTTATCACAACTCTCACGGGGAGTGGAACAACGGCAAGATAAACGGCCAATGTTATCGGATATTCGTGAATCCGGATCAATTGAACAAGATGCAGATATCGTCGCTTTTCTATATCGGGATGATTATTATGAACGTGAAGGTAGTAATGACGATGACGATTCACCAATTGATCCACGTGATGAAGGTGAAAATGATGCTGGTCCAGTTGAAGTTATTATCGAAAAGAACCGTTCTGGAGCTCGTGGGACGGCGAAATTATTGTTTATTAAGTCCTATAATAAGTTTAGTTCACTGAGTTATGTTGATGAAAATCAGTATCGGTAAACTTAGGTAAAATCGATTCCTCGGAGTCGATTTTTTACGTTTTAAATTAGAAATAATGGACGGATAAGTAGTGGTTTAGACATTAAAATTTGGTGTAAAATTAAAAAGCGAATAATCAAAAAATATTAAAATTTGCAAAATTAATAAATGTAAGCGGCTTAACTTATCCACACCTGTGGATAAGTTGTGAACAACTTATTAATAAATGCACAGAAGCCTTGCTGGCGTGGGGAAATTCGGTGTTTAAGTCTCGTGTGGATAACCATAAAAAAATTAATTGGCATATGCAATAACTTAGAGTGTAGTCGCTTTTAGTTTGTAAATATTACGATAGCTAGCTTGTGAATAAAAAAGATGATATTTAATTAATAAATCGGAACTAAGACGGATTATTTTGAGAATAAAACCCTTAAAAATCGAACTATTTATTTTATTTTTAGGTATTATCTAGTTGTTTTACGCTAAAAGCGAACTAAAATGATTTATGCAATATTGTGACTATAAAATTGACCATGTAAATTTGTGTAAACATTAGGTAAATGTGGATAACCGGAAATAAATTTGTGTAAAAAATGTGTTTTTAAATATAAGCAAGATAAAAACCTTATAAACTAAGCGTTTTTAAGTTTATTGAAATTTGTGGATAACTTTGCAAATCTGTGGATAATTTTAGCTTGTTCGTATTAGAAATATGATGACCGTAGGCTTTATCCCCATGTTGATAAGTTAGTTGTTCGTGTGGATAAAAATAGAAAAATGAAATGCATGGAGGCATAAAATGAATATTAAAATTATTGGTGTTGGGCGCTTGAAAGAAAAGTATTTAAAGCAAGGAATTGAAGAATATGCTAAACGATTAAGTAAATTTGCAAAATTTGAAGTCGTGGAAGTTCCAGATGAAAAAGCACCTGAACAATTATCAGAAGCAGAAATGTTACAAGTTAAGGAACGTGAAGGAGAACGGATTCTAGATAAAATTAAAGATCGTGAATATGTTTTTGCTTTAGCAATTTTAGGTAAAGAACGTTCAAGTGAAGAACTGGCTGCGGAAATTGATAAACTAGCAACGTATGGTAATTCTGATATTACTTTTGTTATTGGTGGTTCATTGGGGTTATCTGAAGCTGTTTTAAAACGTGCCGACACACAAATTAGTTTTGGCCGCTTCACATTACCACACCAATTGATGCGCTTAGTATTAACCGAACAAGTTTACCGAGCTTATATGATTAATGCTGGTAGCCCATACCATAAGTAAAAAATTTAAATTAAAAGCAACGCCTTGAGATCGTTTAACCTTCTCAAGGCGTTTTTGCAATGGTCGTAATTAAGGGTTAAATTAGCAGTTTTAAATTCCATGATTAAGATCCAGTTTGAGTAATCAGTATACTTTATGTAAGTAAAATTAATTTAATACTTAATATTATTAAAAATCAATTAAGCAGATTAATTGATTTTGATAAGTAAAGTGCTAGAATGAGGGAAATCAATCATAAAAATAGGGGACGGAAGATGAAACACAAGACACAAAAAATGCTCGGAATGATAGTAGCAACAGTTGCAGTAATGAGTCTAAGTGCATGTGGGGCACAAAACCAACAGGCAACAAGTAGCTCAAAGCAAAGTAGTTCAAGTCAAAGTAGTTCATCAAGTGCCAAAGGAAGTGCAAGCCACGAAGTAAGTAGTCAAAAGCAGTCTGAACAAAAAAAGGTGACTGCCAGTCCGGTAGCTAATCTGGATCAGATTAAACAAGGTAATTTTAGTAGTTTGCAAGGTCAATGGCAGTTAGTTGCTAGTTCTGTTAATCATGAAGATGGCAATGGCCAACAAGCTTATGAACGTGGAGATAGTAGCATGAAACTTTACGTTAACCAAAACACTATTTCCGATGGAAGCGTTGTTTTACAAGGTAAAACAATTGCATCTGATACGGCTAATCAACCGGCAGCTTACAAAGATGATGGTAAAACTTTAAATGTATCATTTTCAAACCAAGATGCAGTCGCAATCAATCATAATATTATTTTTATTCCCCGTGGTGTCGATAGTGGTGTGAAAATTGATGGTAAATCGATTGGCACTAAGCAAAATTTAATTCAAATATGGCAAAGTGGTCCTAGTCATTATAGTGTTTATGCGCAAACATCAACGGATTCGCAAGCCGCCGTTCCTACGAAGCTCAATGTGCGTGATATCAAGATGAATAATTTCAGTAGTTTAGTCGGGACCTGGAAAAACTCGACTAATGGTAAAGCAATTACGGTGACTAATCAAATTCAAGTTAAACCAGCAAATTCACATTATGATGGATTAATGGGGGCAATTACGGATGGTCCAAAAGATTCAGATGGCGATCCAGAAATCATACGGGGTGGAAATATCCAAGATGGCTGGATGGTTGCAGCAATTGGTAATTTTGCGAACTTACCAGGTGCATTTGATCCGATTGCAATCGTACCTGCTGGCGTTAAAATGGCAGCAGATGACAATTCAGATAGCACTAAAGATCGCTTAATTGTGAACGCTGGTCAAGATGGTTATGCCAAAGCCGCATATTACCGCGTTAAATAAAAATATTTAAAATAGTCAGAAAAATTTATTTTTCTGGCTATTTTTTGTGTCTTTATTCACTAAATATCCTTAAAAAATTTTTTTAGTCATGAAATTAAATTATTAGTTTGGCTTATACTTTAATTGATACAAGATATATAGTGTGATTAGATGCCTATATATCAACATTTTTAACTTGTGAATCATTTTACAAACTTTGACACTGAAAGTGGGATAAGGTTTAATAAAGGCATAGCTTAAGTATGTGAAAAAACAAACGAATTAAGATTTTGAGGATAAGTGAATGAATTTTGTCGCGATTGTCGGAACCAATGCGCGTAAATCTTACAACCGTAAGTTACTTTGGTTCATGAAAAAACATTTTAAGGACCAGGTTAATATCGAGATTATTGAAATCGCCGATTTACCATTATTTAACGAAGATGATGAAGCGCCACTGCGTATCGGTGAGATTGCGCGGACAATTCAAGCATCAGATGGGGTTATTATGTCAACTCCCGAATATGATCATTCAATTACCGCAGCTTTAAAGTCATTTATTGAATGGATGAGTTACGGTACATTGCATCCCTTTACGAATAAACCCGTAATGTTAGTAGGCGCATCATTAGGGCGTCAGGGAACAAACAACGCCCAAGAACATTTACGGCAAATTATGGATGCACCGGGATTAGATGCATTAGTATTACCAGGTAACCAATTTTTAGTTGGTCCTGCTGCGCAAATTATTGATATGACAACGGAAGAATTAACAGATGTCAACACGATTGGTTTTTTGGAAACAATCATGCAACACTTCATTCGATTTGCCAGTTTATTACAACCAATGTGTGGGGAAGGGGTTGATCGAACGAAGCCGGCACCAACCAGTGATGTCAATGTAGTTACTGTTAACTTAGGATATGGTTCATTAGATAGTGTAATGCCAGGTTCACCACTCGATGAAGATATCATTCCTACGATTATTCAACCACAAGCTAGTGCTGAAATTATTGAAAAAGGCGATGGTTGGTGGATTGAAAAAACGCTGTTGACGGATAAAATAGTGGCGCCGGTTGTGGGGACGATCACCCCCGCTACGGCGGCTTCGGTTGAAGCGGATGCCACAACGGGTGCATCAATGTTTTGATTAAAATTGAAAAAACCTGGCACGCAATGGGCACTACTAATCAGTTGACTTTGTTTGGGACGCATCAAGTTAATGAACTTAATGCCACAATTGCCCTTGTTAATCATTATGAAGATTTATTGACGGTTAATCGGGCTCAATCAGCTGTCATGGCAGTTAATCAGGCTGCTGGCAATCATCCAGTTGCCGTTCCACCAATTGTGTATCAATTAATTAAGCGGGCAGTTTATGAAAGTCAGCAACATTTTGGTTTTAACGCAGCAATTGGACCGTTAGTAAATTTATGGCATATTGGCTTTGCTGATGCCCAAGTACCCAATGATGCGGCGATTATACAAGCCCGGCAAAAAATTGTTAGTGATGGCATTATTTTAGACGACGATGCACTAACCGTTTACTTGCCTGAAGTGGGGATGGCTTTAGATTTAGGTGCTATTGCTAAGGGCTACATTGCTGATCGCGTCAAAGATTACTGGCAAGCTCAAGGTCAAATGGCGGGCATTATTAATTTTGGCGGTAATATTGTTTTATTAAACGCAGCCCCCCACAATGACGATGGTCGTTGGACGATTGGTATCCGGAATCCACTTGTTCGGCATGGTGCAACTATTGCTTTACTGACCACCCCCGCGATGTCGATTGTGACAAGTGGAGTCGCTGAACGCCATCTAGTGGCAAATGGTCAGACGTATCACCACATTATTGATCCCGAAACAGGTTATCCGCATGATAACGAACTCGCTAGTGTGACCGTTTTGTCGCCGCAATCAATTGATGGGGAAGTTGAAACGACCCGGCTATTTTTCAATGATGGTCCAATTGAGGCTGATAATTATCCTTTTGGGGCAATCTTTATTTATCGTGACCAATCGATTCAACTAGTGAACATCAAACCGGCTGATTTTAAAATCATTCAGCCCACATTTTATATGAAGGAAGCATAGATTATGGTAGATCAAATTGAATTAGAAAAAGAAAAAACTTTTGTTGATAACCAAGGAATTATTAATTTACCGACAGGCCACTTGTCATTAACCGCTTTACGCCAAATTTTAAATAGCTTACCCTTTGAAATTACGTTTGCCGATGCTGATGACCGCTTGGCTTATTATTCTGATAATGAACAACGTATCGAACGTTATGCAGCTTCAGAATTAGGAGTGTCTTTTGTCAGTTTATTTCCAAAAACAGATCAAGTTGCGGTAAGTAGGATGTTAGCCGATTTACATCAAGGGGCGGCTAATCATTTTGAACAATGGTTCCCTAAAAATAATCGTACTGTCTATAATAATTTTTATGCCGTGCGTGATCTTGATGGTACGTTCTTAGGTACATTACGTTTTACAGGTGACATTAGCCGGATTCAAGGCTTTCGGGGTGTTAAAACGTTCTTTAATGCTGGTAAAGCTGATAAATAATTATTAAAAATTAACGTTCCATAAGCTAATATATAATCAAGGTTTAAAACATGTTATACTTTGTGAAAAAATTAATTAGTAGAGGTGGTGCTTTATGTTACTTAATGACTTAGATTATTTTGTGGCGCTTGCTGAGGAAGGGACGTTTACCGGAGCATCGCGAAAAAAATTTGTATCACAACCTTCGATTACTAATGCGCTACAACGGTTAGAAAAAGAATTGGGCGAACAATTAATTATTCGTCAACGCGGCACGCGGTCAATTAAATTAACAACGGCGGGCACAACATTATTTCAACATAGTAAAAATATTTTACGCGAAACCGAGATTATCAAAAGCGATATTACTAATCAACATAAAGTGGGAATTGGCGTACCACCAATTATTGGGGCGACAATCTTTCCTAAAATTATACGACGCTTGAATACCGAAGAAATTGACGCTTTTCATATGGTTGAGAGTGGTTCAAGTAATATGTATGAACTGCTTGATAATGATAAAGTTGATATGGTATTTGTCGGTAGTTTGACGCCTGAGCATGATCAAAATTACGATAGCCACTATATAACGAAGAGCCGATATGTGGTTGTCTTACCACCTGAGCACCCATTAGCACAACATTCAAGTTTAACTTTTGCCGATTTACGGGGTGAACGCTTTATCTCAGTGGGTGAGGGTTTTATGCAACACCGTGTTTTGGTGGAACAATTGATTAATCATAATATGCTTGCTGAATTACGTAGCACATATATTACTAATGAAATTATGACTGAACAAGGCTTAATTGCCGCTAACAATGGTATTGGGATTATGGTCGAATTAGCGGTCCGGGGGCGTAGTGATCTAGTAACTATTCCGCTTGCTGAACCACTTGATTTCTATATTTATTTAATCCAAAAGCGTGATCACCAGTTATCCATTTTTGCAAATTGTCTAAAACAAAAAATGATTGAAGTTATTAATGAAATTAACTTTGACGATAAATAAGGAGAATAAGTTATGACCCAAGAATTTCGAATTGAAGCAGATGCTATTGGTGAAGTAAAAGTTCCGGTTGAAGCCGCTTGGATGGCTCAAACTCAACGTTCACTTCAAAATTTTCCAACGGGTGCGCGGATGCCATTAGCAATTATTCGCGCCTTACTCAATATTAAACGCGCTGCTGCCTTAGCTAACAAAGCCAATGGTTCATTAGATGCTGACCGGGCAGATGCGATTATCACGACTATTGAAGCTCTACTTAAATTAGATGATGTTGAATTACGTAAGGACTTTCCCTTGTCAGTGTACCAAACGGGTTCTGGGACCCAAACTAACATGAACACGAATGAAGTTGTAGCCCACTTGGCAAGCCAAACGGGGATTGAAGTATTACCAAATGACCACGTTAATATGGGACAATCATCAAATGATATTTTCCCAACTGCAATGCATATTGTAGCGGTTGCTGCGGTTGCGGATGTTGAAGCTGCTTTAGCCCACTTGATTGCCGAATTACGCCTTAAACAAGACGCTTTCTGGGATGTGATTAAAGTTGGTCGGACCCACTTACAAGACGCTACACCGTTAACATTTGGTCAAGAATTATCTGGTTACATTTCGGCTTTAAAGCACAACGAAGCTAACTTGGCAGTTTTACGGCCTCAATTGTACGAATTAGCGATGGGTGGAACCGCCGTGGGGACTGGTTTGAATGCCAATACTGAACTAGGGGCTGCAATTGCTGCAACCGTTTCTGATGTCTATGGCTTCCCATTTACTGGTGAAAGTAACAAATTCTACGGCCTCGCTAATCATACTGCCATTAACACGGTCCACGGTGCCTTTAAAGCCTTAGCTGCTGATTTAATGAAGATTGGGAATGATATTCGCTTCTTAGCTTCTGGTCCTCGTGGTGGATATGGTGAATTAAAAATTCCGGCTAATGAACCAGGTTCATCAATCATGCCAGGGAAGGTTAACCCAACCCAAGTTGAAGCCTTAACAATGGCGGCAGTGCGTGTCTTTGGTAACGACACGACAATAACGATGGCCTCAAGTCAAGGTAACTTTGAATTAAACGTCTTCAAACCAGTGATGATTGATGCGTTCTTAGAATCAGCTGAATTATTAGCCGGCACGATGGCTGGTTTTGCTGATCGGATGATTCACGGGCTTGAAGTTAACCCAACTCGGATGCATGAATTACTAGATAATTCATTGATGACGGTGACAGCATTATCACCCCACATTGGTTACCACGCTGCCGCTGAAATTGCCCAAGCTGCTGATAAGAATGGCACGACTTTAAAAGTTGCGGCATTAGCATCTGGCGCTTTAACTGAAGCACAATATGATGAATGGATGGACTTCATGGCGATGACAAACCTTGAACGTTCACACAAGGAGTAAAAAATGGCTAAATTTATTTTTCCTAAAACTGATATCGCTGATTTAAAAGCCGCCTATGACTTTGTAGTGATTGGATCTGGGGCGGCGGGGATGACCGCGGCAATTCAAGCCCAAGAACTTGGTTTGGATGTTGCAATTCTTGAGAAGTTAGAAGTTTTAGGTGGTAATTCTAACCGAGCTTCTTCAGGGATGAATGCGGTTGAAACTTTTGTCCAATTAAATAATAAAATTGTTGATTCGCAAGCTTCATTTTATGAAGACACCTTAAAAGGTGGTGGTGGTACTAATGATAAAGAACTTTTGGAATATTTTGTGACGCATACTGAATCAGCCATTGATTGGTTATATAACCACAATATTAATCTCACTGATATTACCGCAACTGGCGGGATGAGCCAAAAACGAGCTCACCGTCCGGGTGATAAATCAGCCGTGGGTGGGTACTTAGTTAAAGGTTTGCAAAAGCAATTAGCCTTCAAAAAAATTCCTTTATTTGATGGTACTGAAGTGACACACTTAGAAAAATCTGGTGATAAAATTACTGGTTTAACGATTAAAAACGCTAAACTTGGTGAAAAAACGATTCAAGCTAAAGCCGTGTTAATTGCTTCCGGTGGGTTTGCACAAAACCGCGAAATGTTAGCCGAATATGCTCCAGAATTACTTGATTTAAAAACGACTAACCACCCTGGTGCCACGGGGGATGGAATGAAATTGGTAACGGAGGTTGGTGGTACATTGGTGGATATGAATAAAATTCAAATTCACCCAACTGCTCAACAAGATACTGATCACGTTTACTTAATTGGTGAAGGGGTGCGTGGTGAAGGCGCGATTTTAGTTAACCGCGCTGGTCAACGCTTTGTTAATGAAATGACGACCCGTGATAAAGCCACGGCGGCAATCAATGATTTACATGAAGATGGGGCGACTTTGATTTTGGACCAGGGAATTCGGGAAGCTTTTACAGCAATTGATTTCTACCATGCAATTGGTTTGGTAATGGAAGGGGCGACTTTAGCTGAGTTAGCTGAAAAAGCGCATTTAGATGCCGTTAATTTGGCAGCAACCGTGGCCCAATGGAATACTTTCCAAGCTACCGGTGCTGATACGGAATTTGGCCGTAGCACTGCCATGGAACGCGGAATTTTAAAGGCCCCTTACTATGCCATTCACATTAAACCAGCCATTCACTACACGATGGGTGGCGTCAAAATTAATCCGTTAACCGAAGTTTTATCAGAAACTGGGGAGGCCATTAGTGGTTTGTACGCCGCGGGTGAAGTAACCGGTGGTTTACACGGTAACAACCGGATTGGTGGGAATTCAATTGCCGAAACTGTGGTCTTTGGTCGCCAAGCAGGGAAACAAGCAGCAAAATTTGTTCTAGGTTTGTAAGTAAATACTTAATTAGAGGAAAATTGGGATGAGTTCATTAGAAAAAATTGACTATCGTAAATTTATTGCGCCAGTCATTGTTGGTTTGATTATTTGGTTTGCCGCACCCTTTCGCCCGGATACATTGAGCATCGTGGCATGGCATATGTTTGCCATTTTTGTCGCTACTATTATTGGTTTGGTTACGAAGCCCTTACCATTAGGTGGGATTGCGTTACTAGGTTTTGTCGCTACCGTGTTAACTGGCACGGTACCAGTTGAAAAGGCCATTGTTGGTTTTGGGAATAGTTCAATCTGGTTGATTGTGATGGCCTTTTTTATCTCACGTGGATTTATTAAAACTGGTTTAGGCCGTCGGATTGCCTTAATCTTTGTACGGGCCTTTGGGAAGAAAACATTGGGCTTATCATATGCATTATCAGCGGTGGATTTGATTGTCGCACCTGGGACCCCTTCAAATACTGCTCGTGCTGGTGGGGTGATGTATCCCATCATCAAATCATTAGCACAAACTTTTAAATCAGATCCAGCAGATGGGACTGAACGTAAGATTGGATCATTTTTAATTTTTACTGAATTTCATGCCAATATGATTACGGCGGCGATGTTCTTGACCGCCATGGCAGGAAATCCGATTGTTCAAGCTTTTGCAGGGAAGCAAGGGGTCTATATTACCTGGATGAACTGGTTCTTAGCGGCGTTAGTACCCGGAATTATTTCATTAATTGTGATACCATTTGTGATTTACAAACTTTACCCACCAGAACAAAAAGAAACGCCAGATGCCAAACATTGGGCAACGAGTGAATTAGCGGCAATGGGTAAGATTACTAAAGCCGAAACAATGATGGTTATTGGTTTCGTTGCTGCATTGGTCCTTTGGATTACGGGGGCAATGACGGGGATTGATGCCACCACAACTGGGTTTATCGTTATTGCGTTTTTATTAGTTGCGGGTGTGCTTTCATGGAATGATATCTTAAAAGAAACCGGTGCTTGGAACACTTTATTCTGGTTCTCAGTTTTAGTTATGATGGCCGGTGAACTCAATGTTTTAGGCTTTATTCCTTGGCTATCACACATTATTGGTAGTAGCTTACATGGCTTAAGTTGGTTTGTGGTGTTAATTATTTTAGTGATTGCCTACTTCTACAGCCACTACTTCTTTGCTTCAGCAACAGCTCATATTTCAGCAATGTACGCTGCCTTTTTGGCCGTCGCTTTAGCGGCTCATGTCCCAGCAATGTTAGCGGCTTTAATGCTTGGATTCTTTGGTAACCTACTGGCTTCAACGACCCACTACTCATCAGGGCCCGCTCCAATTTTATTTGGTTCGGGGTATGTTAGCCAAGGCGATTGGTGGCGCTTGAACTTTATCTTAGGAATTCTCTACATTATCATTTGGGTCGGTATTGGCTCACTTTGGATGAAATTGATTGGCCTTTGGTAAATTACGACGAGTAACAATTGAATAAATCTAGATACATGGGTATGCGACCATCTCGATTTTCGAGGTGGTCGTTTTTTGCTGTAAATAGGATGTGTAATAGAAATAATATTTAAAAAACTGTTTTTTTATTTTAATAATGTTAAGATATTATTATTAAAATTAAGTTTTTTTAATGATAATGGAGGTTTATAATGCGGAAACGAAGGAATATTTTTTTACTAATATTAGTAGCAATTCTATTTATTGTTGTAACGATAGCAATACTTGCAGCAGTTAAGGATAATAAGGGAACTCTGCAGAATGGGTTGTTGGCGCTTAATATTTTTTTTGGTATACAAACTAATGGCTTTGACTTAGGGGTTACCAGTATGTTTTTTATATTTACGATAGTTCAATTATGTGGATCATTAATGCATATCTACATTAAAAATAGTAATTATTTAATAATGGTGCAGCAACGTATAGGTTATCGGCATTTTGTAAAACAAGGAATTATTTGTACTTTTGCGGTGACAGTTGGCTTATCTTTATTAATAAATTTGTATGAAGTCGGGGTAATTTCTTTATTAGTACATCCGTTTACATCAACTTCAATGCCAATACAAAACAGATTCGCTACATTTAATAACGGTACGGTAACAGGTGTAATTATTTATAGTGCTCTGTCAGCAATAGGGCTTGGTATATATTCTGTATTGATTTTTATTATTGGATTATTCATAAAAAAAACAATTCTCTATATTCCTTTGAGTGCGATTTTGAGTATAGTTTTATCGGTCATGCCTATTGTAATCTTGAAACCATTAGGGGCTGGACCAGTAGCTGCATTAATTGCATATATCTTAACCCCTCTTGGATTATATTCTCCAAATCAAGCAGTATACATGCCGATATTTCAACTTTCGTGGTTTAACGATTATATTGCGTTTATGGTAACAGGGGTTATATATTTAACGATTACATGGTTACTTGCCCAAATATGGATTAAACGGAAGGAAAAACTAGGGTAATTCATAATGCAAAGAAGAACATTTTTATCAATTACTTTTAATGCTTTTATCATTCCAGTGATTTTAGGACTGGTAGCCGGCAGTAATTCGTTGATGGGAAATACTAGCCATTTAGATTTCATTAGTATTGATATTGCATCGCATTTTACTACCTTGATTACCCAACCACTTTTGAGCTTATATATTGCATGGCAAGTTGCAAGCTATCGAAAAATTACGCCATTAATTAAAATTAGAAAGCAAAAAAATGTAATTCAAATAATGTTATTACGGCTAATTTTAGCCGAATCATTATGTTATTTTATTATTTTTTATAGCATGTTTTTATTTTCTGGTATCCGTTGGTTTATGGATGGTAACGCAATATTAGGAATAGCAATTATGCTTTTACACATGGTAGTTATTTGTGGCTTAAATATGGCATTGATTGTGTTATTGGATTATAAATATGGGACTAGCATTATTTTTAGTATTCTTATTTTGCCCATGTTGTATCACTATATTATCGAAATGCAAAGTTTACTAATTATGTATAGTCCAGTATTTGATCCACTATATCGAGCTATACATGAGATTTATCGCTAAATTGTAGGAGAAAGTTATGCTTAAAGTTGAAAAAATCACCAAGAAATTTAAAGGCGTTGATGTCTTAAAAGACGTTACTTTTAATCTAGAACCTGGCCAATTAGTCCATATTCGTGGCATTAACGGGTCTGGGAAGTCTACTATATTTAAAATTATTACTGGATTATTAAAACCAGCAACAGGAACGATCATGCTCGGTGATAATGATGTTGTTGGGGCGTTGATTGAAAATCCCGGTTTTTTAGAATTTGAAGATGCACTAACCAATCTACGTTTCTTAGCCGATTTAAATCATAATTATAATGAAGCTTATATTATCGAATTAATGAAAAAATTTCAATTAGATCCAGCTAACAAGCAGCCGGTTGCTAAATATTCAATTGGAATGCGTCAAAAGTTAGGGATAATTCAAGCAATCATGGAAAATCAAAATATTATCTTATTAGATGAACCTACCCGAGGTTTGGATGTTGAGAGTATTAATCAATTTGCGGCACTAATTATGGAATTGAAGGCCGCTGGTAAAAGTATTATTGTGGCTAGTCATGACGATGTGGCTACAATTACGTATGATCAACAATTACAGCTAGTTGATGGATGTCTCAGTTGATGAAAAGATTAGGCATAATGAGTGTATACTTTGTACTAAGTTTGGTCTTAGTCACGCTTGTACCACCGTTGGTAAGTGTGGCTCCGATACATGATGTTATTGAATTAATTTTTGGTTATGAAAATAACCACATTTATTTAGCTCTTGTGAGTAGTTTGATATTTCTTTTTGATTATTTGACCATATTAATACCATTGTTAGATTTAGTGGTACTACATCAATTTATACATTTTCGGCAAGTTAGTCGAGCACGGATTTTACAAGCAGCCGTGAAATATATTGCACCATATTTTATTTTATTTATGTTACTAAAGTTGTATATACTTAAATTTGTTGATACACCACAAATATTTTTAACAATTGGGATATATGGTATGCTCTGGTTGGTACTAATATACAGTGCCGTAAAAGAACAAAAGCAGACAATATGGTTAGTTATTTTAGCAGTATTATTAACTGTAAGAATTTTAATGGCCAATGTATTTTACTGAAATTAACACGTTTAAGCTTCTTGTTAGATACATAAACATAGCCAAAAACAGCTTGGAAATTTTCCAAGCTGTTTTTTTGTGGTATTAAATTTCAGATTTATTCCCAATTTTGAACAATAACATACCGATGATTACATAGGTTGATAAAACAATCAAAGGTTGTGAAATAGCGTTACCATCAAAGAAAGTAATATTACGAAGCAAGGTACCAGTTGCACCAGGTGGTAATAGTTGACCTAAGACGCCCCAACCGTTTGGTAACATTTCAGGCGCCGAAGCAAGGCCTGAAAGGGGATTTCCCAATAGGATTAATAAGATGGCGGCAATTCCTAAACCAGGATTACCAAGAACTTCCAGAACTCCTAGGACGAAGAAACCAGTCGCTGCGATTCCTAACATTGCACCGAGTGAAGTTAAGAAGTAATTCCCATCAAAAGTACCGATACCATATTGAATAACGCCAACAAGACCAAGACCACCAATCAGTGAGAAACTAAGAATTGCGGCAAATTTTTGCTTTTTACCTTTAATTAAATTAGCGATGGCAACTGCACCAATCCAACCACCAAGAGCAATTGGTAAGGCACCAGCGGCTAATCCAGTTCCTTTTGGATCAGCTTTTGGGAAGCTCTTAATATCAATAATGTTAGCTTTCTTAGTATTGATGGCTGCTAATTGTGTAGTAAGGACTTTGAGCATGCGTGGATCATTGGTTTGGCTAATTAATTGATTAATTTTAGCTTGTCCAACGGCTTTTTGTTGTTCGACAACCCCTGTTCCTAATTGCGTTAAGCCTTGTGCAACGGCTGCAGAAGCGGCACTAGCTTCGTAGACCGTTAAATTACCTGCTGCATCAATTGCAATGGCCCCGTAAATTTTACGTTCGTTAATCGCCGTTTTAATCTTAGTACTATTTGCATATTCAGTAACCTTAAAGCCTTTATCTTTTAAAGGTTTGGCTAATTTTGCATAGCTTTCTTGGTTTGGTGTTAATAATCCAATTGGCACGTTATTAATGCCTGAGTTAACCGCGGGTAGAGAAAATGCCGTCATCATAATTGCTAATACGACAGTTAAACCCACTGTCAAAGTTAAAATGAATTTCCATGTTGATTTCATTTGTTTTCCTCCATTGCTGTTTTGGTAAATAAAGCATAGCAAACCGGCAAACGGAGCAAAACCATCAATAAACGATAAGTGTTGGATAAAATTATTTAAGCATGATTTTGAATAAATTGGGGGCAATTGTATTAACAATATTTGAAAATTCAGCTGGTGATTCATGAAAATCGGCTTGAATCCAAGTTACAATTAAGTTCAACATGACACCAGAGACTGCTGAAATAGCATATTTTTCAGGAACTATTAACTCACCGACAATATCGGTTTGCACAAAAAGTTGTTGCGCAAAGCTAGTTAATCGTTCTGTAAAACGACCATCTGAACGGTCACTTAAATACAGCCGAATCGTTTCACGTTCAGCGTAGAGGCGCTCGATAAGAGTATCGATACGGTGGTTAATTAATTCTTGGTTACTGACGGCGGCAACATTGAGTTCCGGTAGATTAAGGGTTAGGTTTTCAATGAATGTTAATTGAAGTTGAGACATTAAATCTTCTTTGTCTAAATAATGATCATAGAAGGTTGAGCGATTAATGGCGGCGTGCTTAATAATTAAGCTGACCGTGATTTTGGGATAGCCAACGGAACGTAATAACGTCACGAATACTTGGCGAATTTTTTGGTCGGTTTTACGATAGCGTAAATCTTGCGTTTTATTTTTCATGGTCATTAGTATAGCAGAATATGTTTAAGAAAAAAAAGAAGCCAATTCGGCTTCTTTTGATTAGATTGGTTCATGAAAGACGGTTTGAAGTTTTTTGAAGAGTGGGAAGGTAAATAAAATCCATGCAAGACTTAATGAGTAACCAGCTAAAATATCGCTAGGGTAGTGTAATCCGAGGTAGATCCGTGATAATCCAATCACGGCAATTAAAGCAATTAGAATGACTTGGATAGTAAAACGGGCAATTTGATTTTTAATGACGTAAAAAACAATAATCGCCAAAATTCCATAAAAAATCATACTACTCGTTGCGTGACCACTAGGGAAACTAAAGCCTTTATGATGAATCTTAGGCCGTGGCCGTTGGAAATAATTCTTCAAGACACTAACGGCTACGACACTCATGAACATTGAGCTAACAAATACCCAAATAGCTTCAGCATAACGCTTGATAGCTAATAAGAGAATGGCAACAACGAAGACAATCCATTTATAAAGATGGCCGTTACCGATTTTATCAAGGTGTTTTAAGAAGTGTTTACCGAAAGGATAAGCCCCACGAACATGATGCATAATGGCTACATCAAAATTAGTTAATGCTTGTGGGATGGTGAGAAAAAGAATTGCTAAAAAAATAAAAATTCCTAAAAAAATAGCACCTAATGTGTTGGTTTTAGTTGTCGACATGTTAATCTCCTGTCAAAAATAAGGTCGTAATAAGATAAATGATGTAACATAAAGCTACAATAGCAGATTTTATGGGCAAATAAAATTTAAGTAACGTAAAATTTTAGCTAGAATTTGGTAAAGATGTATCCGCAACGGGGATTCAAAAATTTCGAAGCGCTGTTTACTAACTTGACAAGCTAGTTTAAAATACTCATAATATAAAAAGTAATAATTACTATTTAGAAAAAGGGTGAGTAAATGCGCAAGAATATTATTTTACAAAATACAGAAATTAATGAACGAATTTATTTAACTAGTAAAAATGTACGGAATACGCCGGATCGGTTATCACTACTGAAGTATTCACCAAAATTACAACGTAAAGCACTATTTATTGAGGTAAAATAAGGAGCATTATGGCAAAGAAATCAAAAGTCGCTAAAGCAGCGAAACAAGAACTATTAGTTGCAAAATATGCAGCAAAACGTGCGGAATTAAAAGCGGCGGGGGATTACATTGGGTTATCAAAATTACCCCGTAATTCAAGTGCTGTCCGATTGCACAATCATGATCAATTAGATGGTCGTCCCCATGGTTATATGCGTAAATTTGGGATGTCACGCCTTAATTTCCGTCAATTGGCGCACAAAGGACAAATTCCTGGCGTGCAAAAGGCGAGTTGGTAATAAGTTAAATTACTTTGAAAGAGCTTAATTTTCGGTTGCTAGACGATAAAAATTTAAATGAACACGTTACAATAAAGCGGTAGTTATCAATGGTGATGGCTATCGCTTTTTACGTGTGTTAAGCAATGACTTTAGAGGTTTATCGTATGCAGTTTCGTAATCAAAAAAAACGATCACGGCGGCCAATTTATATTGCAGGTGCCGTCATAGCCATACTTGCTGCGGGGAGCGGAATTGTCGGTTATCAGCACTGGCATAATAATCGTCCCCAACAAGTAGTACTAAATCGATATCAAGTTTTACAGACTAATTGGCATAATCAATTGGTACCCACAAGTAAGTTACCTGATAATGCGAGTGCCAAGGCTTATATCGTAAAGCTTAACAAGCAAGCTACTGAATTAATGAAAACGATTCATCTTAAGGGAACTACAAGTCTTTGGGAACCTAGGGGTGGTAAGATTGGCTCAGCGAATTTAACGCATCAATTTAATAATTTACAAACACTAACTTTAGCGTATGCCACAATTGGTACCCAACAATATCATGATGCTAAAGTTTTAAAGACTATTCAAGCAGGTTTGGAATTTATGACCCAACCATCACGTTATGATGGTAAGCACTATGCTGGTAATTGGTATGATTGGCAGATTGGTATCCCACAAAGTTTGATTAATATGATGATGGTACTAGGGCCACAACTACCTAGTGCGGACCAACAAAAATATTTGAAGATTATACAAACGTATGTCCCAAATGCTAATCAACAATTAAAGTTACGACCACAGGATAAAAATTTTCCAGTTGTCTTTAAACAAAACTTTAAGGCCACAGCTGCCAATCGGGTTGATTTAGCTAGTACTGTCCTTGGAATGGGTATTTTACAGCATAATGCAAAAATGATTACGATGGCCACACAAGCTGTTGTTAGCGTCTTTAAGCCAGTTAAAACAGGGGACGGGTTTTATCGTGATGGATCATTTATTCAACATACAAACGTTGCCTATACTGGCGAATACGGCAATGCATTAATTGGGCAAGCTAGTCGAATATTAGCAATTGTTAAAGATACACCATTTGCATTACCAACTGGGACAGCACAAAAATTCAGTAATACGGTAATCGATGCGTTTATTCCATTGCTATATCAAAAAAATACGCTGGCGATGGTTGAAGGGCGTGGGGCAACACGAGCACCGGCTGGAACTGGTGGTCAAGGTTGGCAACCCGCTACGATGGCTAATTTATTACTAGTTGCTGATGCAGCACCAGCATCAGAACAAGCCAAATTACAAGCGGCTGTTAAATATTGGGTTAATAAAGACCCTAAATATTTCTGGGCTAGTGTTCGTGATTATAATGATTTACGACTGTTAAATATGGTTGAAAGTAATCCAAAAATTCCTGCTGATGTAGCGCCTTTCCGTGGAACTAAATTATATGCAGCGATGGGCCGATTTGTGCAACAAAGTAAGAAATTTAGCCTAGGGATTAGCTTATCTTCCCAACGGGTCGCAAGTTTTGAAGCTGGGAATGGTGAAAATATCCATGGATGGCATATGGGTGATGGTCAATTATATTTGTACAATGGTGATGGGATTCAATATGGTGAAAGCTATTGGCCAACAATTGATCCCTATCGCTTACCAGGGACGACAATTGATACAACGCCGCTACCCAATGTAGGTAGTCACTTTGTTGCGCCCACACCACAAAATACGTGGGCTGGTGGTGTGACAGCTGGTAATAATGCAGTTATTGGGATGAATCTTGACCAACATGGATTACAACTTGGAAAAGAAACGATTCCAATGAACTTACAAGGTAAAAAATCATGGTTTATGGTCGATAATCAAGTCGTTGCTTTAGGTGCCGGCATTACCGGTACAAGTAATAGTGGTATTGAAACCATTGTTGAAGATCGTTTATTAAGTAATAAAAAAGCATATCAATTGGTATCAAATCAAGGTGCAATTAATCCAACGGGCACGCTAAAAGATCCTAAGTGGCTAATGATTAAAGCCCCGAAAACACAACAATCAATTGGATATTATTTCCCAGAAAACACCACGATTGAAGCGCAACAACAGATTCGCAAAGGACGCTACGCTGATATTAATAAGAAATTTACAAATCATAAAACTTATATTGGGAAATATGAAAAATTAATTATTAATCATGGTAAAGCACCAATTGATCGCAAGTATGCGTATATGTTAATTCCAAATGCTTCAACTACTAAGATGCAACAAATAGCCCAACAAAATCCGCTTAAAATTCTAGCAAATAATGCCCAAATTCAAGCGGTTAAGAAAACCGATAATACGTATCTTGGGATTAATTTTTGGCAGGCCACAGGTGGTCAGTTAGACGATATTACAACTAACCATAGTTTGGCGTTATTACGTACTAAACAGCATGGCATCACAACATATACCTTCAGTGATCCAACCCAAGCAGCAACGCAAATTGCTGTTAAATTACCAGAGCAAGTGGCGGATAAGCTTAAAATGAGTAGTGCGATTAAATATGATTCACAAACGGGTGAATACTTACTAAACTTTACTAATTTAGCTGGTAAAAGCTTAAAAATTAGTTTTAAATAAGCAAAATGAGTTCGAATAGAAGTTGAGCAATCGCGAAAAATACTAAAAGAAGCTAGGGAAAATTTATTTTTCCCTAGCTTCTTTGTATAGCGAATTTCTGGAGCGCAGTTTAGTAGTAATTTACTGTCCAGGTTGGAATCGAACCAACACTCTTTCGATTAACAGTCGAACGCAGTACCATTGTGCCACTGGACAAATATTTATTAAATTTCTATGTGATTATTATATATCGATTGGAAAGTAACGTCAATAACTTATTTAAAAATAATTTTTGAAGTATATAAAAGTGTATTTTAAATACTGGAATAGCAATATACATGTTTTGTTATTTAATATTTAAATAATAAAACATGTAATTATAGTTTCTTTAATTGAAATATAGTGCTAATATATCTTTATGAAAACGCTTTCAGTAATTATTTTTCAATAAGTTATATCAAGTCAAATGAAATGAACTAGGAGTCGAATATGATTAATGCAGTAGGTACAAAAACTAAGCACCGACATGATTTTGGGGTTTTAGCAGATGGATATCTAACTAAGACACCAATTTTACAATTTATTATTGTTTCAATGATGTTTCCACTTTGGGGAACGGCAGCTAGTTTAAATGATATTTTAATTACCCAATTTAAGACAGTGTTTGAACTTAATGATGCTGCAACTGCCTTTGTACAATCAGCTTTCTATGGTGGTTACTTCTTAGTGGCCATTCCTGCAAGTATTGTTATTAAAAAAACAACTTATAAAACAGCTATTTTAACGGGATTAGTCGCATATATCTTAGGAGCAGGGTTATTCTTCCCAGCTTCACGCGTTGCGACTTACTCAATGTTTTTAGTCGCCATCTTTGCCATCGCAATTGGGTTATCATTTTTGGAAACAGCTTGTGATACCTATAGTTCATTACTAGGACCTAAGGAACACGCCAATTTACGTTTAAATATTTCACAAATTTTAAATCCAATTGGTAGTATTACCGGGATCTTACTTGGTAAATATTTGATTTTTGGTCAAGTTGGTAATTTATCAGAAAAAATGGCCAGTTTACATGGGGCTGCTCGCATCGCATATGGTGAAAAAATGTTGCAATTAACGTTGCAACCATACAAATATATTTTGTTCGTATTAGTTGCTATGTTAATTATTTTAGCATTAACACCAATGCCAAATACGAAACCAGCTGTAGCAGCCGGCCAAGTAAAAGCTAAGTTAGGTGAAACGCTTTCTTACTTAGCCCACAATCGGTTATTTAAAAAAGGAATTATGGCACAATTCGTTTATGTTGGGATGCAAACCGCTGTCTGGTCATTCACAATTCGCCTTGTTCTTGATTTGAACCATTCAATTAGTGATGCACAAGCTTCAATGTACATGGTTTACTCATACATCGTATTCTTCTTAGGAAAAGTTGTTGCGACTTCATTATTTACAAGAATTAAACCAACTAAGGTTTTGGCAACTTACTCAATCTTAGGAACAATTGCATTAGTCGTTGCAAGTTTGGCACCAGGTAACATTGCCATTTACGCAACGGTAGCGGCAAGTTTCTTCTTTGGTCCACAATGGCCCACAATTTACGCTCACACATTAGATACGGTTACTGAAAAGAAACATACTGAAACTGCGGGGGCAGTCTTAGTTATGGCAATCGTTGGGGGGGCTGTGATTCCAGCTATTCAAGGAATCATTTCAGATGCTGTTGGATCAATGCAATTATCATTCTTGTTCCCAGCTTTATGTTTCGCTATCGTAAGTATTTACTTTATGTCAGAAGTTAAAAATGATATTGAATAGTACCAAATAAAAACGTTGGAGAATGGAATAATTCACCAATGTTTTTTTATTTAGTTTAATAATTATTAGAAATATAAAAATTTGTAAAATGAGAATTTAAAACCATATATATAACATCAAACTAATGATTTTTAATCATTAACTGGGAAATAAATTAAGAAAAATGAGAAAATTTAACTATACACCTAGGGGTATTTTTATAGTGATATCTGCCTAATTTAGGGCTGAAATTATGATGGTAGCTATTTGCATGGTTATGTTAACGTAATGTGGTTGATGATTAAAGTTAATGTTGTGTAAATCCTTAATTTTTTTACTGAGCGACCGATATGATATATAGATATTATTTTTTGAAATAATTAATATAAAGCGGAGGTGTTATTTAATGGAAGTCAACGGCTACGACTTGGCCTTGGAACCTTTGGTTGGAAAGTCTTCAGGGATGCTGCCAGTTGATCAAGCGCTACAAGCATTGTTTAAACAAACAGTAGTTGACCAAGTATCACGACAAGTAGTTGTTAAGGCAGGCGATACGGTATCGGAATTAGCGGTACAGCATCATACCTCCGTTACAGCGATTGTTCAAAATAATCATTTGCAGAATCCGGATATGATTTTAATTGGACAAAAATTAAGGATTAAGAGTGATGATGTTGAAGGACCATCGGTAATTGATTCATCAATGATAGCCAAGGCTAGCGCTGCTCAAAGTCAAATTAATGGCCAAGACCTAGGAACTCAAGTGAGTCAATTTGCAAAACAATTTCTGGGAGACGCCTATGTTTGGGGGAGTGCTAAACCAGGGGCCTTCGATTGCTCGGGCTTGGTAAGCTATGCATATCAACGATTTGGCGTCCAATTACCACACTTAGCGCAAGCTCAAGCAGAGCAAACACAACGAATAACAACCAAAGCGGCCCAACCAGGAGATTTGTTATTTTGGCAAAATCAGCAAGGACATGTTTATCATGTCGGTATCGCATTGGAAGGGGGCCATTATATTAATGCGTTAGATCCAGCTCATGGGGTTCAAGTTGATGGGATGGCAACCCCGGCAACTTTTGCAGGTCGCGTAATAAATAAACACTAAAATAAATTTTGAATTAAAACGATAAACCGACTAAAGAAAAATAGTCGGTTTTTTAGTATTTCTATTGGTAGTAATGCGTTTTAATTAAAGGGAAATAATTAAGTATAGTTCATCACTTAACAAAATAGATGAATTATACTTAATTTTCTATTAGTAAAAGTATTAAAAATAAATTTTAAAGGCTTTTAAATTGGGTTTAATCAACTTTTTAAACCAATAGTGCATAAATTGATAAAAATTAATTGCAAAAATTAAAAAGCGTGTTATTCTATATTATGTTCAATAATGAGCAATTATAAATTGTTGATTTAGCGATGAAATAAGTTAAGAAGATACTTTTACCAAGAGAGGGTTATGGTCACTGGATCAAAATAGGTAGGGAAGATGTTACATCAATTATTATCAGAATTTTTAGGAACGGCACTAATGGTTATTTTTGGGGTGGGGGTTCATTGTGATGTCGTGTTAAACGATACTAAATATCAAGGATCAGGGCATTTATTTGCCATTACGACATGGGCTTTTGGGATAACAATTTCGTTGATTATTTTTGGAAATGTGACATTGAATCCCGCAATGGCTTTCGTACAAGTGTTGTTGGGCCATATGACATGGTTACAATTCTTCCCAACCGCTTTAGTCCAAATCTTAGGTGGGGTGATAGGTTCATGTATCGTTTATGTGATGTATGCCGATTCATTCAAGAGTTCATATGGGCATATCGATAATGTAACCATCCGCAATATTTTTGCAACATCACCAGCAGTGCGGAATTTACCACGGAATTTTTTTGTTGAATTTTTTGCAACGTTTATCTTTTTGGCTTCAATTTTAGCAATTTCACGGGTTCAAACGCCTGGTGTGGTACCAATTGCCGTTGGTTTACTTGTTTGGGCCATCGGAATGGGACTAGGGGGTCCAACCGGATTTGCAATGAACTTAGCTCGTGATATGGGGCCACGAATTGCCCATGCTATTTTACCAATTAAGGATAAAGCAGCAAGTGATTGGCAATATGGGCTTATTGTTCCTGGAGTTGCCCCATTTGCTGGGGCTATTGGAGCAGCGTTATTTGCAAAATTTTACCTTGGCATGTAGGTCGGTATAAAAATTTTAAGGTTGTTCATATTAAAAGAGTATGAACAGTATATTGATTAGATGATATTTTTAATAAAACATAAAAAGTAGCTTGAAAAAATTTTCGAGCTACTTTTTTTATGGTTGTGTCTTAGGGTTACACAACTTAATTCCAAGGTAAAATGACTAGACATTATAAAAAAATCTACCTATCATTAATTAGATAACAACTGGATAATGGATAGATTTATGATATATTTTTTATAGTAAACGCGAACGTTTAAATGTTTTAATCTAACTTTAATTAAGAAATTAGATAAAAAAGTTGTTTTATGTATTTTTATAATATATAATTGGTCTTGTTCACGAACGATAACAAAATAAAAAAGAATGGATGGGTATGATGTTGGAAAAAGAATTTAGTACCGTTGAAGCAGCACTTGCAGAATTGAAAAAGGGTGGTTTTGTTATCTTATCAGATAATGAAGACCGTGAAAACGAAGGTGATTTGGTTGCGTTAGCATCTGAAGCAACACCTGCTGTGATCCACCAAATGTTAAAAGAAGCCAATGGTTTGATGTGTGTACCTGTTAATGATGAAATTGCCAAACGTTTGAATTTGACAGATATGGTTGAAAATAGCACTGATCCACACCAAACACCATTTACAGTAACAGTTGATGGTAACTTTGAAGCAACTGGTGTTACAACTGGTGTTTCAGCATTTGACCGTGCCGCATCAATTAACCACATTGCTGACGTGGATGCTAAGGCTGCTGACTTTAACCGTCCAGGTCATATCCAACCATTAATTGCTAAGCCACAAGGTTTACGTGAACGAATTGGTCACACTGAAGCTGGGGTTGATTTGGCATTGCTTGCTGGTTCTCAACCAGCGGCTATTATCATCGAAGTTCTTGGTGAAGATGGTCATATGGCCCAACGTGATGATTTGTTTGTATTAGCTAAGAAATTAGACATTCCATACATCACTATTGCACAAGTTATTGAATACATGGATGCAAACAACATTGCCGTTGCATCAGATGTTTTAGCTGTTAAATAATAGTTTTAATAAGCAATTTATTTTAGAATGCAAATAAAAACGGTCTCTCAGTTGAGAGGCCGTTTTTTGAATTGAATTGATATAGAAATATAAGTAGTGGGCTAATTATTTAGCATCACCAGTGTACCAGTCAAAGCTTGTGAGCCAGTAACTTGTGCGGTAATGTTCATCCAAAGTAGCAATTAAGTCCATATCTTCCTTAGTTAAAGCAAAATCAAAGACTTGGGCGTTTTCAATAATCCGTTGTTCGTGAACTGATTTTGGAATTACGGTAAAGCCCATTTGAAGGCTCCAACGAATTAAAATTTGTGCCGCTGATTTACCATATTTAGCAGCGATTTGGCCAATCACAGGATTGTTAAGGACTTTACCGCCGCCAAGTGGTGACCATGCTTCCAAGTGGATGTTGTGGTCATCAGCATATTGCACCATGTCAGGTTGTTGCAATAATGGGTGTAATTCGATTTGGTCAACTGCGGGTACAATGTTGGCATCAGTCAACAAATCTTCCATGGTTTCTTGATTGAAGTTACATACACCAATCGCTTTTGCCAAACCTTGGTCATAGATTTTTTCCATGGCTTTCCAAGTATCCTTGTACTTACCAGTAACTGGCCAGTGGATTAAGTAAAGATCAACATAGTCCAAACCAAGGCGTTCAAGACTACCTTCAAAGTTAGTTAAAGTTGAATCATAGCCATGATCAGGGTTAGCAAGCTTAGTTGTGATAAATAAATCTTCACGTGCAATGCCTGCTTCGGCAATTCCTTGTTCAATCCCAGTCCGCACGTCGGCTTCGTTACCGTATGCTTTGGCGGTATCAATTAAACGGTAACCGTTTTTAATCGCTGCGGCTACAGCAGGAGTGGCTTCACCATTTTCGGCTTGCCAAACCCCTAAACCAAAGCGTTCCATTTCAACGCCATTGTTTAAAGTAACAGTTGATGTAATTGTAAAATCTTCAGACATTTGTCTACCTCGTTATTTTAATAAATTGCGCTTATGGTAAATCGTTACCAGCAGCGAAGTAAATGTTGTACCATTCTTGCTTCGTTAATTCGATATCAGCCCCGGCAGCATTTTCAATAATGTGTGCAGGTGTCATCGCACCCAAGATAACTTGGATGTTGGCTGGAATCCGGATGATCCAAGCAGTGGCAATGGCGTTTTTAGTAACCCCATATTTATCAGCTAATTCACCAAGATATTTGTTTAGTTCGGCAAAATCAGGATTATCAATGAATGTGCCACCGAAGAAACCAAATTGGTATGGTGACCAAGCTTGAATTGTCATGTCATGGAGACGTGAGTACTCAAGAATCCCACCATCATGTGAAATACTCCGTTCATCAGCCATGTTAGTGTGCATACCACGGTCAATCATCCCGGAGTGCATAATACTGAATTGAAGTTGGTTAATAATTAATTTTTGGTTGATGGCACTTTGAACTAAGTCCACTTGTTGCGGGTTAAAGTTAGAAACCCCAAAGTGACGTACCTTACCACTCGCTTGAAGTTTATCGAATGCTTCGGCAACTTCAGTTGGTTCCATTAGTGGATCAGGCCGGTGAAGTAAAAATGAGTCTAAGTAATCAACACCGAGACGATCTAAAATACCATCAACACTATCAAGAATGTGTTGTTTTGAGAAATCGTAGCGCTTACCAAAGACAAAGCTACCGTGACTACGAGCTTGGTCTAAGACAATACCGCCTTTTGATTGAATGAATAATTGGTCACGATTGATGCTAGACTTGGCCAACGCTTCCTTGAAAACTTTTTCTGATGCCCCATTACCGTAAATATCGGCAGAATCAATAAAATTAATCCCGGTATCAAAAGCAGTTTCCAATGTCTTGGCGGCAGCATCGGCAGTTAAAGCTTCCATCCGCATAATACCAAGCGCAACTGCTGAGGCTTTAAAATCTGTGTTGCCAATTTTAAATTCGCGCATTGTTAAATCCTCCATTATTATTCGTGTATGTGCCATAATTTATTTGTTTTTAAGCACTAGCTTAATAGTACAACTTAGACATATATCTAAGTCAAGAATAGTGGTAAACTATTTTTAAGTTAGTAAAAATATAATAAAAGTAGGCGTCATATTAAGCGACTAATTCATTAAAAGGGGATCATTCATGACATATTCGATTAGTGAAGTATCAAAAAAATTCAATATTTCACCATTTACTTTACGTTTTTACGATAAACAAGGCTTAATGCCTTTTGTTAAGCGTGATGCTGCCGGGCGGCGAGCATTTTCAGATGATGATTTGGACTTTGTTTCCTTGATTATTTGTTTAAAGCAGTCTGGTTTAGAATTGGAAGAAATTCGACAATTTGTTGAGATGACCCAAGAGGGGGATGCCACTTTAGTGGGGCGCTTAGAATTTTTTGAACGTCAAGTAACGTTAGCCCAAGAACGCATTGAACAACAAAAGCAAAATATTGAAAAACTCAAGCGTAAAGTCCAATACTATCAAGTTGCGTGTGATATGGGAACCGAAGATTACGTTAAGGATAATTTTGATTTATCAATTTTTGATCCAGATATTAAATTCGTTAAGGCAGGTGAATAAGATGGCCATGATAATGTTGCGAATTTTAATCGGCTTATACGCATTAGCAATGTTATTCGCTGGTTTTCAAGTGCTAATTAAAGAAGAAAATAAACTGTATATTATCCATATTGTGGTTAGTTTACTGACACTAATTAGTGTGTTTTTTGCTAATTGGCAACTATTTACAATTGTGGCAATTACAGCAATTGTTGCCTACCAATTATTAGCTTTATATCGCGGCTTAACAACATTCTTTCATTGGCAACATCATGTAATTCGGTTAATTATCTCGGCTATATTCATCTTTTTAATTGTGACAGTTCACTAAAAAAGTCGACCATTTATTGGTCGACTTTTTTGAATTAAGGTCTGCTTTTAAAATGAACTGGCCGATTAAAAAGTGCAACGTATTAATCTTTAAAATCAATCATACCTTTAAAGACAGTTTGTAAAATATACGCAAAGCCACGTGGGATTACTAATTCATCAAGCCGGTTAAGATCAAGAGTATAGTTGATTGTTTCGGATTGATTATTAATAGTTTTTGTAACCCATTGAGGTTCATAAATAAGCTCCCGTCCAAGCGCTGCTAAGGCGGCACCACTAGCTAAAGCTTGCTCAGCGTCTGCAGGTTTTTGGATGCCTCCAACAACAATTAATGGAAGGCGATTATTGAGAACGGTTTTGATTTGGGTGTTAATTGGTGTGATGGTATCCGTAGCATCCCGAAATGGTAACTGATCAAATTGCCGAGTTGAGACGTGTAAGTAGTCTAAAGGTTGCTCAGCTAAGACATCAACGAATTTAAGCGTATCATCCAAGCGAATACCGGGTGTTTCAGGTTCCTCAGGTGAGATTCGATAGCCGATAATAAATTGCTTATCGGCATACTGGTTTTTAATTGTGATAACTTGTTGAATTACAGCGAGAGCTAGTTGCATGCGAGCATCAAGCGAGCCACCCCATTGATCGTCACGACGATTACTGTGGGGTGAGAAAAATTGTTGTAAGAGATAGGTGTTAGCACCATGGATTTCAACACCATCAAACCCAGCTTGAATGGCCCGCCGAGTAGCTTCACCGAAAGCGCCAATTAGCTCGGCAATCTCAGTATCACTTAAAGCATGTGGTGTTTGAGCGTGGGGATTAGTAGCAGGAATTGCACTAGCACTTACAGGTTCCAATCCGCGTAAGATAGTTGAATTAGTCATGCGGCCAGCACTGAAAATTTGTAAAATAGCCTTGGCACCATTAGCCTTCATAGCAGTTGCTAATTTAGTGAGGCCAGGAATAAAGCGGTCGTCGGCCACTGAAAGTTCACCTTCAAAGCCTTTACCACGGGCATCGACATTCGCAACAGCTGTAATTTGGAGCCCGACGGTATTACGCGCCGCATAGTAGGCGATTTCATCATCGGTCACAGAACCATCAAAAAAACTAGCTGAATTAGTCATCGGTGACATGACAATACGATTTGAAAGAGTGACGCCATTTTTAAAAGTAAATGGCTTTAAAAATGTATAGTTAGGCATTAAATGTTGCTTCCTTTAACTTATTTTTCAATAGTATAGCATGGATATTTTTAAGTGAAATTTGGTTTAGTAAAAATTAAAAAACGCTTACGATTCGTAAGCGTTTTTTGGTTAATATTTTAGGTTGATTTAGCATAGCTATGTGTTAAGAAAGGTTTAGTTAAAGACCATTCCACCGTCGATAAGGAGGGCTTGACCGGTCATATAGTTACTATCTGGACCAGCGAGGTATGAGACACATGCAGCGACATCTTCAGGTTCTGATAAACGTTTTAAGGTAATATTTTGGGCGAATTGTTCCATGCCCCATTCAAATGATTTACCGGCTTCATCAGCGGTCTTTTGCGCAATATCATTCATCATCGGTGTCTTAACAATACCAGGGCAGTATGCGTTGACGGTGATACCAAATTGCGCTAAATCACGAGCTGCAACTTGGGTAATACCACGAATGGCAAATTTAGTACCACTGTAGACACCCAGGCCAGGGTTACCGACTTGTCCAGCTTGTGATGAAGCATTGATAATCTTACCACCGTGGCCAAGTTCCTTGAAGGCTTCGGTAGCAGCTTGTATGCCCCAGTAGGTACCACCGACGTTAACATCATAGACACGGCGGTAAGTATCGTAGTCAATCATATCAAATGGTGTTTGAGGTCCAAGTCCAGCATTGTTAACGATAACATCAAAGCCACCAAGTTGTTCCTTGGCTTCCTTTACCGCTGCAAAAACAGCATCACGATCGGCAACGTCGACTTTGACGGCGATGGCATCTTGACCAGCTGCTTTGATACTGTCAGCGACTTTAGTAGCGGTTTCTAAGTTATAATCAGCAACCGCAACCTTGAAGCCGTCATTTGCAAGACGACGACTGATTGCTTCACCGATTCCCTGACCACCACCAGTTACAAATGCTACTTTTCCGTTTACGTTTGGCATAATAAAGCCTCCTATTTCAAGTTTGAATATTTGTGAAATAGGCAACGAAGTTTGAAGATATATCGCTTGGTTGCTTACAATGTAAGTATAGTCTTTAAGGAAAAATATGCAATGTTATTTTGATATTTTTTTCACAATGTAACGAATTTTAATATAAAATGTTCATGATACGGGGCCCGTTTGATAAGTTAGTAGGGTATGTGGAGATGCCGTAAATTAGTCTGATTATGATCAGAATAATACGGATGATAGTTGAGGATATCGTAAGGCTTTCGTTAATGATTTTTAACGACGCTAGAATTAAAGTAAAAAATGAAGGATAATATAGAGATGAGAACGTTGTAAAAAGAAAGAAGAGATAGAATGAGTTTTCCAACAAAAGAGCAGCTATATGCACAATTTTCACAAGCTGACGATGCGGTTTATTTTGCGAGTGCTGATAAGCAGCATATTTATTTTGGTTTTGGTGTTAGCGCCGAAATAAATACCGGGGATGCGGGAGCTATTAAAGAATGGATGGCTCAGCAAGACCAGCCGGTATTTGGTGGATTACCATTTGATGAGCAACCGCAAGCTTCACCAATTATGGCTGGTTATTTTTTTGCTCCCTGTGTCGTATATGAAGTTACGGCTGGTGCAATTTTTGGAACGCCGATTACCACGTGGCCCCAAATCAAGCAGCAAGGGCAAGCAACAATTACTAAGCAAGTGGATGATATAAAGTGGCCCGAACGGATTAAAAACGTCATTAAGACGATGCAAACGGATACGAATAAGCAAAAAGTTGTTCTTGGACGGCAACGTCAACTTAAGTTAACCTCCACAGTAGATCAAGTACAACTCTTAATTGATTTAAACACACAACAACCCAATAGTTATCACTTTGTGTTAAAACACGGCGGTGAAATATTTGTATCAGCAACACCGGAACGCTTGGTGAAGGTTGATGGTCAAGCATTTGCAACGGCGGGAGTGGCCGGTACAACTCGGCGTAGTATAAATGCTGATGAAGATGAACAATTAGCAATGGCTTTATTACATGATGACAAAAATTTATTGGAACATGCGTATGTTGTTAATACCATCAAAGAACGCTTGGCGGGTTTGGTAGCGTTAACGGTTCCAAACGCACCAAGCATTATGAAGAACCCTCAAGTACAACATTTGTATACGCCGATTACCGGGCATTTGAATACGAATACGAATATCTTGGACCTTGTAACTCAGCTACACCCAACGCCCGCCCTTGGTGGTAAACCGCTTGCTTGGGCCATGGCGACCATTAAAGACATAGAACTCGAACCACGGGGTTTATTTGCGGCCCCAATTGGTGTGGTATTACCAAATGGGGATGGTGAATTTATTGTCGGTATTCGAGCAATGCTAATTAAGCAGCAAACAGCGCAGTTATTTGCGGGTGCCGGAATACTAGCCGATTCAGACGCAGCCCAAGAATTTGCCGAAACTGGCTTAAAAATGACCCCAATGATGAACTTATTGAAAGGATAAAAAATTATGAATGCAACTTTAACGAATAATATTAAACACTTATTGATGGCCTTAGTTACCCAAGGAGTTCGCGATTTTGTCGTATCACCAGGTTCACGAACGACCCCAATCGCTTTATTATTGGCTGAATTGGCCCACAATGATGCCAATATTCGCATTACAATTGATGTTGATGAGCGGTCAGCAGGGTTCTTTGCCTTGGGATTAGCCAAGACAAAATCATGGCCAGTTGTCTTATTAGCTACTTCGGGAACGGCTACGGCAAACTACTTTCCAGCGATTGCAGAAGCTAAGATTGCCCATGTACCGTTGATTGTTTTAACAACTGATCGGTCACAAGAATTACAAAACATTGGGGCAGCGCAAACAATTGATCAAGTAAAGATGTATGGGACACATGCTAAGGAATTTGCCCAAATTACCTTGCAAGATGATAACGCTAATGTGACCGAATACATTGATTATCATGTCCAACAGTTAGTTAATATTGCGGCTACGGCACCAGCGGGCGTTGTTCAAATCAATCTTCCATTACGCAAACCGTTAATGCCCGATTTAGGTGAAGCATGGCCAAATATTAAGCGGCATAATATTTTAGCAAGTGCTCGGACGCCACAAAAAAATAACATCGAAGAATTTGTGATGTTAATGAAGCAAAGTAAGGTATTAATTATGGCTGGACCAGCGGAGGGCCGGATGGATACGAAGGCGGTCTTAGTACGTGATTTAGCTGAATTGTTAAAAGTACCGGTATTGGCTGATGTTTTAAGTAGTGTTCGTCCGGATAAATGGGCCATCAATGGGATTGATGCTTTGTTAGAAGCCGATGTTATTGCGGCAGATTTGATACCAGATGTGGTCTTTCGCTTTGGGGGGACACCAGTATCAGCTCGCGTGAGCGGTTGGTTGAAACAAAATAATGTCACTTTAGTCCAAGTGGGCGAAGATTCTGTCGGGCATGACTATACCCGATATGCAAAATTAACTTTGAACTGTGACGAAGAAACATTACTCGAAGCGATGCAATCATTCGGGGAACAATCAGATGAAAATCCATTTGGAATTGCTTGGTTACAAGTCAAAGATACGTTAAATCAAACCGTTGCTAAGGCGGAATTTAGCGAAGCAACTTTACCAGTCGCATTACAAGCATTACCATATGGAGCAGAAATTTTTATCGCTAATTCAATGCCCATTCGGGATATGGATAATTACTTTGTACCACGAAATCCAGTGCGTGCCTTTGCTAATCGTGGGGCGAACGGAATTGATGGCACGGTATCAAGTGCCTTTGGGATGGCGATGAGTGGTAATCCAGCTTACTTATTGACAGGCGATTTAACATTATTTCATGATATGAATGGATTAATGTTAGCCCAACAAACTGGTCGACCAATGACGATTATTGTTGTTAATAACAACGGTGGCGGAATTTTCTCATTCTTACCCCAAGCAGCGGCCAAAGATTATTTTGAACCAATGTTTGGAACACCTTTGAACTTATCAATTGAAAAAATTGCGGCGTTATATGATGCCGAATATCTTGAAATTACAAGTAAGGAACAACTAGCTCAAACGATTAGTGTGCCAGCCGATAAATTAAAAATTATTGAAATTAAAAGTGATCGCGATAAAAATGTTGGCGACCATCGGCAACTGATTGACCAAATTAAGGCGGCTTTTAATGACTAAGCAAGTTATGGTTGATGGTTATCCTTATGAAGTGACAATTACTGGAAGTGGGGCCCCTACGTGGGTCTTTTTGCATGGTTTTATGGGCACTGGGGCAGATTTTGCCCAGATTCAACCTCGTGGAACGTGCGTGTATCTTAATTTATTTGGCTTTGGTCCGGATGCTCCAGTGGTGTCAGATGGTACTTTGTTTCACATGAAACAGCAAACGCAAAGTTTAGCAAGTCTCTTCAAAACCTTGGATTTACCACCCGTTAACTTAGTTGGTTATTCAATGGGGGGGCGCTTAGCGTTAGGGTTTGGTTTAGCATATCCCGAATTAGTTGCCCAATTAGTCTTAGAAGGCGCAACGGCGGGGATTGATGATATGACTGCTCGTACTGAACGACAGTTAGCCGACAACCAAAAAGCTGCCCGAATTGAAGCAGCGGGGATGGAAGCATTTGTGCAAGCGTGGGAAGCCTTACCAATGTTTGCAAGTCAAAAGTTACTTCCACAAGCCCAACAAACATTTATGCATCAACAACGTGTTAATCATCAGGCTAATAATGTTGCTAATTCATTACGTTATATGGGTACGGGAGCGCAACCTAATTATTGGCCAGCATTATCGCAATTATTAGTGCCCGTAAGTTTGCTAGTTGGTCAACGAGATCTTAAATTTCAAGGATTAGCCGCAAAACTATTGGCCGCTTTACCACAGGCGCAATTAAAAATTATTGAAGGAGTTGGTCACAACATTCATTTTGAAGCACCAGTCCAATTTACGGAGGCGTTAAATGCCCTTAACGATTAAGCATGTCATGGTGTACCAATTAGAGATGCAATTGAAGACGCCATTTAAAACGGCCCATGATATTACATGGCAGCGTCCAATTAGCTTACTAAAAGTTACATTTACTAATGGCCTTGAAGGTATTGGGGAAGTGGCATCATTTGCTGATGATAGTTACACGGCGGAAACACATGCCATTTCTTTAGCAACACTCGATCAATTAATCCCCAAAAGTATCGGATTAACCATTGCTAATCCACAAGCATTTGCTGCGTGGTTAGCACCACAAACCCAATGGTCATTTGCTAAAGCAGCCTTAGAGATGGCTATCTGGGACGGCTTTGGCAAGTTGAAAAACCAATCTTTAGCAATGATGCTTGGAAATCACGTTACCCAAGTCAAAGTGGGGATTGCTTTAGGAGTTCCTAAGACAGAAGCTGAATTGATGACTAATGTCACAGCAGCAGTTGAACACGGTTATCAACGAATTAAGTTGAAGCTTAATCATGTAACACCGATTACATGGATTGAACATATTGTGCAATGCTATCCCCAGATCTTATTTTCAGTCGATGCGAATGCTAGTTGGGATATGACGGATATAAACAAGATCAAGGCACTCGATCAAGCAGGCGTATATTTGCTTGAACAACCATTTGCTGCTGAGGCATGGCAGGCCCATGTTGATTTACAAAAACAATTAAAACATTTAAAAATTAGTCTTGATGAGAGCTTGAATAATTTAGCTGATGTGCAAACTGCAATTGCGGGGCCTGTTGGAGCATTAACGCTGAAACAAGCCAAAATAGGTGGGATTACAGATACCGTGACGGCCATTAACCTTGCTAATAATGAAGCCGTGCTACCATGGATTGGCGGAATGCTTAGTTCTGGGGTTGGTCGGGCAGTTGACTTAGCCTTAGCGACGTTGCCGCATGCTAATATTTTTCCAAGTGATAGTTCGGCAAGTGACCGCTATTTTGTACGAGATATTATTATTGAGCAACCGCACGTAATTGCAGGGCAGTTACCCGTACCAAATAAACCGGGGCTTGGTGTAACGATTGATTGGACCGCAGTGGACCAATTACTAGTTAATTAAGTGGATTATAAATAAGTATTGTTTCATGTGAAACAATGACGATGGAGGAAGTGGATGCCAGCAGATAAGTTGGAAGAATGGTGGGATATTTATGACCAACAAGAACATAAGATAGGCCGTCGCCAACGAAGTGAATCACTTGCACCAGGTGAGTATCATTTGGTTGTTAATGCATTTTTATTTAACCAAGCAGGATCAGTATTATTACAACAGCGTTCTTTTGATAAGTTGAATTTTCCTGGTGCTTGGGATTGTTCAGTTGGTGGCTCCGTTTTAGCTGGTGAAGTGCCTCAAGTAGCCATGGTTCGTGAAATTCAAGAAGAGCTAGGGTTAGTAGTAAAGAATGAACAATTACGGTTATTTGATCGACAAGTTGAAACAACTTGGATTGAATATTGGTTTGTAGCTCAGTTAGATTTTTCATTGACGGATGTGACTGTTCAAGATGAAGAGGTTGCCCAAGTTGCTTTTTTTAATCAACCGCAAGCCCAACAACAATTGGCACCCGTGGGGGGGACTAAATATGAACAAGAAGTGCATTTAGCGTGGCAAGCCCGGTCTACCAAATTAGCGTAATAACTTGCATTCATAAGTAAGTGTGCTAATATAGAGCATGTTAAAAACGTCACATACGTAATTGATTTGGAGTTTAAAAAGATGTTTAAAATTATTTGTTATCAAGTGTATAAAGATGAAGTAACACAGTTTGAAGCGTTGAATAAAGATGGGTATGTTTTGGAGTTTGTTACTGAAGAATTAACGATGCAAAATTTAGTAACAGCCCAAGGTGCCAATGCAATTTTGTTAGCAGATAATGCGCCGGTGAATCGAGAGATGTTAACTCAATTAGCGGCATGGGGCATTAAGTACATTTTTACCCGTACAACTATTTGTGACTACCTCGATTTTGACGCAGCTGATGATTTAAACCAAGTGATTTCACGTATTCCAGTGACCGCCAGTCAGGCTAGTTTAGCTGAAAAAATTGCCATTAGTTTTGCCAATTTTAAAGCCGTCCTTACAACTGGTGAACCAACAAACGAAATATACGCTTAAACTTAAAAGCCGTAATGCAATTTGCATTACGGCTTTTTTAATACCTTAAGCTGATTTAATCACTAATAATCGCACCATGCCAATTAAGGATCCCACCATCAACATTAATAGGTTGGTAACCCATATCAGATAGGATATGAGCAGCTTGTTGACTACGATTACCTGATCGGCAGAAAACATACACGGCTTCATCTTTAGCACCGTCATAAGTATCAATAGTACTCAAAGGTACGTTAACTGCTTGAGCAACGTGGCCGGCTGCAAATTCTAATGGTTCACGGACATCAATTAAAGTGATGTTATCGTTTAGTTTAGTTGCAAGTTCATCAGTTGAAATATGATTAAGTTTGGTAAGCATTGTAAAATTCCTTATATGAAAGTCTAGGGTAGATTAGTAAGTAATTTATTGGGTAAAACACGATGATATAGCGTAAATGCGCCATCCAGATTTTGTATGTCAAAACTAGTCTGTTATTAACAAAATACCTATAGGGGGTATAATACTAAAAGCTAGGAATTTTGTCAACTAAGTGTTTACAACTGATAAAGTTGGCAAGTTACGTAAAATTTGGTATATTACAACCATAAGCTAAAGAGGTACGGGAGAGAATAATGGACGCATTGAATGATAAAAAAGCGATTCTAAACCGATTGAAACGCGCTGAAGGCCAAATTCGTGGGATTCAAAATATGATTACTGATGACCATGACTGTGTAGATATTATTACGCAATTAAGTGCGGTCCGTTCAAGTATTGATCGGACAATGGGATTAATTATGGCAGATAATTTACAAAATTGTCTTGCTAACCCAGTTGCTGATGATGAAGAACAGGCAATGATTTTACAAAAAGCGATTGATATGATTGTCAAAAAATAGTGATATAACAACTATAAAAGGTGTGTAAGTTAATTACGTACCTTTTTATATACCTATAGTGGTATATGATGTGACAAATGTCATCTAAAGAGATGTTACATGGTTCTGTTTTTGCTAAATCGTTAAAGCTAAACTAAAGGTATCAAATACGTGAGGTAATCGGTATGGCAGTAATTGAACTACAACATGTGACCAAGAAATATGCAGCCGTAGTCGCAAATAAAGATATTTCACTAACGATTCAGGCAAGTGAGTTAGTCGGTTTAATTGGTGAAAACGGCGCTGGTAAGAGTACGTTAATTAAACAATTATTAGGGTTAGAGCAAGTCACTAGTGGGCAAATTAATATTTTTGATACTCGACCAGGAACCGCTAAATTACGTCAAATTGTTGGGGTGATGCAGCAAAATGATTTAGTGATGCGCAATGTGAAAGTTAACGATATTTTACAATGGGCACATGCCTTATATCAGCAACCATTAGCGCTGAAAGAAGTTTTAAGAATCACCAATTTAGGTGCGCAAAAAAATCAATATATCAATGAATTATCAGGTGGACAGCAACGGCGCTTATCATTTGGGTTAGCAATTATTGGGCGGCCACAATTACTATTATTAGATGAACCGACCGTGGGGATGGATGTTTTAAATCGTAAACATTTTTGGGATTACGTTCGCCAACTCCAACAAACTGGGACAACGATTATTGTGACAAGTCATTATTTAGATGAAATTGCCGATACTGCAAATCGACTTTTGATTTTAAAGCGCGGTCAATTGACCTTTGATGGCACGTTAATTGAACTTCAACAGCAAATTAATAAAACGGTAGTCGATTTTGAAAGTGAACAAAAATTAGGTGCGGCATTTAATACTGATCAAAATATTTTAAATTGGTCTCAGCTTGGTAATCATTACAAAGTCGAAGTTACTAATAGTGATACGTGGTTACAAATGTATTATGAGCAAATACCAACATTTAAAGGCTTACAAATTAAAGCGACATCTTTAACAGAAATTATGACGAATATGTTGGAGGGAAAATAAATGACAGCCTTAATAAACCAATTTACGTTTGATTTTAAACGTGATTATTTACGGAATAAAAGTTTTGTGTTTTTTAATTTATTAATGCCGGCCGTTTTTTATTTATTATTCACAAAAATACTCCTAAAACAGGCACCGACGGTATTTTTGCAAAGCTATGCAATTAGCATGTTGGTGTATAGTATTAGCATTACTGCATTTTTTTCATTAGCGCGATTACTAAATGAAGATCAAGCAAATAACTTTCAGGAATTGTTAACGTTGATGCCAGCAAGTAGAAAAAGTTATTTCATCTCATTGGGATTATTAACCACGATTATGAATTTAACCGCAGCACTATTAATTTTGTTCCTGGCGATTGGTGTGAATCACATTAATATCACCATTGGCCAAATTTGGTTAACATTAGTAGCTGTAATTTTAGTCCAAATACCAATTTTATTAGCGGGGGCAATCATTGGCTTAATCGTCAGGTCTAAAAATATTGATGCTGTTGGTAATTTGTTAGTCTTTCCGTTAGCGATTATTTCAGGATTGTGGTGGCCAATTAATATGTTACCAACGTGGGTGCAAGGGATTGGTAAGTTAACGCCACAATATTTAATGAGCGATGTCATTATTAAAGTATTAACGCAACACGGGGCCATTTTAAATAGTGGCCTTAAATTGGGCGGATGGTTTATTATTTTTATGATAGGATTGGCTGTAATCCAAAAAAGAAAAATTGGTAAATAAACATGCAAAAAAAATTACTCACGCGCTATATTTTATTTGATCGTACTGAAGGGGCACTACCATATTTTTATTTGTTATGGTTGATTTTCCCAATCAGTGCCTTATTAAATTCTCAGGCACCACTATCGCTATGTTGGTTGGGATGGGTATTGTTGGGGGGCTTTTATTTAAGTTATCGAAAATTATATCAGCATACTGGGATGATGCAGACAATGTTAGTCATCCAAATGATGATCGCACTTTATTTTCAGTTTGTGTACAACGTTTATGGCATGATTTTATTTTCGGCCTTTATTATTGGTTCAATCCCGATAACTAAACCGCAACGACGGGCACTATTTAGTATTTATTATGGCGCATTGGGATTAGAATTTATCGGAATCGGTTGGCAAGTTAGCATGCAGCATACTTGGTTTACTAATGATGATATTCCAGGGCTGCTCTTTCTTAGTATGTTCATGGTAGCAGCCCCTGTGGTAGCCAATTCGGCCCGCAAAAGTTGGGAAAAGGGTAAGTATTTGGAACAAAATAATGCCCGCTTAACTGATATCGTTAAACGGGCAGAACAGAATCGTATCGCTCGTGAGCTCCATGATACCCTGGGACAATCATTTTCAATGATTACCGTTAAAACGGAGTTAGCTAGTAAATTATTAGCCAAACAGCAGACAACTGCTACGCAAGCACAATTAGCCGAAATTGAACAAATGTCGCGGGAAAATTTACAATTAGTTCGTAACATTGTACGGGCGTTAAAGCAAAAAAATATTGCGGAAGTATTGGTAGAACAAGTCGCTAATCTTGAGCAAGTAGGAATTAAATGTCAAACGCATACCGAGGCAATTAGTAGTGGTTGGCCCCGTGAACAACAAGTTTTATTTGGGGCAATTATCCAGGAAGCCGTCACTAATATCATTCGCCATAGTGAGGCTAGTAAGGTTGATATGTACTTTACTAACTTAGAAAAAAGTTTTGAACTAAAAATTAGTGATAATGGCAGTAAAATTGTTGATAATACCACTCAAAGTAATGGTATTAAAGGAATGTACGAACGAGTTAACCAAGTGGCGGGCCATTTAACGATTAACTCGGATAAATATGCAACGACCATAACTTGTCAGTTACCAATGGAGATTTCAGATGATAAAACTGTACTTAGCTGAAGACCAAGCAATGCTCCAATCAGCGTTGATTACTATTCTTAATTTAGAGGAAGATTTACAAGTTATCGGCAGTGCGCTTAACGGAAACGATGCTTTAGCTGACCTATTGATTGCTGACATTGATATCGCAATTTTAGATATTGAATTACCTGGTATTAGTGGTCTAGCCATCGCCGATCAATTACGGCAAGCTCGCCCAGATATCAAAATTGTGATTTTAACAACTTTTGCCCAACCAACGTATTTTGAACAAGCATTAGCAGCCAAGGTAAATGGGTATCTGCTAAAAGATAGCCCGAGTGATAAGTTAATCGCAACCCTTCATCAAGTCCTCGAAGGGCAAATTATATATGAGCCACAATTGGTTATTGGTATGTATCAGGCAACCAAAAATCCATTGACGGAACGGGAAATTAGTGTCTTACAATTATTGCAGTCCGCCCAAGATACCCAAGCCATCGCCGATGAATTACATTTATCCAATGGGACAGTCCGCAATTATATCTCCGCTATTTTAAGTAAACTTGGCGCCCATTCGCGAATTGAAGCTGTCCAAATAGCCCAGACCAATAAGTGGCTATCGCAAACTTAAATAAATTATAGCCAGGCTAGTTGAGAGATAGTTGTATACTATAGAAAAAAGAAATGAGATAGCGACGATGGCATTAAAAGATTTCATGACGGATTTCCAACACATTGGGATTCCAACAAACGATTTAGCTGCAACAATTACCTTTTATGAACAATTAGGCTTTCAAGTTTTAGGCCGGTTTGAAAATGGCCCTAAGCATTTTGCGTTTTTACAATTTGGTCATTTAACGATTGAAGCGTGGGATGGTGGTGAAGTTGTCGCTGCAGATGGTGCCATCAACCATTTTTGTATGGATACTAATGACATTGAAGGCGCCTATGAAGCAGCGGTTGCCATGAACTTAGAATTTGTTAAACCAGGCATCCAAGATATTCCGACTTTTTGGGATAATGGGACGCGCATCTTTAAATTCTATGGTCCAAACCGCGAAGTTATTGAAGTGTGTGAAATTGTCTAATAAAAATGAGGTCCTTGCATTAGCAAGAACCTCATTTTTATTTATTTAATTTGCTTCAACTGTCGTTGCTTTAGGGGCAACTTCGTGGTGAGCGTGGGTACTTAATTTACGTAAGCCAGGAATTGAAAGCATTACGACAAAGCTGATGATGTACATTGCTGAAAGACAGCCCATGACAACTGGCAATGTGTAGTGATCCATCAAGATTCCGATGGCTAATGATGAGAAACCACCGATAGCCCGACCAGTATTAACAATCACGTTGTTAGCAGTTGCCCGAATTTCAGTGGGGTAAAGGCGGCTGATGACAGCACCATAACCACCAAACATTCCGTTTGAGAAGAATCCAAGAATGGCCCCAGCAATTAGCATGGTTGCTTCATTATTAGCTAAAGTAATGGCAAAAACCGAAACCGCAGAGCCAAGTAGGAAAATTCCAAAGGCCCGACGAGGACCAAAGAAGTCTAAGATGTTACCAAAGACTAACATTCCAATACTCATCCCAACAATTGTGGCGATCATCCAAACTGATGATCCTGAAACGGTTAAGTTTAATTTGTGTTGCATAATGGTTGGTAACCAGTTCATTAAACCAAAGTAACCAGCAATTTGGACCACAACCATAATCATCAAAGCAATTGTTTGGAATGCAATGCCGGGTGTTTTGAACATACTTGAGATCCGAACGGGTTGCTTAGTATTAGTATCAGCTGTTTTTTGGTGACTAGTAACGAATGCATCACTTTCGTGTAAGTTACGACGGATGAAGTACGTAAGAATAACTGGTACTAGACCGATTAAGAACAAGGCATTCCAACCAAAAGCGGGGATAATAAAGGCCGCTGCAATGGCTGCAAGTACCGCCCCAATTTGCCCTCCAATGGCTGCAACTGACGTCATCTTACCAATCTTGTTAGCAGCAAAGCTTTCCGCAATTAAAGTAATACCAACACCATATTCACCACCGGCACCAATTCCGGCAATAAAGCGGAATAAGTAAATGAGTTGAATGTTATCAGCAAAGTACATGGCTGCTGTTGCAAAAGCGAAGATGAAGACAGTATAGGTAAAGGTTTTAACGCGACCAAAGCGGTCACCGATTAAACCAAATAAAATACCACCCGCTAACATACCAAGATTAGTAACAGTTGCGATTAATCCAGCTTGCGCACCACTAATGTGGAGGCTCGCAATGATTGATGACAAGGCAAACGATAGGAACATGACATCCATGTTTTCTAACGCAAACCCTGCTGAAGTTGACGCAATTGTCCATTTCTGGTTAGTTGTTAACGCGTGGTCTTGAGATTGATTATTCAAAATACTATCCTCCAAAATGAATGCTCACAGGCATTAGTTATTTTTTCATGTCAAAACGATATTCGTATCATTCTTGCACAATCAAAATAAAATAGCAATATATATTTGGCGGCGTTATGAAAAATTTACTTTTTGGAAAATCTTATTAAATACAGAAAGCTAGTATGGTTATAAAAATACGTAAAAAAAAGACTGAAAATTCAGTCTTTTTAAAATTATTTTTCGGCACCCATTAAAATACCAACAAATGAAGCTAAAGCCCCACCAAGTAATGGTGCAATAAGGTAAACCCAGTAGTGTGATAAAGCTGAACCACCGGCAATAATAGCAGGTCCAAAACTACGAGCTGGGTTCAATGAAGCCCCAGTTAAGTTAAGGGTAGCCATAATTAGGAGCGCAAGTGTAAGCCCAATTGCAAATGGTGCAAGTTGAGGGTTACCAAAACGTTGGCTAGTAACAATTACAATAACAAAAATAAATAAGAAAGTTGCCAATGTTTCAACAAAAAATGCATCCATGCTAGTGATTTTTGGGAAGTCAGTTTGACCTAAAGCATGAACTGGTAATTTTAAAGCACGTACTAACATTGATACAACACCAGAAGCTACAATAGCACCGATAAATTGTGATACAACGTAGAACAAGCCTTCACGCATGTCAAGACGACGATTGATAACCATAGCTAAAGTAACTGCTGGGTTAAAGTGACCACCTGAAATACCACCAACTGTGATGGCCATAACAGTAATAACTAATCCAAAAGCTAACCCGATTCCTAATGTACCAACCGGTGTAGCAGCAGTGTTACCGATAACAACAACGCTTGTACCAATAAAGATCAACATAAAAGTACCGATAAATTCGGCAAAATAATTACGCATAAATAATTCCCCTTTAATAAAATATATTCTACAATATGCAGTTATTATTCTACCATAAAACTATGAATAGTGTGAATTGCACAGTTTCATTAGAAAATACCAATGCAACTAACATTAAATGTTAACAATGATTAAATTTTTGATATAAATACGCGTAAATTAAGGCTATTTAATAGTTTCTGTTTACGTAAAGTTAGAAAAAAGAGTAATATTATCATATTGTTTTTGATAATTGTATATATGTAGTTTAAGGAGTAAATAAGCATATGGACAAAAAACGGATTGGTTTAGGTGCCCTTGTGTTGATGATGTTTACGACGATCTTTGGTTTTGCCAATGGTCCGATTGCATTTGAACAAATGGGATATGCTTCAATTATTTGGTATATCTTGGGTGCTATTTTATTCTTCTTGCCAACTTCAATGATGTACGCTGAATATGGTTCAGCATTGAAAGAGGCAAAGGGTGGAATCTACTCATGGATGGAACGTTCTTTAGGTAAGAAAATTTCATTTATCGTAACTTTTATTGGATTGGCATCTTGGGTTATCTGGATGATTACCATTTCACAAAAAGTATGGATTCCATTAGCAACTTTAATTTCAGGTCATGATACTACTGGTAGCTGGTCACTTTTCGGACTCGGTAGTGGTAAGACCATCGGAATTTTAGCAGTCTTGTTTGTTTTAGTTGTAGCCTTCTTTGTTACTAACGGGGTTAAATCAATTTCGCGAATTTCCGCAATTGGTGGAACTGCCGTTATGGCATTGAATGGTATTTTATTGGTTATCTCATTGATTGTCGTGTTCGCACATGGTGGTCACTTTGCTGAACCAATTCACGCCAAATCATTTATCGTATCAACGGCTCCAGGTTTTACAACGGTGCCAGAAATGATTGCCTTTGCTCTTTACGCCATCTTTGCTTATGCTGGATTGGAACAAATGGGTGGGATCATTGACGATGTTGATCATGCAGAAAAGAACTACCCTAAGGCAACTATTTTTGCCACAGCCATTATTGGGATTGGTTACGCTCTTTCAATTCTTTTATGGGGTGCAACGACTAACTGGACTGATTTAAGTCACGATAAAGCTGCTAACTTGGGTAACATCGTGTATGTCTTGATGAACAACTTAGGTTATCAATTTGGTAGCGTCCTTGGTTTATCACATGGTGGTATGGTAACGATGGGTAACTTCTTTGCTCGTTTTGCGGGTATTTCAATGTTCTTGGCTTACATGGGTTCATTCTTCGTCTTGACGTTTGCCCCATTGAAGTCATTTATCTTGGGAACACCTGCTAAAGTATGGCCTAAGAAGATTACTGAATTAAACAAGCACGGTGTACCTGCTGCTGCCGTTTGGGCACAAGCCATCATCGTAGCAGTGCTTGTCCTTTTAATTTCATTTGGTGGTAAGAACGCATCACAACTTTACCTCGTGTTAACTAACATGGGTAATGTGGCGTCATCACTTCCATATGTATTCTTGGTATTGGCTTTCCCATTCTTCAAGAATTTAAAGGATATTGAACGGCCATTTATTTTCTACAAATCACAAACTTCAACATGGATTGTAACCATCATTACTGATGCGTTGATTATTGTTTCAATTGGTTTAACAATTATTCAACCATTCCAACAACATGATTACTTCAGTGGTATTTGGACATTAGCTGGCCCAATCGTCTTTGGATTGATGGCTTGGATTATGTTTGAAATTGCTGAAAAGAAACATGGTAAGTTATAAAATACAGAGTGCTCTGTGGGTCGTTTAGACATCGTAGCGTACTAGAAAAAATTCCTTGGTGCAACGCACTAGGGGATTTTTTTGTATACGCCTAGATGACTGACCTACAGAGCACGTTGAGGTTAGCTAAAGGTTTAGCACGCTATTTGTAAATATAACTGTCTAAGTACGTCTATCCAAATAAGTTTGGTAATTTGTTATAATCTAGTAATTAAAGATATAAGGTCTAAGGAGAAAAATATGCGATATACAACGGCGGGTGAAAGTCATGGGCCAGAAGAAATTGCCATTATTGAAGGTATTCCAGCAGGATTACATATTACTAGTGAAGATGTTAATCAGGAATTAGCACGACGCCAACATGCGTATGGTCGTGGTGGTCGGCAGTTAATTGAATTTGATACGGTTACATTTATGTCTGGTGTCCGGCATCAAATGACGATAGGGTCACCAATTACTTTGAATGTACATAATGATGATCATAATAACTGGACTGCAATTATGGCACCTGATGAGCCAGCGACACCTGAAAACACCCTCCGTAAAGTTCTACGTCCACGGCCAGGACACGCAGATTTAATTGGCGGTATGAAATATCGACACCAAGATGATTTACGTAATGTTTTGGAACGTTCGTCAGCCCGAGAAACAGTGATGCGCGTTGCTGTCGGAGCAGTTGCTAAAAAACTTTTACGAGAACTGGGGATTGATGTGCATGGCTTTGTCTTAAGTGTCGGTCCTGTTAAAGGCGATGCCCAAGTATTAACACAGTATAAATCACTGGCCGAAGTACGTGAGGTGACTGAAGGGTTCGCAACCCGGGCTTTAGATGCTCAGACGGATGTGCAAATGCAAAAGTTAATAGATGAAACGAAGCAAAATCGAGATACTGTTGGTGGTATGGTACAAGTTTTAGCGACGGGTGTCCCAGCAGGATTAGGCTCATATGTTAGTGCTGATACTAAGTTAGATGCTAAGATTGCGCGGGCAATTGTTGGCATTAACGCGTTTAAAGCAGTTGACTTTGGCGAAGCATTTGATCATGTTCAGTTATTTGGTAGTCAAGTAATGGATGAAATTTTGTGGAATGAAGAACAAGGTTTTTATCGTGCAAGTGATAATATGGGAGGCTTTGAAGGTGGTATGACAACGGGTGAAATGATTGTCGTACGAGGTGTTGTTAAGCCAATTCCAACCTTGTACCAACCAATGCGCTCAGTAGATATTGATACACATACGGAGCATAGGGCAAGTATTGAACGGTCTGATACAACAGCAGTGACGGCCGCAGCAGTAATTGCTGAACATATGGTAGCAATTGAACTAGCTAAAGCAATTTTAGATAAATTTGATACTGATAACTTGGAACGTTTGCAAGAACAGTTGGCGGCTTATCGGACAGAAATTAAGAACTTTTAAGGGAGAATAGAGCGGTGCAAAACTTAAAACATGCAGTCAGTGGATTACACGGTAGCTTACGCGGACCGAGTGATAAGAGTATCACCCATCGAGCTTTGATTTTAGGTGCATTAGCTCAAGGGATAACTGAGATTAAGAGTCCCTTAACTTCAGCAGATATTACGAGTACGATGAATGCCTTACGTCCTTTGGGGGTTAATTTTATTCAGCGTGATGATACGATTTTGGTAGATAGCCCGGGAATGCAAAATTTTAAACGCCCTCAAAATTTGGTATTAGATATGGGTAACTCAGGGACATCAACCCGATTATTAGCTGGTGTCTTTGCGGGATTGAATTTACCAGTAACATTTATAGGGGATGCCAGCTTATCAACTCGGCCAATGCAACGAATCATTACGCCATTAAGTGCATTAGGAGCTAAATTTAAGAGTAATGATGGGCATTTACCTTTGACGATGATACATGGGATTAACGCACAACCAATTAATTTCGCATTACCAATTGGGTCTGCCCAAGTAAAAAATGCAGTCCTTTTAGCGGGCTTAGTTGCAAGGGTTACAACGACCATTACGGATAAATTCAAGACGCGCGATCACACTGAACAAATGCTACCTGACTTTGGAATTCAATTAGTACATACGGGGATGACATTTAAGATTACTGGTAATCAAATACTGCGTCCTAGTAAGATTGAAGTCCCAGCTGATATATCAGCAGCTGCTTTTTGGATGGTTGCAGGAACAATTGTACCTAATAGTGTTATAAACCTCGAAAAAGTTAATATAAATAAAACTAGAGCTGGTATAATTGATGTGTTGACTAGAATGAATGCGCATATTGAATTACAAAAATTAACGGCAGCGGAGCCAATGGCGAATGTTAAAGTCATTACGGAATTAGGGTTAAAGGCCACGACAATTGAGTCAATTGAAGTCCCAACCTTGATTGATGAGTTACCAATTATTGCGTTAGCAGCAACGCAAGCTAAAGGCCAAACAATCATATCTGGCGCTGAAGAATTAGCTGTGAAAGAAACAAATCGAATTACAGCAGTGACAACCGAGTTACAAAAATTAGGGGCTGACATCTCGGCAACGCCTGATGGGTTTATTATTAATGGTCCAAGTAAGTTAAGTGTTAAGAGGGCAACATTACTTAATGGACATGGTGATCATCGGATTGCAATGATGTTAAGTGTAGCGGCTTTAATCACAGAAGGCGATGTAACGTTAGTTGATCCAGATAGTGTTGGTATCTCTTATCCAACATTTTTTAAAGATTTAGAACATTTAATGCATTAAGCATAGGAGTAAAGATGCAAATTATATTAGTTGGCTTTATGGGGGTCGGTAAAACGACCGTTGGCCAATTGTTAGCGCAGCAGTTAGGACAACCATTTGTTGATTTAGATTATGAATTTACTATGACGATGGGGGCAACACCTGGGACATATATGCACCAGTTTTCGGAAGAACAATTTCGAATTGCTGAATACCAAATTTTAAAAAAGCAACTAGCTAAGCCCAATGCCGTGATAAGTAGCGGTGGTGGAATTGTGACGTTACCGATTAGTCGTGAATTGATGACTGATAGTAATTATTTTGTAGTGTATTTGGTTAGTGACTTTGAGGTTAATATTAAGCGCTTAATTGGAGATACGAATGCAAGACCATTGGTAACCAAACTTTCGAGAAACGACTTGCATCACTTATGGCAAATGCGACAAAAGCACTATCATACTGTTGCTGATTTGAGTATTGATACAAATGGAAAAACACCGACAACAATTGTCGAACAAATTATAAACAAATTAAATCGAGGTAAAACGCATGGATAAGTATGGCTTAATCGGTGATCCGATTACACATTCAAAGTCCCCGCGTATGCAGATGGCCGCAATAAAAAGTGCTAAGCTAAATGCAACCTATCAGTTACTGAATGACCATGGTGAGAAGTTATCAGCAATCATGGCACGTTTACGAAAAAGTAATGTAGCGGGTTTTAATGTAACTACGCCGTTTAAGCAGACGATTATTCCATTCTTAGATGAACTTGATGTAACGGCTGCCAAAATTCAAGCGGTTAATACCGTTAAAAATGTTGATGGTAAGCTAATCGGATTCTCGACGGATGGCAGTGGTTTTTGGCAAAGTGTGCCAGAAATTGAAAAGCTAATTAATGTGGCAATAATTGGGGCAGGTGGAGCGGCTAAAGCAATAATTGGGGCGGCCCCGCTAACTGTGAATATCCAAGTTTTCAATCGTGAGAGTCCAGCGTTTGATGAACACAAAGCTCAATTAGCCGCATTGTTTGGCTTAGAATTACAACCATTAAGTCAGCTTCTCACGCAGTTAGAGTCAGTCGATTTATTGATTAATGCGACTAGTGTTGGTTTACACGATAATGTTAGTGTGTTATCCGAAGCTGATTTTGAATTATTGAAAGCAAATGCGCTGGTAATTGATTTAGTATACCGACACGCACAGACTAGGTTTTTAGAGTATGCACGAAAAACTGAACATCAAACGATGAGTGGGCTACCGATGTTAGTTATGCAAGGAGCCCATAGTTTTAAAATTTGGCATGATAAAATTGCTGATATCAAAAGTATGGAATTATATTTATAAATAAAAAATTATAAAAGAAGTATATTTTTAATAAAATATACTTCTTTTTATTTTTGTGTAAAAATTAATTTATTTTCTATTAAAAAATAAATTAATTTGTGATATTATACAATTTGTCGTCTTTAAAACTACGTTTATAAAATAAAGTTAAGTTAAATTTTTTATGTAAGTTGATAATTAATTTACGATTTAACGCGATGAAAAATATCATTTTGAATAAATTGGTGCGAGAAGACTGAAAATATACGACACACACATGAAAGGAAGGAAATGTATGTATAAAAAAATGAGTGCGCTAATTGGATTATTAACAATCCTTAGCACACTAATAGCAACCCCGATAGCAGTATTTGCTGATAGTAGTTCCAATCATAAAGATTGGGGCGATAGTTTTATTACTTCCGGGAAATTAACCGATAGTAGTGGTGCGGATCAAGATAAATTCCAAATCCATCAAAATATGAGGGCCCAGTGGACATATGCGATTCCCGAGGGCACAACTGATTTGCATACCGGAGATACAATGGTTGTAAATCTACCAAGTCAATTAAAATTACAAACCGTAATTAAGTTTAACTTGGATGATGGGCACGGGAACACAGTTGCCACAGGTCAAGCAGATCCGCTAACTAAGAAGATAACGTTTACCTTTACAGACTATGCACAAGAACATGCTAATGCTGGTATCGATGGTCGCTTTTTTTTGGATGTGCAGTGGGATGTACAGACAATAAGAACGTCTACTACAACGGTAACGCCAGTTGATTTAGATTGGGGTACAAAGGCGACAGCAACCAAAACAACCATTGATGCGGTTACTGGTCCTAATGCAAATGAAGTTCTTGTTAAGGTCGGAAATTTTGATCCGCAAGATCCCTCTAAGATTAATTGGGTAGTGCGTTTGAACTATGCACAAAAAGACTTACAAAATCTCAAATATACGGATGCCATTGGACCTAATCAAGCATTGATTAATGACTCAATTAGCATTGGTACCGTACCACATAAAGATCCTTCAGCAGATGGTAACGAATTTGGTAATTTTGAGCCATTAACGAGTGCACAAACAAATATTACTGATCCACAACATTTTTCAATTAGCATACCCGCTACTAATAAAACCGTCTTAGTGTATTACAGTACTAAAATTACAGATGATGGTTTTGCAGGTGCTTATGGTAATTCAGGTACATTGAGTGCGACTGATAATCAAACCGGCGTTGTAATTAATGAGGTCACAAATGCTACCGCTTCAAATAAGGCTGGTGGTGATGCCGAGACCACTACAAGTATTCGTGGTACAAAAATTTGGGATGACCAAGATAATGGATATGGGACTCGACCTAGCCAAGTAACCATCAATTTATTACAAGATGGCGTTAAAATTGCTTCCAAAGTAATCAGTGCAGAAACCAATTGGCGCTATAACTTTGGTAAGTTAGATATTTATAAACCAGATTCTACAAAACATGTCTACATGGTACAAGAAGATATGGTACCGGTAGGGTATGTTGCGAGTGGTGGTGATGCCAATAGTAATTACAATCTTACTAATACTTTGCAAACAATGAATATTCCAGTTACTAAAATTTGGGATGATGCTGATAACCAAGACGGTATCCGCCCTAATGAAGTAACGTTTGCGTTATATGCAGATGGCCAAGATACTCAAAAACAAGTAACTTTAACGGCTGACAATGCAACTAACAATAATACATGGACTAAAAATGATGCTTTTGCTGGGTTACCAATTGAAACAGCAACTGGTGCAAAAATTGTTTACACAGTTAAAGAAGTTGGCATTGCAGCTAAGTACACTTCAAATGACGGGACAGCTCAGAATAATTACACAATTACGAACAGCTATTCACCAATATTGATGCATGTGACCGTTAATAAGCAATGGAATGACCAAGATAATAAAGATGGTAAACGTCCACAACAAATTCAAGTGCAGTTATATAACGGTAACCAAGTAATTGGTGAACCAATTATACTTTCTGCATCAACAGGTTGGCAGGGTGAATGGAACAATTTACCAATGTATGCTGCTGGTCAAAAAATTATTTATTCAGCTAAAGAAGTTGGTGTGACTGGCTATGATGAAGTTGATAGTCCAATAGATATCAATAATCACATTACGATTACGAATAATCTACCAGTTAACCCAATAACACCAGTCGATCCACAAGATCCAGTTATTGATCCAACGACACCAGTAGATCCAAAGGAACCAACTGATCCAACTAAGCCAGTAGATCCAAAGGAACCAACTGATCCAACTAAGCCAGTAGATCCAAAGGAACCAACTGATCCAACTAAGCCAGTAGATCCAAAGGAACCAACCGATCCAACTAAGCCAGTAGATCCAAAGGAACCAACCGATCCAACTAAGCCAGTAGATTCAAAGGAACCAACCGATCCAACGACACCGGTAGATCCAAAGGAACCAACCGATCCAACTAAGCCAGTAGATCCAAAGGAACCAACCGATCCAACTAAGCCAGTAGATCCAAAGGAACCAACCGATCCAACGACACCGGTAGATCCAAAGGAACCAACCGATCCAACTACACCGGTAGATCCAAAGGAACCAACCGATCCAACGACACCAGTAGATCCAAAGGAACCAACCGATCCAACTAAGCCAGTAGATCCAAAGGAACCAACCGATCCAACGACACCGGTAGATCCAAAGGAACCAACCGATCCAACTAAGCCAGTAGATCCAAAGGAACCAACCGATCCAACGACACCGGTAGATCCAAAGGAACCAACCGATCCAACGACACCGGTAGATCCAAAGGAACCAACCGATCCAACTACACCGGTAGATCCAAAGGAACCAACCGATCCAACGACACCAGTA
>NZ_CAKKNS010000004.1 GCF_918814575.1 Periweissella fabaria | reverse complement strand
GATGATGGCGCAGATGATACACCTGTTCCCATGCCGAACACAGAAGTTAAGCTCTGTAGCGCCGAAAGTAGTTGGGGGATCGCTCCCTGCGAGGATAGGACGTCGCCATGCACATTGAAAAGGATGAAGCCGTAAGGGTTCGTCCTTTTCTACATAAAGTGTAAGCAATTATACTTTACCTAATATCAAGTGTGGTGATGATGGCGCAGATGATACACCTGTTCCCATGCCGAACACAGAAGTTAAGCTCTGTAGCGCTGAAAGTAGTTGGGGGATCGCTCCCTGCGAGGATAAGACGTCGCCATGCTTCATATTATTCCGGCATAGCTCAGTTGGTAGAGCACCTGACTGTTAATCAGGTTGTCGACGGTTCGAGCCCGCCTGCCGGAGTTATAAGGATTTAATCCTGCAAATACAATCCAGATGGAAATGTTAATCATAACCATCTGGATTTTTTGTTTGCCTAAAAACGTGGATAATTAGAAAGCACGAATAGGTGGTCTTTTATTGGATTTCAGTAGCGTGTGACAGAGTTTAGAAAGTCGTATGGTAAAATGATATTAATAAAATTAAGAGGAGGAGCGATGTTGAAAAAGATACGAAGTTGGTTGGCAGCCATTCAAGCAGCCCCACCGATTAAAATTTTTATGACGTATTTAAAACGAGCAGAACTAGGACAAGCAAGTCCAATGGTCGCCTATTATAGTTTATTGGCATTATTTCCAGCCATTATTGCGTTAGGAGCGGTTTTGCCCTATATTGGCATCAATATTAATGACACGCTGTTATTAGTGCAAACGGCCGTACCTTCAAATGTTAACGCAGTACTTGTGCCATTAATCGAAGCCGTATTGAAACGACAAAGTGTTAGTATTTTTTCCGTGGGATTGTTGGTAACATTATGGTCATTGAGTCAAGTTATTGCAATTTTTCGGACCCGTATCCAGCAAATCTATGGCGAAAAAAAAGTTAAGTCGACATGGTTGATGCGCTTAATTTCAGTTGGGTGGATTATTGGGGTGATTATAATCCAGACAGTGGTGATGTTTTTTATTGCAATCAGTAAGCCGTTATTTCAACAAGTGGTCAACATTTTTCCAACGACAGCTGAATTTATTAATATTGTGCAAAAAGCGCAGTGGCCAGTAGTGATTGCGGTCCTTTTGTTTGGGGTAATGCTGATTAACTATATGATGCCAGCTAAGCGTCCCGATTGGCGGGCTTTGTTAGCGGGGAGTGCTTTGGAAGTAGCTGCATTTCTGGCTTTAACGCAAGTTTTTGGATTATACGTTAAGATCGCAGCTAATAAATATACTTTTTACCAAGCAATTGGGAGTATTATAATTATGTTAATCTGGCTAAACTTAGTAGCGACAATTTCGCTTTTAGGAGCGGTTTTTGTGGCAACGTTTAATCAGTTATGGCGGCCAAGTATGCCAGCTGAGGATAATATAAGCAACCCACGTTGGGGGATTACCCGCTGGAAAAGGAAACAATGGGAAAGTCTAAAGGAAAATAAAAAACATGGAACTAAATGAAGAACAGCGTGAACAACACCGCGTTGACGCCGTCATTGAAGTTATTAATGATAAACATCACGCGATGGAGCAACAATTAGTGCACGCACACCAAGAAACGCGTGCCGTGGAACGTAACTATAGTGATAATGCTTCAGTTAATACGTTTGAAATTGATGACGCTAGTGAAACGAATGCTGAAATTCAACAACAACGGCAATTGGTGGCCCGAGTTGTTGAAACAGAAACGATTTTAAAGCGGCAATTAAGTACGTTGGCACAATTAGCCCACAATCCATATTTTGGTAAAATTGAAATTCAAGATACGCCACAGGCCGCCATTGAGCAGCTCTATATTGGGACATCTTCATTACAAGGACCGGATGATGAATTTCTAATCTATGATTGGCGGGCCCCCGTAGCTGCAATTTATTACAATGGAACGCTCGGGCATGTGAAGTACACCACGCCGAGTGGACACCAGGAAACAGAATTACTTAATAAGCGCCAATTTACCATTGAAGATGGGCACATTACCAATATGTTTGATACCAATGAAACGGTTGGTGACGAGATGTTGCAATATGCATTGGGCCAACAAAATGACGAATACATGCAAAATATTGTCGCAACAATCCAGGCCGAACAAAATGATATTATTCGTGACACTACGCATGATTTGCTTGTTGTGCAAGGGGTTGCGGGTTCTGGGAAGACCTCGGCAATTTTGCAACGGATTGCTTTTTTGCTATATCATGCTCGGGCCGAGTTAAGTGCTGACCAAATTTTACTTTTTTCACCGAATAAATTATTTAGTAATTATATTGCCGAAGTTCTCCCTAGTTTAGGGGAACGCAATATGCGCCAAGTAACATTGGCCGATTTCCTATCAGCACGCTTAGAAGGTTTGAAAGTCCAAACGCTTTTTGAACGGTATGAAGCCCACCAAAAGCAACTGCCAACTGAAGTGATTCGGGCAACGATGGGTTCGTTAGATTTTATGGCTGCGTTAACCGACTATGTTGCCACTTTGGATGAAGATAGTATTGAATTTGCGGACGTTTATTTAGTTGATGAAGTGCTATTCTCAGCCTACCACACCAAATTAATTTATAGTCGGCAGCCAGCTAATGCGAGTGTTGGTGCCAAAATGTTAGCCACAAAAAATCAATTAATCAAAGAATTAAAACGCAAAGTTACGAATGCTCTAGATGCACCGTGGGTTAGTGAGGCCCTCAATGGTATGAGTACAGAAGAGTATGAACAACTCATTGGAGTTGGGACCCGTGATGAATTTACTAGTGCGGAAGCGGAAAGTGAGTATGCGGCTGCAAAATTCGTTGAGCGCTATTATCAAGGTGTATATGATGCATTATTCAATGATTATTATGTTGATGTTTATACACAATATACCGCATTCTTGATGCAATATGGCACCCAGACTGATCAACCTGAGTTGTGGGAATTAAAAGCCCAACAGTTTCAAACAGCGTTGGAATACCATCAAGTATTACTCGATGATGCCACGCCGTTCATGTACTTACGTGACTTGTTAACTAATAGTGGCCGGAATCGTCAAATTCAACATTTGTTTGTTGATGAAATGCAAGATTATACAATGGCCCAGATGGTGTACTTCAAGCACGCCTTTCCGCACGCCCAGTTCACTATTTTGGGTGACAACCAACAGGCGTTATTTGATGATGTGACGGCGGTTAATGAATTTTATGCCAACTTGCAAACGGCTTTTGCGGCCAAGCATACTAAGTTGGTGACGTTAAATAAAAGTTACCGGTCAACCCAAGAAATTACCGCCTTTGGGAAAGCTTTATTACCGGCCAATAACCACATTGAAGCCTTTACACGGCAAGGGCGCTTACCACGAATAGTTCCAACAACCGATGAAACGAGCTCGATGGCTTATCTGACAGCAACTTTGCCAGAGTTTTTAGCAACATATGGGACAGTCGCTATTTTGACTAAGACTGCCAGTGCAGCCACCCGGATTGCGCAAATGTTACGGGCACAGCTACCAGTAACAAACCTAACAGCCACTGATCGAGCGTTGCCTAAAGGGGTGATTGCGTTGCCCATTTATTTGGCAAAGGGCTTAGAATTTGATTGTGCGATTGCTTATGATGTTTCGGCCACAACATATACAACAGCCAATGATGCGGCCATTTTATATACAGTTGCCACGCGGGCAATGCATGATTTATTATTAATAGTAAACGGCCAACCATCACCAATTTTGGCGCAACTTGACCGTGCGTTATACCAAAAAATTGAACCAGTAGCGGTTCACGAGGAGAATAACTAATGGCAGATATTAAGTTAATTTGTTTTGATTTGGACGGAACTTTGTTGACCGGTGAAAAGGAAATTTCACCACGCACAGCCCAGGTAATTCGTGAGTTACATGCAGCCGGAATCCATATTGCGATTGCAACTGGTCGACCAATTGCTGCCATCGGTAAGTTTATTGAAGAACTTGGCTTAACCGGGCTCGATGACTTCTCATTAACGTTTAACGGTGCATTAGTGCTTAACAATGCGACTAAAGAGCCCATCTTTAAGTTAGCCACTGATAAAGCTGCAATTACCCCATTATATGATTGGGCCCAAGCCAATGGCTACCCATTAGATGTCTTGGACTTTACGCAAAATTGGCAAATTAGTGGTATTGGCCAATCAGATTATGCGAGCGTTTTACGAGCACCACTGTTATTCCAAATTACGGATTTCGCTAGTTTACCTGATCAACCATACGCCAAAGCGGTTATGGCTACGGATAAAGAGCGGTTGGATGCTTTGAGCACCTTATTGCCAACTGAGTTACAAGCACAATTCCATATGGTTCGTTCACAACCAAAAATTTTGGAATTCTTGCAACCAACTTTGGACAAACGAGTGGGGGTCCAAGCTTTAGCCAAACATTACGGTTTAACTGCTGAAAATGTCATGGTGTTTGGGGATGCTGAAAATGATTTGGGAATGTTTGAATATGCTGGTACCCCAGTTGCGATGCTAAATGGTTCGGATGATGTTAAGGCATTATCAGCTTATACAACGCCTCGTTCGAATGATGAAGATGGAATTGGTAAATTCTTGGAACGTTATTTTGGATAATGGCTGCCACGCAATCGATGCTTGATTAAGTCGATTTTGGGCGAGCTAAAAATGTGAAATTAATACAATAAAAAATGCTTGGTGATTTTCACCAAGCATTTTTTAGTTAGGCCCGTTCATTATAAAAAGCGACCTTATTTGAATTTAGCTAAGTAGCGGATAAGTGCAAATAGTTTGAATTTTACGCGATTATCGTTATAATGGCGTTGTAGAGCCGGACACAGTAGTCAGGGGGATTTAATTATGGGAGATGTAATACCGAGAAGCACCATTATTGCGCTGCTAACCGACAATAAGTTAGCAGATGAGACCACTAAAATTATTGAAGCGACAATTGGTAATAAAATGTTTATGGTCGCTTTTTCAAATAACGGCGTAGCATTGTTACGCCTTACTACTGCTAAAGAATTGACTGGTGAAATTCGTTTTTTGGCGATGCAAGATATTGAAGAATTACAATTTGCACAAGGTTGGCTAGATTATAAAATGTTTATCAAATCGTTTGGGGGCTCACGTATTAAATTAAAAGTTAAGCGCCGATACCTTGATTATCCCGAACAGGCACCGGAATTTGCGGCTATTATCGATCGTTATCAACCAGGATATTAATTTATTATTTGTAAAGCAGTACGAAAAAACGGCTAGGAAGCTTTTCCTAGCCGTTTTATTTAATAGCCGTTAGTCAATCACAACTTTAGTGTTGTATTTAATGTTTTGGACAAACCATTCTGAATCAGCCATGGTTAAGTGGACACAACCATGTGAAGATTCGGCCGTCCCTTGCGCTTTAGCGGCTTCAGGGATGACATGACCTGCTTTATCAAATGGCACAGAGTGGAACAAGTACACACCGTGGTCTAAAAATGACACCCAATTATAGGCCCCTTCATTAACATTGGGAGCATAGAAATAATGACCGCGTTCAGCTTGAATATGATACGTTCCTTTAGGCGTGCCCCAACCTTTGGCAACTTCTCCAGTTGACGCATACATTGTGTAAAGGACATTGGTACCATCCATTAAATAAACGCGTTGTTTTTCAAGTGAAACATGGATCCACATGTCGGGATGTTGGGCGACGTTTGGATAAGGGATAGTTTCAGATGATAGCCGCCAGTTAATTGGTTGGCGCATATTCGTGGGTGTTGCTTTTGTTGGCGTTGTCTGTGTTGAGGCTGTTGGTTTATTTATGGTACCTGCTTTGGTAGGAGTGGTCTTACTAGCTAGTGCTTCATCGCTATGAAGCGCTTTATTTACTGCAAAGCCCCCAGCAACTAAGAGCGTAAGAACGGCAAAGACAGGTAAAAATTTTTTAATGGACACTATTTAACACCTCGTGAAATATAATATTAATGAACATTATATGAGATAATGGCAAGAGATTGATAAATGTGTCAAAGTTGACACATAAAACAACATAAATATTAAAAAATATTTAAAAAAATGCATTTTAATTGCGACTAAACAAACTTATGTTGACAACGTGATTACAAAATTGAGTAAGGAGCATTGAAACGTGGAAAATATTGGCATAACCGTTAAGCGAATCCGCGAAGATAAAGGCTTTTTGAGTAAAGAAACCTATGAAGGCATTTTAAGTCGTTCAACGGCCTATCGCTTTGAAAAGGATGTCGCTAAAGTTACGCTTAAACAACTGCAGGATATTTTAAAACGGCTCAATATTTTTAGTTTGGATGAATTTGTTTTTTTACGCCGTAAGTGGTACCTAGAATCAGCCCAAGAAGACACCTTATTGAGTGAGTACAATGCCGTTAATACCGCCCGTGCGCACGACTTAGCTGGAAGTTCAGAATTAACATTGGCGTTTTATCAAAAATATAAAGACGATCGCCGTAAACAAGCGAAATATTACGCATACTTAGTGCATATTGATTATTTAATAACGACAATTCAATTTGATGAGATGCTGATGCACCGCTTATTGGCATATGAAGCAGAATATCAATATGTGCATCAGTATTTAATTACTAGTAAAGAATGGACGTTGGCTGAATTAGAAGCTTTTCCAATTGTTAGTTGGGCGTTTGTAGGGCCGACAAAAGAAGTCGGTTACCAGCGCTTTAAGACTAATTTTAAAAAATATCAGGCCTTTTATGAAGTAGATATTTGGGCAAATAAATATATTAAAGGCCTGTTGTATTATTTTATCGGCCAAATTCATATGGAAGATTATGATGAATTAGTGCTACATTTAGATGATTTAGACCAAATCTATCAAGAGATGCCGCAATTAAAAATAAATAATGTATTGAACTATAGTATGTATTTATTTTTGTGTGGGATTCGTAGTGCGTATCTTAAAGATATGCCGACCGCACAAGCTTATTTGGTTAAATTTACGAATATTCAGCAAGCAATCGCTCCAGATGCGAAAATATTACAAGTCGGGCAACAATATTTTCAAAAATGCTTGCAAAAATTGCACTACTTTAGTGTTAATTAGGAATTTAAAGATATAAAAAGGACGTTGCATTCGCTGCAGCGTCCTTTTTGATAATTAAGTTAGTCAATCACAACTTTAGTGTTGTATTTAATAGTATCGTGGAACCATTTGGCGTCAGGGACTGAAAGACGGATACAACCGTGTGAGGCTTCTTCTTTACCAAGCTTAGCCGCTTCACTGAGAATGTATTGACCATTCATGTAAATTGGGACTGAGTGGAATAAGAACTCACCATGGTTGTGGAAGGAAGTCCAGTTATAGGCCCCCCCTTGAGCGGTGGGGTTATAGAAACTAAGGCCCTGTTCTTTTTGAATATGGAAGGTTCCTCGGGGAGTCCCATCACCAGATTGTTCCATCCCGGTTGAGCAATACATTGTATATAAGACGGTATTACCAGTCATTAAGAAAACCCGTTGTTGAGCAATTGAAACATGAATCCATAGGTTAGGGTACTTATTAACGTCAGGATAAGGCTTGTCTTCAGATGATAAGCGCCAATCGATAGGATTACGAAGTTTGTTGGCAGTTTCTTCTGGGGTTGGTTGAGGATCAGTTTTAGTGCTATCTTGATCATCAGCTTTGGCTTTGTCGTCAGCATCTTTATCGGCTTTGGCCTTATCAGCAGCGTCTTTATCGGCTTTGGCCTTGTTGCTAGAGGCCAAGTCGGAACTTGACTTAGCATCAGAACTTGATGTTGAAGAGGATTGTGTAGATATGCTAGTTGATGAACTGGCTGCGTTATCGTTAGTGTCTTGATCCATAAGCGTCTTCCCCGCAACGACACCGCCCCCGACAATAACTAATGCCGATACGACGCCAATTGCGATTGTTTTCAAACTCATGCTAGTCTCCTCCTGAAAATTCTATATTGAAATAATGTATCTTTAATCCTAACATACGCCATTTGTGATAAAAAGTAATCTGCCTAGCGGGACCGGAATTAAAGAAATGCTTCGTTAATAGGTTAGTAACAACACAGGATAGCTAAAGAATAACCAGCTTAGGCCGAGTAAAAATCCCGCCGCAACGTCACTAGCGTAGTGTACCCCTAAGTATACTCGTGAGACACCAATAACACCAATGATAGCGCTTCCGATAAATGTACCGATAAGCATCATGGGGCCGGTAAAATGTAATAAAGGCTGCATTAACATCAATGAACCCAAAATAATCATACTACCACTAGAATGGCCACTTGGGAAACTATAACCAAACGACTTTGCTAAGCGTGGTACGTCGGGACGATGCCGGTGAAATAGTAATTTGAAGAACGGGTTTAAGAACAGTGCAATCACACAAACATTGATACTTAACCACCAAGCAAGCTGTTGATGATTTGTAAAATACAAAGTAGCAACAAGGATAATTACGAAGATAATTAGATTGATGATACTACCAATCCGATCAACGGCTTGAAAAAAGCGCGTTGATTTGCCAGTACCACGGCGTAAAAAATTAGTAATACGCATATCAAATGGCAGTAAGTGATGATGAACAAAAGCTAAAATAAGAGCGATCAGTGTAAATGCGAATAATGATAGGCTACCAAGGGTATAAAATAGTTGAAAGGTATGCACAATTGGGACCTCGTAATTAAATCTATTTGATACTTTAAGCTTACCGTATTTAGTAGAAATACGCCAAAAAAGTACGTTGATAAAGTGAATTATTTTAAGGCCAATAAGTTCGAAATATTTAAAGAAACACCAATAATTTTTCAAGATGTAAGTAGCACACTTACAAAAATCTAATGTATAATAGTACGAAACAGCAACTTTACTAATACTTGTTGCGTACACCGTATCAAATCGCGGAAAAGACCGTACTGGGTCATTTGTCAGTACAGGGAAGGAAAATTTTAAATGACAGATAACAATACATTCTACATTACGACACCAATCTACTACCCATCTGGTAAACTCCAATTGGGGAACTCATACACGACTGTGTTAGCGGATGCTGCAGCTCGTTACAACCGGTTACTTGGTAAAGATACTTATTTCTTAACTGGGACTGATGAACACGGTTTGAAGATTGAACAAAAAGCGGAAGCCTTGAAGATGACTCCGCAAGCGTATGTCGATGGCATGGCCGACCAAATCAAAGAACTTTGGCAATTGATGGATATTTCATATGATCAATTCATCCGCACAACTGATGATATTCATGAAAAAGCCGTTGCCAAAATTTTTGAACAACTTTTAGCGCAAGGCGATATTTACAAGGGCGCCTATGAAGGTTGGTACTCAGTGTCTGATGAAGAATATTTCACTGAATCACAACTTGCCGAGGTTTACCGCGATGCTGATGGTAAGGTGACTGGTGGTAAAGCCCCATCTGGTCACGAAGTTGAATTAGTTAAGGAAGAATCTTACTTCTTCAAGATGAGCAAATACGCTGATTGGTTGCTTGAATACTATCAATCACACCCTGAATTTATTCAACCAGAAGCCCGGATGAATGAAATGATTAACAACTTTATCAAACCTGGTTTGGAAGATTTAGCGGTGACACGGACTTCATTTACTTGGGGGGTTCCTGTGCCATCAGATCCTAAACACGTTATTTACGTGTGGATTGATGCGTTGGCAAACTATATTACCGCCCTTGGTTATGATGGGGAAGACACAACTAAATTTGATAAATTCTGGCCAGCTAACGTCCATTTAGTTGGTAAGGAAATTGTGCGGTTCCACACGATTTACTGGCCAATTATGCTCCATGCATTAGGCCTTGAATTACCAAAAACAGTACTTGGTCATGGTTGGTTAGTGATGAAAGACGGTAAGATGTCTAAGTCTAAGGGTAACGTGATTTACCCAGATGTGTTAGTAGAACGTTACGGTCTTGATGCAGTCCGTTACTACTTACTCAAAGCGATGCCATTTGGTAACGACGGGGTCTTTACACCCGAAGACTTCATTGGTAAGTTGAACTATGACTTAGCTAATGACTTGGGTAACTTGTTGAACCGGACAGTTGCGATGATTAACAAATACGAAGGGGGCGTAATCCCAGCCCTTAACAGTGGTGCCACTGAATTTGATGCTGACTTAGCTCAAACAGCGGCGGAAGTAATTGCTGAATTCAACGCTAACATGGCTGAAATTAAGACGGCTGATGCCTTGAGTGCCGTTTGGAAATTGATTGCCCGCGCTAACAAGTACATCGACGAAACTGAACCATGGGTCTTAGCTAAAAATGAACTTGGTGAAAAACTTGCCGATGTCATGGCGCACTTAGCAGCAACGTTGCGGATTGTCGCCATCTTACTCCAACCATTTATGACGCACGCACCTAAGCAAATCTTTGCCCAACTTGGTTTTGATGTTGAAGATATGCAAATTGCTAACTTGAACTTTGCTGACTTAGCAGCCGGTGCAACAGTTGTTAAGAAGGGTAAACCAATCTTCCCACGTCGTGACGCCAAGGAAGAAGAAGCCTTCATCGCCGGCTTGTTGACGACTTCTGATAAGAAAAAAGGGCGTGCAGCCATTGAAAAAGCTAAAGAAACGGCTGCAGCAGCAACTGATGACTGGAACCCGGCTGATACTGAAATGAACTCATCAAAGGATGCTTTGGTTGAATATGATGACTTTGATAAGGTTGAATTGAAGGTTGCTGAAATCATTGCGGTTGAAGAAGTGCCTAAGTCAGACAAATTATTGCAATTCCGCTTGAACGCTGGTGACAGCCAAGACCGGCAAATCTTGTCTGGAATTAAGAAGTGGTACCCTAACTACAGCGAACTTGTTGGTAAGAAGGTTGTGATTGTGGCGAATATGAAACCACGTAAGATGATGGGCCGTTTGTCACAAGGGATGATTCTTTCGGCAGAACATGATGGTGAAGTTCAATTGACGATTTTACCAGATAGTGTGGTTCCTGGATCAGGAGTTGAATAGAGCAGAGTGCGAGCAAAGCCGTTCATCAACCGTGAGCGACTAGCAGCGTGCTTGATGGGAGTCATCATGCAAAGGTGCGTATCGCTTCAGGTTGTTGGATTTGTGAGCACATTTTAGCAGAGTACGAGCAAAGCGGGTAGCCAGTGAGCACCAACGAAAAACGATAAAATATGGATTTGGTATTTTAGTGGTTTTAAAGTTAGGCGGAACTGGATGGTTGTTCGAACACGTTTTGACTCTGCTGACGTAGTGTTCTATAAATGCGCTTCACACGCTTACCTAAAAATACACCCCAGACTCTTTCGGGAGGCTGGGGTGGTTTACTTATCGGCACGATTAATTTTAAATTTGATAAAATAAAGAAAACAATAGTAAAGGAGTCGACCATGCCATTTAAAAGTTACGATACCCATACTCACTTGAATGATGATGCTTTCTATAACGATTTGTCCACGTATGTTGACCGGGCCCATGAGCTTGGTGTCACAGAAATGAATATTGTTGGTTATGACGCTCAAGGTAATCAACGGGCATTAGCAATCGCACACCAATTTCCAGGGATGCATGTTTTATTAGGCTTTCAACCGGAAAATGCGCCAGAATTTAACGCACCAGAATTGGCAAAGTTGAAAATGCAATTAGCTGATGCAGCCGTCGTTGGGATTGGTGAAATTGGGTTGGATTATCACTGGGATACGCCCGTTGATGCCCAAATGAAAGCTTTTGCCGCTCAACTAAGCTTGGCTCGGGAATTAAATCTACCAGTTGTCATCCATGCTCGGGATGCCATGGATGATGTCTATGCGATGCTTAAAGCCGCTGGTGTGGAACAATTTGGTGGGGTGATTCACAGTTTCACTGGGGATGCCGCCGATGCGCAACGTTTCTTAGACTTGGGGATGTATATTTCATTTAGTGGGATTGTCACTTTCAAGAACGCCAAGGACATTCAAGCGGCTGCCCAAATTGTGCCGCTTGATCGGATCTTGGTGGAAACGGATGCGCCATTCTTAGCGCCAACGCCATACCGTGGTAAACAAAATGAACCTGGCTATGTGAAATATGTGATTGATAATTTGGCTGCCCAATTGCAAATTGAACCGGCTGAATTAGCGGCACAAACTACCGCTAATGCGCATCGTTTATGGAGAATTAAGTAATGGCCAAGATTAAAGAAGTCATCGTCGTTGAAGGTAAAGATGATACGATTAATATCAAAAAAGCCCTCGATGTCGATACAATTGAAACAAATGGGTCTGCTGTTTCACATGAAACATTGGCCCAAATCCAAGAATTAGCCGCTAAACGGGGAGTCATCATTTTTACTGATCCCGACTTTAATGGTGAACGAATTCGCAAAATTGTTAGTGAAGCAGTTCCAAATGCTAAGCATGCGTTCATCAAACGCCAAGATGGAGTTCCTAAGAACACTGGTGGGAGTTTAGGTGTCGAACATGCTAGTAAAGAAGTTATCTTAGCAGCGTTAGAAAATATTTATACCGCTAGCGAAGATGCGCCAGAATTAATTAGTCATACGGACTTATTGGCAGCTAAATTAATTGGCGGCCCCCAAGCGCGTAAAAACCGCGAATTACTTGGAATGTATTTAAACATTGGCTATGTCAATGGTAAACAACTTATGAAACGGCTACACATGTTTCAAATTACTCGCGCTGACTTCCTTGAAGCAGTTGCCCGGATTCACGAAGGAGAATAAATCATGGCAGATTACCCAGATATCGCCACCCCTGTCCGCACCCAAGCCATTATGAACCAATATGGGATTGCGACTAAGAAGAGTCTTGGTCAAAACTTTTTGACGGACTTAAATATTTTACACAACATTGTTGCCGCTGCTGAATTATCAGATACGGATAACGTGGTTGAAATTGGTCCCGGAATTGGGGCTTTGACTGAACAAATCGCTAAAGTTGCTGGTAAAGTATTAGCTTTTGAAATTGATGATCGCTTGATTCCAATTTTGGCAGATACTTTGAGTCCATACGACAACATTACGGTGTTACACAAGGACATTTTGGATGTTAACTTGCCAGCAACATTGACCGAGCAATTTGGTACTGATGCTCCCTTGAAATTAGTGGCTAACTTGCCATATTACATCACAACGCCAATTTTGATGAATGTCTTAAAGAGTGGCGTAGCTTTTGACAACATCGTGGTTATGATGCAAAAAGAAGTGGCCGACCGTTTGTCAGCTAAGCCAGGGACCAAAGATTACGGTTCACTTTCAATTGTCGTGCAATACCGGATGAATGCGGAAGTAGCCTTTATTGTGCCACGGACGGCCTTTATCCCCCAACCAAATGTTGATTCAGCGATTGTTAAATTAACTAAACGGACACCGCTTGAAGTGTTACCATTTGATGAAAATAGCTTCTTTAAATTCGTGAAAGCAAGTTTCGTACACCGTCGTAAAAGTTACTGGAATAACTTAACCGTTTACTTTGGTAAAGATGAAGCAACCAAAGAGAAGATTATGGAAGCGTTGGCGATTGCCAATGTTGATCCAAAAATTCGGGCCGAAAAGTTGAGCCTCGAAACATTTATTGAATTGACTAATGCATTCCATGAAGTTGGTCTGTTACAATAGAGGTAATAATACTATTAAATAACTTATTCAATTATAAAAATGGAGGCGTTTAAATGGCGATTTTAGTTCTTGGGGGAGCCGGATACATTGGCTCACATATGGTTGATCGATTGGTTGAAGCAAAGCGAGAGGTGGTCGTAGTTGATAACTTGGCAACCGGACACCGCCAAGCAGTTCCAGCATCCGTGCCATTTTACGAAGTTGATATTCGTGATAAAGCCGCATTGTCAGCCGTATTTGATCAAGAAAATATTGAAGCTGTCGTGCACTTTGCGGCCTCATCAATTGTGCCAGAATCAATGAAAAACCCTTTGAAATACTTTGATAACAATACTGGTGGGATGATTACATTACTTGAAGTGATGGAAGCACACAATGTTAAAAACATTGTCTTTTCATCAACGGCGGCAACGTATGGAATTCCAGAACACTCACCAATTCGTGAAACTGATCCGCAATTACCAATTAACCCATACGGTGAATCTAAGTTACAAATGGAACACATTATGCGGTGGGCAGATGCGGCTTATGGCACAAAATGGGTTGCTTTACGGTACTTCAACGTTGCTGGTGCGAAGGCTGATGGTTCAATTGGTGAAGACCACTTGCCTGAAACACACTTAGTACCACTTATTTTACAAGTTGCGGCTGGTCAACGTGAAAAAATTCAAATGTTTGGTAATGACTACAACACGCCAGATGGCTTTAACGTACGGGACTATGTCCATGTTCTTGACCTTGCGGATGCCCATATTTTAGCGTTGGATTACTTAGCCAAAGGTAACCCAAGTAACCAATTTAATCTCGGTTCTTCAACTGGTTTTTCAGTTAAAGAAATGGTTGAGGCTACACGTGAAGCCACTGGTGAAGCAATTCCCGCTGAAGTTGCACCACGCCGTGAAGGGGACCCAGATACGTTGATTGCAGCGTCTGAAAAGGCCCGTGAAATCTTAGGCTGGCAGCCACAATATGACGATGTTAAAGAAATTATCAAAACAGCATGGACGTGGACTAAGGCTCACCCAAATGGATACAACAATAAGTAATTGTTGATGTTTGCGCTACAATTTTTCGCTTGATTTGTCAAGAAAAATATGGTAAAATTAATTTATATTGCACAAGGAAGGTGGTTGATTATGCCCAGTACATTAGCAAGTATCAAACAATCGCTCGATGCGCACCGGGGGGAAACTATGACGGTAACCGCACAAGCTGGCCGTAAAAAAGTGACTGAACGGACTGGTGTGCTCCGAGAAACATATCCTGCTGTATTTGTTGTTGACTATGATAAAACCCAAAGTGCGGTCGAAACCGTATCCTACAGTTACACAGATGTTTTAACGCAAAATATTGAATTAGCTTTCAACGAATAAATCTTTAAATTTAAGTTCTGTCTTGTGACAGGGCTTTTTTTGTAGCGTGCTTAGGTGTACTTTACACGTTTTGGACATGCTGCCTAGCACGCTTTTGGTATTTTAATCGTTTTAAAGTTAGACGGCGGTGTTTGGTTGACCAAATACGGTTAGGCTATCTAGCCTAGGATTGCTGTAGTAATATGGAAGGTGAATTGACTCCTAGTTGTCACAATCTGCATATTTTTGTATAATCTTTATTAATACAGACTAAAGGGGCGCATAGGTATGCAAATTGTTGAAAAAGCAGCAGCTAAAATTAACTTAAGCTTAGATACGCCTTTTAGTCATTCTGATGGTTCACAGGAATGGGAGATGGTCATGGCGGCCGTTGATTTAGCCGACTACGTCACGATTACGACTATCCCTAAGCGAACAAAGATTGAAGTCCGCACTGATACGGGCTTTTTACCTAACGATCGTCGTAATTTGGCTTTTCAAGCGGCCCATATTTTACAAACCCGATTTCACGTGATGGAAGGGGTGCGTATTGAGATTGAAAAGCATATTCCGGTTGCAGCAGGGCTTGGCGGCGGTTCAAGCGACGCAGCAGCCGTTTTAAGAGGTTTAAACCGTATCTGGAAGTTAGGCCTAACTTTAGCTCAACTAGCTGAAATAGGCCTTGCCATCGATGCTGACGTGCCGTTCTGTGTTTACTCACAGACTGCATATGTTACGGGTAAAGGTGAAAAAATTGCACCTTTACCGAAAATGCCGGCCGCGTGGGTGGTGATTGCTAAACCAACCATTAGTGTTTCAACGCCCGTGATTTTACGTCAAATTGATTATGAACGGATAGGGCATGTTAATACTAAAGCCTTACTAGAAGGGGCTTACCGCCAAGATTGGCAACAAATGTATCCGTATATGAAAAATGTTCTTGAACCAATCACCTCCCATCACTATCCACAAATTATTGATCTTAAAGAACGGATGCTACAATCAGGGGCATGTGCGGCCCAAATGAGTGGCACTGGGCCAACTGTTTTTGGTATTTGTGAAAACCAAAGCCGAGCACAACGCATTTTAAATTCCGTCAAAGGGTTCTGTAAGGAAGTCTATATTGTTCGGACATTGGGTTAGTTATTATTGAAAAGTGCCAGAATTTTTATTCTGGCGCTTTTTTTGGTTTTAAGATATTAAAAATACGGGGCTTGCTATTGAAGGAAGTCGAAAAGCGAACATTAAATATGCGGATTTGTGTATAAGAGATGAATAAATTTATTTTGTGTTTCATAAAATATCGCATAATTACATTTAATGAGCTTAAAAACAGGAAAAAAGATAATTTATGGTATAGAAAATGCTGATAAACAATCTTTTTTGAGAAGCAATGTATAAATATCTTGTTTTATACGCAAAAAAATATTAAAATTAATAACGTTGTAACTCAGAACGATTAATTTTTTTTGGTAGTCAATATGCGTATTTTAGATAGTGAGCATATAAATATATCGTGACTATTCATGCAACAGTGAAAGGGATTCCATGAAAAAGCAGCAACGCTTTAAATTAAATCGAACGAATAAATGTTGGTTAAAAGTAGCAATGACAAGCGTTGCTGTATTTGCAGGAGTAACGACGGTTAATATTACAACCATCGATAATAACTTAGTTAAAGTGCAAATTCCAACGGTTAATGCTAGTACCACCAAAATTAATCGGTGGACATTACAAAAGCAAGTTACATGTGGGTATAATTTTCGCGAGTCAGGTTATACCAAAGTGAGCTTTAGTAAACTCCAAATGGAATTAAAGACGGCCCAACAAATTTTGGTTGCTACTAATATTAGCCAAAATGTCATTGATGATGCGGTTAAAAACGTGCATACCGCGATTATCAATTTAGTTGCGAACACTGATGATCCCAAATACTTACAGCAACAATTAGCTAAAATTATTACGAAGCCGGTGACAGCAAGTGACTTCCAAAAAAATATTTATATTTGTAATTTGGTCTTAGCTAGTGAAGGGGCAACAGCTCAACAACGTGAAGTTGCCAGTCAACTGTTATATCAAAATTCCGTTGCTGTGATTGCGCAGCAAAGTTACCAAAAAGTGGGCTAACGGCATCGATAAATTATCAATCAAAAAAGGTTTTACGCTCAATTAATGCGGCGTAAAACCTTTTTTATAATTAATGCTAAAATATGGGCCAAAAGCTTGCTATGACTCATTTTTCACCACATCCGGATTTCCCGGCGCCGGTTAAGCCAGTACTGGATTATCCACCCTTGGAAAAACCAGTATTGGAAAACCCGCAACTAATAAGTACTAATAAAATAAACACTAAATATAATAAACAACAAAGTAAATAAACACTAATCATCCTGCTGCAGTGGTTTGCTCGTAAGGCGCTTGATGGACAAAGTCTTAAAATCACGTAAACACAATTTAAAATATTTTTTAAATAAAAATGGTCACTTAGTAATTTTGTTCGTACCTTACTAAAACAACCACCAAAACCTATGTATTCAACGTGTTATAAATTTTTACGGGGAATTTTAAAATTTGATGGCGCACTTTTTAGTCCTTGATTGACTGTATAAGTGTAGGCGATTGAGAGCTAGCCTCATCAGCCGGATAACTAAGTATTGCCAAACAGACAGGAGGAAAAGTCATGTTAAAAGCAGTGAGTGTTTATGTCACAAGTGTCAATGAACAAACGGGGAAGTTGTACGTCGCCAAGCGTTTTACGGATGTGCCGCTTGAGGTCACATTTGCGCAAATGCAACCCGTCGTCGCAGCGTTGGAAACTATTGTTAACCTTGGGAATGTCCAAACAATTAATTTTGTTGAAAATCATGCCCAACTTGTAGTTTAGGAGGAATAGTCGATGTTAGTAAAAAAATTATTGCTTCAATTTAAAAACGAGAAGAACACCATTAACACGTTAGTTTTAAAGGATGTATTAGAACCAATTGATCCCGCCAAGGTCCAAGCCGCAATGGCTGTAATTGCGCAAAGTAATGTCTTTGAAGATAAAAAAGGCAAGAAAAAATACGTAACCCCCGTGGCTGCTAAAGTCGTCAATACTGAGGATAATTCAGTGTTTGACTTACGCCATAAATAATTCTAAGGAAGTTCCCGTCGATAGCGGGGACTTCCTTAGGCATTAATAAAATTAGGCCGTACATATTTTGAAAAATAGGAACGATACTCACACATAAAAAAAGACCCCCACGATATAAAAATCGCACGAGTCAGTTTCAGATTGAGCACGCTAAAGCGCCATAAAATGCTAAGTTCTCATGGTTGTTGAACGGCGATGCTTGCTCGCTTACTTAAAGATTAACAAAATAATCAAAGTAATAATTGCGGGGGTTCCTTGCATCAACAAAATCTTAGGTTTACCACCAGAAATGGCTCCAAAAATGGCCGCAATCACGACAAAAATAACACATACAAGCGTTGTGATATAACGGGCGTCAGTTGGTAAACCATAGACAGCTAGCAATGTCATAACTGCTACAAATCCATTATAGAGACCTTGGTTAGCCATTAAAACTTTTGCTTCGTGTTGGGCAGTAAATTCATTTGGTAAGTCGAATTCTTTTGCGAGTTGGGCTGGTGAAAAAAAGATTTCCATCAACATAATACCGAATGCTTCGACCCCGACGATCGTAGCAAAAATAATTGAAATTAAAGACATTATAACTTCCTTTCATATCTGAAAAATAAATTGCAAAAAAACGATTATTCAGTAAGTATAGAATAATTGCCAGAGGGTGACAAGTTAAGCTGATTTAAACGCGGAACCCGTAAATAATCAGTATTAAAGCGAACATTTCAAGGCCTTAGTTTGCAAATAGACTGTAACCCCGTATAATAAAAGATATTGATAACGTTTTGTTAATTTAAAGGAGGAATCTTATCATGACAACTGACTTTAAGAGTCGTATTTATTTAGCGGGACCATTCTTTTCAGACGCCCAAAATGCCCGCTTAGATGAAGTCGCTGCTTTACTTGCTAGCAACCCCACAGTTGGATATGTTTTCGAACCAGTTAAACACCAACAAGATGAAATTGTTGCTGAATACGGTAACGGTTCATTGGAAACGGCAATGAAGACTAAAGAGTGGCAAGATGCAACTTACCATGCGGATATCCAAGGAATTAATCAAGCGAATGCGGTTGTTGCGATGTTAGATTTCGATATTGAAAATGGGAATGTACGCCCTGATGAAGGTACAATGTTTGAAATCGGTTATGCGATTGCTTTACGTAAACCAGTGATTATTGTGCAATATGCCCAAAATGACGAACCACTTAACTTGATGTTAGCTGGCTCATACACGGGTTACTTCTGGGGTAAAGATGACATTCAAAAGTTAGGCACATATGACTTTGTTAACTTTCCTAAGCATTTAGTTAAAAAGAATGTATTTTAGTGTAACTCAGATTACGCACACATTTTGACTAGCACTACCGATAAAAAGATTTAATCCCATGCCGTTGTTGCATGGGATTTTTTGTGGCTAACAACATATCCAACACTTATCGGATATTGGTGGTTTTTATATGCAAACGCCTTTGTTATGCTTTAGCTACTAAAAAATATTACGAGGAGCAGTAAGCATGCAAGATTACACAATTACATTTAAAGTCGATGGCCAAGTTATTACCGAAGAACAAATTCGTGCGGTGGAATTAGAACGGTATCACCACGTTTTCAAAATTTTTGCCAATAAGCATATTCCAGTTACGTTAGATAATCAAGAACTTGATTTAGCAGCGTTGCTAGCCTTGCCATTAGCAGATGCTAAAATTGCATTGGCGCAAACACGCGAAGCAATTGGTAAGGAAACAACCATAAAGTTATTCACATCAGAAATCGAAGCTAGTAATGATATGTGGTTAGAGATTGCTGAAGCTTCACCAGAGCCTCAAGTTTATCAAGCCGGAATTGTTGAAGTTGAGACTAAAAATATTTCACTACCACAATTTATGATGTTTAACCAACAGCTTGCTAAAGAGAATAATTTATATTTACCATCACTTGTACACCCTGAACACTATTATTTTGATGCTAATAAAAAGGGCGAACAAACAATTATTGAAACATTTGGGATGTATCAAGAACCTTCATACTTAGATTTGCGGCCAAGTAAAAATATTACGTACCCGATTAAGCCAGATGCTAATGTTGATTTGGTAATGGCAGGGGAAACATTCTTAAAAACGTTAAATGTGAACACTAAGTTAATTGGGATGCACCAATTGACGCAAACGGCTGATGGTATGAAAGTTAAACTTGGGGTCTTTTTACCAGCTGGTGCCCCTAAAGAAATCGTAGAAGGTCATAAATGGCACTTGATGGTCGAATTTAATAATGGCTTGCATATTGCAGCACAACAACACCCCAACATGCTCCAAAAATTTATGATGAAGACCGCAATTAAGCATTTAGCTAAACAACAACAAAAGTAACCCCTAATATGCAGATCAAAAGCTCAGAAAGATTTTTCTGAGCTTTTTTGCGTACTTATTAAGTATTAAATGTGGTCGTTGTAAGGTTTAAATTTTGTTAAAAGACTTGTTTTACTAAAAGTAAGTGGTAATATATATCGCATACGATATAAAATTCAGGAGGTCCAATGGAAAATGAACACAACGGCGCGGTCTATGACCAAATGTGCCTAGCAATATATAACAGTAATCGCTACTTTCACAAGTTGTACCAATTAATTTTAGAAGATTATGATCTGACTTATTTACAGTATTTGAGCATCTTTGTTACTTGGCGGTTACAAGGAGCGCAACTAAAAGACATCTGTGATAATCTGGAGCTAGCATCAAGTACGTTAACACCAGTTGTCCAAAAGCTCGTGCAAAAAGGTTGGTTGCTCAAGCAAACTAGTCCAGCAGATGGGCGGGTACGTGAATTGGTCGTGGCACCTTCAAAGAAGGCCGATTTTAAAGATATTTTAAACCGAATTGGGGCGGTCCAAACGAAATTAATTGCCCAGTCACCACTAGCGTTAGAACATATGATTGAAGAAACACAAACGATTAATAAAGTGTTATTACAAGTTATCAAAGAGGAGGAACAAAGCAATGAAAGCCGCACAAATTAATGCCTATGGGGATGCAGATCAACTATTTGTTGGCGATTTACCAAAGCCCAAATTAGCTGCAGACGAAGTTTTAGTAGCAACATATGCCACTAGTATTAATACAATTGACTGGAAAGCCCGAGAAGGCTTAATGCAAAAAATGTTTCCATGGCAATTCCCAGTCGTCCTTGGCTGGGATGTAGCCGGGGTAATTACAGAAGTAGGGAGTGATGTTAAAACATTTAAAGTTGGAGATGAAGTTTTTGCTCGACCTGATATTTATCAAGATGGCACGCGGGGCAGTTACGCTGAATATGTTGCCGTCCGTGAAAATCAATTAGCATCTAAACCAGCCAACATTGACTTTAACCAAGCGGCTGCGGTGCCTTTAGCGGGGATGACGGCTTTACAAATTTTGCGCAAGCTTGAAGTCGGCCCAGGTAAGAAGGTCTTGATTCAAGCCGGTGCCGGGGGAGTTGGTATCTTTGCCATCCAATTAGCTAAGTTAATGGGGGCGTATGTTGCTACAACTGCTAGCGCCCACAATGCTGATTTTGTGAAAAGTCTGGGGGCTGATGAAGTAATTGATTACCACACCACTAAAATTACAGATGTTTTGCATGACTATGATGCGGTTTATGATATGGTCAACGCAATTGATGAAGGAATTGCGATTTTGAAACCAACTGGTAAGTTAATTACGATTTCAGGTTATCCAACACCAGAACAACAAGCTGGTCCGCAAACGGTTGAGTCAGGTTACTTAGCTGCAACGGGTGAAGACCTCACATACCTAGCCAATTTAATCCGTGAAGATAAATTGCAAATTATTCTGGATGCAGAATTTCCCCTTACTACTGAAGGGATTCAAGCGGCCCACCACCGAAGTGAGAGCCATCATGCGAAGGGGAAGATTGTGATCAAAGTGCGAGAACAACCGGTAGCCAGTGCACGCGTTTAGGAAAGAGTGAAATAAGGCGCGTCCAAGTACCGTAGCATACTAGTAACAATCAATGACTCGGTCTATGAGTCAGTAGGGTGTTGCGTATATGCCTAGGGACTTGCGCCTGATTGCACGTTTAGCCCCCCACACAAAAACGAAAGAGGAAAACTTGAATGTATGATGTAATTTTTATCGGTAGTGGCCATGCAGCGTGGCATGGTGCCCAAATACTGGCGAAAGCTGGTCAAAAAGTTGCCCTAGTTGAAGCAAACAAAGTTGCTGGAACGTGCACCAATTTTGGTTGTAACGCCAAAATTTTACTTGATGGACCGGCTGAAATTATCCATCATTTGCAACATTATCACGGAATTGGGATTGAAGACACGCCGGCAATTGTCTGGCCAGCATTGATGAATTACAAGCACCAAGTGATTGATCCATTGTCAGATGGCTTGGCCAAAATGTTAGCGGTTGATGGAATTGAAATTATCGCCGGCCATGCTAGTTTTGTCGATCCTCACACCATTAACGTTGATGGGACACAATACCAAGCTGATAAATTTGTGATTGCGACGGGTCAAAAGCCCGCTAAATTACCAATTCCCGGCCAGGAATTTACGCATGATAGCACTGATTTTTTGGATTTACCAGATATGCCCAAATCAATTGTCTTCATTGGAGCGGGTTACATTGCCATGGAATTTGCGGCGATTGCCCAAGCGGCTGGCAGTCATGTAACGCTGGTAGAATATGGAGCGACGGCCTTGAATGGTTTTGATGCTGAATATGGCCAACGCGTCGTTCGTGAAATGCAGGACCGTGGGATTGAGTTTGTCTTCAGTAATGCGGTTGCAAGTGTTAGTCAAGCTAGCGACCAATTTGTCGTGAATACAGCAAATGGGCAACGTATTACGGCTGATTATGTGATGGATTCAACTGGTCGGGTAGCAAACATTGACGGCTTAGGTTTGGATACAATTGGCGTTGATTACAATCGTCAAGGGGTGTTGGTTAATGAATTCCTCCAAACTAACATTGCTAATATTTATGCTAGTGGGGATGTTATTGATAAGCCAATTGCCCGTCTAACACCCACAGCAACCTTTGAATCGAATTATGTGGCGAGTGTCTTACTTGGGAATGACCAACCGATCGCATATCCTGCAGTCCCAACGGTGGCCTTCACGTTACCACGAGTGGCCCAAATTGGTTTACTTCCTCAAGAAGCTGAATTGCAAAATTGCAAAGTATATAAAATTCCATATGGTAAAATGATGCGCTTCCAAGCCCAAAATGATGCGCTTCCAAGCCCAAAATGATGTCCACGCCGCATTGAAAATTGTGGTCAATGAACAACGTCAATTAGTGGGGGCAGCCTTAATTGGTGACTTTGCTCCGGAAGTGGTTAATGCACTGGTACCGGTCATTAATGATAAGTATTCAGCGGCTAAACTTGCTAATACGATTTATGCGTTCCCAACGCATAGTGGGATTGTCTTACCATTGATTGCTAAGTTTTTGGCATAATCCTGAAAAATAAAGTCTCTACGGAATGATTTAAAATCCGTAGAGACTTTTTGTTTAATTTTGGTTATAGTAGTATAAAAATAACAAAAGGTGATACAATGGGAAATTTTTCAGATTGGTACAATTGGGATTTACATATTCATACACCAGAGACAGAATTAAATGATAACTTTCAAGATGAAAATGGACATCGTGAAAATAAAGAAGATGTATGGAAGCGCTATTGTAAAGAGATAAATGGGTATAATGCAGATGTTTTAGGAATTACTGATTATTTTTCAGTAAATAATTACTTTAAATTAAAGGAGAATAGGAAAAAATGGGGATTAAGAGATGATATCGTACTAATGCCTAATATGGAATTACGTGTAAATGATATTACTTCTAAAAAGAGAGCTAAAGGAAGCGGGGATAGCAGTTTTGTTAATTTGCATATAATTTTTGATCCAAATATTGATCGAGAATATTTAGATAAATTTTTACGGAAATTAACGGTAACTGATATTGATGATAAGGAAATAAACTTTAAAGAAGATAGAGATAAGATATTTATTAATCAAGAAATAAAATATCTTATTTCAACAAAAGACGTGATTAAGGCATTAGAAAATGTGTTCGGAAAAAATTTTTCAGATAAATGTTTAATAATGTTACCAAATACACAAGATGGTATTGTACTCGAGAGTGGTAACGGATCACAAAACGGAATTAATTTTGCTAAACGATATGTTTCGTTGTTGCAAGCTAGGACAAATAAAGCGCAAGAAGATATTGAATATCTACGTAAGAAAGATAATAGTTACGGGAAAATTTTTTCTGTAGTTACAGGTTCTGATGCGCATAGATTGGATGATTTAGAAAACTTTTCAAATAGAAGTAGAACGTGGATAAAAGCAGATAAAACATTTAACGGATTAAAGTAAATTATATTTGAACCAGAATTGCGTGTGAAGATACAGGAAGAAAAACCTAGTAATAAAATGAATTCGCAGGTTATAAAATCGATTGAGCTCAATAATGAGGAATTTAAAAAACAAACACTTTATTTTTCAGAGTATTTAAATACTATTATTGGGGGAAGATCGAGTGGAAAATCAATATTATTATCTATAATTGCAAATTTATGTAGAAGTGTTGAGGAATTCAAAACTGATAATAAAGAATATGATCAATTGGTAAAGGATTTAAGTGAAGGATCCATTGTAACTTTTGCTTATGGTAACATTGCTGATGGAAATTCGAATATTAAATTTATTTTTCAAGATGGATTACAAAAAATAGCTAGAAATAAAAATGATTTTAATAAATTTATAAACCAGAATTTTATTTCAAAAACAGATTTGAAGAATTTATTAGTAAGTATAGAGAATAAGAAACAAGATATTCAGAATGAACTTCTCAATAAAATAAGGGATATTCAATTACTTGATAAAAAAATAATAGGCTTTAAGAGTGAATTAAGTGAGAATCAGAACATTTCCGTAATCCAAGAAAATATTAATCAGCTAGAAAATGAAATAAATAAAGCACAAGAAAATGTAAGTAAATTAGATAAAGATAAAGTTACTAATTTATTATCTGAGGAACAAAATACACATAATGTTCAAAAAAATATTGAATTAGGGAAACAAACTTTAGACGTAATTATAAATTCTGATGTTGTATCAATTTCCTCAAACATTAATGGGATTAACAATATTTATATTCAAGACATTGTGGAGGAGATTAATGCGTATGTAGCTAATATAAATGCTCATATTTCAGAAGTTGCAAATGAAAAAAAGGAAAAATTGGAAGTATTAGAAACTGAAAATATTAAAAAGATTTCGGATATTCACTCTGATAACGATTACGTTGAATATTTTAAAGTGCAACAGAATTTTCCTGAAATTCGTGATAAACAAACGATGTTAGAAAATCAAGAAAAATTATATGACCATCTTGAAAAAATTTTAAAAGCATTTGACAACGAAAAAATTGAAAAGAAATCTCGTATTGATGAAATAATTAACCTATTTAACGTGCAAGATTTAAAAAAACAAGTAGTGATATATAACGAAGATGAACTTGTCGTAAAATATATTTCTGATTTGAAAATTGAACCGTTAATTGATTTATGTAGAGATAGCTTTAAAACAAGTACAAATGTGTTTAGATCATTGTTGCCTGATTTGATTTTAAGTAAATTTAGTGAGGATAAAATTAATGCAGATGATGATTTAAAAATTGAAGACTTGGTTACATTTGTTCGCAACTGTTTAACTAAAGATATTAGTTCAGCTCTTAGAAGCGGCAAAACTTTATATGACGTTTTAAATAAATTGGCATCTTTAGATTTTATAACTGAGAGCTATTCGGTTAAATACAATAATCAATTTTTTAATCAAATGTCAGAAGGTAAAAAATCATTTGTTTTGTTATTAATGCAGCTTACAATATCTGAAGACAATTCTCCATTATTGATTGATCAACCTGAGGATGAATTAGATAATAAAGCAATTTATAATGAACTTGTTAGATTTATAAGAAATCAAAAAATAAGAAGACAACTTTTTATTGTTACTCATAATCCTAATGTCGTAGTAGCAGGTGATAGTGAATCAATAACTATAGCCGAACAGAAAATACGGAGTAACGGTGAGTATGAATTTATTTATACACAAGGAACAATTGAGGATAGTGAAACACAAGAAAAAATTTGTTTAGTATTGGAAGGTGGAAAAACTGCATTTTTAAATAGACAAAAAAGGTATGAATTCATTACCGAAGTTCGGTCGTAAATTCTAACAATAATTTGTGTAAATATAGATATCAAGTTAACTGATAAGATATAATCACCGTATATTAAATTTACATAGAAATGGTAGGGCTAGATTTACGTAGTAATTCTAAACATGAGCCTAAAATTTCATTTGTAGCTAAAAATTTTGACGTTCGTGTAATTAAAATTTGGGAATTGTTTGCATTTGAAAAGGCGGTCTTTTAATCGCCCATATTAGAATCCCCAGTTGCGATATGGTATCCTTAAGGTGCAACATATCGCTGTTAGTAAAAAGGGGGATTATTATGAAAAAAGCAATTGGGCTTATCTTATTGGCCGCCATTTTGGCAGTGGGGGGCTTTTATGGGATGAAGTACTATAATGAAACTTATAAAGAAGCACCTGCTTATGCGGTAGTGCCAAGTCAAGTACCGAAAAAAGAACAAACACGGGATGCGAATGACAAAATTGTGCCAAATTCAATTACGTATGATTATAACTTCGATTTCGTGAAGGAAGATGGCACACATCAAACAATGCACTTCGCACTTGAAGGCGCAGATGTGAAACCATTTACGCCAGGGGCATACATCAAAGCTGATATTAGTCAAAAGCGGGTTACTAAAGGACCAAATGAGATTAATAAAACGGATGTCCCAACGAATGTCCAAGATAAGTTAGCTAAATAATGCCAGAAATTCGCAGGCCAGTTTAAGGTTCTGCGAATTTTTTGTACTATTAAATAAATCATTGAAGAATCGTTAAGGACGAACACGGTAACTTGACATTGAGAGTTAACTTCGATATAGTTAACTGGTTAATTATTTCTAGTAAGGAGAATGTGATGCCAATTCCACGTAACGAGATTGTCGGTCTTACCACCACTTTGAATGAATTTGTGCGCCAGTATGCTAGTCGGAGTGAGCTACTCAATGATGATGGGCAATTAGCAGTTAGTGATACCCAGGCCCACATTCTGATGTTGCTTCTTGATAGTGCAACCCCGCTAGCCAATAATCAGTTAGCTAACTTAATGGAGCTGACCCGCCCAGCAATTACTAAGGCGGTCAAAGAATTACTTAAGCAAGGTTATTTAACCGCCACACCCGCTCAACATGATGGGCGCGTGATGGAATACCAGTTAACAGCAAGTGGCCAGACAGTTGCCAATGAGCATCGGCAACGCCATGAAACGACCATTAATCAGTTAGCCGCCGTCTGTGACAAGTACACGGGGGCGGAACTACATTTGATCCAACAATTTATCAATGAATTAGCGACCCGCGCATGGGAAACCAATGCGCCACAGCAACGAAAAGGACAGCAGCATGACTGAAAATATTATTACAGCGCATAATTTAAGTGTTGAATTCCCTGACAAAGTGGTCTTTCGTGACTTGAATATTGAAGTTCCGCGTGGGAGTTTTTTGAGTATTGTTGGTGATAATGGGGCCGGTAAGACGACGTTTTTACGTGTCGTGCTCGGTCACTTGAAACCAGCAAGTGGGGGTGTGACCCTTTCACCTGACCGCAAGGACATTAAGATTGGATACGTCCCACAGTTTCGTAATTTAACGGCGGAATACCCATTAAGTATTAAAAACTTCGTGGCGTTAGGATTAACTGAAAGTAAATTACCATGGTTAACCAAGCGGGAAAAAGCGAAGTTAGAGCATATTATTGCTGAAACTGAATTGACTAAACGCCTCGATGCCCGTTTAGGTACGGCATCAGGTGGTGAAAAACAAAAGGCGTACCTTGCTCAAGCATTGGTCGAACAACCTGACTTGTTGATTTTGGACGAATCAACCGCTAGTTTGGATAATGTGGTGAAGTATGAATTACTCGACCTTGTTACAGAATACCAACGTGATCATGATGTGACAGTCATATTTGTGACCCACGACCTTCCATTGGCGCAAAAATATGCCACTGACTATTTATTAATCCAAAACGGCCAAGCGGTTAATGGTAAAATCAAAGACCTCGACTTGACGAAGTTGAAGATGGCGGACCTAACTGGGGAAGTTAATAGTGAAGTAATGTAGCGAGCGAAGCCAAGGGTGCTGACATAAATAAAAATTTCTCGATGGCATCTGACTGGTGGCAATTTCTTGTTTTCATATTGGTAAAAAATTCGGCGGTTGCGATGGATAAACTTTTTAAATATAATTGAACATAGTTAAATGATATAAAAAGTTTTAGGAGTAGATACATGAATTGGATGGATACATGGGTTATCCCAATAATTACAGGTGCGTTATCACCAATTGTATTATTTCTTTTCGGCAGCCTACTTATGCGCAGTAATTTTATTACTAAAAAAATTGCTAAAACCTACCAAACGGTCAAAACAGGCTTGGAATTAAATTTGGATGAAGATATCGCGAGTGCCGATGAAATTGATCAAACAGATGACGTGCATCTTAATGATGACACCCCAACTAACAAGGTAGCCACCTTAACGAAGGTAAGTAAAGACTATGGTGCTGATGATGCCAATGGATGGAAAGTCCGCACGTATTATGTCATCTCAACAAAGCAATTGGCGGAACATAAATACATTAATTTTAAAATTAAAAATTTGGATGACATCACAATTAAGTTGGCAACAGCTGAACTAATTAAGCGCTTTGATGTTAAAGCGGTGGCCGATATTGCTAGTAAAATTCGCATATATATTTATCAAGCTGAAGCTGATGAGGATACACATGAATTTTACATGGTCCGGTTTGGTAAAAAAGCCATGACAACACCGATTCATTTAGAAAAAACGAGCACAGACTTGTACAGATTAGAAGTTAACTAAATAAGGTTTATCGACAAAATGACCCGCAATGAATTTTAAAATTCATTGCGGGTCATTTTTAGATTTACTACGTACTTTATTAACGTTTGGAACGCCGATAACCAGCTGCTTGTGCTTCAGCTTCTGTGGTAAAGTGAATCACATTTTCAGCTTTAATATGATATTGTTTTTGGCTAGGGAGGTGATAAATATGGGAATTAACATCCCCGATAATACCACCACTATTTGTGGCCACCGATTCGTTAGTATCTTGAGTAGGGCTGTCAGTAGCGGTAGAGGGCGTGGGCGCTACTGAGATTGTTGGATTATCTGCAACCGGCGGTGGGGTTGTTGAACTAGCTGGATTAGTAGTTTCTGTTGGTGAAGGTACTATTGGATCCGGGGTACTTGAGCTAGCAGCACTTGAACTACTACTTGTGGCAACTGGGCTAGCAGTCTGGTCGGCGCTTGAACTATTACTTGTGGCAACTGGGCTAGCAGTCTGGTCTGCACTTGAACTGCTACTTGTACTAGATTGGCTAGTCACACTGGATACCACATTGGTCGAGCTAGCGGTACTAGTCGCTGCTGTATGGTCATGGGCGCCAACGACTTTTGTAGTCTTTTTTTTTGCCGCTTGTTGGACGGGCGTATCCGGTTGATTGGCAATTTCTTTACCTAGTGAGGTGACGGTTGAAGAAGTCATAATAATTAAGATTGCAATTAAGCTATGCTTGAGTTTTTGGTGGGTAGTTGGATTTGTCTGACCACGTTTGAGTAAAATAAAGTGGATTAATCCAATGATAAGAGCAATAATAACTAACCACGTGCGTAATGCGCTAAGGGCTGAGCTAGTAAATAGTAAAAAAATAATGAAAGTAATGATGAATAGTGACCATTTACGATGGGCCTTGAAAAATTCGAACATGAATGTCCCCTTTGATATAAAAAAATAAGCTAGTACATAATATAACATAAAATTAAGTAAATATAAGAAAAAATAAAATTATACTTTAAAAGATCGTTTGCAAAGGCCTTTAATATGGTAATAATTTACCGATTAAATGATGAGATACCATATTAAGGGAGTAGTGCGGATGAAACAACGTAGAAAACAAATGAACGCTAGTAACAAGCACCAAAGTATTGGCAAGTATTTAATGATTGGTATGCTTATGATTTCAGTGGTACCAGTAGTTTTAATGGTAATAGCATCATTTTTGATAACCACGAATTTGGTTAATCAGCGGGTTGAAAATATTGAACGGAGTGCCGCCAAAGTTGTTAATACGGCAAATGAAAATGCCAATGCGAAAGCGACCGAACAAGTTAATAAATTGGCTAAACTAAATTCTTTGACTAAATCGACTTTTGATTTGGCAACGATTCAAACGGAAATTAATATGGTGATGGATAGTGGTAATGCCTACTTATCTAATATTGCCTTTGCAAAAAGTGATGGTAAGCTAGTTGCAACAGAGAGTATTCCGGAAGGGTTTGATCCTCGGAAACGCGATTGGTTTACCGGGGCAATTACAGCTAATGGGAGCGTCTATGTTTCACCAATCTATATTGATATTTCAACAGGGCAAACAGTTATATCAGCGTCCCTGCAAATTACAACCGCTAGTGGTGAAGTGGGGGTGCTCGAAATTGATCTGCCGTTTGACAATGTGCAAGATACCGTCAAAGACTTAGAAGTTGGTCGGACAGGTACCTCAACAATTGTATCCAATAAAGGCCTCGTTATTGCTTCAGACGGGAAGACTAAAAGTTTGACGTATCCGGTGGGAAAAAGTATCGAGAATAGTGTCTTATTTAAGCGGATTGCAAGTTCTAATCAACGTCAAGGTGACTTGAAGGTGGCCGGCCATAAAGTGTACTTTGATAAAGGTGATTTAGGTAGTAAAGTTTGGGTCATTGAACAAGTATCGACGCAAGAAATTGCATTAGAACAAAGATTATTATTAGGAATATCACTGGCTCTAATGGCGATTGTCGGCGTATTTATAATAATTTTAGCAAGCTGGTATGTAAAGTTAATTCATGAAATATTACAACGGTATACTGATAGTTTTGCCCAAGGTAGTTGTGGTAAATTAGTGCCAATTATGACGGACACTAATAATCCGAAGTTGATAAATCGGATAATTAAACCAGATGCGAATGGTCATGAATTTAATCGTTTATCAAAGCACTATAATGAAATGCTAACCTCCGTGAGTGAGCTGATTACAGACGTCCAGGTGGAAAGTACCAAGGTCGCTTCGGCGGCGACTGATATGGGTGAACTAGCTAAGCAAACTAATGTCGCGACAGACGAGGTTGCTATAACTGTGACTGAAATTGCCCAAGGTGCTGCTAATCAGGTAACTGAAACGGAGCAGGGGATGGCAACGGTCCAAGGGTTATCGCATGTTTTAGCGCAAATGCAAAATAACGTTAATACGATGTTAAATAAAGCTGACGAGTCAGCACGATTAAATCAGTCTAATGTTGAAGTGACAACGACAGTCCAAAAAAATTGGACAACTCAAATGGAACAGTTGGCGGCATTAAAGACCAGCATGACAACAATGGCTACCAATGTGCAAGAAATTAGTACTGTGATTAAAGTTATTAATGATATCTCACAACAAACGAACTTATTAGCATTAAATGCGTCAATTGAAGCTGCCAGTGCTGGTGAAGCGGGTAAGGGCTTTGCGGTTGTGGCTGCTGAAATCCGCAAGTTAGCAGAGCAAAGTAAAGCATCAACTAAGAGTATCCAAAGGATTGTGACGCGTATTCAAGGCGATGCGCAATTAATGGTGACTAAAACGGACGAGTCAGTTGTTGGGGGCCAAGCACAAACGAAGTTATTGACCGAATCGTTGACGGCTACGCAAGCAGTTTTTACTAACAATGAAGCGTTACGAGGAGAAATTACGGCATTAGTTACCATAGCTGATGAAGTTGCTACGGTTCAAACGACAGTTTTACGTAGTTTAGAAGTAATCTCGACGGCAGCTGAAAAGAGTGCCGCTGGAACACAAGAAGTATCGGCCAATGCTGAGGAAGTATCGGCCATGATGGATGAATTTACGAATAGTGTCCAGATATTAGATGGCTCAGCGCAATATCTCCAAAAAATGTTACAAAAATTCGAATTGACTGAATAACTCCAAGCCTGGGGTACAATAAGTTAAAGTTTCATGTGAAACAAATCAAAATGGCATATCTGAACCGTACCGCTGTTTTAGTAATAATTTGCTAGCATAAAATATAAAAAAGGACCGAATTTATCAAAATTCAGTCCTTTTTTTTAGCTAATGGTCTTTAGGTCACGATTTATTTACCCTGATCTTCAAACAAATGCCCAATTTTGAAGTAAATCTCATTAACTTTTTTAGCCCCAGCTTTAAGCTCTTCATAGGCAGCTAAATTGACGTGTAACATTTCAGCGGAGTTATTAGTCATTTCGTTAATTTGGGTAGATTCGTTAGCTAGTAGTTTAACTTGATCTTCGATTTTACTAATTCGTTCTTGAATATTAACGGCTTCTTCACGGACTTGATTAGAAAGTTTCCGAATTTCTTTGGAGATAACCGTAAAGCTACCACCATGTTCATTCAAGCGGGCGGCTTCAATCGCTGAGTTCACGGCTAACATCCGCGTTTGGTGGGCAACGTCTTGAATTACGGTAATAATATCGTTAGCTTGCTCAGTTTCATGGAGCAGTGTGGTACTCGTTTCTTTATTTTTAGCGGTGAATTCTTCCATCTCGCTGATGCTAGTAATTGTTTGATTGACACGCGTAACCCCACAATTGGCAATATCATCAACATCTTGGGTGAAGGCTTTAATATTTTTAAGAATGCCACCAAGTTCAACCGCTCGTTCAGTGGTATTAAAGGCTACTTTAACAATTGAGATAACCGTACCTGCATTATCTTTAACCGGGAGGTAAATTGCTTCAAAAAACACCTGCTTACCGGTTTTTGATTTACGTAAAATCTGTTCTTGGAATGGTTCGCCATTCAAAATAGTCTCCCAGAAAATTTCGTACTGGGGGTGTTGCGTGTACACCGAAAAGCACAAATCGGCGTGGTTGGCACCTAAAAGTTCAGCAACTGTATAGCCCAAGCTTTCAGCAAAAACTTCATTGGCATGAATCAGTTGACGCTTAGGATTAAAAATGGCGACGGGAATGGCGTGATTAACAACTTCTTGCAGTGAATAGTGAATTAAGTCCGAATTTTCCATAATAACAACGTCCTTTAGATTTAGTGGGATATATACAAGTAATCGGTTAAAGGGATGGTTAATTTAAGGGACGGCTATTTATTTTTGCTAATCAAAGGTCAAATAACTAGGAATAAAGGCCATTTTACCGTTAAGAAAAGGTTGCTGGTGTTCACTTATCATTTGTTTTTTGATACACTGTTTCTAAAATATAAAATGTAAGGATAATTAAATGATATTAAAAATCATTGTTACGATATATGTTATCAGTATGCTTGCCGGTCTGATATTTATGATTATGTGGCTTCGTGGAGCAGCTAAGAAACAACCAAATAATAAATGGAAATACATGCTTGCAACGATGGTTGTTATAGTTATTAGTGGAACAAGTGTTAGCTATATTCGCGGACAACAATACCAAGCTAACCAACAACGCTTAGAAAAATTGGCTATTAAACATGCTAAAAAAGAAGCGCATGATTTGAAAAAATTGCAAGTTACTAACAAATTTGGATTTGAACAGTATTTGGTACTCTTGATGCAACCACACAAGAAGACTGGTGTAAGTCATCAATTGAATGGAAATGAAGGGGCGCAAACAAAGGTCTTACGTAATGCACAAAAGGCAATTTTTAGAATGCGTGAGAACCCCATGGCAAAAAAAGATGGAATTTTGTTGGTATCATATGTCAAAGTTCATAAAAAGATGCAACCACTTTTTGTCTTGTATGCTTCGGCAAAACAAGTTCGTAAAATGAGTAAGGTGCCGGATGACCCTAAAGTCTTCTTGAATAGTGACTTAACGGCGTACTGGTTTAATAAACGATTTATTAAACAAAAAGATGATACATTGCCAGGTATCTTCAATAACGTCTTGCTTGAAGATCAAAAGCATATGCCAAGTAAGGTAAAAAAAGAACTTGTTTCAGGGAAAACAGTTTACTAACCTAGCTTAATTAAAAAAGAACCGCTCGCAATGGCTGCGAGCGGTTCTTTTTAATAATATAGCAATTATTTGGCAAAGAGGCCGTTTAATAATTCCATGAAGTAAACCAAGTAAGCATCTGCATCGACACCCACGGCGGCTTTCATATTCGTAGTTGGATCATTCAAGCGCGCTTTGTCACCGATTGTACGACCGTAATCAACGTCATCGTAAGTTACTTGCATGTTCAAGTCAATCGTGTTGACAAATGAAGGGTTGATTGACACCCCAACAGCTAATGGATCATGAAGGGCACAACCATTTTTATCGATGTCTAAGTTGTAGTAAGCATCAATATAGAAATCAACAATATCAGCAAAGACCCGGCCAGCTTCAGTGCCAAGGTCACGCCATTGTTGAGTTTCTTTTTTAGTAAGCAATGTCCGTAACGTAACATCCAAACCAACCATTGTCATTTGGGCTGGTGAACGGAAAACGCGGTCAGCAGCTTCAGGGTCTTGGTGGATGTTAGCTTCAGTAAATGGAGTTACGTTACCAGGCACGGTCAAAGCCCCACCCATGAAAGTGATGTTACCAATCAAGTTAGCAACTTCGGGGTCCTTAGCAATGGCAGCATCTAAGTTAGTCATCGGACCAGTTGGAATCAAAATCAAGTCGTCGTTGTACTTGTGAGCGGCTTCAATTAAGAAATCAACCCCAGATTGGCTTTCGATGGGGCGCTTAGCAACTGGTAATTCAACTTCCCCAATCCCATTTTTACCGTGGATAAGTTGTGAAATTTCCATAACTTCAAAGCTATCAGTCGTACTTGAGTGACCTTCCCCTAAGAAGACTGGCACATCAGTCTGACCAAGCAATTCGAGTAACTTCAATGAATTTTCACCAGAAGTTTCTACTAAACAGTTACCATAAGAACTGATAATTCCGATCAAGTCAACGGCTGGATCAGCAATGGCATATGCTAAAGCCAATGCATCATCAATCCCAGTATCTAAATCCAAAATCATTTTCTTTTGTGCCATGTGTAATCTCCGTTTCAAATGTTATGCAAGTTGCATATATATCAAGTTATTATCTTAATGATACCGAACAAAAAGGTAATTATCAATTAGTATGATGCGGAAAATCCGAATGACACAGAATTAAAATAATTTAATTATATGTAAAAAAATTCAACAAGATAAGAAAAATTATTGAACAAGTAGCTGCCGATAACCAAAATAGCGTAAAATAGGGAGCATAAGGATTTGAACGGAGGAAATGAGATGCAAGATGTTGATGTGACGATTATTGGCGGTGGTCCGGTGGGCCTTTTTGCAGCCTACTATGCGCGGTTACGGGATTTAAATGTGCGCGTTGTTGAAAGTTTGGCAACCGTTGGCGGTCAGGTTAGCACGTTATATCCCCAAAAACAGATTTTAGATGTGGCTGGTTTTCCACATGTTACCGGGGCAAAGTTAGTTCAACAATTAACCGAGCAAGCCGAACAGTTAGCCCCTGAAATTGTGACAGCAACGACGGTGGCAGATGTCCAATTGACCGATGATGGCCATTTCCAAGTTAGTACGACTGCCGGTGAATTTCAATCAGGAGCAGTAATTATTGCAACTGGTGGTGGTAACTTTACGCCGCGCACATTACCGTTGCCAACTACGGATGTTAATGTGGAGCAACATGTGCATTATTTTGTCGGAGATGGCAAACAATTTACTGGGAAGCGCGTTTTAGTAGCAGGGGGTGGTGATTCAGCCATTGATTCCGCACTCTATTTATTAGACCATGCGTCGGCAGTACACTTGATGCATCGCCGGCCAAGTTTTCGGGCGTTGGAACATAGCGTCAATCAATTACTAGCAAGTGATGTTAAGTTAGAGACGCCATTTTTGATTGAAAATATCACGGCCACCGCTGACGGGAGTTTAGCAGTAACGATGCATGAAGTGATGGGGGATACGATTAAAGTTATCGAAGTTGATGAAGTCTTAGTTAGTTATGGCTTTATTTCAGAAAACACCACCATGCAGCAATGGCAAGTCCAACCAACCCAGACGCCACAAGGAATTAGCGTGGATCAAACGTTACAGACGGATATTGCGGGGCTTTTTGTAATTGGGGATGCCGCCACATATCCTGGCCGCACGGAGTTATTGAGTACCGGTTTTGGTGAGGCGCCATTAGCAGTTAATGCTGCTGTCCGCTTTTTAGATCCAACTAAGCGTGGACCAATTCATTCAAGTTCGTTGCATATTGAAAATGGCCAAATTACAAAATAGGAGAAAATAACATGGGTAAAAGTGATAAGTATTTTGTTGAAAAGTATTTAGGAGTCCCAGTCGACCAAGATACCAATGGTAAGTATGTGGTCCGGGCGGGGGTTAATCCAAGTTATTGGCGAATTGGTAAACATACCAAAGGAAAGTTCACCGCACCAGGGCAAATTTTCTTAACGGAGAAGAATATCCCGATTGCGATTGTGCAAGCTGAGCCATTAGCATTTAAGGATCGTCATGATGTCGTAGCGTTGCAAAGATTCACTAATGAGAGTGTAACAAGTGGCGATTAGCGACAGCAAATATTATGGGATACTGTTAATTGAATAAACCGAAAACGTCGAAGTTGAGCCATCTTTGACGTTTTTTTGCGGCATAAATATATCGGATAATTTTATTGTTAACAAAGATAATGAGACTATAAGAAAATGATGCCAAAAACCGAACGAAATGTATCGTTTTGGTATCAATGTAAAGATACTGTAAAACGGCAAAAAACGTTGACCAATCTTGACAAAGCCTATTTATTTTGGTTTTTATCGTTTAAATCGGGCCGATTTCACTAAAAAATATTGTAACGTTCGGATTTTGCTATCCAGTTTTTATAAAATTATTGCAGAAAATTGAATCCTATATTATTCTAAAGTTGTTCAATATCTTAACTTTCTAATTTTTCTTTAAAGGAGAAAACTGATGCGTAATTTTAAACGCGGTTTGGCACTCGTAATGGGTGTAGCAGCATTGTTTACCCTTGCTGCGTGTGGTAAGACTTCTGATACAACTAAGAGCGGTGACTTAAAGTCATTAACTGTTCAATTTGTTCCATCTTCTAACGCTGACACAATCCAAGCAAAGGCAAAGCCACTTGGTAAGTTGTTGAGTAAAGAATTAGGAATTCCAGTTAACGTTTCTGTTTCAACTGACTACAACACAATTGTTGAAGCCATGGGATCTAAGAAAGTTGACATGGGCTTCTTGCCACCTGCACCATATACTATTGCTCACAAAAAGTACGGTGTTAACGTAATCTTGCAATCACAACGTTTTGGAGTGCAAAAAAACAACACTGGTTTACCAACTACTGACTTGGTAAACAGCTACGCATCAGACATCATTGTTCGTAAAGACAGTGGTATTAAGAGCATCAAAGACTTGAAGGGTAAGAAGATTGCCGTTCAAGACGTAACTTCAGATGCTGGTTACATCTTCCCAATGGTTGAATTAGACCACAAGGGAATCAAACCTTCAGATTACACAACCGTTACTGTTAAGGGTCACGACCAAGGTGTCCTTGCCGTTGAAAACAAGAATGCTGATGCAGCCTTTGTCTTCAACGATGCTCGTAACTTGGTTAAAAAAGATGTTCCTTCAATCTTTAACGATACGCAAGTATTGTACCAAACAACACCAATTCCTAATGATACAATCGCGCTTCGTTCAGGTATTGATGCTAAGTGGCAAAAGAAGATTACTGACGCCATGGAAGCCATCACTAAGACTAAGCAAGGTGCTCAAATCATGAAGGATGTGTACTCATGGAATGGAGTTACACCATCTAAGGATTCTAACTTCGATATCGTCCGTAAATACGAATCAGAAGCTAACAAATTAAACTAAGCAATTTCTAAAAGGCCGCGATAGAGGTTGAAATTAACCTTTATCCGGCCTTTTAGTGCCATGAAGCATGTACTTGATGGCACTAAAAGGCTGTGGTGCCGAGAACTTACTATATAACTGCCTAGAGCTGAAGTTAAGCGAAGAACGGAGATGCAAGCATGCAAGAAGGTACACCAATTATTGAATTTAATGACGTCAATAAAGTTTATCCTAACGGAACAGTAGGACTTGATAATATCAATTTAACAATCAACAAAGGTGAATTTGTGGTGATTGTTGGGTTATCAGGGGCCGGAAAGAGTACGTTATTACGTGCCGCTAACCGCCTACATGATGTTTCAAGTGGTGAGATTTTGATTGATGGCCAATCAATTGTGACAGCTAAAGGAAAGCAGTTACGTGAAGTCCGTCGTAATATTGCGATGATTTTCCAAAACTTTAATTTGGTTAAGCGTTCAACCGTTGAAAAGAACATTCTTAACGGGCGTGTTGGTTACTACCCAACTTGGAAAACAATTTTTGGCTTATTTTCAGCCGCAGATAAGCAACAAGCAGCAGCTAATTTACAACGAGTGAATTTAGGTGAGAAATTATATTCACGGGCTGATGAATTATCTGGGGGACAACAACAACGGGTCGCTATTGCCCGGGCCTTGATGCAAGAACCTAAGATTATGTTAGCCGATGAACCAATTGCTTCACTTGATCCACGGACAACTGTCATGGTAATGGATGACTTGAAAAAGTTAAATGAAGAGCTCGGAATTACAGTCGTTGTTAACTTACACAGTGTCAGCTTAGCTAAGCAATATGCATCACGGGTTGTTGGTTTACGCGCAGGTAAGTTAGTTTATGATAAACAAATTGGTGATGTTCAAGATGGGGACTTCGATGAAATTTACGATGGTAAAAACCAAGAAGTAAAGGAGGCCTAAGATGAACACCATTCCCAAAAAATCTTTTGCCCAAAAGTGGCATATTAAGGCGCTTGTTTGGACTGCGATTGTGTTGGCCTTATTCATTGCTTCTTGTGCGATGACAGGGGTTGATGTCGGAGCATTCTTAACCGGCTTTAACCAATTTATGCAAATCTTTTATGAAATGTTAAAACCGGATTGGTCATATGTACCATTCACGATTAAACCAATTATTCAAACGATTCAAATGGCGTTAATTGGGACATTAGTAGGTTCAATTATCGCCGTGCCATTTGCCGTTTTAGCAGCCCGAAACATTGTGACTAACACAGTTATACGAGGAACGATTCGGTTTATTTTAAACTTAGTGCGCACATTGCCTGATTTGATGTTAGCCGCCGTTTTCGTTGCGGTTGTCGGAATTGGCCCAATGGCGGGGGTGCTTACATTAGCCATCTTTAGTTTTGGGATGATTTCAAAATTATTCTATGAAGCAATTGAAACTATCGACATGGGACCGATTGAAGCGTTAACAGCAGCTGGGGCTACTAAGACCCAAGTTGTCTGGTTTGCAGTGTTACCACAAGTTTATAATCACTTCTTGAGTTACTTCTTGTACACTTTTGAAATCAACGTACGGGCATCAACGATTCTTGGATATCTTGGTGCCGGTGGGATTGGGGAATTACTCCAACGGTCACTGGGCCAATTCCGTTACGACCGGACCGCGATTGTTGTTATTGGAACATTCATCGTAGTGGTCGTTGTTGATACCTTAAGTAACCAATTACGGGAGCGTTTACAATAATGACAATTAAGAAAACATTTTGGCAAAAATACGAGGCCTGGATTTGGGCGCTTATTTTTGTAATCATTTATGTCTGGGCCTTTTCAGGGATTCCAGTAACTGGAATTCAAGCGGTAGCTGGTGAAGTTACTAAATCAATTTTACATGGCTTATTCCACCCAGACTTCAGTTATGTATATACCGGGGATGGCGAAGATTTAATTAGCTTGTTACTACAAACATTAGCGATTGCCTTTGCCGGAACAATTGCTTCAGCCCTCTTAAGTATTCCATTTGCCTTTTGGGCTGCTCGGACGAAAAAAGGTGGCACACACCTTGGTTCAAGTTCAGGGAAATTATTCCTAACCATTGTGCGGACTTTCCCTGAAATCGTAATGGCAATTATGTTCATTAAAGCAGTTGGCCCAGGACCATTTGCTGGGGTCTTAGCGGTATCATTTCACTCAATCGGGATGCTTGGTAAATTATTTGCCGAAGCAGTTGAAGAAATCGATCGCCGCCCAGCGGAAGCGATTATTGCTGCTGGAGGAACCCAATTTGATGTGTTAATTCATGCAACTATTCCAGCGGTTATCCCTGAATTTATCTCATTAACATTGTACCGGTTTGAAATTGCGGTCCGGTCAGCTTCCATTCTTGGTTTAGTTGGGGCTGGGGGAATCGGGGCACCATTGATTTTTGCCATTGGGACCCGTTGGTGGCCACGAGTTGCCATCATTTTACTTGGAATTATCGTCATGGTTACGGTGATTGACTTCATTTCAGGATATCTTCGAAAAAAACTCGTTTAAAAATTACCTTGGAATAAGAAGGGGAAATCCATGAAAATTATCTTATTATCAACCAGTGATGTGCACGGTTATTTTATGCCAACCAACTTTGCTAGTCGCGACACAGTGACTGACTTTGGGTTAGCCCGAGCAGCAACTGTTATGGCTGATATTAAAACGCATGCAGCTGCCGATGATTTTGTGATTATGGTCGAAAATGGGGACTTTATTCAAGGTTCACCATTAACTAATTACATTGCAAAATTTGATCGTTCAGCAGCGACAATTTATGACCAAGTTGCTAAGCAGACCGGCTATGATGTGCGGGTGCTTGGAAATCACGAATTTAACTATGGTATCCAATATATTAAAGATGCCATTCCAGCTAATAGTAATGTCTTAAATGCCAATATTTTAGCTGATGATGACCAACCATTTATTGGTAAGCCATACACAATTTTGGAACACAACGGTGTCAAAGTAGGAATTTTGGGCTTAACAACCGACTATATTCCGCACTGGGAAAAACCTGGTAATATTGAGGGTCTTAAATTTGAAGATATCGTTGAAACAGCCAAGCGCTATGTACCGATTTTACGGCAAGAAGCTGACGTTGTTGTCGTTGCATACCATGGTGGCTTTGAGGCTGATTTAAAAACAGGTGTGCCTGATGGCATGCAGACTGGTGAAAACGCTGGTTATCGTTTGCTAAAGGAAGTTGATGGAATTGATGCCTTGATTTCAGGCCACCAACACCGCTCAATTGCTCAGATTGTTAAAGGAACCCCGGTGACTCAACCAGGTTATCGAGGTGATCAAGTTGGAGCAATCACATTGGAACTCGATGATGACTTACAGATTACCAAACAAGCTGCTCAATTAATTAGTACGCGTGGTTTCAAAGTTGATGAAGGCATTGCTAATTTAGCAGTCCCATTGACGGCCAAACTTGAAGATTGGTTAGATTCACCAATTGGGCATGTTAAGGGTGATATGTTAGTTAAGAATCCGTTGAGTGAACGGGCGCATGGAAGTGCGTACTTGGCGTTCATTAACAAAGTCCAAATGGAAGCCGTTGGTACGGATATTGCCGGCACCGCGTTATTCAATGATGATGTTCCTGGTTTTAGTCCAGAAGTGACGATGCGTGATATTGTGACGAGTTATATCTTCCCGAATACAGTTGCTGCTGAAAAAATTAGTGGTGCTGATATGAAGGCCGCTTTAGAACGGAATGCGTCATATTTTACGGTTATTGATGGTGAACTACAAGTTAGTCCAAAATTTTTAACACCTAAAGTTGAACATTATAATTACGATTATTGGAGCGGGATTGATTATAGCTTTGATTTGAGTAAACCAGTTGGCCAACGCTTGGAGTCCTTACGCTATCATGGTGTGGATGTAGCTGATGATGATGAATTAGTGGTCGCAGTTAATCAATATCGCGCGGTGTCGGGTGGTGATTACATGATGTTTGATGCATCTAAGATCGTCACAGAAAATCCGGCTGATATTACCGATTTAATTGCGGACTACTTTGCAACTCATGATGAGGTGGAAGCAAAGGTACCGAATAATTTGCGGACGAGCGGTTATAGCTTTATGAAGATGTAAGAGTGCGCCAAGTTGCGGTCAGCACTGTAGCATACTAGCAAGCCACGATTGATGAGCGTGCTCATCAATTAGTGGTCTTGCGTATATGCTTAGGTGCTTGCAACTTGAAGCACGTTTAAGAGCCGTATCAGAATATTAATAATGAAAAACACTAGTGGATTGAGTAAACTCATGGCACTAGTGTTTTTGTTTAGATTATCCGCTATTTTTTTAGTATGGATAGATTTCTTTATCGCACCAATTCGTTGGAAGTGCTAGAATTAAAAAGATTATTCTACACGAATGATAAATATGTTGAATTATATAGATAATAATTAAGGAGTTACGGATGACGCCCAAAAATAATCTGGCCACAATCTTTTTTGCATATCATGAATTTGCAGAAGTCGCCGATTTTGCGGCTTTTAATTTAAATAAAAATCAGCATCGGATTTTATTTTTAGCGGAATTAGTACCAGGCTTAACCATTAAGCAATTACTAGAGACGCTGAGAATTTCTAAACAAGCCTTTAATGTCCTTTTTCGTAATTTAGCTGACCGTGATTTAGTGTATTTAACACCAGATCCACAAGATAAACGGAGTAAAGTCATTAATTTAACCCCGGCTGGTCTGACGATGATAACAGAAATTAATCGGGGTCAAGCTGCCGTTATCGATGGTATTCTAACTGAAAATGATGGTGATTGGGGTCCAGCATTGCAGCAATTAGCCAGCATGTATCTTAACCACATGCAAAAATAAGTACTAAAAAGTCGTAGTTCAATAGTTGGACTATGGCTTTTTAAATTTGTATGATTAATTTGTTAAGAAAATCATAAGAGAAAGGTCAATTAAGTTGACTTACTTTGCGTTTGGGATTAAGATGATTTCTATGTTAATAATAAATTTAGAACCGTATTTTGAAGTGTTCGCGGAGGAATTATAGTTATGTCAGATACACAACGTTACGGTGCCGACATTGTTGCCGACAGCCTTGTAAACCACGGAGTTGACCTTGTTTTTGGGATTCCTGGTGCCAAAATTGACCGTTTATTCGAACGGCTTGACCACCCTAAAGCTGGTGAAAAATCACCTAAATTAGTGGTTGTTCGCCACGAACAAAGTGCTGCCTTCATGGCACAAGCCTTTGCTCGAATTACTGGTAAGACTGGTGCGATGATTGCTACTTCAGGTCCTGGGGTTGGTAACTTAGCCACTGGTTTGATGACGGCCAATGCTGAAGGGGATGCTGTGATTGCAATTGGTGGTCAAGTACCTCGTAATGACTTATACCGTTTAACTCACCAAAGCACACCATCAGCACAATTATTTGCGCCAATTACGCGTTTTAGTGCTGAAATTCAAGATGAAAAAAACATTTCAGAAATCATGAGCAACGCATTTGCTGCTGCTAATGGTGACAAGCACGGGGCTGCTTTCGTTAGTCTTCCACAAGATATCGATGATGCACCAGTTGACTTTGAAGCTCTTCCAGTAGCTGCCCCAGCACGGATGGGTGCTGCGGCAACGGAAGACATCGCTGCCCTTGCTCAACGCATCAAGGACGCTAAGTTACCAGTTATTTTAGTTGGTCAACGTGGTTCAGATGACGCAACTGTTGCTGCGTTACACAGCTTATTACACAAGTACGCCTTGCCAGTTGTCGAGACTTTCCAAGGTGCCGGTGTGATTTCACGTGACCTTGTTGACCAATCATTCTTTGGTCGGATTGGTTTATTCCGTAACCAAACTGGTGACAAGTTGCTCCACCAAAGTGATTTAGTAATTACTTTAGGTTACGATGCAATCGAATACGAACCACGTAACTGGAACAAGGAAGGTCACTTGAACATCGTGACTGTTGATACTGCCGTTGCGCAAATCGACAATAACTACTTGCCACAAATGCAATTAATCGGTGACATGGCAGCTACTTTGAAGGCCTTGGAAGCTGATCTTGCCGGTTACGAAGTACCAGCCGCAGCCCTTGAAACACTTAAGGGTCTTAAAGCTGAATTAGATGCTGCTCAAGAACCAACTTTTGAACCAACTGATAGCACATTGAGCCACCCAATTGCGATTGTTAAGGCGCTCCAAGATCACGTGACGGATGACATGACGGTTTCAACTGATATTGGTTCTCACTACATTTGGATGGCCCGCCACTTCCGTTCATACGTGCCTCGTCACTTCTTGATTAGTAACGGGATGCAAACACTTGGGGTTGGTCTTCCATGGGCAATGACAGCAGCGATGGTTCGTCCAAATGCGAAGTCAGTTTCTGTGTCTGGTGATGGTGGTTTCTTCTTCTCAGGGGCGGAACTTTCAACTGCCGTTGAATTAGGTCTCGAAACTGTATCAATTGTCTTCAACGATAAAGCACGTTACAACATGGTTGAATTCCAAGAAGAAAACAAGTACAACGGTGAATCTGCTGGGGTTCAATTTGCACCAATCGACGTTGTTAAGTTCGCTGAAAGTTGTGGTGCCAAGGGTCTCCGTGTTGAATCAGCAGATCAATTAAACGCGGTCTTAGACGAAGCCTTTGCTACTAAGGGTCCAGTGGTTGTTGATATCCCAGTTGACTACTCACATAACAACGAACTAGCTTCACAAATCATTAATTCACAACTTGGTTAAGCAAACGCTGAAGCTAGTTAGGATAATAGTAAGTTGATCTAAATAACACTCGTATGTGAATATCTAATCACATACGAGTTTTTTTGTGCTTATAATTAGATTATGATAAGCTTGATTTAAACTTATACAATTATGGAGGATGCTCTATGAGTGCTTACACAATACCGATTATTACTGCGGTATTTTTATTTCCAATTTTGGCTGCTTTAGCCGTCTTACCGTATTCGATTATTCAGTACCGCCGCTTTGGTGCCATTTCAAAACTAAAAGTTGTGGTCTTATTTAGTTTTAGTTTCTATTTATTATGTGCGTATTTTTTGATTATTTTACCGTTACCACCACGCTCAGTCGTAGCTCAATTGACAACGCCACGCTATAATTTAATGCCGTTGACCGCATTACGCTTATTTTTGCATCAAACGGTGTTACGGCTAGATAATCCTCATACGTACTTACCAGCATTAATGCAAGATGTCTTCTTGCAACAATTCTTTAACTTGTTACTGACGTTACCGTTTGGGGTTTACTTACGCTATATTTGGAAACGTAAATGGTATCAAGTATTATTGGCTAGTTTTAGTCTGTCGCTCTTTTTTGAATTAACACAACTGAGTGGTTTATATTTCATCTATCCACGGCCATATCGGTTGTTTGACGTCGATGATTTGATTTTAAATACTACGGGGGGCATGCTTGGTTTTTGGATAGCGCCAATTTTCACCAAATTTATCCCATCAATTGAACAGTTAAATGCCGATGCGGTAGCTAATCGTTTTGAAGTTAGTTTTTGGCGGCGCTTAGTTGGTTTGGCAGTTGATATGATTATTTTTAATAGTATCTTTATTGCCCTTTATGAATGGCAATCAGCAATCGCCGTTGATAATTATTGGTATTATTTAATCGGCGTCGTATTATATTTTGTCCTAATTCCAACTATTTTGAAAGGGCAAACCATTGGTAAGCACCTAGTGAAAATTCGGATTGTCAATCAAGCTGAGCAACCAGCCAATTTTGGCCAATTGTTAGTTCGCCAAGGGTTACTATTTGGCTTAGTTATTGGTAATTGGATGTATTTAAGTCCGCAGTTACTACGGTGGTTTGTTGCTGACGAAGGGAAACATTTAAATGCGTACATGACGGTGTTAGCATTAGCCGCGATTTTTACCTTAATTTGTGTCGGAAACATGGGGTTAGTTCTTATTAATCATCGGATTCCGATGTTTTATGATCGGATTGCTAAAACGCATGAAATTGGCCATTAAAACGAGATTGGTTTACACAACAGGCCTAAAAGACTGAGAAATTTAATTTTCTCAGCCTTTTTTTATGGTTAAAAATAGGTAATTTACTTTATCTTTTGATAACTAAAGACTATATTTATTTTGATATACAAAAAATGGAGGAACTATATGGCAACGGAAATAGACGAACAAAGTAGTACCGGTCCTAGTCGGGCTTCCCGGCAAATTTTGGGAATTTTAATGTTAGGAACATTTATTGGTTTTTTAAATCAAACGTTGATGAATACCGCTTTACCAAGTATTATGGCCGATTTTCATATTACCGCCGCCCTAGGACAGTGGTTAACGAATGGTTACATGCTTGTTAATGGGGTGATGGTTCCATTAACCGCTTTTTTAATTCAGCGCTTTACGACGCGCCAACTGTATTTATCGGATTTAACCATTTTTGGCGTTGGAACTTTAATTGCCGGGTTAGCGCCTAATTATCCTATTTTAATTACAGGGCGGATGATTCAAGCAATGGGGGGCGGTATTTTTGGCCCGTTGATGAATGTAGTGATTATGAATCTTTTTACCGTTGAGCATCGGGGGCGTGCGATGGGGATTATTGGCCTAGCGCTTAATTTCGCACCGACGCTTGGACCAACGGTATCTGGTTGGATTGTGACGTATACGAATTGGCGTAATTTATTTTTCATGGTGGCGCCATTAATTTTATTAGACTTAATTTTTGCATTTTTTAAATTAAATAACATTGGTGAACAGAAATTTTTGAAATTTGACTTCTTAGGAGTTGTGCTCTCAAGTTTAGGCTTGGGGTCATTATTGGTTGGTTTTTCAAATGCCGGTACTGGTAACTGGGGGGCTTTTGATGTGTGGGGATATGTCTTAATCGGTTTGCTTATTACCGCGGCCTTTGTTTACCAACAAACCCACGCTAAATTACGCTTAGTTAATTTTGGGGTATTGAAATATCGCCGATTTAACGTGGCGGTCCTAATTAATGTTGTCTTGATGATTGCTTTATATGGTGGGGCAATTTTGCTACCATTGTATATGCAAGTGGTGATGGGTCGTTCGGCGTTTGAATCTGGTTTAGTATTACTGCCGGGTTCATTGATTACGGCCTTATTATCACCTGTTAGTGGGGCGTTATATGATAAATACGGTGCCCGTAACTTAACACTTGTCGGGTTAATCATTAACGCGGTTGGTACGATTATGCTCGGGTTACTCAATTTCCACAGTAGTCTCTTGTACATCATGCTATGGCAAGTGATTCGCCAAGTCGGGTTAGTAATTGTGACAATGCCAATTCAAACGGAAGCCTTTAGTGCGTTACCATTGCATTTAATTGCCGATGGTTCCGCCATGTTTACGACGATTCGCCAATTAGCGGCGTCGTTTGGAACCGCAGTGTTAGTGACAATTATGTCGTTAGTTTCAACGAATGTGGCCCATGGTGGGGCGGTAACGGCTAATCATCAACTAGTTGGGATTCAAGTGACGTACTTTGTGGCAACCGTACTAGTATTAATTGCGGCAGGATTAACACGTCTGTTGAAAGTTGACGGCCACTATCACGCCCCTGATGATAAATTTGCATAAAATGGAGAAAAGGAATGGCTAAGAAAACCAAAATTAAAAAAACTTTGGCAGAGCAAATGCTCGATAAAGCCAAGATTAGTTATGAAACCCTCGTCTTTGCTACGCATGATGATAATGGTGTGGCACGGTTTGAACACGGGGCGCTTGATGAACATCAAATTTACAAGACCTTAGCTTTAATTGGGAATGTAACCGGTCCGGTTGTTGGGTGTGTGCCTTTAGATGTGCATCTATCCGAAAAGAAATTAGCCCAAGCATCCGGTAATAAAAAAGTTGAAATGATTCCGTTAAAGGATTTAGTTAAAACGACCGGATATGTCCATGGGGCTAATAATCCGGTTGGAATTTGGCAAACGAAACACTTTCCGATTTTTATTGACCAAGGCGCGTTAACGATGGGTGAAATCATTGTTTCTGGTGGTGAACTTGGTCGCTCAATTAAAGTCGATGCCCAACAATTAGCAGAGTTTACCCACGCTCAATTTGTTGATTTAACCCGCCACGAGGAGTAAAAAAGATGGAAATGATTAATGGATGTGGTAATAACTACAGTACGATTGCAGCTTTTGTAGCCAACGTCTTAAAACATGATGCTAGTGGCCATGATTTTAGCCATATTAAGCGGGTGGTACAAAATGCTGGTCGGATTTTAGAAACTGAACCAAGTGCTGATCAATTTATCGTCATTGCAGCAGCATACCTCCATGATACTTATGATGATAAGTTATTTGCTGACCCTGCGGCAGCCAAAGCAAAAGTAGCTAAATTTTTGACGAGTATTGGGGTTGTTGTTGCTGATCAAAAAGCGATTTTTACAATTATTGATAATATGAGTTGGTCAAAATCCTTGACTGGCACGGCCAAACCATTAGATATTAACGGCCAAATCGTTCAAGATGCCGATCGGTTAGATGCGATTGGGGCGATTGCAATTGCCCGAGTCTTTGTATATGGTGGCCATATGGGTAGTAAGATTTATGATCCGGCCATCCAACCACGCACGGCAATGACCAAAGCTGAATATCGTAATAATGACGAAGGAACGATGATTAATCACTTCTATGAAAAGCTATTATTACTCGTTGATTACTTGAATACGGATTATGCGAAGCAAGTTGGCCAACATCGCCAACAAATTATGCTAGACTATTTAAGTGATTTTAAGCGTGAATGGGACGGATTGGATTTATAAAGTTGTAAAGGTTTTGTCAAAAATGGGTAGTTTCAATAAAAAAATTGGGTATCATTTTAAATAACGGTGGTCACACCAATTTATTTAGACTATAATATTTTATGTACGTAAATATTAAGTTGTAAGTAATACAAGATAAGAAACGAAGTGAAAGGAAAACTTCATGGCTGACGTGATCTATATGCAGGTGTTGCATGACTTGAAAGAACGCATTTATAGTAATGAATTTCCTGATAAAAAGTTGCCTGATGAACGCTCACTAGCTGAGAGTTACGGGGTAAGTCGTTCATCAATTAAAAGAGCGCTCAATATTTTAGCTGGGCAAGGCATTATTTTTAAGAAGCGTGGTTCAGGCACATTTGTTAATCCGTTATATTTAAAAAACCAACCAATTTTCCATAATGAAGGTTCTAACCTTGGAGTTACCGACAGTTATCGGATTGATGGCCGGGCGCCGTCAATTGAATTACTTAATTTTCAAGTAATTCCGGCTGATGAGGATCTCCAACAAGCCTTATTTTTATCTCCTGGTGACTTTGTCTATCAATTACAACGGTTACGCCGCTTAGATGGTGAGCCGTTTATGATTGAAAACGGGTTTATTCCAATTAAAGTTTTACCCGAGTTGGGTATGGAAAATGTTACGAACTCCATTTTTAACTTTGTGGAAGATACTAAGAAAAAAGCAGTTACGAAGTCCTTTATGTCTGTAATGGCAGAACCATCTACGGAGCGTGATCGGCGTTTATTAGGATTATCGGCAACGGAACCGGTCGGCGTAATGGAAGGGATTTTCTTTCTTGACGATGGGACCCCATTTGAGGTCTCAACGATGCGCTTGCATTATAAGTATATGAAGTATAATGCCTTTGTGAGTTTAGATTCAGAGTAGCATTAAGATATTTAATAGAACGTTAAACAGCCCCTAAAGTGGATTTTAGGGGCTGTTTTTTTGGTTATTTAGGCATATTAGGAGCATAGGCACTTGTTATTAAAAATATTAATAATAAATTAACGGCAGGTATCCGTATTTTCATGTTTTTTTACGATAAAATGAGTTGTTTTCACTAAAATAGAATTTTTATTTAAGGATTACTTGGGTTTGTTGATTGTAAAATTTCATTTTAGTAAAAGTGAAATTGCTAATTTAAGCCGTTTTTGAGCCATTCAAAGTGCTGAGAGGGGGTTAAAGAATAATTGTATGTACTATTTACTTATGTAATAATATATTTTTCTTGTTAGAAAGCGTTTACATTTCATCGATTTAGCCTTACAATTTATTTTGTTAATGAAACATTAAAAAAATGACGGTTTTTTAGGAGGACAGTGTTTTGATTTTAGGAAGTATTGAAGCAGGTGGAACTAAGTTTGTTTGTGCGGTAGGTAATGAAGATTATCGCACCCAAGAAATGACTAGTTTCCCAACGACAACCCCAGAAGAAACATTAGCACAATGTGTTGCGTTCTTTTCAAAGTTTGACGATTTGAAAGCCATTGCGATTTCATCTTTTGGTCCGATTGAACTTCGTAAGAATTCACCTAAGTACGGCTACATAACTAATACCCCTAAAAAGGGTTGGGCAGATACTGACTTTGTTGGTTACATCCAAGAACATCTCAACAATGTGCCAGTTTACTGGACTACCGATGTGAATGGTTCTGCATACGGTGAATATGTCATGTCTACATTAGCTAATGAAAAGATTGATTCATTAGTTTACTACACAATTGGAACTGGTGTTGGGGCCGGTATCGTGATTAACGGTCACTTTGTTGGTGAAACTGGTCACCCTGAAATGGGTCACGTGAAAGTTAAGCGTCACCCAGATGATCTTAACTTTGATGGAATTTGCCCATTCCACGGTGATTGTTTGGAAGGCCTTGTTGCTGGACCAACCTTTGATGCGCGCTTAGGTAAACCTGGCCGTGAAGTGCCTTTGGATGACCCTACTTGGGACATCATGGCCTACTACATTGCCCAAGCTGCTATTCAAACTACTTTGACATTACGTCCAGGTAAGATTGTCTTTGGTGGTGGGGTTGTTAGCGAACAATTCTTGGACAAAATTCGTGACCAATTCACTAAGTTGATGAATGGCTATGTTGAAGTTGGTGACTTGAAGCGGTACCTTGTGATGCCAGCCTTGAAGTCAAATGGTTCAGCAACCTTCGGGGACTACGCTTTGGCCCTTAAGGAATACCAAGAATAACCCTTTAAAACCGCATGTTTTAAATGTTGTCTAACAATAAAAAATTATGGGAGAGTACAAAATGAAAGCTTTAGTATTAACAGATATCAAGAAGATGGAAATTCAAGAAGTTACAAAACCAACACCACAAGCTGGTGAAGTTTTAGTTGAAACTAAGTATGCTGGGATTTGCGGAACTGACCATGCACTATATAATGGCCTACCTGGTTCAGCACCGGCCGTACCACCAATCGTCTTGGGACACGAAAACTCAGGGATTGTGGCGGCAATTGGTGAAGGAGTTACCAATGTTAAGGTAGGCGATCATGTTAGTGTTGACCCTAATATTTATTGTGGCCAATGTGAATACTGCCGGACAGGTCGTAAGGAACTTTGTGACAACTTATCAGCTGTTGGGGTAACTCGTAATGGGGGCTTGGAAGAATTCTTTACCGCACCTGCAGCTCAAGTTTACACTGTTCCGGCAAATGTTGATTTGAAAGCAGCAGCAGCCATTGAACCTATTTCATGTGCTGTTCACGGAATTAAAATGTTGAAACTAAACCAATCGCAAAAAGCATTGGTAATTGGGGATGGCTTTATGGGCCAATTATTTGTACAAATCTTACAAGCCTATGGGGTGGCAAGTGTTGATTTAGCAGGTATTTTTGATGATAAGTTAGCTTTTAATAAGGAACACTTTGGTGTTAACAAGACAATTAACACCACCAAAGAAAGTATTCCTGCTGAATATGACATTGTCATTGAAGCGGTTGGTTTACCTCAAACCCAAGAACAAGCCATTGAAGCAACTGTTAAAGGTGCTCAAGTGTTGATGTTTGGGGTTGGTAAACCAGACCAAACATTTAAGATGAATACTTATGAAGTCTTCCAAAAACAATTAACTATTCAAGGTTCATTTATTAATCCAGATACCTTTGAGGACTCAATTGCCTTATTGGCTACTGGTAAATTAGATGTTTTACCATTAATCAGTCACGAACCAACATTAGCGGAAGTAACGCAATACTTGGAAGGTGAAATTAAAGGGGTAAGTAAAGCAGTTGTTAAAGTAGGTGAATAATGGATATCAATCATACAGCAACTAAGCACATGACAACGACACCACGGACAATATCGATGGCGAAATCATTAGCCTTTTTTGTAATTTCATTAGTGATCAATTCCGTCGGTAATGTGTTAACGCTAGTAACTAGTACAAAAATTCACCCGGGATTTCTTGGGTCAGCGTATTGGACTGCGGCAACGGCAAACTTTGCCAATGCAATTAACTTTAATTTGTTTTGGGCATTCTTATCAGTAGGGATTTTGACGATTATTTTGAATGCGATTTTAATGGGGCACTTCTCATGGAAGAAAGCCTTAGGAAATATTGCCTTCATGTTGCCTTTCTCGGCTTTGATTCAATTCTTCTCTGATTTTTTCTTGGGAGCATATCCCCAAGTATTTGCTGGCTTGCCTGAAGCTCGTACGCCAGGGATGATTGCCTTGTATATCATCTTGAATTTCGTGGGTGTTGGATGTATCGGTGTGGCAATTTCGATTTATCAACGGGTTAATCTGGTATTGCACCCCGCTGATGATTTGATGCAAATTTTACGCTTTAAGTATTTTGGTGGTCACGCTGCACAAGCAATGTGGGCGTCATACATTCCACCAACAATTTTGGCCGTAATTGCATTAGTAATTACGCGCTCATTTACAAACTTTGGTTTAGGCACCATTTTTGCCTTTCTGTTCCAAGGGGGGATTACCGGATTTGCTGATAAATGGGTCTTTCCAACCCTTAAACACCAAGCAATTGAAACTAATTAAGTAATGGAAAGTAGGAATAAGGACATGGCAATTAATGAATATGTAACTGGAATTCAACACATTGGAATCCCTACCGATGATTTAGCAGGTACGATTGCCTTTTATGAATCATTAGGCTTTACACAAGCGGGTTTGTTCCCTAATGGTGAAAATCAATGTGTCTTTATGAAATTAGACAATGTCGTGATTGAATCATGGACTGGGGATGCTGTTACTAAGACAAACGGCGCAATTAATCACCTTTCCCTTGATACAACTAACATTGAAGCAACTTTTGCGGCTGCTCAAGCACAAGGTCTTGAATTGATTGACCATGAGGTTCAAAGTATTCCTTCATTTTGGGCTCACGGTATTAAGTACTTCAATATTTTAGGACCAAACCATGAAGTGATTGAATTTTGCCAGATTCTCACCAAGTAAGGTCTAAATTAAGCACCGCTTCTTAAAATAAAAATGCGAAACTACCCTTGAAAGGTGTAATCTTTTCAAGGGTAGTTTTTTTACACAAGATACGAACTTTTTGCCTAGAAATAGTAAAATTTATCCGGTTGTAATTATTAAAAGACGGTAATTTTGGTATAATTTAAACTTATAGACTAATAAAAAATTGGAGGCTACACAAATGGGTGCTATTCGAATTCACAATCTACGTTTTCATACTTTTAATGGGGTGTTGCCTGAAGAACGCAAAAATGGACAACAAATTGCGATTGACGTTGAGTTAAATTATCCAATTGAAACAGCGGTGCATAATGACGATTTAGCAACAACAATTAGTTATGCGGATGTGCGGGCGGATATTGATAAATTTGTCCACACGCATGCATATCAATTAATTGAATCATTAGCTAATGAATTACTAGCTACGTTATTACATAACTATCCCACCGCACCACAAATCACGTTAAAAATTCGCAAGTTTAGTGTACCAATGCCGGGCATTTTTGATGATGTTGAGATTGAAGTGTCAGGTACGCAAAATGACTGAACACGTATATCTTAGTATTGGGGGTAATATTGGTGATAGCGTGGCCAATTTAAAGGCGGCGGTATTGGCTTTACAAGCACATCCTGATATTCAAATTACGGCAGTGTCCGCAATTTATGAAACAGAGCCTTGGGGGAACCGTGATCAGGCTAATTTCAACAATATTGCCGTGGCCGTGACCACCACTTTAACACCACTGGCTTTGTTAGCGGCCTTACATAATGTTGAACAAACTTTACATCGTGAACGGTTGATTCACTGGGGCCCACGCACAATTGATTTAGATATTGTCTACTGGGGGGCACGTGTCCTTGATTTACCAGATTTACAAGTGCCGCATCCGCATGCGGCGGAACGTAATTTTGTTTTATTACCAGTACAAGAAATTGCCCAAAATGATCCGCTTGTTTTAGCACAAGTTGAAGCAGCCCTTGAGCAGCAGCTTGATAAAAGTTGGATTAATAAAGTAGGAGAGTTGGTTATTACTAATGATTGATACAAAAAACCAAGAAAAGATACAAAATGCAGTAAAGATGATTTTAGAAGCGATTGGTGAGGATCCGGAACGGGAAGGATTACAAGAAACCCCCGCCCGTGTGGCTAAGATGTATGGTGAAGTTTTTGCATCAGTTACGGCCCCTGAATTTGATAACTATAAAGTCTTTCCGGTGGATGAAACAACGGAAATGGTCTTGTTAAAAGATATCCCATTTTACTCAATGTGTGAGCATCATTTGTTACCGTTTTATGGCACGGTTGATGTAGCCTATGTTCCAGGTGACAACCACGTGATTGGTTTGAGTAAAATTCCGCGCTTGGTGGATTATTGTGCAAAGCGGCCCAATGTTCAAGAACGGATGACGGTCAACATTGCGCGTGAATTGACGCGGATTCTTGATCCCCGTGGGGTAGCGGTATCAATTTCAGCCCGGCATATGTGAGTTGAAATGCGGGGGGTTGAAAAACCAGGTGTGATGACTGATACGAGTTATTACTTAGGTTCATTTACTGACGATAAAGAATTGAAGCGAGAATTTCTCCAACGGACTGTGAAATAATGACGACATGGTTAATTGCATCAAATAACCCGTATAAGACAGCTGATTTACAGGCTTGTTTAGCAATGGCTGGGATTACGGCGGTTGGTTATACAACTAAATTTGCCCCAGTTACCTTTCCAACGGAAGGCACAATCAGTTATCAAGCTAACGCCCAAGCTAAAGCTGAATTTTTAGCTAATTTGTTACAACAGCCAGTCATTGCCGATGATAGTGGCCTAGAATTAGTAGCGTTAACCGACCAACTTGGGGTGACGACCAACCGAGATTTGCAAACCAGTCGATTGAGTATGAATGATGCGGTGTTGGCCCGTTTAGCTAACGTAACACACCGTGATGCCCAAATGGTTACTTGGCTGGCGGCTGCGCGTCCTAATATGGCAACGATAACCAGTATGGGGGTTGTTAGTGGCCAGATTGTAACAACTCCGCGAGGCCAACTTTCAACGGGTTTTGATAAGCTTTTTCAACCAGTTGCGCAAGCGCAAACATTCGCTGAAATGCCCACTGCTCGTCGATTACCGCAAACACATCGCGGCCAAGCTGCAAGAGCCTTACAACAAAAATTATTAATGGAGAGTGATCAATAAATGGCAGTTGTACAAGATATTACCACCTTATTAACGCAACGTAATGATTTTACAAGCAAATCTTTGTTACAAATAATCAAAAAACAGCGCTTAATTGCCCTTGAGTTTAGTGAAATGAAGCCTGATAGCTTAAATAAGCTAGCGCATCGAGTAGCGCAATTAGATGGCTTGTGGTTTGCTGAAGATACCCACGCCCAAGTATTATTGACCTTACCGGCGTTACGATTATTAACTAATAATTGGGATGGGTGGTTTGGTGCTGATCCTGAAATTACCACACAGCTTAGCTTAATTAATGAACAATTTGCCTTAATCTGGCAAGTCAAAAATCGCCGGTTTGATTTAAGTAATAAGGCGTTGATTTATGCGATTATGAATATCACACCGGATTCATTTTTTGATGGTGGTAAGTACCAGACTGAAGCAGCTGTACTCGAACATGTTGCTGAAATGGTGGCTGCGGGGGCAGATGTCATTGAAGTTAATGGTCAAACGACCCGGCCAGGCTATGCCGAAGTGACACCAGAAGTGGAAATTGAACGGACAATTCCATATATTAAAGCGATTCGGCAGCGGTACCCAGATGTTGTAATTGCCATTGATACATATAAGTTGCCGGTCATGGAAGCAGCCATTGCGGCGGGGGTCGATATTATTAATGATGTTAATAGTTTTGAAGACGATCCGGCTAAATTAACGTTATTGGCTAATAGTAATGTCGGTCTCTTGACGATGTTGAATGCACGTAACAAAGATATTACTGAATTAACACCCGAAATGCACGCAGCCTTTGCTGATAATTTGGCCTTATTAACGAACGCCGGCATTGCGTATGAACGGATTGCATTAGACCAAGGAATCGGTTATTCAAAAGTTCCCCATGGCGTGCAAGATTATGGCATGATGTTAAATGTCGATGCATTTAACGATTTTAAACGACCAATGATGATTGCAATATCACGGAAAGGCTACTTGGGTAATTTACTGGGGTTAGCTAAAGAAGACCGCTTACCAATGACACTGGTTGCTGAAGCGCTAATGTATGTTCGTGGGGGCCGAATTTTACGGGTCCATGACGTTGCAGAAACCCGCCAATTGGTTACATTACTAGATACTATTGCAAGTGGGTACTGGTTAGGTTAATAACGATCCGCTTTAAGATGCCGTAAATAAGTGTGTGACTAAAGATGGTTCATAGATAGGATAAAATTAGCAAAACCTGACTGGATAAAAAATTCGGTCAGGTTTTTTGGTTTGGATGTTAGATCTGTTTTTGAAGTCTGAATCTATGTCGTTTGTAATATGGTGAATATAGGCGAGGTATTAGTACAAGTTCACAAAGGCATGAAAAAAATTAAGTGGTGGTAAAATTAAGCTACAAGTTTAAATTTTACATTTAGAGGGGATGATGTGATGAGGAAATTACAGACAGATAGTGGGGCTGTTGGTAGTAGTGGTCATCATGGATGGTGGTACACGCAACTGTTTACTAATTGGAAGCCATTTGAAATTTTTTATACTATTTGCTTAGTGCTACTACAATTTGCAGCGTACTTATGGATTCCAAGTTCTTTAATGGGGATTGCTTCAGGAGTCTTTGGTGTGTTGTGTCTGGTATATGGAATGAAAAATCGTAATGTAACCTTTGTTTTCGGGGTTTTGCAATACATTGCGATGGGCTATATTGCGCTGACAACCCATGCTTATGGTTCTTTTGCGATTGATATTTTCTATGTGCTTTCGCAACCGGTTGGCTGGTATTTTTGGATTATTAATCACAAAATCCGTTATTTTAGTAGCGCAATGCGCGGGGTGATTGCCGGAATTTCGGTGTTGGCCTGGATTGCCGGCTGGGTTGTTTTAGCCCATCTACATGGCCAATTACCATACTTGGATTCAATTAATTTTGTGGTGAGTTTCATTGCCCAAGTATTGTTCATTTTTAAATTCCAAGAAAATTGGGCGTTATGGATTGTTGTCAATGGAGCAGGGTCAATTTATTGGACTATTTTAGCTTTACGCACATTTAATGGGCAAACAGGCTTAGGTTCACTTGGGGACAATGTCTCACAAGTGGCGTTACAATTTGCCTTACTATTTAATGCAGTTTACGCTTATTATCAATGGTCGAAGGGACCTGATGGGGAACCACGAGTAAAATAAGTTCTTGAAAAGCGAATTGAGTTTAGTTTGGATGGGAGAGGAGTATACGATGCTTAAATATGATGTTGGCATTATTGGATCAGGTTCGGCTGGAACAACAGTGGCCTATGGCATGCGTACGGCTGGTAAAAGCGTGGCCATTTTTGAAGATTATATCTGGGGTGGGACATGTGCCAATATGGGATGTGATCCGAAAAAAATAATCGTTAATAGTATTGATGTTTTACGGCAAGCCCAATTATTTCAAAAGGAAGTCCCAGGACAATTAAAGATAGATTGGCCAGCGGTGATGGCTAAAAAGCAAAAATATGTCGATGCTCATCCGGTCCGAACATTAGCTGGCTTAACCGGTGATGATATTGCTACTTATCATGCGATACCACGGTTTATTAATGCGGATACAGTTGTCTTACCTGATGGAACGCAAATTCAAGCAAATACTTGGGTGCTTGCAACCGGTAAACGGCCAACCCGACCAACCTTCACTGGGGCTCAATTAGCCGAGACGTCGGAGGATTTTTTGAACATGCCAACGTTGCCAGCCGATATAACAATAGTTGGTGGTGGCTATATTGCGGTTGAATTTGCAAGTATTGCTCAATTGGCCGGCGCTCAAGTGCATTTATTGCAACACAATCAACACCTTTTACGGGGATTTGAACCATGGTTAGTTGATAAGCTTGTGCCTGAAATGACGGCCCAAGGCGTTGATTTTCAATTTGATACCGAAGTAGCTTCATTAAAGAAGCAAGCTGACCGAATTTTAGTAACAACGACTGACGGCCGGACTTTCTTGACGGATAAAGTTATTGCGGCCACAGGTCGACATGCGGCTGTTGAAGGCCTTGATTTGGCAACTGCGGGAGTTGAATTTGATTCTCAGGGCATTAAAGTAAATGGCCACTTACAAACAACGAATCCGAATATTTTTGCAGCTGGGGATGTAGCAAATTCTGGGACGCCTAATTTAACACCGGTGGCCGGCTATGAAGCACGCTATTTAGTTGATTTTCTCAATGGCCAAACAGCTGCTGAGATTAATTATCCGGTAATTTCTTCAGCGGTATATGGACATCCAAGAATTGCCCAAGTTGGAGTAAGCACGGCTGAAGCCAAAATTAAAGGCTATGACGTAACGGATTATGATTTAAGTAGTTGGTTTAATTACATGCGTTTAAATGACCAAGCATCCGCACGCGTGATTAAGCATGATGGCAAAATCGTTGGGGCTAGTTTAATTTCAGAACAAGCTGATGAAATTATTAATATGTTTGTGACTGCGGTTAATAGCGAGACAACGGCAGACGATGTTACTAAGCAGATTATGACGTATCCAACGATGGAAAGCGACTTAGGATACTTCTATTAGGGCCCTAAGCGATATAAAAACTGAATATTAATCAAAAACGCCTTAGATATGGTCTATGTATCGAAGGCGTTTTTTAGTTATCTGGAAAATTTTGTCCGCCATCTAAATGGATTTTAAAGGATAACGACTTGGCACACGCTAGCATTCAATACACTTTTTTTACAATTAAATTAATAGCCATATCACCTAAAACACGTTAAACTTGACATGTAGTATATAAGAAGTTAATTACTCAATTGGGTTGATTTTTGGTCGTTAAGTAATTGGACCGCACCAATTGATTAATTAGTTGACTTTTTAAATATTTTAGCTACAATAATAATTGTAAACATCGACGATTGTGTCATGTTTTTAAACTAATTTAAAACCAATTAATAAGGAGAGCTATTCCAAATGGCAGTAGATTACGATTCATTAGAATATTTGGAACAAGTTGACGCCTGGTGGCGTGCAACTACTTACATCTCAGCTGGTGTTATCTTCTTGAAGGACAACGCATTGTTCTCAGTTACTAACACTCCACTTACTCAAGCTGATGTTAAGGCAAAACCAATCGGACACTGGGGTACTGTTTCAGGTCAAACTTTCTTGTATGCACACGCATCACGTTTGATCAACAAGTACGACTTGAACATGTTTTATGTTGAAGGACCTGGTCACGCCGGTCAAGTTATGTTCTCTAACTCATGGATTGACGGTTCATACACTGAAGATTATCCAGAAATCACTCGCGACCTTGCTGGTTTGAACAAGCTTTACAAGAGCTTCTCATTCCCAGGTGGTGTTGGTTCTCACGCAACTGCACAAACTCCAGGTTCACTTCACGAAGGTGGAGAACTTGGTTACTCACTTTCACACGGTGTGGGTGCTATCTTGGATAACCCAGACCAAATTGGTTTCGTTGTTGTCGGTGATGGTGAATCAGAAACTGGTCCACTTATGGCTGCATGGCAATCAAACAAGTTCATCAACCCTAAGACTGATGGTGCGGTATTGCCAATTCTTGACCTTAACGGTTTCAAGATTTCAAACCCAACTATCTTGTCACGTTACTCAGATGAACAATTGACTAAGTACTTCGAAGGTTTCGGATGGTCACCACGTTTCATCGAAAACGACGACATCCACGATTACATGGCATACCACAAGTTGGCTGCTAAAGTATTCGACGAAGCAATCGCAGACATCCAAGCAATCCAAAAAGATGCTCGTGAAAACGGTCGCTACCAAGATGGTGAAGTACCATTCTGGCCAGTTATCATTGCACGTCTTCCAAAGGGTTGGGGTGGTCCTACTCACAACGAAAAGGGTCTTCCAGTTGAAGATTCATTCCGTTCACACCAAGTTCCATTGGAATTCTCATCAAAAGACAAGAACTTCAACGAAGATCTTGATGCATTCGTTGCTTGGATGGATTCATACCGTCCAACTGAATTGTTCAACGAAGATGGTACTCCTAAGCAATTCTTGATCGACCTTGCACCTAAGGGTGACAAGCGTATGTCAATGAACCCAATTGCTAACGGTGGTGTTGCCCGCGGTGAAGAACCTAAGCAATTGAACTTACCTAACTTCCGTGATTACGCTAACGAAATCACTGAAGAAACTCGTGGTACTGAACTTGCTGACGGTAACCGTAACATGGATATGTTCGTTCTTTCAACTTACTTGAAGGACGTTACATTACAAAACATGGAAGACTTCCGTTTCTTCGGACCTGACGAAACTATGTCAAACCGTCTTTGGGACTTATTTAGCGTTACTGACCGTCAATGGATGGAAGACGTACGTGAAGGTAACGACGAAAAGGTTGCTGCTTCAGGTCGTATCATTGATTCACAACTTTCAGAACACCAAGCTGAAGGTTGGTTAGAAGCATACACATTGACTGGTCGTCGCGGATTCTTCGCATCATACGAATCATTCTTGCGTGTTGTTGACTCAATGATTACTCAAATCTTCAAGTGGTACCGTCAAGCAGACGAAATCAAGTGGCGTAACAAGTACCCTTCATTGAACTTGATCGCAACTTCAACTGCTTTCCAACAAGACCACAACGGTTACACTCACCAAGATCCAGGTCTATTGACTCACTTGGCTGAAAAGAAGACTAAGTACATCCGTGAATTCTTGCCTGCCGATGGTAACTCATTGTTAGCCGTTGCCGACAAGTCATTGCGCTTGAACCAAACTATCAACTTGATCGTTGCTTCTAAGCAACCACGTCAACAATGGTTTACTATTGACGAAGCAACTGAATTAGTTGAAGATGGTCTTAAGGTTATCGACTGGGCTTCTACTGTATCTGCTGACGAAACTCCAGATATCGTATTTGCTTCAGCTGGTACTGAACCAACTATCGAAGCATTGGCTGCTGTTTGGTTACTTAACCAAAAGCTTCCTGAATTGAAGATTCGTTACGTGAACGTTGTTGACTTCTTACGTCTTAAGAAGCAAGACCCACGTGCAATCTCAGATGCTGAATTCGACGCTATCTTCACTACTGATAAGCCAGTTGTATTCGCATTCCACGGTTACGAAGACCTTGTTAAGGACGTATTCTTCGACCGTCACAACCACAACCTTGATGTTCACGGTTACCGTGAAGAAGGTGATATCACTACTACTTACGACATGCGTGTTTACTCACAAATCGACCGTTTCAACCAAGTTAAGGATGCCCTTACTAAGCTTGAAGGTGTTGTTGCTGCTGATAAGATCGCTGAAATTACTGCTGAAATGGACGCTATCTTGGCTCGCCACTTCGAAGTTACTCGTAACGAAGGTATCGATATTCCAGAATTTACTGATTGGAAATGGTCAGCTCTTAAGAAGTAATCTACTGCCGATTAACTCTGCTGTTACTAATAGTAAATATGAAAAAGCCGTTCGCATTAGCGAACGGCTTTTTTGGTTTGTAATTAGAAAATTTCAGGCATTTCCAAATCGTCATCTGCGGTAATTTCTCGAATGACACGACAAGGGTTCCCAACGGCTAATGAATTAGCGGGAATATCACGGGTGACGACACTGCCGGCCCCGATAACAGAACCTTCACCGATGGTTATCCCACCAATGACGGTAACATTACCAGCTAACCAACAATTTTTCTCAATCGTAATTGGTTTAGCATACTCAAGACTGTAGAGACTGCCATCAGGGCGCGCCTGAATATTACGTTGTTGATACCGAAGAGGGTGCATTGGTGTTAGTAATGAAACATTAGGGCCAATCAAAACGTTATCACCAATTGTAATTGGGGCACAGTCAAGGGCGGTAAAATTATAGTTAATAAAAACTTGGTTACCGATTGTTGTAAAGCGACCATAATCCCAAGCGATGGGTCCTTGAATTTCACATTCAGTCCCCATATTGGGAATTAGGTCGGCGATAATACTTGCCCGTTTGGGATCGCCATCAGCCAAATTATTATAATCTTGGCTGAGTTTGCGGGCTTTTTGCCGTAATGCTAATAAGGTAGCATCACCAGAGTCGTAAATTTGACCTGTCAACATTTGTTCTTGTTGCGTCATTGATAAAGTCTCCTTTAAATAAGTTTAGTTTAAGTAGTTAAGGTACAATTGTAAGCTATTGTACCTGATATGTCTAATATAGTGCTGCAAAAATAAAAAAACGAAGTCCATTGACTTCGTTTTTTATTGCCTAATCAGCAAAGTATTTACTGAAACGGGCCGCATCAGCTGTGTGCAGTTCCACGTTGAGGAGGGTCCCATTTTCAGTATATTCAGTAGTTAAAATGTGGGCGTTTTCATTCAAATATGTAACTACTTGACCATCACTAAACGGAATTAGTAAGTCATGAATTTCATAATCGGTGAAAATCTTTTCTTTAATAATATCAATTAAAGTAAGCAGAGATGCTTCATCGCGTGCAGAATAAACTAAGTTATCGCCTTCACGACTTGGGAAAATAACATCATCCATTTTATCAGCTTTATTATAACCAATAACCATAGGAATGCCCTTAACCCCGATTTCATGGAGGGTCTTTTCAGTTGTTGCCATCATTTCTTTATGATTTGGATCAGAATAATCAACAACTTGGATTAACAAGTCAGCTTGAGCGGCTTCGGCCAAAGTTTGCCGAAAGGCGCTCACCAAGTTGTGAGGGAGCTTCGAAACAAATCCAACCGTATCACTCAATAAGAATTGCTTTTGATCGGGTAAGGTTAATGAACGAACGGAAGTATCCAAAGTTGCAAAAAGCATGTTCTTTTCGAAGACTTGTTTATCTTCACCTTCACCAAACATCCGGACTAAACCGTTCATTGTTGTTGATTTACCAGAGTTAGTATAGCCGACTAACGCAACGGTTGGAATTCCAGCTTTGTCACGTTGGGTCCGACGAGTTGTTTCAGATTTACTAATCGCTTCAAGTTCTTCTTTTAAGTGGGCAATGTTTTTTTCAATTGTCCGGCGGTCCATTTCCAGTTTTGATTCACCGGAACCCCGACTTGTAAAGCCACTCCCAGTTGCCCCAGTTTGTTGATCCAACCGCACGTTCATACTAGTACGTAGACGTGGTAATTGATACTTCAAGCGGGCAATAGCCACTTGTAGCTTAGCTTCTTTAGAACGGGCGCGATTAGCAAAAATATCTAAAATTAGCCCTGTTCGGTCAACAACCGTTGCTTTTGTGGCAGCTTCAATATTACGAATTTGTGAAGGTGACAATTCATCATTTGTGATAACAAATTTGATGTCAGTTTCTGCAACTAATTGTGCAAGTTCTTCAACTTTACCTTTACCAAAATAAGTACCAGCATTAGGACGGTCAAGTTTTTGAGTAAGGGTTTCTTGAACGATCATATTGTTAGCAGAGACTAAGTTGGCGAGTTCTTCCATAGAATAGTCAAAGCTAGGATCGTTATTATCAAGCCCAGCAATAATTACGGGTTGTAATGTGCTTGCTTCTTCTGTTGTCATAAATATACCTTATTACCTTTTTAGTTAGCGGGTAATTCGTCAGTAACGCTGTAGTAAGCAACTTTAATGGCATCTTCAGTAAGAATTAATTTGGTGATACTACCATTGGCTGGTGCGTGGCCTTCAAAAGCAGCGTCACCAAAACGGCCAGCAATACTACGAATTGTTGCCCCGTGAGAAACGAGTAAAATATCGCCACCATCAGGGTGAAGTTGGCGAAGACGATCAAAGCCGGCTTCAATGCGGGTCCAGAAATGTTGAGAATCTTCGGCATCGTGTTCGGGATCAGCAGCGTGAATTGCATCAAGGGTTGCATCAGCCCCGATTGCCGTTAATAAATCAGAGAAAGTTGTGATGTGTGCCGCTTTAGCAGGTGCACATTTAACAATGTCAAGGACCGCATCAGGACCGCTAACACCTTCAAATGTACCAAAGAATTGTTCCCGGAAGGCCTTCAAAGGAGTTGGTGCGACAATATCAGTTTGCGTATTTTCTTCAAGAATGTAGGTCGCTGTTTTAAAAGCGCGTGGGAGATCACTTGAATAAGCAGCATCAAAACGGATATCCTTTAAAAGGTTACCAGCTCGATGACCATCGGCAATTCCTTTTTCCGTAAGGTCGATATCACTCCAACCTTGGAAACGATCGTATTTGTTAAAGAAAGTTTGTCCATGACGTACGAGGTAAATATTGATTGGTTGCATTTTTAAATACTCCTTTTTGAAAAGTTAAAGACTTTGATACTAATATAGTAACATAAGATGGCATTAAAGCGGTGGCTAGCGTATAATTGATAGCCAAGTAGTAGCAAAAATGTTATTAGGCCGATGGGCCCAGATATAAAATAAAGCGAGAGTATATATGACAGATTCCAACTACACCTTTGAACAAAATTACCTGGACCAAGTTAATGAAAAACTAGAAATTGCCCAGCAAAAAACGCAACAAGAACTTGATCGGACTTCTAATGATCGTGCTGATATTGAAAAATCATGGGGCGATGTCCGGATTAAGACGAGTACTTATGAAAATATTTTAGATACCGCATTATCAGTTCGCCAACAACAACAAATGTTGATTGAACGCCAAAATAGTTTTCAAAACGCCACAAAACGTTTAGAAACATTACAAAAATTAAAAGTGAATCCTTACTTTGCTCGAATTGACTTTCAAGAAAAGGGTGAAGAAAAAGCCGAAACAATTTATATTGGTTTAGGTTCATTTTCAGATACCCCTGATCACTTTTTGATTTACGACTGGCGAGCTCCAATTTCATCAATTTATTATGATGGTGGACTGGGAAATGTGGAATACACAACCCCAGATGGTAAACAAAATGTCAATGTCCAATTGAAACGCCAATTCCAGATTGAAGATGGGGTCATCGTAACAATCTTTGATACTGATGAAGCAGTTGGTGACCAAATGTTACTTGATGCCTTGAGTGGTGAGTCAGATACGAAGATGAAGAGTATTGTGACGACAATTCAAAAGGAACAAAACAAAATTATCCGGAATACGAGTGCGGACTTATTGTTTGTTCAAGGGGCGGCTGGTTCAGGTAAAACAGCGGCCGTCTTGCAACGGGTAGCGTACTTGCTATACCGGTACCGTGGTAATTTAAACAGTGGCCAAGTTGTTTTATTTAGTCCAAACCAATTATTTAATGACTATATTGATCAAGTGCTACCTGAACTTGGGGAACAAAACATGGTGCAAATGACGTATTACCAATATGCGATGCGCCGCTTACCGAAGATTCAAGTTGAAACATTACAAGAACGCTTTGAAGAACACAACGATATGGCTAACGAGAATATTACCCGCTTTAAAGGGAGCTTAGCGTTCTTCAAATTAGTTGAAAAATATGCTAAAACCCTTAATAAAGGTAATTTACGCTTCAAAGATATTAATTTCCAAGGCAAGCCGTTCTTTGATAAAGACCACATGGCTAAAATTTACTATGGTTACAATGAACAATATAAGTTGGGACAACGTCTAGATGCAACCAAAGAGCGCTTAACATCATCGTTAAATGGCCGCATTGGGAATGAATTGAAGGAAAAATGGGTTGAAGAAGCAATTCAAAACTTAACTAAAACCGAAATTGATTCATTATTTGGGGACCAACCCCGCGAATTTGCGTCAGAAGAAAAGGAATATAACTTCTTAGCACGTAAAATTGTTGTTAATGCCTTTAAGCCAATTGCAACAGCTATTCACCGTAACCGTTTCATTAATGTAAATGCGCAATTTGCGGCCTTTTTACGAAATGTACCAAAAATGACCGATTTACGTAAATGGGATATTTCAACTGCAGATTGGGAAGCTAGTGTTGCTCGAACGGTTACCGAATTCAAAACTAAGCAAATGACCTTAGCGGATGTTTCAACTTATCTCTACTTATATGATTTAATTACTGGTAAACGTGGTGAACGTGATATTCGTTTTGTCTTCATTGATGAAATTCAAGATTATTCAGCTTTCCAATTGGCCTTTTTGAAGTTTAGTTTTCCAAAAGCAAAATTCACAATGCTTGGTGATTTGAACCAAGCAATCTTTACGAAAGAAAATTCCAAAACGCTGTTACATGAGTTAGGTGCGATGTTTGATCCGGAAAAGACAAGTGTTGTGCAATTAACGAAGACATACCGGTCAACTCAACAAATTACGGACTTCTCAAAAGAGTTACTCGTAAATGGGGAACAAATTATTGCGTTTAATCGGAATGGTGCTAAACCAGTATTGGCGCAATTTGATACAATGCCAGCAATGGAAGCCCGCTTAGTAAAACAGATTGCCACCAACAATGCAGCCCATGAAACAACGGCTATTATTACAAAGACGTTAGCGGAAGGTTTGGCTGTGGATGCCGTCTTGAAAGCAGCTAATGTCAAAGCAACGTTGATTCGTTCTGAAAACCAACGTTTAGTACCAGGTGTAATCATTGTGCCATCATATTTAGCTAAGGGGCTTGAATTTGATGCAGTTGTGGCTTGGGATGTTTCGGCGGCTAATTATCCATCAGAAAGTGAACGGCAATTAATTTACACGATTGCGTCACGGGCGATGCATGAGTTAACCCTCTTAGCTTGTGGTAGTGTGACACCATTACTTGATCGGGTGAATACGGACTTATACGAGGTAGAATAAACTAGTGGCAAATGTAAACTATAATGTCTTGAACGCGGCAGCGTGGCGAGCAATTGGGGTTGAGTTTGCTCCGTTACATGATTGGCAGTTGCCTATGACAGCGACCTTACAAGCGGATTATCAAGCCCTAGTGCCATTGGTGATTACTAAAATGCAACATAACCATGCGGCTGAAATGATGTGGCAAGATATTTTGGGGCAACCAACTGGTAAAGTCAAACCGTTTGTTATTGGTTTAACCGGGAGTGTTGCTGTAGGTAAGTCAACGATAGCTAAAACAATCAAACAATTATTAGCTGAAGCATTACCAGAAGCTAAAATTGAAATTGTGACAACGGATAACTTCCTATATAATAACCAAATTTTGGCAAGTCTAAACTTAACTGATCGGAAAGGGTTTCCAGAATCATATAATATAGAAGCAATGATTACTTTTTTAAAAGCGGTCAAAGAACGCCACCCCGATATTAGTGTTCCGGTCTATTCGCATGAGTATTACGATGTCTTACCCAATCAAGTTCAATTGATTGATGAGCCTGATATTGTTATTTTAGAAGGCGTTAATGCTTTACATCGGCATGGACAAGCGTTAGCCCCAATTGATTTAATGGATTTAACGATTTATATTGATGCTCCAACGGCGTTAATCAAAAATTGGTTTATGCAACGCTTTGAACGCTTAATTGATGCTGCTGAACATGAGCCAACTAGTTATTACCATAAATTTATTAGTAATCGCTCCGCAGCAACTAAGCTAGCTGCGGAAGTCTGGCAGACAGTTAATGAACGTAATTTAAAAGAATGTATTTTACCGGCACGTTCATTAGCCGATATAATCATAGAAAAAGGGACTAATCATTCTGTTACGCAAGTTGCATTACGGAAATATTAGTCACAAAGCTGTAAAATTCACTGAATTTTACAGCTTTTTTTTTGTAAATTAATAAAAAAAAGCTTTTTTTCACTTTTTTTACGAAAAAAATGGCTTAATTCCCGAGATAGTTAAGGGGGTATACATTTTTTGCTTAGAACCAGCTATGATAGGCTTTAAACATGATAGAAAAAGTTATATTACAGCCATGTTACATAAAAAGGGGCTTATATGACATAAAAACAGGGGTGTTGTTACATTATAGCTATATGGCTGTTATAAATTGTCTGTAGTATATAGATTGTTGATTGATAGCAAACGAGTTATCAATGAAAAAAGATGGGTCACATCGATGGCCAGATAATATAAAACGAATAAATAGACAAATAACATTTCTTGTATTTAAGAGGAGAAGATATACACATGAATAATCTTAAGAAAATGATTTTAACTGGTACTGGTTTAGTTGCTGCATTGATTTCTACTGGCGTTGTTGCTAACGCCGATTCAGTTATTACTGTTCAACAAGGCGACACAGTTTCAAAATTGGCTTTGGAAAACAACACTACTATCGAAGCAATCGTTAACGCTAACAAATTGTCTAACGCTAACTTGATCTTCGTTAACCAAAAGTTGAACATTCCTTCAGCAGCCCAACAAGCTCAACAAGCACCAGTACAACAAGTTGCTCAACAAGCACCAGTTGCTAAGCAAGCACCAGTACAACAAGTTGCTCAACAAGCACCTGCTCAAGCAGCTCAACAACAAGCAGCCCAACAAGCCCAACAACAAGCAGCCCAAGTAGCTCAACAACAAGCAGCTCAACGTGCCCAACAACAAGCAGCACAACAACAAGCAGCACAACAACAAGCAGCTCAACGTGCTCAACAACAAGCAGCACAACAACAAGCTGCAGCCCAACAAACTACTAACGGTTCTGATGCAGCTGCAAAGCAATGGATTGCTAGTCACGAATCAGGTAACAACTACAACGCTCGTAACGGTCAATTCATTGGTATGTACCAACTTAGTGCATCATACCTTGGTGGTGACTACTCACCAGCTAACCAAGAACGTGTTGCTAACCAATACGTACAATCACGTTACGGTTCATGGACTAATGCCAAAGCCTTCTGGCAATCACACAACTGGTACTAATCTGAAATTGGATTAGGAACTTTTGTTAAAGTACCATTTTTAGTAAGAATCTCCCAACGGCGGGGATTCTTACTTTGTGGTTAATATTTATACCACCGTTCAACAAGCACAGCTTTACGCTGACTAAATAACGACATAATCGGCATAAAGAGTGTGAAACATTTACATGTAATTGTTTAGTGAAAAGACCAGACGAGTTTTCGTCTGGTCTTTTTTGCGTGTGATGATGAGTATCCCCCAGTCCAATGTGCTCGCAAGATCAGCTAGTTTCGGCTAACGTCAAAATACCAGGTACGTATTTTAAGATTTTTCTTTGATCCGCACGATTTCTAGGTTACATGCATACTTACATTTAATAATTAAAGTTTTGTCAAATAAGTTGACAAATGCAAACTAGAAGCATTAAACTATATTATCGTATCGTAATAAAAACACACCTAAGTAAACAATTTAAAGGAGAACTTGAATGGAAGCAGTTGATGCACAAGGAAAGCCTTTTAATCGCGGCTTATTAGTAGCCGTGCTCTTAATTGGTACCTTCGTGACCGTATTAAATCAAACTGTCTTAGCTACGGCGCTGCCAACTTTGATGAAGTCATTAGATGAATCATTAGGAACAGTGCAATGGCTCACAACAGGATTTATGTTAGTTAATGGGATTTTAATTCCTATTTCAGCTTGGTTAAGTCACCGCTACAATACTAAGTGGCTTTACCTTGGTTCAATGGTTATTTTCTTAATTGGAACAACCATTTCAGCCACGGCACACACTTTTCCCCAACTTTTAACCGGCCGATTGATTCAAGCCGTTGCAGTGGGGGTAACGATGCCGTTACTCCAAGTGATTATGTTATCAATTTTTCCGGCTGAAAAGCGAGGAACTGCCATGGGAATGGCTGGGTTGGTGATTGGTTTAGCACCTGCACTTGGACCAACGCTCTCAGGTTGGATTATTGATAACTACAAATGGCAAGTCCTTTTCGGGGTGATGATTCCGATTATTCTGGTCGTAATCATTGCTGGTTTATTCTTCATGAAACCTGTTATCCATACAGGAAAAGAACCACTTGATTTTTGGTCATTTATTATTTCAACAATTGGATTTGGTAGCTTATTATACGGATTCTCAGAAGTAAGTACTCAAGGTTGGGGGGACGTGAAATACGTTATCTTACCATTGCTTATTGGGGTAATCTTTATTGCCTTTTTCATTATCCGTCAATTAACTCGTGAAAAACCATTATTACAAGTGCACGTATTCCAAATTAAGCAATTTGCGCTAACAACAATCTTGTCATCAATCGTCTTGATTGCCATGATTGGAGCCGAATTGGTAATCCCACAATATCTACAAACGGTCCGTGGAATGTCACCATTTCACGCTGGATTGACATTGTTACCAGGGGCTTTACTAATTGGATTTATGTCACCAATCACTGGTCGGATTTACGATAAAATGGGTGCCAAGCGCTTGATTATTGCCGGAATGATTATTTTGACGTTAGGAACGTTACCATTTACATTCTTAACAGAAAATACGCCAATTATTAATGTGATTGTCCTTTATTCATTACGGATGTTTGCCATTTCAATGGTTATGATGCCGGCAACTACTTCTGGGATGCAAGCTTTAACAGGATCTCTTGTAGCGCATGGTACAGCGGTCAACAACACAACCCGTCAAGTAGCCTCATCAATGGGAACCGCCGTTATGATTTCAGTCCTTTCAAATGTAATTAAGAACAATATGCCCGCTAAATCAGTCCTTAAAGATGCACCGCTTGAATACAAAAATCAAGCGTTGAGTGCAGCATTAAATGGTTACCATGCCGCTTTTTGGATTGCAACGGGCTTTGCAATTGCTGGTTTAATTGTGGCGTTGTTTGTTGCTGATAAACCTAAAAATACCGTTATTATCGAAGGAGGTAAAAAAGTATGATTCTAGTTCTTATTGCACTTTTTGTAGTTGCCTTTTTCGTCTCATTTGTTTTGATTACTAAAAAATCATTACGGATTGTTGCCTCATTAGTTTCATTTGTAGCATTAATCGCTAGCTTAACGCTTTTGATCCAAAATGATAAATATCATTTCGGTATGCGGAAAGTGGCTCATGTAACAACGCACCAAATTTTTACAGCTGTTCCTAAGACACCAGCCGATTTACTCTTATATCAACAAGTTGGTAAAGGGACTGAGGAAAATGTCTACATTTACAAAAAACATGCTGACAGTAAACCGACACACACCCAAACAGATGGAAAAACTGTTAACTGTGTGTTCTTTACATCAGATAAGCAAGCCACTTTAGAAGTGACAACGATTCGTTATGAATATAAAGACACTTTATACAAAATTCTTTTTGGATTAGGTGACAATGAAACGGTCGTATCACGTAACAATACCTTTAACTTGCCTAAGTCATGGTTAAAAATTAGTACAACTAATGCTAAGCAATTGGCTAAAGTGACAAAAGAAATGACACCAGCACAAAAGCAAGCGCAAGCAATGGCTGCTAAAGAATTTATCGGTGCCAAAGTTAAAGCGGCTATCATGGCAAATCCCGCGTTAGCGACAGATCAAAGTGCGCAAGCAAACATTGTCAAGCAAGCAACCGCTGAGTTCCAACAAAAAGCGTTTGCAGATGTTGTTAATAAACTCGAAAAGTAATTTAATTATTAAAAAATAACTCGTCATATTAGTTAATTTAATTGATGCCTGGAATTTTCTTCCGAAATTCGATAAATAAAAACTTTTAATTATTTTATAATCGTGTTATAATTCAAGTTGTAGTTTGGTTCGGTTAATTAGGTCTTGTTTCATCAGTATTGAGAAATATCTCCTGGCACCATCAAGTTACATATCAAATATTTCACTACAGTAGTAGTATCAAAAGGAGATTTCTCTCATGGAACAAGGAACTGTTAAATGGTTTAACGCAGATAAAGGTTTTGGCTTCATCACTCGTGAAAACGGCGACGACGTGTTCGTACACTTCTCAGCTATTCAAGGTGACGGCTTCAAGACTCTTGAAGAAGGTCAAGCTGTAACTTTCGACGTTGAAAGTTCAGACCGCGGCCCACAAGCTGCTAACGTTAACAAGGCTTAATTTTAATTAATTAATGTCAAAAGGGTAACTACTAGTTTTATCTAGTGGTTACCTTTTTTTGTTGCCTAAAAGTGAAATGGTTCAAAATGGTCAAGTAGTTGTTCTTAATTGTAAAGTCCTTAAAATACTGAACCGGTATTTTAGTGGTTTTTGTTAGTGCACACGATCTTCCGAGCATTATCGTGCTCTGTGTCGTTTCACACTCTGTTTCACGCACCCTGAAAATGGCCGTATATTTCCCTAAAAAATGTAAACAAACTTTGAGAATTAGCGGATTTTAAGGTATTATTATCTTATGTGAATTATTAATCGTTCAACTGAACGCTGGAGGAAACCCAATGAATGAAGAACAATTTGTGCAAGCATTAGCTGAACATGGCATTAACCTGTCAGCCGAGCAATTAGCACAGTTTGATAAGTATTATGAACTGTTGGTTGCAACGAATGAAAAGTTCAATTTGACTGCCATTACAGATAAAGAAGAAGTCTACCTGAAGCATTTCTACGACTCTCTTACTGCAGCCATCTATTATCCAGCGCTCCAAACTGAAGAACTGGATATTATTGATGTTGGTGCCGGTGCCGGCTTCCCATCACTCCCACTAAAAATTGCTTTCCCACAATTAAAAGTAAGCATCGTGGATTCATTAAATAAACGGATTGGCTTTCTTAATGATTTAGCTAGTGCGCTTGATTTAACTAACGTTGCTTTTTTCCATGATCGTGCAGAAACATTTGGTGGCAAAAACTCACCACACCGAGCCAAATACGATATCGTTATGGCGCGTGCCGTCGCCCGTATGACCGTTTTAAGTGAATTAACATTACCACTTATGAAAGTTAACGGTGTGCTTTTAGCAATGAAAGGTTCAAGTGCGCAAGTCGAATTGGCTAACGCTGAATTTGCGTTAAAGACCCTTGGTGGTCAAGTTCTTGAAACACACGCCTTTACGTTGCCAAATGGTGACCCACGTGAAATTGATGTGGTACAAAAAACCAAACCAACTCCTAAAAAGTACCCACGTAAACCAGGGACGCCCAATAAAGAACCACTAGGAGAATAAAATCTTTTGGAAGGCATGTAATATGAACAATGATTTACAGAGTATCTCAAATGATGAACTTGAGATACGCATTGAACAGTTATTAAAAATCAGTACGGATACCCAAATTTCTGTAATTGATGAGGCTAATGCTTACCAAGAAATTATTGCAGCAACCAATATTACGCAAGCAAATTTAGCTAAGCGTCTAGGTTGCTCGCAAGCCACCGTAGCTAATAAATTACGGTTATTAAAGTTAAGTGATGTTGCCAAAACAGCACTGCAAAATAATCAGATTACAGAACGACACGGCCGGACGATTCTTAAGCTTGAAAAACGCAAGCAGATCGCTGTTGTTAATAAAATTTTAAAGCATAAATTAAACGTTAAACAAACGGAAGAACTAGTTCGAAAATTAGTCCAAACCCAGCTTGATCTACCAACTCAAAAGGCAATGTTACGTGATTTCCTAACGCAAGGCATCCAACGATTAGCTAAGCAAGGAGTTCTTGTGGAACAACTTGAGGTTGATGATCATGTCATTTTAAAAATAATTGATAAGAACCAGACAGAGAGGAACGCTTAAATGGCACATGTAATTGCAATCGCAAATCAAAAAGGAGGCGTGGGTAAAACGACTACTAGTGTAAATCTAGGAGCCGCCTTAGCATCAGCTGGTAAGCGTGTCTTACTCGTTGATATTGACGCGCAAGGTAATGCAACCAGTGGTACTGGGATTGAAAAAGCGGAAATTGAACAAGATATTTACGATGTGTTAGTAAATGAAGTTCCAATTGAAGACACTATTTTAAAATCATCACACGAGGGGATGGATGTCGTTCCAGCCACGATTCAACTATCAGGGGCCGAGATTGAATTGGCCCCACAAATGGCCCGTGAAATGCGGTTAAAAGATTCCTTAGATAAGTTGCGTGATCAATATGACTACATGATTATCGATAATCCACCTTCATTAGGAATTATTACCATCAACGCCTTTACGGCTGCGGATTCAATTTTGATTCCAGTGCAAAGTGAATATTACGCGCTTGAAGGGTTAGGACAATTGCTTAACACGGTTAAATTAGTGCAACGTCACTTTAATTCTGATTTGAAAATTGAAGGGGTCTTGTTGACGATGTTTGATGCGCGAACTAATTTAGGTCAAGAAGTTAATGCTGAAGTTAAAAACTACTTTGGTGACCAAGTATACAAGACGATCATTCCACGGAATGTGCGTCTAAGTGAAGCGCCAGCTCATGGTTTGGCAATCACTGATTATGATCCAAGCTCACGTGGTGCAGAAGTTTATACGGCTTTAGCAAAGGAGGTCTTAGCGGCCCATGGCGATTTCTAAAAAGAAGAGTATCTTAGGCGAAGGTAAGGGTTTGGGGGCCCTCCTTAGCAGTAATAATATCGATATTGACATCGAAGACTTGAACGCTGAAAAAGTTCATAAAATTCATTTGGATGAGATTGTTCCTAATCCTTTCCAACCTCGTAAAAATTTTGATCAAGCAGCCTTAGAAGATTTGGCCGCATCAATCAAAAATGAAGGTGTCTTCCAACCAATTATTATCCGTCAACCTAAACGGACGGTGAAGCAATACGAAATTATTGCTGGTGAACGTCGTTTCCGTGCTTCAAAAATGGCCGGATTAGATACGATTCCAGCAATTGTCCGTGACTTATCAAACGAACAAATGATGCAAGTAGCCGTGATTGAAAACTTGCAACGTGAAGATTTGTCACCAATTGAAGAAGCGCAAGCATACCATACTTTAATGGAAAACTTGAACATCACACAAAGTGAATTGGCGAAGCGACTTGGTAAGTCACGCCCATTTATTGCTAACTACTTACGCTTATTGACATTACCATTGAGTGTTAAAGACCTTGTCGAACAAGGTTCACTTTCAATGGGGCAAGCCCGGACCTTACTTGGCTTAAAGGCTAAAGACCAGATTACGACGGTTGCTAAACGCGTCATCGAAGAAGGGATTACCGTTCGTCAACTTGAAGAACTTGTTAGTGAATTAAATGGGTCTGTTGTCACTGAAAAAGAAACCAAGCCTAAGACTAAAGCTAAAGCTGACGGCAACAAGTTCATTAAAGCAGCAGAAGGTCAATTAGAAGAAAAATTTGGGACGAAAGTATTATTGAAGAGCAAAACAAACGGTAAAGGGAAAATTGAAATTAATTATCTTTCAGATGATGATTTGAGTCGGATTTTACATGTTTTAAATATTAGTCTTGATTAGTAGGTGATGTCATGGAATATAACGTAACTGATATTGTTGAGATGAAAAAACCGCATGCGTGTAAAACAAACGCTTGGGAGATTTTACGCGTAGGGGCCGACATCAAAATTAAGTGTGTCAATTGTGGCCACCAAATTATGATGTCGCGCAATGATTTTAATCACCGTGTTAAACGCGTGTTAGAATCACACGTGACTGATGAAGCATAGATAATAAGAAAGAAGAGATAAATATGGCATTAACAGCAGGAATCGTTGGTTTACCTAACGTTGGTAAATCAACCCTATTTAACGCAATTACTAAAGCTGGGGCAGAAATGGCTAACTATCCATTTGCGACAATTGAACCCAACGTTGGGATGGTTGAAGTTCCCGATGAACGCTTAGCACGGATTCAAGAAGTTGAGCCAGCCGATAAGATTGTGCCAACAACTTTTGAATTTACAGATATTGCCGGTATCGTTAAAGGCGCATCAAAAGGGGAAGGTTTGGGGAACAAATTCCTTGAAAATATCCGTCAAGTTAACGCCATTGTGCACGTTGTGCGGGCTTTTGATGATGATGAAATTACGCACGTTAATGGGGTAATTGATCCAATTGATGATATCGCAACAATCAATACAGAATTGATTTTGGCTGATTTAGAAGCTGTTGATAAGCGTTATGCAAAGACTGAAAAAGCAGCGAAAACAGCTAGCAATAAGGAAGCTAATGCTGAATTTGCAGTCTTACAAAAAATTAAGCCAGTCCTTGAAGCTGGTAAATCAGTTCGGACGATTGAATTTAATGAAGAAGAACAAAAAGTTGTCCGTGGCTTGTTCTTATTAACTTCAAAGCCCGTCTTGTATGTTGCCAACGTGGCTGAAGAAGATATGGCTGATCCAACTGCTTCAAAATACTTTAAGTTAATTCAAGACTTTGCTGCTACTGAAGGGGCCGAAGTAATTGGCTTATCAGCGCGTGCTGAAGAAGAAATTGCCGAATTAGAAGATGAAGACAAGCAAGAATTCTTGGATATGAACGGGGTTACTGAACCTGGTTTGAACAAGTTAATTCGGGCAGCTTACCATTTACTTGATCTACGGACATTCTTTACGGCTGGTGGTAAGGAAACTCGTGCGTGGACATTTAAAGCCGGTATGAAGGCCCCACAAACCGCTGGTGTAATTCACTCTGATTTTGAACGTGGGTTTATCCGTGCTGAAACAATTGCCTTTGATGATTTAGATCAACTTGGTTCTGTTAAAGCGGTTCGTGAAGCAGGAAAACGACGTTCTGAAGGTAAAGAATACGTTGTGCAAGATGGTGATATTATCGAATTCTTGTTTAATGTTTAAGAAATTCCCAATCCTTAACCTTATGTTAAGGGATAATGAATTTTAATTTAATGTTCATTCAATACAATTATAGGATAAGGTGCAATGGTAGAAGAAAATAGTAATGAAACTGTAGCTAATCAAGATGCTACAGCAACTACAGAAACACCGGTTGCGACAACTGCTCATGCAGCCAAGCAAACGTTAACTAAACGGAACGAAGATTTCATGTTCCAACTTAAAAAGCAATTACATGATAAAATGGAAGCAGATCAATTGAACGCTGAATTAGCAAAAATTGAAAGCGAACTTTTAGCAGCACAAGTAACTGGCACAACAGCCAAGCAATTGTATGGGACACCTAGTGCTGCTGCGGCACAATTAGTTGCTCCAAAGCCACGCCAAGCGGCAGCTGGTAATGATGCTGGTTACTGGTTAAATGCTTTGGATACTGGGATTTTATTCTTAGCAATGTTTGGGGCTGTTTTTGGTTTCTTTATGCTTTTCAATGGTTCAAAGTTAGAAACGAACGGAGCACCTTACGGGGTGGTAAGTTTGATTCTTACAGCCGCAACTGGTGGTTTGATTTTTTCATATATCCAAGGTTTAATCTTACCAAGTGCTAATAAGCCTAAGCGCCCATTTTGGTACCGTTTAATTGCGATGATTTTAGCGATTCTTGCGTGGATGTTAATTTACTTAGGAGTATCATTTATTCCGCACACAGTTAACCCAATTTTACCAGGCTGGGCATATATCATTATCGCCGTATTAGCTTTTGTAGGATTCCTCTATGAACGCCGAATTACAGGGATTACTGGTGGTTTCTTCGGTGGACCAGCACCTAAAAAATAACAATAACTATATTGAAATATATCGGACGAGGTGAGATCGATGACAAAAATTCTTGTTGCAGATGACGATCACGAAATTGCAGAATTGCTTGAAATTTATATTAAAAACGAAGGTTACGAATCAGTAATCGCTTACGATGGTCATGAAGCACTATCAAAATTACACACCAACCCAGATATTGCGTTAGTAATTTTAGATATCATGATGCCAGAAGTTAATGGTTTAGAAGTCGTTAAAGAGATTCGTAAGGATTCGCAAGTGCCGGTCCTAATCTTATCAGCTAAGACATCAGATATGGATAAAATTCAAGGCTTAATCACAGGTGCTGATGATTATGTGACTAAGCCGTTTAACCCGCTTGAAATTATGGCGCGGGTTAAGTCATTATTGCGTCGTTCTGACAATCGTGTTCAAGATGCCACACCGGATGTTTTAAATGTCGGTTCATTGATTATCAATAAAGACTCTCACGAAGTTAAAACCGTTAGTGGTGAACGAATTGCGTTAACTGCACTTGAATTTGGAATTTTGTACTTGCTTGCAAGTCACCCAAACCGTGTATTTTCAGCCGATGATATTTTTGAACGCGTGTGGCAACAAGAATCAGTTGTGTCTGCAAAGACCGTCATGGTTCACGTATCACACTTGCGTGATAAGATTGAAGAAGCAACCAATGGCGATCAAGTCATCCAAACCGTTTGGGGTGTGGGTTACAAAATTGAACGCCGTTAAGATTGAAGCAGCCTGTTAAAGGTGTTTTCAAAAAGGACTGTGACATAACTGTTTTTAAGTGATATGTCATAGTCCTTTTTCGTACCATGAAATCGTTTAGAGGAGATTTGAAGAAAATGAAACTAACTGGTCGCGAAAAATGGCTTCTTTTTTGGGAAGGGATTATCACAATTGGAATTTTAGTGTTGCTCGATTGGAGTGTGCTGACAATTATTGATCAAGTTGTCCATACAAATGAGAGTTTCCAAATTGGTATCTTTGAGATTAAAAGTGGATTATCGTTTGGGCCCGAAGATTTACGGATTTGGAGCTATCAATGGTTGGGAATCTTAATCATTGGGGGCTTGGATTTATGGGTCTTAATTTGGCGATTAGTCCGGCGCTATCGGGCTTTACAAATGGATCATATTTTAAGCGAGTTACACTATATTGCTGCGGGAAACTTTAAACACCACATCTCTTTTAAGTTAAATAATAATTTACAAGAGATTATTGATAGTGTTAATGCGATGGTGGATGCACAAATTCGAGCCCGTGAAGATGAATTAGCGATTGAACGCTCCAAAGATGAAATGATTACTAATATTTCACACGATTTACGGACGCCATTAACGTCAATTATTGGTTACCTCGGATTGGTTGAAAATGAATATGATAAGTTAACACCAGAGCTCGTGCAAAAATATACGCACACGGCGTATGCAAAAGCGACCCAGATGAAATCCTTAGTTGAAGAGTTATTTGAATTTGCGCAAATGCAACAACTTGATTTACGGTTGAATTTTGAAAAAATAAACTTAAGTGAATTATTAAAGCAATTATCAGCTAGTTTTGAACTAGAAGCACAACATAAGAATTTAAGTATAGTGACAGCATCAATTCCTGATGATATTATTATTGATGCTGACCCAGATAAAATAGCCCGCTTATTTATGAATTTAATTCAAAATGCGCTTAAATATGGTACAAATGCGACGTATATTAAGTTAGTAAGTCGTTTAGAAAAAAATTTTGTTGAAGTGCGGGTTATTAATGATGGTAAAAAAATTCCAGCAGAGGCAGTTGAACATATTTTTGATCGTTTTTACCGCGTGGAGGGCTCTCGCTCAACTAAGACGGGTGGTACGGGATTAGGATTAGCGATTGCTTTAGGTGTTGTGGAAGGCCATAACGGCTCAATTTATGCAACATCTGATGATAGCAAGACGGAGTTTATTGTTCAGGTACCAATAATTCAAAGAAGTATGGAGAAGTTAAATGCAAAGTAAACAGGTCCGCAAGCAGAGTCAACGGATTAAAGGAATTGTGATTGGGGTATTGACGATTACAGTTATTACAATAGTAGGTAGTCCGATGGTACATGCCGCACCGGTAGATACGAATATCGATGCCCAAGCTGCTATTGTTGTTGATGCGCAAAGTGGCCAAATTATTGCCCAACAAAACATGGATAAGGTGTTACCAGCCGCCTCAACATCTAAATTAATGACCGCTTATTTAGTTAATCAAGCGATTAATAAAGATAAGCTTTTTAATTGGGATTCACCAGTTAAAATTTCACGAAACGTTGCTAAAGTTAGTACCGAAGCGGAATTAACAAACGTGCCCCTTAAAGTCGGCGGACACTATAGTGTTAAAAAGCTCTATCAAGCCGCCTTACTTGGTTCAGCTAATGCGGCTGCTATGGCCTTAGGAGATGCGATTAACGGCAACCAGCACGCTTATATTGACCACATGCAAGAACAGCTCAATGACTGGGGTATTAATGATGCGACCATTAATAGTGCTGCTGGGTTGTTGAATTCTCAAGTTTATAGTGATGCCGTTGGGAATAACCCCAATACCGAAAATATGATGAGTGCTAAAGATATGGCAATTATTGCTACGCATTTAGTTAATGACTATCCAGACGTTATTCAAACAACGGCGCTACCACGGACTAATTTCTATGGGACCAACGTAGAATCAATGAATGCCTTATTACCCGGTGGTAAAGTTAAGTCACAGTATCATTTTGATGGCTTAAAAACCGGAACATCAACTAAGGCACATCAGAATTTTGTGGGGACTTTAACATATGACAATCGCCGTTTGATTACCGTTGTTTATGGAACGGGGCCTGTTAATGGCTTCAATCCAACTCGTTTTTATCAAACAATTAAACTCCTTGATCAAACTTTAAGTAAAGTTCACTTTGTCCAAGTACCACAAGGTCAATTAAAAGCGGCAACCGATATTAAAAACGGTAAGACTAAGCAAGCCCAAGTTACTAATGCACAATCAATTGGTGTTTGGTTACCAATCGACCAAACGGCACCAAAGGTTTCAATTACACCGAATAAAGATTTAGCGGCACCGTTAAAACAAGGTGCGGCCGCCGGTACGATTAAGATGAATGATATTACCTATTTGAGTAAACATGATGAACAAGCTGGACCGGCAGTTGCTAAACAGACCGTTGAAAAATTAGGCTTCTTTGCCCGGTTATGGCATGGATTCCTCGATTTGTTCTAACTTGACATTATTGTCAACTTACATGACAATAAACCATATCATATTTAGAGAATCGGAGTGAGCGCATGGAAAAGGAACCAGTACAATATCAGTTATTTCGCCAGATTTTTAGTGCGGAAAGAATGGTTTTTCGAATTGGTGAATTAAGTTCGATGACTGGAGTATCTAGCCGCCAACTACGTTATTGGGAACAAAAAAATTATATTCAATCAATGCAACGTGGGGATGATCAAGCTGCTCGTTCGTATCATTTTCGGGAATATGCTCGTGTAACTGGGATTAAGTATTTCTTGGATAATGGGTATACTTTATCGGCGGCCGTTAAGAAAGTAAATGACTATATTGATATGGCTAATTTAGTCCATGTTTTTGTAAAACAAGCGATAAAAAACGTAGATGATCACGGTGACCATTTAGAAATTGATCTTGGTTGGTTTGATGAAGCAGCCGGGCAACGCTTAATTGCTGTCCAAGGATCTGGTAAAGTTACGTACAAAATTATTGAACGGTAAGTTTTTGTTTTTGTTTTACGTGCTAAAGTGAGAAGAAAACGAATAAATCTGAACAATTGGTTAGAAACAACCAGAATTGCTTGAATAGATTAACAAAAACTAATAAAATTGTGTATAGAAAACGTTATAGAAATTTTATTAAGTAGAGGACCAAAATGAGAGCATACAGTGACCCAAAATTTAAGCTGTTTTCATTAAGTGCCAATCAACCACTTGCTGAAAAAATTGCCGAATCTATCGGAGTTGAATTAGGTAAAGTTACGGTCGATCGCTTTAGTGATGGAGAAATTCGTGTCAATATTGATGAAAGTATTCGTGGTGATAACGTCTACATCATTCAATCAACATCCGCACCAGTGAATGATAATTTAGTTGAATTATTAATTATGATTGATGCTTTGCGGCGCGCAAGTGCAGCAAGTATCAATATTGTGATGCCATATTATGGTTATGCTCGTCAAGATCGTAAGGCCCGTTCACGCGAACCAATCACAGCTAAATTAGTTGCTAACATGCTTGAAAAAGCAGGTGCAACACGTGTAATTGCCTTTGATTTACACGCTGCCCAAATTCAAGGATTCTTTGATATTCCAATGGATCACTTGATGGGAGCCCCTTTATTAGCTGATTACTTGCTTAGCTCTGGTATTGCTGAAGAAGGTAATACAGTTGTTGTTTCACCGGACCATGGTGGAGTGACCCGGGCCCGTGCATTAGCTGAATTGTTAAAAGCCCCAATTGCCATTATTGATAAACGGCGGCCAAAAGCTAATGTCGCTAAGATTATGAACATCATTGGGGATGTTAAGGGTAAGCGTGCAATCATGATTGATGATATGATCGATACGGCTGGTACGATTACTCAAGGTGCACAAAAAGTGATGGACGAAGGTGCATCTGAAGTGTATGTTGTGGCAACTCATGCGGTTCTTTCAGGCCCAGCGGTTGAACGTCTTGAAAACTCAGTATTTACGAAGGTTATCTTGACAGATTCAATCAAATTGCCAGAAGAAAAGAAATTTAGTAAGTTAGTTCAAGTTTCAGCAGCTGACTTATTGGCAGATGCAATCATGCGGATTAACGAAAATAAGGCAGTGTCACCATTGTTCTTAAATCGTTACCGCCGTGGTGCACATAAATAATTAGCGTGCTAACTAGGTCGTAAAGACTATGTAGTATTTAACAAAAAAGCAGTTTGACGTAAAACGTCAAGCTGCTTTTTTCTATATCGATAAGGTTAATTACTTAATGAAACGTAAACGTTTTCCGGCTTGTGTATATTATTTATTTATAATATATATAAGATAAAGTTTAAGAATTTGTTAACAAGAGCAAAGATTCTCACGCTATTTTAATTTAAAATGATATTATAGTTGCAACTCTTAAATAAATTTAGTTTCGTTTAATATAATTGATTTTGTTTAACAATATTTACCAAGGAGGGTACGCTAATGGATCTAATGCGCAAAAAGTCAGTCGATGATATTTTAAAGAACCAATCACCACTTAAACGCACACTACGTACATGGGACTTAGTATTTCTAGGAATTGGGGCCATTATTGGAACCGGGATCTTTGTCTTAACTGGTAAAGGGGCATTAACTGCTGGACCAGGTTTGTCACTTTCATTTTTAATTGCTGCCATTTGTTGTGGATTCGCTGGTCTTTGCTATGCTGAATTTGCATCAATTGCCCCCGTTTCGGGATCAGCTTACACATATTCATATATTGCTTTTGGGGAAATGATAGCCTTTATTATTGGCTGGGACCTAATGTTAGAATACGCTTTAGGGGCTGCCACTGTTTCGGTAGGATGGTCAGGATACTTTAATAGTTTATTAGAAAGTATCGGGATTCATATACCAACCGTATTAACTGCCGCTGCAGGAACAACACCCGGCGTGCATACGATTTTTAATTTACCAGCTTTTTGTATTGTATTGCTAATTACGGCAATTATTTCTATCGGAATTAACAGCACCAAGCACGTCAATGATACGATGGTTTTTATTAAATTAGCCGTTATTGTACTATTTATTGTCTGCACAGTCTGGTTTATTAAGCCAGCTAACTGGCACCCATTTGCACCATTTGGGGCCTACACATTCCATCATGGAACGGCAATGGGGATTATTCCAGCTGCATCAATTGTCTTTTTCTCATTTATTGGTTTTGATGCTGTTTCTTCTAGTTCAGAAGAAACGATTAATCCAAGTAAGACGATTCCACGAGGAATTTTGATTTCACTAGCTGTTTCAACAGTCCTATACATTATCATGACACTAATCATGACAGGGGTTGTTAAGTACACGGCGTTTGCCAATTACTTAAACGAACCAATTTTGGCGGTTTTACACCATACCGGTCAAGGATGGTTAGCGGCACTTGTTAGTGTAGGGGCCATCTTGGGAATGACGACAGTTATTCTTGTTGATTTATATGGACAATCACGGATTTCATATTCAATGGCTCGTGATGGTTTATTACCTAAGTTTTTCGGTGATGTGAACGAAAAGTATCAAACACCATTTAAAGGTACTTGGTTCTTTGGAATTTTGACAGCCTTTGCGGGTGGATTTATTAACTTGAACATTTTGTCAGATTTAGTTAACATCGGGACATTGTCAGCCTTTGTGCTTGTATCTGCTGGAATTTTGGTTCTTCGAAAGACGCAGCCAGATTTACACCGTGGATTCCGAGTACCAGGAGCACCGTTCACACCAATTATTGCGATGGTATTTTGTTTTGTATTAATTGGTGGTTTAAACTGGCAAACATGGTTACGATTCTTAATTTGGTTAGCATTAGGATTAGCCGTCTACTTTGGTTACAGTCATCGAAATTCGCAACTCCATACAAATAAATAGAAAAAGCCGTGCCGGTGGGCACGGCTTTTTTAGTTTTTGATTAAAATATTAAGGTTAATATTATAATATGATGAAAAAATATCCACAGATGTTAACCTAGCTAATAGAATAATGCTATGATATTCGGTGAGTGTTTTTTATTATTTAATAATTTTTATTGAAAGTTATGCTAAAGAAATGGAGAATTTTTGATGGACATATTTCGTAAAAAAAAGGTCGCTGATTTACTCAAAACGCAGCCGCGTTTGAAGCGGACATTGCGTACTTGGGATTTAATCTTGTTGGGAATCGGTGATATCATCGGAACCGGGATTTTTGTTTTGACTGGTAAGGGGGCTTTAACCGCTGGACCAGCATTATCATTGTCGTTCTTATTGGCGGCCATTTGTTGTGGCTTTGCGGGGTTATGTTATGCTGAATTTGCATCAATTGCCCCAATTTCAGGTTCCGCATATACGTATTCATATATCGCCTTTGGTGAAGTTATTGCATTTATGATTGGTTGGGATTTGATCTTAGAGTTTTCACTAGGAGCAGCTAATGTGTCGGCTGGTTGGTCGGGGTACTTCGTTAGTTTATTAAATAATGTTGGGATTCATATACCAACGGCATTAACAGCCGCTGCGGGGACAACGCCGGGAGTAACCACATACTTTAATTTACCAGCCTTTTGTATTGTGCTATTAGTAACGTGGATTATCTCAAAAGGAATTAACAATACCAAGCGGGTTAATGACATTATGGTTATTATTAAAGTCTTGGTAATTGTAGTCTTTATTGCATGTACCTTCTGGTTTATCAAAGTTTCTAATTGGACACCTTTTGCCCCACATGGCGTATATAAATTTAGTCATGGAACGGCAATGGGAATTATTCCAGCCGCATCAATTGTCTTTTTCTCATTTATTGGATTTGATGCGATTTCTTCAAGTGCTGAAGAAACGATTAATCCAAGTAAGACAATGCCCCGTGGAATTATCTGGTCATTGGTTATTTCAACAATCTTGTACATTTTGATGACGTTAGTAATGACAGGGGTTGTTGATTATCATGTCTTTGCTAAATACTTAAATGCACCTGTGTTAGCAGTCCTACACCAAACTGGTCAACTATGGTTAGCTGTGTTTGTAAGTATTGGTGCGATTGTTGGGATGACAACGGTTATCTTAGTTGATTTATATGGGCAATCACGGATTGCATATGCCATGTCACGTGATGGTTTATTCCCTAAATTCTTTGGGGAAGTTGATCAAAAGTTCTTAGTTCCGGCTAAAGGAACATGGTTCTTTGGAATTATCACGGCCTTTGCGGGTGGATTAATTAACTTGGATGTATTATCTGAATTAGTTAACATCGGAACGTTATCAGCGTTTGTTTTAGTTTCTGCAGGAGTCTTGGTCTTACGTAAAAAAGAACCTGATTTACACCGTGGCTTTAAAGTACCAGGAGCCCCTGTAACACCAATCATCTCAATTATTTTCTGTTTAGTATTAATTGCTGGTTTGAATTGGGAAACTTGGCTTCGATTTGCTGTTTGGTTTGCCATTGGTTTAGTAATTTACTTCTTATATGGTCGTAAACGCTCAGTATTAAATGATAAATAATTAGCAGTGTATCTTCAGTAATCTACTTTACTGAAGATACACTTTTTTGTTGCTTAAATTGCTATTTGACAAATATGGTTACGATGAACTATGATGTAAATATTAAAAAATGACCACTGGTCAGTTTTAAAAGGAGACCAACATGGTGAATAAATTAAGTTATGATCAAAAAAATGCTAAAGCCCAACAAATTAAAGATGCGGCATGGCAATTATTTACTGAGCAAGCATTTGATAATATTTCAATTGCAATGATTGCGCAAACCGCCCATGTAGGTAAAGGAACTATTTTTAATTATTTTAAAACAAAAGAAGATGTTTTTATGGCCTTACTCCTAGGTGGTTACCAAAAGTACTTTGCAGAAGTGCTAATGCGCTTGGAGGCTAGTGACGTGACAACTAAGGCAGCATTAAAGGAATTTTTATTAGCAGAAACACACACCTTAATTACCGAACATGCTACGTTAATTCGATTAAATTCACTAAGGGGAGCGCAATTAGAGGTCCACGCCAGTCAAGAGCAGACGGAAAATAGTCGGCAAGAATTACATACAATTCATGAGCACTTAGGGCAAGCGATAGCAACTAAAGTTCCCAAGCTAGATGCTATGAAAATCAGTCATATTTTTGTTATTCAAAGTGCTATTATCAATGGTTTGATGAATCTTGATGGTTTGGATGAATTCAATCATGTTGGCGTGAATGCTAATTTGCCAATTTTTCAAATAAAGTTAGTTCCTGAAGCGTGTCAAATTTTAGGTTATTACATTGATGGAATTTTAATGGAGGAAAGTAATGAAAATCAGTAATATTCGTAATTTTGCAATTATTGCCCATATTGATCATGGGAAATCAACATTAGCAGATCGAATTATGGAGTTAACGAATACCGTTAGTCAACGGGAAAGTCAAGCCCAGTTACTAGATGATTTAGCGGTCGAACAAGCCCATGGTGTCACGGTAAAATCTCGGACGGTGCGTAACTATTATCAAGCGGATAATGGCGAAGAATATGAATATAATTTTATTGATACACCAGGGCACGTTGATTTTACGTATGAAGTGTCTAAAAGTTTAGCTGCTAGCGACGGCGCGTTATTGTTAGTAGATGCAACCAAAGGGGTACAAGCCCAAACCGTCGCTAATTTTCGCCTAGCTAAAGCTAATAATTTAGTAGTCATTCCGGTAATTAATAAAATTGATGCGCAGGCGGCTGAAGTTGAACGGACAGAGCAAGAGATTCTTAGTCTAGCACCGGAATTTGCCGATGGTCCAATTTTAAAAATTTCAGCGAAAACAGGCCTAAATATCCATGATGTTTTAGAAATCATTCATACGGAAATCCCGGCCCCTCAAGGTGATCGCCAAGCACCATTAAAGGCGTTGGTATTTGATTCACAATATGATAGTTTTAAAGGGATTATTGCGTATGTCCGCGTGATTGATGGACAATTGAAAGCTAACGAAGACTTACATTTGATGGCTAATCAGCAACGCATTAAGCCAAATGAAGTCGGGATTTTGACACCTCAACGGGTAGCAACCAAAGAGTTAGTCGCCGGCGATGTCGGGTACGTAATTACCGGGTTAAAAGATCCGCATGCGTTACGGGTTGGTGACACATTAACAAGTACTGCTAAGCCAACCACAACGGCGCTTCCTGGTTATGAACCAGCTAAATCGGTTGTTTTTGCAGGTTTTTATCCTAAAGGCGATAATTTTAATGATTTACAGCTTGCGGTTGAAAAACTAGCCTTAAACGACACGTCGTTTGAATATCACCAGGAGAATTCAGATGCTTTAGGCGCGGGATTCCGGTGTGGCTTTTTAGGGATTTTTCATTTACAAATTATTCGTGAACGGTTGCAAAACGAGTATGGATTAGACGTATTAACGACAGCACCTAATGTAACGTATAATGTGCATGTAAAAAACCAAAGTGAAGCGGTCGCAATTAATAATCCAATCCGTTTCCCAAGTTTTGAAACAATTGACTATGTTGAAGAACCATTTGCAAAGGCGACCATTACCATCCAAGCTGATGTGTTGGGAAGTGTCATGAAATTAGCCGAACAACATAAGGGGATGTTAGTTGATATGGCGAACCAGGGTGAATTAATTGTCTTGGAATATCGGATTCCATTTGCTGAAATTGCGTATGATTTTTTCAATCAACTAAAATCAGTCTCACACGGGTATGCAACCTTAATGACGGAATTTGATGAGTACGATTTGACCGATGTTGTTAAGATTGAAGTACATGTTAACTACGCTAAAGTAGATGCGTTATCGTTTGTGGTCCACCGTGATGATGCAGCTAAAGTAACGCAAGAATTAGTGCATAAACTTAAAAATGTCATTCCACGTAAATTGTATCCGATGCCAGTACAAGCCATTGTTGAAGGAAAAGCCATTGCCCGCGTTGATGTACCACCTTTACGTAAAAATGCGGCGGTAAGTGGTGATAAAAAAAGTATTTCAAAGAAACAAGCGTTATTACGCCGTCAAAGTGTTAATAAACGCCAAGCCGCTCAAAGTGATATTGAATTACCCCAAGAGGTTTTCAATGCTATTTTAGAATTAGAGAAATAAGCACATAAAATATATATATACTTCCAATAATCTGATACACTAAATTAAAGTTAATTTAGTGTATTTTTTTTATACACGATAAATGAATAATTATATTTTGTTGAGGGGCTAATCTAAATTAATTGACGTGTGCTGTGAAATTAATTACTATTACTAGTACTGTAATAGTTTTTTTAAAAGAGGACATTAGCGTGGTTAAGGAAAATTTTAATAGTTATGACCGACAAAATAAGCGAGCTGTTCAAATTCGCCAGGCGGCTTATGACTTGATTACGGAAGTTCCGTATGATGATATAACGATGGCTATGATTGCCCAACGAGCCCAAGTTGCTAAAGGCACTATTTTTAACTATTTTAATAGCAAAGAAGATATTTTTATGGCTATTGATTTAAGTGGTTATTTAACATATTGTGAGCGTGTTGAAGCAGATTTAAGTAACATGACCATTACTGATAAACAAGGTTTAAAGGTATTTTTGTTACAAGAAACGGAAATGTTGGCGCGTGATTTTAGTGTGATTATTTTAATTCATTCATTGCGCCGTTTCACATTAGAAGCCCACGCGGACAAAATGCAAACAGAGCAAGGACGAATTCGAATTTATGAAACTTTGCAACGAATTGTTAAAAAATGCTAGTAAATATTGATGATCTAGATGCAGAAGTGATAATGCATACTTTTATTATCCAAGGGGCCATCTTGAATGGGATACTAACGTTTCTTAATATGGATAAATTCAATGAAGAAAGTTTATCAGTTGAAATGGCATCAACACATATTGACGTTGAAACCGAAGTTTGTAATTTGTTTGGATTATATTTAGATAAAATTTTGCAACTTTAATATAAAAAAGTTTGTAGAAGAGGATACACCGTGGAAACAGAAAAATTTAATAGCTATGATAGGGATAATAAGCGGGCTACCCAAATTCGTCAGGCCGCATATGATTTGATTTTTGAAATGCCATATGCTGATATTACGATGACAATGATTGCCCAACGGGCCTAAGTTGCTAAAGGAACGATTTTTAATTATTTTAGAAGTAAAGAAGATATTTTTATGGCCATTACTTTGAGTGGGTATTTACGTTATTCGGAACTTGTTGAAAAGGCCCTTGAAAAAGTGGTTCTCAATAATGCAGCCGATGTTAAAGCGTTTTTCCTTATTCAGACAAAGTTAATGGTTGAAGACTTTGCAATTATTATTTGGTTTAATTCACTACGTCGATTTACATTAGAAGCACATGCTGATCCGCAACAAACGGAATGCGGCCGCGCACGTATTTATGAAGTTCATAAACGAATTGGGATAAGCATTAATGCCCAAGTACCAACAATCAGTGTCGAAAGTATCATTCATGCCTTTATGATTCAGAGTGCCATTTTAAATGGGATTATTAATTTAGGTAATATGGAAAAATTTAGAGATGAAGTGTTTGATACGGTGATGCCAGGTTATCAGATTGATAGTTATCAAGAAACGAGCCATCTTTTTGGTTTGTATTTGGACGATATATTATAAAATAAATAAAAAAACGAGCAAATCTGCTCGTTTTTTTTATTTATCTGTAAATGTTGGTTTTGGAAGGAGGTACGAAAGGCCGGTTAATAATACACCAATTGCAAAAGTACCGACGGCTAATTTGGTTAATAAGGTCATTGTTAGCCAGAAAAACAGACTTACTAGCACTAGGGCCAGTATAATTTCGATAATACCAGCTAAGATACGTAAATGGTGATTAGGCTGGTTTTTTAGCGTATGGTCGATGAATAGTGTTGCAAATAAAGCAATACTTACAAAAATCAGTGGCATACATATTCCTTTCAGAGATTGGGGCTAACCAATGTGGTAAAATGCTTTATTTTCTAAATAAGCCACCCTTCCACAAGAAGATTGAGAAAATGAGCATAATAACAATCATAATACCAATGGTAATAATCCAACCATACTTATTATTCATTAAGGGTAAGGGGACGTTTTCACCCCAAAAACCAGAAACAATCGTGGGAACGGTTAATAAGATTGAAAAGACAGTTAATAGCTTCATCGTCCAGTTCAAATCATTATTAACAAGGTTTGAATAGGCACCAGAAACTGATGTAACGACATCTTGGGCCATGGTCGCCATATCGGTTGCTTGGCGTAATTCAACTAAGATATCGTCAATATGTTCAGACTGTTGAATTGATAAGCGTGGGGCTTCATGGCGTTTGAGGTTTTCTAATAAAACGATATCAGATTGGAGGGAATTTAAGTAATAAATTAAGTTCGTTTCCAGTTCTAGTAACGCATTAATTTCTTTTTGAAGTTGGCGCGCATGGGCAAGGCGTTCTTGAATTCCTTTCCGGCGACGATTAATGCCAACTAAGGCCGTTACGTAATCGGTAACTAAGGAATATAAACCATTTAAAACAACGTCGATGGCTTCGATTTGATCATCAGGTTTAGCAACTTGGTTATTATCAGGACTAATTAGAATATCATTGATGAATTCAGTTGATTCCCGGGTGAAAGTGAACAGAAAACCTTCACGAAACATAATGCCAATCGGGCTAGTGACGGCTTGTGAACCATCAAGGGTGACCACGTCAAAAATCATTAATTTAGTATCATTATGAATATCATATTCCATCCGTGCACTCTCATTCGGGTCGGTTGCATAGAATAGTAATTCATTAGTTAAGTGGTGTTGTTCAATCAATTCGGTGCGTTCTTCTGATGTAGGATCAGATATTTGCAGCCATTTAAATTTATTAAAATGTGTAATTTCTTTTATCATGGAATCATCTGCCTATATCTTTATTTTGAATAGTATACCTCTACTATAACAAATTAATGAAAAGGTGACATGAATAAAAAGATTTGAACAGCAATAAAAATGACAAGCGCAACAAACCAGTTCCAGATGGGAATCTTAATAACATGATAGTGGGTACGGGTAGCTCCCTCAGCAAAACCATGTGAACGCATGGCTTGGGCTAAATTATTTGACCAGTTGAGGGAAGTTAAAATTGCTTTAAAGAAAATTTGCGGTGAATAGAAGTGGAGGATTTCACCACGCATGCGGGCAGCTAAGCGAATAATTTTAACTTCTTGGGCAATCCGAGGAAGAAAATTAAAGGCGGCTAAAACCCCATACACAAAAGTACTTGGTAGGCGGAAATTTTGTTCTAATGATTTTAGCAATTTATCGATATCCGTGGTAAACGTAAAGCAACTGCCAATCCAAATATACGCAAAAATCCGTGTTAGTAAAACAAAAGACATATGGATGTGATCCCCGGTACCATAGAAATATAGTGATGACCATGACCCAAAGGCGGGGAGAATAGGTAGAAAAATACTATAAAGCATTAGTTTCCAATTAACGCGTTTACATAGAAGGTAAATAATAGCACAAACAATTAGCGCAATATTTAAACTAATTGATGTGGTAAATGAAATTTCCAAGCTAATTAACAAGGCAAGAATAATTTTAATACTAGCATCCATCATTAGTGTACCTCGTAAGTTAAAGTTTGGTTGTCAAAAAGCAAGTGGTGGTCAAAATATTGAGTTACCCCATTTAATTGGTGACTAATCATCAAAATTGTTTGATGTTGTGCATGTGCAGCTGTAGTTAATAAATCAAAAACAACATGCACAGATGCTAGGTCAAGACCAGCTAAGGGTTCATCAAATAATAGTACGGGGGTACCGATAATTAACATTAATAAAATTTGTAGTTTCTTTTTTTGGCCACCGGACAATTGATAGATAACATGATCCTTTAAGGTAGCCATATTTAAAACAGTTAACGTTGCATCGATTTTGGCAGCGGTCCATAATTCTGGAAAACGAGCGTGTTTAAGGCTGAGGTTAATTTCTTCCATGACGGTCATTTTCAGATATTGTTGTTCAGCATGTTGAAAAACTAAGGCAACTTCTCGGACATATTTAGGTAATTTAATTTTTTGAATATCCGTTCCTAAGTAGCTAACTTCGCCACTATAGGTTTTTAAGCGTGTTAGGGCGGTAAAAAATGTTGATTTACCAACTCCATTGGGCCCGGTGATTAGGGTGAATTTATCTTTAGCAATTGCTAAAGATAAAGGCTGGAGTAATGTTCGTTCGCCAGTTTTAAAACCAAATGCTTCTAATTCAAAGACACTGGGTTCTGATACAGGTTGGTAAGTTGCCGTTTCGGTTACAAATTTGGCAAAATAACTAGTCGGATCATTCACTATCTTGACGTGTTGGCCATCGATAGTATACATAGTTGAAATAATATCGGCATAACCAGCTAAGTCGTGGTCAGAAATAATAATGGTGCGGCCCGCTTGTTGTAATTCTTGAAGCTTTTGTAACAAGTCTAAACGGGCTTCTGGGTCAACACTCGCAAATGGTTCGTCTAGTAAAATAATGTCACTTTCCATAGCTAAGCAGATGGCTAGTGCAACTTTTTGTGCTTCACCACCAGATAGTGTTTGGATATTTTGATCTTTAAATTGAGTAATACCTACAAACTCTAAGGCCGCTAAAGCGCGCTTTTCAATATCTGCTGGCGGTGTTTGTAGATTTTCAAGGGTGAAGACTAACTCATCAAAAGGCGTGGTCATGGCAAATTGTTCACTAGGATTTTGGAACAGGAGCGCGACTTTTTTTACGCGCTCAATGATACTTAAATCAGCGATGCTTTGTCCTTGAAATTTGATATCCCCGGTAATAGCGCCACCAAATTCGGGATAAAGACCGGCAATTGCCTTTAACAAGGTTGATTTACCACTACCAGAAGGGCCGATAAGCAGATTAAAGGTACCGGCATTAATCGATAAATTAACGTCGGTAATGATGGGAGTAGCATCTTCTTGATAAGCGATACTTAAGTTATGCGTTGTTAGTAGAGCCATAATGAAAAAATCCTCGTTCATCTATAATTAATATGTACCCGTTATAGCTATGGTGGTCAAAAACCAAATGTGTCCAAGCAAATTGGTTTTGAGTGAGTGAGCCACTAAATCGCTAAAACGGATGTGATGAGCCTATGTGTAATTGAAAATTAACGGTTCAAGATTCCTGATTTATCAATTAATTTTGTAATCGCAGCTACAAGAACACCACCGAAGAAACCAATTGATAAGAACCGAATGATGAATAAAGTAATAAGCATGCCTAAGCTATAAGAAGTATAACCACTTGCATAGAGGTCGTAACCAAATGTTACGATAGTACTTGTTAAAGTTGAAAGGACTAAACTAAAACTATTCCACTTTTTGTAGCCAGTTAAAGCAAAGCCTAGTTCACCACCGATTCCTTGAATCAAACCAGAAAGTAAAGTTGATACTCCCCATTGGGAACCGATAATCATTTCAGCAAAGGCAGCTAAAAATTCCCCTAAAAATGATGCCCCAGCTTTACGAAGCAGATAACCAGCTAAAGGTCCGGCCATAATCCAGGCGCCTAGAGTAATATCATTGGCGAATGGTTTGAGGGGGGTTGCGGCTACTGCGTCATAGGCAAAGGCCCAAATCCAGAAAATAAAACCAAAGAAAATAGCAATAAGAGTTAACATGATGACATCACGCAAGTGCCATCCTGACGACTTTTTGGTTGTTTGCATAGTACGAATACCTCCAAATTTAAAAACATAATTATCGTAAGTTTAAAAAAACAAAAAACCAACTTTCATTCATAATGAGCGAATGAAAGTTGGCTTACGATAGGCATAATTGCACAAAAATAAGCGTATCTTCCTCCGCTAGTACTAACTAGTTCAGGTTCAATGGGTAATTCTCAGCTCTTCGCACCCCAGATAACATGCTTTTAAATATTAAATTTTTTTGCGGAGAGACTTCCGCTACCATCAATATAACTGTTTTTAACTAAATTGTAAAGAATGCTTGGAGAAATTATGAGCTTGCGATGAAAATATGCTAAAATTATTCTTTTAGGAAAGGCGGACGATAATGATGACATGGCCATACCAAGTAACAATTACGACAGCTGAAGCGGGGATGGCTTTAAAAGACCAATTGGTTCGTTGGCATGTTCCGCGTCGGATTCGCGGTAATCTACGGATGCGACAAGCAGTATTGATTAATGGCCACTATCAACATACGGGTACAATCTTACAAGCTGGGGATGTAGTTACATTTAACTTTATTGATGATGACTTTGTAACACCAACTTCAAACTATGCTATTGATAATAGTGTTAAAGTGCCGGTAATATTTGAAAATAAAGATTTGTTAGTCGTTAATAAACCGGCTGGTTATAAGACCCATCCTAATTATCAAGGGGAAATGAATACTGTCATGAATTTCGTAGCGGCGTATTTAGCCTCCCATAATCAGCAACCGTATATTATTCATCGTCTTGATCAAGCGACATCGGGAGCGTTAATTATTGCTAAAAATCCGATTGTCGTTCCAATTTTAAATCAATTAATTGCTAATAAAATTATTAAGCGAACTTATTTAGCCTGGGTTAGCGGGGCAATTACGACAACCACAGGCACAATTGATGTGCCAATTGGGCATGATTTAACTGATCCACGAAAGCGGCAAGTTAATGGCGACCAAGCGCTACCAGCAATTACCCATTGGACAAAAGTCCATAGTGTTTTTCAAAACACTTTAGTTCGGTTACAATTAGAAACAGGACGGACGCACCAATTACGTGTTCATTTGGCCAGTATTGGGCATCCGATTATTGGCGATCCACTATATAATTCATTAACCAAAGCTGATGAACCGATGCTACTACATAGTGCACAAGTCGAACTGCATATTCCATTTAGTAGTCAAATTGTTAATCTATCAGCAGCCTTACCAGCTCATTTTCCAGTTAATTTAAAACGATAAGGAGTACTATAATGGCAATTGAAATTACACAAGAAAATTTACAAGAAGCAACTGCAAACGGGGTTGTTGTCGTTGATTTTTGGGCGGATTGGTGTGGCCCATGTAAGATTATGAATCCGATTCTTGATAATCTCGAAACTGAATTTACTGAACAAATCACATTTGGAAAAGTTAATGTGGATGGTCAAACTGAATTGGCTGAAGAATATCATGTTATGAGTATTCCATCATTAGTAATTTTCCAAGATGGTGTTGCAAAAGAAAAGATTTCTGGTTTATACCCACAAGCAAAACTTAGCGAGTATTTAGCTAAGAAAGTTGCCGAATATCAAAGTACAAAATAAATAACTGTAAGATACCATCTTAAATTGAGTGAAAGTCACTAATTTAAGGTGGTATTTTTATTGTTTATTAAATAACCATGAGAGATAACGCTTACATTTTAGGTTTATCTCGCTAAAATTAGCGAAAAGGTAAATTAATTGTATTGGTATGTTACAATTGGTTTACTGTTTTAATATATGATTGAATTATTTTCGGAGTCAATATGAACGAGCATACGAATGAGCCACAATGGCTAAAAGCGTTAAAGGCATGTTTGCCCTTAATGATTAGTTACTTACCAATAGGAATTGCTGCCGGTATTTTGTTAAAAACGGGTGGTTTTGCTATTTGGATGATTGTCCTAGTTTCATTATTTGTCTTTTCTGGTGGAGCCCAATTTTTGATTGCTTCATCAATAATGACGGGCACTCCAGTTTTCACAATTACTTTGCTATTATTCTTCTTAGAATTACGGTATGCATTGTTAGGGACTAGTTTGTCAAAATATCTTAAAAATGAAAGTAAACCTTTCATTTTCCGGTTTGCCTTTTCAATGAATGATGAAAACTATGCGGTTAATTACCTCAAGTTTTCAACTGATAAGAAATGGTCAGCAAACGACGCCTTAATGGTTGAATATTTCTCACTGCTATCTTGGACAGTAGGGAATATTATTGGTGGTATTTTGGGAACTAAGATTACCATTGACCTACCAATTGTGCACTTTGCTTTAACTGCAATGTTCCTATATATGGTAACAATGCAACTTAAGCGCCGTATTTTATTTGTTCCAGTTATCATTTCAGTAGTTGTAGCGGTCCTAGCGGTCGTGATGCTTAAGAGTACATTAGGTTTAATTGTAGCAACTTTAGTAGCTGCAACCGCTGGTTACTTGTTAGAACGCTACTTGAAGGCTAACTACAGTGACAGCGCGATTTTAAAACGAATTAAAAATCCGCGTGCGCGTGAGATGGAACAAATTAGCGAAGCAGAGAATTAGAGGAGATTCAAGTTCATGGATGCAGAAACCAAACGGCATTTAATGATTGTTGTTTTCGGGATGATTGCCGCGTTAATTCCGCGCTATTTTCCTATGTTGTTTTTTACAACACGAAAAGTACCAACTTGGTTTAATGAATGGATGAATTATATGCCAGTTGCATTGTTCAGTTCATTGATTGCCAAAGATTTATTCGTTGATCATAGCTATCACATGGTATTTACTAATTTTAATATGTACTTAGCGGCGATAATTGTCGTAATTGTTGCTTATTATACACGATCAATGTTCTTATCAGTAATGGTAGGGCTCCTTAGTGTTTGGGGCTTTGCATTATTGTTTGCTGCAATGTAAATAAATAACCAATCCAAGCTAATCATTAGCTTGGATTTTTTAGTTGTAAAATTAACTTTTTTTAGGAGATTTTTACCTTTGAATTTGTTTTTAGTGTGCGCTAGTGAGCAAAATCGGTTATAATCGTAATTGTATAAAAAATCATTTAAAAAAGAGGTAGTATCCTAATGGCTAAATTAGTTTTGATTCGTCACGGACAAAGTGAATGGAACTTAAAGAACCTTTTCACTGGTTGGGTTGATGTTAACTTGTCAGAACAAGGTGTTGAAGAAGCAAAGAACGCAGGTCGTTCATTGAAGGCAGAAGGTTTGGAATTTGATTTCGCCTACACTTCAGTATTGACTCGTGCGATTAAGACTTTGCACTTCGCTCTTGAAGAATCAGACCAACTTTGGATTCCTGAAACTAAGACATGGCGCTTGAACGAACGTCACTACGGTGCTTTGCAAGGTCAAAACAAAGCTGAAGCCGCTGAAAAATGGGGTGACGATCAAGTGCACATCTGGCGTCGTTCATACGACGTATTGCCACCAATGCAAGACGTTAACGCAGAAGGTTCAATTGCTAACGATCGTCGTTACGCTGACCTTGACCCACGCACTGTACCAGCTGGTGAAAACTTGAAGGTTACTTTGGACCGTGTTATCCCATTCTGGGAAGATGAAATTGCTCCTAAGTTGAAGGAAGACAAGAACATCATCATCGCTGCCCACGGTAACTCATTACGTGCTTTGAGCAAGTACATTGAAAACATTTCAGATGATGATATCTTGAATCTTGAAATGGCTACTGGTGAACCAGTTGTGTACACTTTCAACACTGCTCTTGAAGTTACTGATAAGAAGATTCTTGAAAAGAAATAAGAGTGCTAAACCTATCGTTAAGATAGCGTAGTGTACTAAAAAACGACTTTGATGCCAAGCATCAAGGTCGTTTTTTATATCTATTGAACTATCCGATAGCCACAATACGGTTATGTAATATTTTTAATTTTGCGCTAAGTTAAAATTCTGGGTATTATAGAAGATAAGAATTAATTTACAAGAAGCAACTGGAGAAAAATATGGACAAACAAACAACGCTCACTTACCGCAATGCCCGTCAAGCTTTGGCCGGTACCACAATTGCAACCCTCCAAGCAGCACTTAAAATTATGGAAAATACGATTATTGAACGGGGTGGCGAATTAGCTGAACCTTTAGTTAATGATTTGGCAATGAATGCTTATCAAGCAAAGGTTGCCAAATTTGCCCAAATTAGTGATGATGCTAAGAGTAATAAACAATTAATTGCTGAAATTACGTATTTTGATACAATCGCCGGTGATAATATTGCTGATTTATTAGGATTAACGGAAGATTATCCAATTTTTACAGCTGAATTTATTACCGAAATTAATACTTTGGTCGAACAATACGAAGCCCCTGCCCAAGATTAGATATAGGAGACCAAGACGATGGATACGTTAGTTAATTTCCGTGGATTAAATAATTTTACAACTATTAAACAACAAAAAATGCAACCTGATTTAATTTTTCGAAGTGGTGAATTAGTTGAAATTGCAGCTCCCGAACGGGCCATGCTTTTTGAAAATTATCAGATTAAGCAAATCTATGATTTCCGAAGTGATAAAGAAATCACGGAAAAACCAGATGATCAATTCAATGGCGTTGATTATCACCATATTGATTTGATGCGTGATTCTGGTGGCCACTCAGCTTCACTAGAAGTATTTGCATCGGGAATTGATCCGCATCAAGCTGACGATGTGATGAAAGATATGTATCGGGAAATTGTCTTATCACAAAGTGGACGTGAAGGCTTACATAACTTTTTAGATGGTTTAGTCACTCATACAGGGCCAGCCATTTTCCACTGTTTTGCTGGAAAGGATCGGACGGGAGTTGCCGCAGCGTTATTGTTAGCGAGCTTGCAAGTAACGCCTAGTCAGATCATGCAAGATTATTTAGCGACAAATCCGTCACGAAAAGCCGCTAATGATGCGATTATTACGAGTTATCGGGCCAACGGTGTGTCAGAAGAGGCGCTCTCAGTAATAGAAACAATGTTGTATGTGAAGCAATCATATTTGGAACATAGCTTTGCAACGATTGAGGAAAACTTTGGCTCAATTGCCAATTACTTCAAAGCGGAAGATGGACTTGGTTTATCAAGTGATGTAATTAGTGCCTTACGTCATCAATATTTAGCATAAGGGAAAACTGGTTTAAGGATGGTCTTTAAGCCAGTTTTTTTATTTTTATTAATTGTGATTTAATTCACTATCTTTAATATGTGAAATGATGTACAATATCTTTGTAGAGAAATTGATCATAAAAAATAGATATTAAAGTGAGGCAAAGACATGAAAGCAGCAGTTGTACGTCAAATTCCCGATGGTTTTGTAGATATTATAGAAGATTGGCAACCACGCGCATTACAATTTGGAGAAGCGTTAGTTGATGTTGAATATTGTGGCTTATGTCACACTGATATTCACTGTGCCAATGGTGATTTTGGTAATCCCAATGAACTTGGTAGTCGCAATGGTAGTTTCCGGCGAGTTATTGGTCATGAAGGGGTTGGTCGCGTCGCTAAGTTGGCTGATGGAGCCGCAGATTATTTAAAAGTGGGCGACCGCGTATCAATTGCTTGGTTCTATGACGCTTGTGGCGTTTGTGATTACTGTGTGTCTGGTAATGAAACTTTCTGTCGTAACGTACGTAATTCGGGCTACACCATTGATGGTGCTATGGCCCAACAGGTTGTTGTGAATGCTAAGTATGCCGTTAAAGTACCAGAAGACCTTGATCCAGCTCAAGCATCATCAATCACATGTGCCGGTGTGACCATGTACAAATCACTAAAAGTCGGTGAAACTAAACCTGGTGAATGGGTTTCAGTACATGGGGCGGGTGGTCTTGGTAACTTGGCTGTGCAATATGCTCACAATGTCTTTGGGGCCCATGTTGTGGCAATTGACGGTAATGATGATAAATTAGCGGCAGCCAAAGCCAATGGGGCTGATATTTTAATTAATCGGCATAATGTTGCTGATATTCCTGGCGAAATTCAACGTTTAACGGGTGGCGTACACAACGCGCAAGTTACAGCAGTAAATGCGGCGGCTTTTAATCAAGCAATCGATTCATTGCGGCCAATGGGTAAGTTAGTTGCCGTTGCTTTGCCTCAAGGTGATATGGCTCTCAATATTGCCAAAACGGTTCTTGATGGAATTGAAGTTCGTGGTTCCCTTGTTGGAACTCGAGCTGACTTGAAGGAAGCCTTCCAATTCGGTGCTGAAGGTAAAGTTACACCAATTGTTGAAAAAATTTCAATTAATGATGTTAATGATGCGATTAAAGAAATGATGGAAGGTAAAATTACTGGCCGCAAAGTCGTTGATTTTACACAACTATAAAGTGTTTTTCAAACAATAATACAACTAGAGCTGTGATAGAAATCAAGTGATATAAGAAACCCCTTTGAAGAAAAATTCTTCGAGGGGGTTTTAGTGTCTTTTGGCCGTAAATTCCTCCTAAGATTTAGGTATGTCGCAATCCTGGTTTACAGTTAGTCGCTGTGCAGACAGTGCTTTTTAGTTCCGATTTTTTATGTAATAAAGGGTTACGTAGGTGGCAGATACTAGTATAATAAATATAAATTTAACCTCTTTGCACGTTAAAAAGGACTGATTTAATGAAATGGCAGGTGATAGAATATGCAGGTATTTGAACAAAAACTAAATAGTGCAATTGGCGCCATTGCTGATAATAAAAAAATTGTTTGGACACGCCAAGTTGATAATAAGATGATGTTCATTACATTTGCAGCAATTGATGTTATCACGGGCCAAGTTCAATTTCTAGAATCAGCCAACATCCGTGAGGCATTTGTCGAATCAGACCAAGCAATGATGGTCCCAAAACTAATGAATGAGGAAGATTTGTATTTATCGTTACTAGAGGTTGGTTTTGAACCACTTGTAATTGATAATCGGCCACGGTTTAGCAAAGCTGGGAGTCGTGGTTTTTCATATAAACTAACCGATTATTTAACACCTGTAATACATGGTCCTTATACGATTGAAAACACGCTTAACCCTAAGCAAAATAAAGCCCTGATGTATGGTTTGCTTGAGCAAAATGCAGCAATTGGTGTCTTTGCTAATGATCCAGAAGAAGTAACCGCGGAAGTTATTAATGAATTATTGTTATTTAAAAATCAAATGGCTGGTTGTGATATGCCCGAGCTCCGGTTATTAGCTGATAAGTTGGAAGATGATTTAGCGCATATGCAAAAACGCGGGAAATATCTTGATTTGGCGACGTTATATCGTTACCAAGCTAGCTTACATATGGGGCGATTACAAGTTACGGCTGAAAAAATTAAACATGCTCATGAATTAGGGTATGATACGTCATATTTACAAAGTCCGACTGATCGGATTATGTGGGTAAGTGAAAATAATGATGGTACTTTTAGCTATGTGGCAAGATCGGTCATAAATATTGTTAATGGCCGGCTACAAAAAATACTGACAAATAACCTTGAAAAGGCCTTTATTGAAGATGCTTTATATCGGCGGGTTTCAGATACGGCAACCGTTATCCGTAAAGCGGAAATCTTAAGCTTACAAGGCTATTTACCAATTCGAATTTCTGATAAGGATCCCTTTGCAGGGAGTCAAATGTATAATTTTGAAAGACGTTATTCAAAGATTACCAAAAAAGGGCGTTTTACAATTGAAAATACGTTTAGTACGGCAATTAACGACCGTTTTTTAAAAACGATGGCTGAGTTGATTCCACCGTTATTAAATCTACCACGTAATCAATGGTATGCTTATGGTCTTGAAAATAAAGCCGCCTGTGAAGACATGGAGTTATTTAAGGTCGTTAACGAGATTATTCATTAAAAAAATTTCATTGTTATGCGGCCAAATAATTTTTTACAACAAATGGTGCATTTAATTGAGTATCAACTAGAACGTGCAGAACGTTTAAATAAACGTCTGAGTTTAGAGGTGCTAGGTGAATTTGCTAATAATTTGGAATTTGCTCTGATGTTGATTGAAAATGATGTTATTGATGAATATTGACAATTTACACCTTGATGGGCAAATTGATGGAATTTTTTAGATGAAAGTTGAAATAAAATTCTTAAAAAATTAAATTTTTTTGCTTCACAACTGGATAAAAAAGCGTACAATAAGTTTATAAGATATATTTGATATGTAGTATAGGTATGTGGGACTAGCCGTTTGGTTGGTTCTTTTTTTGTGCCTAAAAATGGGTGGAACCTAGCTGTTTGTTAGTAGTCATTTAGTGGGAAATCATCCGCCATATTTGAAAGGGACGCAAAAAAGCTAGGGAAATAAAATTTCTGCATGGATCCCCTCGAATTGGAGTAAATCCATGCGAGTTTTTTAATTATGTATTTTTCTCAAAAAAAAAATTAGACGCAATTCTTGAGTACCAAAATGGTGTTCCAATTTCAGATAAAAGGTTCGGCAACAATATATTGAACGGATTCGTAAATTAGAACAATTTGGAATGTCTGTTTTACATCGGTCAAAAGTAAAGATATGTATTGATTATTCCTTTAAACTTAAAATATTAAATGGGCAGTACTATTGAAAGTAGCACGTCTTTCAAGTGATAATTTTCACTATGAAATTAAACATGTTTACAAGAAAACAGATACTACAACCGTTGAATTAATTAAAGAAATTGTTATGGCATGCAAAGATTGCGACTATCGCCATGTCTTATTAGCATTACATAATAAAGGAATCAAAATTAGTCACAAGAAAGTACAGCGAATTATGCAAGAATATAATTTACAGTGTACTACTTATGACAAACAAATTGGGAAATACAAATATTAAAAAAGGCACGTTGGAATATTAGCTTAAGTCTTAGTTTGAAATTTGTGATTGATTAAAAATTAAGCTAGTCTTCCATACAGAATGATAGTATATTCTGATCAAGAACTTCAATGCCAACATAATCAATTCGTAAAGAAGTTATCAAAAAAAACCGCAATGTCTAAACATATAGCCTTACGGCTCATACTTAGACATTGCGGTAATTGATAGTTTCTTCAGAACTTTAAAAGTGTGCACGGTGAACCGAGAGCGATATCAAACATTCACGGAATTAAAATTAGGAATTATTGAATTTATGGGGTAAATTCATATTTGACAAAGATACTTTTTATTTAACTCTTGTGTAGTAAATCATAAATAATCCTAATATCAAAGTAATTAATCCCAATAAGATTATAAAGAAATTCTGTTCATAATCTGTATTAGGCAACTTTCCTTCATTAGCAACACCATATTGAATATCATTATCATGATTCAATACACTACCTTTTTGTGATTGTTGGGGATTAAATAAAGTATTATTACCAGTCTCTCCACCTATAGGAGCCACATTATTTGTTACACTAACTCGTGAAACAATAGTGTTAACTTGCAGTGCAATATCAAAGTTAATGTGTTGATCATTGAGAATATACCCTAAGGGTGCCTTTTTCTCTACAAAGTAGTAATTACCTGGCTTCAAATCATTAACCGTTAACATACCTGTTACATCAGTTTTTAGATCATGGCGTACTTCTTGTCCGTTTTCATGATACAAGTTAAATACGGCGCCTGACAACCTATGACCTGTACTTGAATCAGTCTTAGTTAAAATTACTGATCCAAATTTTTCAGCATTCTCTACTTGCACATGTGCCAACAGTTTGTCTGTTTGCAAGACCACATCAAACTCATACTGTTTATTAGCATCAAAGTTGTATCCGGCTGGTGCTTTCATTTCCTTGAAGTAATAATGTCCTGGCTTTAGGCCATCAATTTGTATTTGACCTGATTCATTGGTTGTCAATTCTGTCTTCAGTTCCTTATCGTCCTTGTTGTACAAGTTAAATGTTGCACCACCTAAGACTTGATTAGTATCTGAATCGATTTTAGTCAAGATTACTGAACCCGGCTTCTTAATATTAGTTGCTGATTGTGTTGCGACCTTAGCAACCAGTTGTAGTTCAATCGTAAAATCATAATGTTTACTACTGTCAAAGTTGTATCCAGCTGGAGCTGATGTTTCTACAAAGTAGTAATTACCTGGCTTTAGGCCATCAACTTTAATGTGTCCTTCAGCGTCTGTGATTAAGTCCTTTTGGACTTCTGTACCGTCTTTTTTGAACAACATGAACGTTGCTCCAGGTAATACGTCATTAGTATCCGCATCAGTCTTCGTTAAGATAACCGACCCAGTTTTTTGTGAATTTGTTACATTGACAGTCGCCAACTTAGCTTCTGTTTGTAACTCAACTGTGAATTTCTTTTTAGTTGTATCTAACTCATAACCGTCTGGAGCCTTTGTTTCTAAGAAGTAGTAGTTTCCTGGCTTCAAGTGATTTACAGTAATATTTCCATTTTTATCAGTCTTTAATCCTGACTGCAATCTCTTACCATCATTATAAAATAAATCAAAGATTGCCCCTGACAATGGTAGGTTGGTATCTGAATCAGTCTTGTTTAGTTCAACTGATCCTGTCTTTTCTGAATTTGTTGCTGTAACTTCAGGTGCTTTTACACCCGTAAATTGAATAGCAATTGTAAATTTAATCTGCTTAGAATTTATTTCATAACCGGCTGGTGCTGATGTTTCTACAAAGTAGTAATCACCTGGCTTTAGGCCATCAACTTTAATGAGTCATTTAGCATCTGTGATTAAGTCCTTTTGGACTTCTGTACCATCCTTCTGGAACAATGTAAACATTGCTCCAGGTAGTACTTCTTTTGTATCTGAATCAGTCTTTGTTAACTTGACTGATCCTGTCTTTTCTGCGTTTTTAGCGCTAACGGCTACGGGTGTAGCATTGGCAGCAGTTTGCAACTTAACAGTAAAGGGAATCTCTGTATCATCCAATTCATAACCGTCTGGAGCCTTTGATTCCTTAAAGTAATACTGACCTGGCTTTAGATAATTTACTTTGATTTGTCCTTCGTCATTTGTACGTAGATTAGCATGTATCGTATTATGTTGTGCGTCCAAGATATCATATTCAGCATTTGCCAAAGTCTTATTTGTACTTAAATCAGTCTTAGTTAAAATTACTGATCCAAATTTTACAGCATTCTCTGCTGTGATTTGCACAGCATCATCATCCGTTTGGTTAGGCTTTACATCAAATTCATATTGCTTATTCACATCATAAGAGTACCCATCGGGAGCTTTAGTTTCCACAAAATAATAGTGGCCTGGTTCGAGATCATAAAGTACAATCTTTCCATTACTATCTGTTTTTAATCCCTTATACTTTTCTACTGGTTTATCATTGTTATACAAGTCAAAACTTGCATTTGATAAGGGGAAGTTTGTATCTGAATCAATTTTTGAAAGCACAACTGATTTAACCATAGCATCATCATATGCAACATATTTTGCAGTAGAGTTGTTAATCCATGAATACGTTCCATCAGTTGTTTTTAATGATGATAGCGTTATTGTTACTATATGATCATCTACTCGATAACCAGCTGGAGCTTTCGTTTCTTGTACATAGTATGTTCCAGACCGTAATTTACTAAATGATAATTTACCATTAGCATCAGTTGTCTGCGTATCTAACACTTTACCAGTACTTTTTGACGTTAACGTAAAGACAGCTCCCTGTAATGACGCATTAGTATTTGAAGATTGCTTAATAACTGATACATTAAATGAAGTGGCCGAAGAAGAACCACTATCATTGTGAATCGTAATCTTTTTTGGATCAGTCTTTTGAATAGACTTTGTTCCATTTCCAGATAACTCAGCCGAGTTATAAACCGTATCATCACCATCAATCAATGCACTATATGAAATATAGTACGCAGTATCAATATCATGCAAGAACGTAATTGTAAAAGAGCTACCACTTTTATCAGACTTCAACTTATAATCAATCCCCTCAACAAGCGGTTCACTACCTGATAATAATCCAATTAAGTTACCATTCTTATCAACACCAGCTTGCTGAATCTTAATAGTAGATAGAGCAACTGTCTGGTTATCAGAAGGGGTGTCAGTGATTACCGCGTTCCTAATAAACGACTGTGACGCATTGAATGTTAAATTCCAATCCATTAATGAAGAATCATTTTTATTTTGGTTACCCGTTTTTGATAATGTCTTATCACCATTAGTAATAGCTACTTTAGCTGATAAGTCCTTAACTGTATTGCCATTAGAAAACTTAGCTGTATTGGTATACTCTGACTTAATCATAAGACCATCTAAATTAGTATCATACTGCAATACATACATCTTATCTGTAGGTGGTAACATTGCCGTCAAAGTTTTGGTTGCATCATTAAATTCTATTTTAGCATCAGTAATTTGATTGCCTAGTTTATAGTTTCCATTATTATCTAAGGACGTCACTTCATATAGCTTCGCACTATCCTTAACGTACTTTTGCTCGTCTTTAATTGTGTCAGCGATGGTTGCATTTGTTAATTTTCGCTCTTGAAAGTTTACCCCAACTGACCAAGATATATTTTTAGTATTCGCATTATAGTTTCCATGCTTTACACCATCATTAACGGCATTAGTCGTTGGACTCCATGGTACATCAGTCTTATTTTCGTGCTTAACTCCTTGTGTATCTGTCCATGCATAATCAGCTGAATTAGAAAACTGTCCATTAGCCATATAATCATAATTAGTAGCCGTCCAATAGACTAATTTATAGGTGTGATTATGAATTGAATCTGTTGCAGCTAATTTATTTTCATCAATACTTAACTTGAAGCCTTGACCGCTCTTAGTGACCTGATAAGCATCGTTAGATACGATTTTACCGCTTGTTTCATCAAAAATTTCAAATTTATGGTTTGAATCTTCTTGAATAAGGCTCAAACCTTTACTCATAGTGTCAGTCAGACTTAAATTGTTAAATATTTGTTGATCCTGATTAAAGTGAATTGTCCATTGTACTGCTTTGCCAACGTAATCATAATCAGTAACATCTTTAACTATTCCAACCGGGGCAAGTTTTCCGTGTGTTGTAACAGTATCTGCCCCACCACCTTTAACAGAATTAGAAATTGTCTGTGTCTTACCATCTGGTAAAGGAGCATTATATTTTGTATGGTACGTAATATGCACACCTTTATTTAATCCATTAGGAAAGGAAACTTGCATAGTGTTCTTAGTATCATCAAAGACTAATTTATAGGCTACTTTATTGTTATTATCATCTGTTACTTCAACTGAATCTTGAATATAACTCGAATTTTTATCTAATGTATCAGTAATTATCGCTTGCTTATCAGTCAGCGTTTTTTCACTTTTATTAAAATCAATATCCCAAGTCATTTCTTGATTTGAATTAATTTGATGACCATCTTTAGCGAGCATCTTACCATAACTTGGTACTACTTGAGCCGAAGCCGGTGTGTCTTGAGATCCATTAATTAAATGCGCTGTATTTTTAATTGTTATAGATCCACCATCTGCTGGCTTAGCATCTTGATTAATAGCTGTATGATAAATGACACGAAAGGCACGTGTTGTATCAGCATAATTACCCTTGAATGTAATGTTACCTTCGTTATCAGCGGTATAATCAATTCCTTTAATTAACTGAGCACCATTTGAAGTCGGGTTACCATTAATATCCACATTCAAAAGATATACTTCAGAACTTGCATAACTTAATTCTGATGGCATTGCCTCTTTAACTTGTGCATTCGTCAATTGTTGATTACTAGTGTTAACATCAACGGTCCACGTCACATTATTAGCATTTATAGGTTTATCTAAATTACCTTTTTTAGTAATCACATCACCACCTGTAGGCTTAACAATTACTTTAGTTGTTTGAGTATCTAATTTGGTTGGTATTTCAATAACTATTTCACCAGGTTGTGATACTTCAATTTGATGTTTCTCATAGTTGAAATTACCACTAATATCAGATAAGCCATCAACGGAATCTGTGAACGTCATATGAACAACACCATTGGAATCGATGGTATACGTCGCATAATCTCCCATTGGTTTAGGCGTACTAAAAGGAGGGTAACTAACATGATCAGGTAACTTAAAATCAAAAGTATCACCTGACTTTACACTAGATCCATCTGACAATTCATTAGGTACTGACCAGTGATAAACTAAGCTAATATTTGTATCTTGCTTAATCTCATTGGGTTTAACACTGTTTCCACTCTTATCCGTAAAAGAAACGTCTACATTATCAATGATAGTTCCGTGTATATTCGACGGTAATAAATTTGTAATATTTACTGGTCCATTAGCAGCCGCTACTTTTACTGGCTTTTTATCGTCAAGCTTATCATTAGTAGGATTGTCCGCTACCAAAGTTTCATTAGTAATCGACTTATTATTTTCTTTTTTTTCATCATTATTTGAACTACTTGTTAGTGATTGACTATCTTGTTTAGAATATCTTGATTCACTAGATAGATCTTTCATAGTAGAATTTTCACTACCGCTCCTTTCATAATTAGATGAACCATCAGATCCTCCTACTGATTTTGTAGTAGCTGATATAGCTGTAATTGGGTTACCTGTTTCACTAGCACTAACTGTTGCTATAGGCGTCACAATTTGACCCAACAGTAACAGAAAGACTAGAATTTTATACACAAACTGCATATCCATATCCTTATCCGTATTCTTGTCCTTATCTAAGGACACAAAAAATTATTATCTTAAACAATTTTAAACAATCTTAAACAAATATGATACTAGTAAATCATATTTAATATATTTATTTTTGAAATTACAGATACTGTTCATAATATATGTGTTATGCACGGAAAATATAATAACAATCGATAGTATTAAAATTACCAAAAATAGTGATAAAGAAATTTTTATTACAGGTTTAAAATAAGCCATTTCTTCTTCATAGTCATATAAAAATATATAAGAAACTTTATTGGGTTCCCCAGGAGGGAAAATATAAATATAAGACTACAGCACTTACCAAATTAGAATTTTCTGGTGTAGGTAATGTATATATTCTGATATCAAGGCTCCGAATTTTTTTGAGTCTGTGAGGGTACACTAAATAAGCACGGAATTGATTGATTTTTCGACTTCACAAAGTTAGTACTCATAGGTACCGGCGTGTAGACAACTATCTATAGCCGTGATTATGTCATCTAAAAATTCGTCTAGGAGGCATCACAGGGTGATATGCGGTTAGTGTTGTACCAGTTTCCGGTAATGAAGATTTATCAGTGAGAATAAGATTTGTTTGCGGGACGCCTTAAACCGAATAAAGGAAGTATTGCCCCAATGCAAAATAAACCAGAGAAAACCAAGAAAGAATTACAAGATGAGAATGATTACCTACGGGCACGGGTAGATTACTTGGAAAAAATAGACTCTTTAATTCAAAAGAAGAAGAAATCTCAAACTTCGAAAAAGCCCAATTAATAGTCGAATTAAAGCGAGAACTGAATATTAAATTGGCAAAACGCCTTTCAAGTAGTAGTTTTTACTAATGCAATTACACATGTTTACAAGAAAACTGATCCTACATTCGCTGAACTAAAATCAGTAGTTATTGAATTTATGGATTACTACAATAATAAACGAATTAAAGAAAAATTGGATGGCATGAGTCCGGTTGAATTCCAGAACCACGCCATCCAATTAATCGCTTAAAACATCACTCCAATTTATGGGGGGCAGTTCAGAAAAATAAATTTTCCTAGCCTTTTTTATTAGTATTTCAGTATATTGGTTCTTTTTGGCTATGATTGTCGTCGTAATAAGACGTCTTGCCATTTCACTTCGTAGCCCGCTCCTTTTTTGAAATGAATGGAACTTGAAGGATAATCAAGGTCGCGGTCTTTTTCGTAGCCGATGCTTTCAATAACTGCTGTTGCATCATAACACGGTAAGTAATCATAAAAATCAAATTGAATGCTAGCTTTACCTTTAGAAAGGGCGGCTAACGTTTCCGGATACTGAGCTAAGTCACGTACTGGCCCTTCCCCATGGATTAGGGCAATGTCATCGTTAATTACCGGTGGATTAAACCGGCCATGCATTTTTGGAATATCTGCTAAAATACGGCCCATGTAATCAAGAGGAGCGATAATTTCAAAAGCATACCAAGGTTCCAATACTTGTGACTGTGCTTGTTCTAAACCTTGGCGAATTGCCCGCCAAGTTGCTGCTCGTTCATCCCCTTTACTTGTGTGAACAAGACTTAACTTACCAGCTATTAAAGTAAAATGAACTTTAGTAAGTGGTGATCCGGTTAAGACACCTAATTGCGGGCGGGCGAAAATGCTGTCACCGATAATATTTTGTGCTTGTTTTGATAGTTGTTCGAGTGGTACTTCACTACTAAAACTAAGACCGGGTGTATTACTAGGGCTTAATTTGAGGGTAATATCAGCATAGTGCCCAAGCGGTTCATAATGGCCGTAACCGATAACGGTGTCGGTGATTGTTTCTTGATAAAGGACGGTGTATTCGGAAAATTCAATTTGATACGGCGTGGTTTGGGCGAGCAAATCTTGGAAAACCTCAAGTTGAATTTTTCCAACAAAATCAATATAAATCATATGCGTATCTTTAGGGAAATGAAGCTCAATCAAGGGCATCTGCTCTTTAATGTGTTGAATGACTTGATAAAAATTAGTATCTAGGGGAGTTGCTGAAGTCATAGTTGCCCGAAGCATGGGCTTTTTAGGTTCGCTAAAAGTCGGTACATAATTTCCTAATCCCATCCCAATTTGCGTCGTTTTTAAACCAGTAACACCGATAATATCACCGGCAGTGGCACAAGAAATCTGTTGATATTGGGCTCCGGAATAGCGCCGTAATTCATTAATTTTTTCAACTTCATCCCCAATAACAAGACTTGTTCGGGGGACTAATTCCCCGGCCATAATTTTTAAAAGGGTAATGCGTTCATGTTTGTCGTTGTAAATAATTTTATAAACATAGGCCCCAAAATCAGTTTTAATGGGTGCTTCAATTGGTAACGCAGTTTGGTTAATGACGGTCATAAATTCGGTAATCCCGAGTTGCTTTAAGGCGCTACCACCCATAATGATTTGGGCGGCTTCATTAGCAATGACCCGTTGAGTAGCCGCTAAGGCTAATGTTGGTTTGACTTGTTCATCAAGAACAGCCTCTAAGATGGCTTCGTCATAATTTGCTAACCATTCTAAGTAAGCGGGTGTTGTTAACTCACTAATACTGGTTAAATAGTAACTATCTGATGTGAGATACGTACGAATACCTTGAAGGCAGTGTTCTAAATCACTTGTTTGACTATCAAGTTTATTAATAAAGATATAAACCGGAATATGCTGTTTTTTTAACATCCGGTATAACGTTAATGTATGGCTTTGAACACCATCATTACCATTAATAACTAAAATGGCAATATCAACAACTGGGAGCGTTTGTTCCATTTCGGCAATTAAATCAGTATGTCCTGGCGTATCAAGTAATTGATATTCTTGATCTTGATAAGTGAAATGTGAGATGTCACTAAAGACCGTAATTCCTTTATTGCGTTCAATCGCATGATAATCTAATAAGGTCGTTTGTTTATCCACGCGGCCGAATGTCGAAATGGTGTTACATGCGTATAATAATGCCTCGCTAAAGGTTGTTTTACCTGCATCAACGTGGGCATAGACCCCAATCGTAGTTTTTTTCATGTGTGCCTCCTATGAACAGGAAATTACTATTAATTGTAGCAATTTAGCATTAAAAAAACTAGGAAACGCCGGATTACCTAGTTTTCATGTGGCTAGGGGATTGGCAAACATGATAAAATATATATCGACAAAAGAGAGGCAGATTATGAAATTTCATCAAATGGACTGGCAACAACGCTTAGCAACACTTGCAGCAACTACTAAGCTGACAGCGAGTGAACAAGCATTATTTACTACCAATTATTCGGCAATCAATGAACAAATGATTGAAAACTATGTTACGAGTTTTCCGTTACCAGAAGGTATTTTACCAAATATTGTAATTAATGAGCGAACATACCAAGTGCCAATGGTCACAGAAGAACCCTCAGTAATTGCGGCTGCATCAAATGGAGCGCGCATGATTAACATGGGTGGCGGGTTAACGGCAACGAATGTTTCACGTGAAATGATTGGCCAAGTATTAATTAATGAAGCCGATTTTGCAGCGGTTACAACCCTTGTTGCAGAGCAAGCGCCGTATTTGATTGAAATTGGTAATGCTGCGCATCCATCCATGGCGCAACGTGGTGGCGGCTTAAAGCACATTGCGACAAGAGATTTAGGTGATGGCTTTGTTTCAGTAGACTTGCACATTGATACGCAAGCCGCGATGGGTGCCAATGTTGTTAATACGATTAGTGAAGCAGTTGCAAGTTATATCAAAACGCAACAAGTCGGTAATGTTGTGATGGCAATATTATCTAATTTAGCAACAACATCATTAGTAACAGCAAAAGTGGCATTACCATTTAAAGCAGTTGCAAAAGCTGGCTTTGAGGCGGCGGATATTGCCCAACGGATTGTATTAGCTAATCAATTTAGTCAACGGGATGCATATCGCGCAACGACTGAAAATAAAGGTGTGATGAACGGGATTGATGCAGTTGTGATGGCCAGTGGTAATGACTGGCGCGCGATTAGTGCAGGTATTCATGCCTACGCTGCCCGGGATGGTCAATATCGTAATTTAGTGACGTGGTCGCATGATGCGACAACTTTATATGGTGAAATTACGGTACCAATGCCGGTAGGGGTTGTAGGTGGTTCAATTGGAATTGTGCCACTAGTCCAAGCTAACCATAAGTTGTTAGCAGTTGAATCAGCCGGGGAACTAGCCCAAGTCATTGCCGCTGTCGGCTTAGCCCAAAACTTATCAGCACTGCGCGCCTTAGTTACTAGCGGCATTCAAGCTGGTCACATGCAATTACAATTAAAATCATTAGCATTGGCAGTTGGTGCGACAATTACGGAAGTCCCAATATTAGTCACACGCTTACAACAAATGCCGCATGCTGATATGCAAACTGCCCGCCAATTATTAACAGAAATGAGAGAGAAATAATGACAGAAGCACGTTTAGGACAAGTAACACAACAACTTTTACAACAAATTAATGATATTTTCCCTGGGGAAATTATGGTGCGCTTAGGTGCTCAAAAAAGTGGTCAAATTACTTATAATCAAGCAACCCGTGATATGATGGGCAGTCGCTTGCTCATTCAAGTTAGTGACGTGACAGCACCTGATTACACCGCAACACATGAATTAATGCATATTTTAATGTCATTGACTGGCTTCCCACAAGTAATGTTTGATTTAAAATTTGATGATCAAGAATTAAACGAACAAATGATGAGTATGACAACGCGATTGTATGATGTTGTTGCGCACCAAATTATTGCCCAAGAGCAACGGAAGCATGGTGTTTTGAATGCGGAAGTGGCTGAAGCATATGCAGCTGGAGTTAGTGATACGCTAACAGTTGAAGGAGCTAAAAATGATGATGAAGCCGCTTTACGTTTACTAACGTTGCTAGATGCCTTTGCTTTCTATAGCGAAGATGATGATAAACGTAAATACATGGCTCGTTTCCGTAAAGATTATCCATTGGCCTACGAAGCTGCGAAAAATATTAACGCCGTAATTACTAAAAAACCAATCAATTCACCATTTAGCATGCGCCGCGCAATTGTCAAATTATTCAAAGCCTTTGACGAACAAATGGCAATTTGGCACATGCCTGAATTACACGCGACAGAATATGCAACTTTGACAAGTGTGCTTTCAAAACGACAAGCTGGGATGCAAGTACGCCAAATCTTTGAAGTTTTCCATTCTGATATGTTGGATAAAAAGACTGGTGAACGGGCCTTTGTTGGTTTGAATCGTCTTGACCGCCAAAACGGCTTTGTCATTTCAGTTCCTGAAACAGTTAGTGGAGGCTCAACAGAATGGTTTAAGCAACTTTATGATATGACAGTTGAAGAGTTATTTGATAGTATTGCCATGCCATACACCTTACGTGAAGAAGAAGCAACCGATACTGACAACGATTAATTAAGGAGGCCGCCCATGCCAGTTGATTTACAAGCACTGATTAATACCGCTAAAAAAATTGTTTTTATGACAGGAGCAGGTGTATCAACGGCTTCGGGAATTCCAGATTACCGTTCTAAAAACGGCTTATATCATAATCAAACTTTGCGGCCTGAATATCTTTTAAGTACCGATGCATTACAAGAACAACCAGCAGCAATGTATCAATTCATTATGGATAACATGTTTTATCCCGATGCTCAACCCAATGTCATTCATCAAAAAATGGCAGCCCTAACGCAACAAGGCAAAGCTAAAATCATTACTCAAAATGTTGATGGCCTACATCTCAAGGCGGGGGCAAATGCTGAAGATGTGATTGAATTTCATGGTAATATTTATGACATTTATGCTCCAAAGGATAACCAACATGTTGATTACCATACTTATCAGCATGGATTGTATCGGGAAGATGGAGCATTACTCCGACCAAATATTACCTTGTATGGTGAAATTCCTTTTAAAGTTGAGCAAGCGATGGAATGGGTTCATGCAGCGGACTTAATTGTGATTGTTGGGACCAGTTTCGTCGTTTATCCATTTGCGGGATTACTGGAATACGCCCAAGCACAGACACAAGTTGTGGCAGTTAATTTAGAACGAATTCCGGCGCCGGCATTTGTGCACCAAAATATTGGTGATGCGGTGAAGGCGTTTGAAGCAATTGATATCGACTAACAAGTAATGCAAGTAAGTTTGCGACAAATTAAATAGTAAAAAACACTTTAGAAAAATTATTTTCTAAAGTGTTTTTTTATGTAAATTTAGCGTAACGATTTAATACAAGATTAATATGAATATTTAGCTATGGTAGCTGGAACTGTGAACAAATTATTTGACAAATTCTTGATATACGAGGCTTGGATTAGAAAGTTAAAAGGCCAAATAGAATATTTAGAATAATACGACTAACTAAGAAATGGACTAAATTGATACAAAAATTTACAACTTCGTGTCTTAAAAATAAATATTGGCCTTGTATAGTTATGGTATTGAATGAAAGGGGATTTTCTGATGAAATTTGGCAAAAAATCTGGAATCTTAGTTTTAAGTTTGGCTTTAACTGGTACTTTATTGGCAGGGTGTTCAACGCAAGCTGATGATTCAGCGACTTCTGATAACTTAACAACCATTACTAAAAATGCGAAAAAAGAAGGTATGGTTCGTTCGGTTGGGATGCCAGATTCTTGGGCTAACTGGGTTGGTACTTGGAATGATTTGAAGGATAAATTTGGGGTAAAACACCAAGATACTGATATGTCGAGTGCACAAGAACTACAAAACTTTAAGTCAGTTGGTAAAACGGCGAGTGCGGCTGATATTGGTGATATTGGGATTAACGTTGCCCCAACTGCAGTTAAACAAAATCTCTTAACAGCATACAAAACAAAATACTGGGATCAAATACCTGCATGGGCTAAAGATTCTAAAGGTTACTGGTCAGCTGGATACACAGGTACCATTGCCTTTATTACAGATACTAAAAATGTTAAAGCGAGTGATGCCCCAACTTCTTGGCAACAACTGGCTGATGGTAAATACAATGTTGATCTTGGGGATGTTACGACCGCTGCCCAATCCCAATATGGGGTGTTAGCCGCTGCCGTGGCCAACGGTGGTAACGAAAAAGATATTCAACCAGGGATTAAATTCTTCCAAAAATTACAAAAAGAACACCGTTTATCAACTAATAACTTAACGGTTCAAAATCTTCAAAAAGGTGAAACACAAGTCGCAATTGTGTGGGACTTTAACGCCCTTAATTACCGTAAGTTAATTGGCGATAACAGTCGTTACAAGATTACAATTCCAACTGATGGTTCTGTAATGAGTGGATACGCCGAAGTTATTAACAAAAATGCTGCTCACCCTAACGCAGCTAAGTTAGCGCGTAACTACATCTTGTCAGATGCCGGTCAAATTAATTTAGCCAAAGGTTTTGCTCGTCCAATTCGAAAAGATGTTAAACTTCCAGCCGATGTTGCAGCACAATTATTACCAGACAGTGACTACAAGGATGTTTACCACGTTAAAGATGGAGCTGCTTGGAATGCAACAACCTTGAAGCTAGCGCAATTGTGGCAATCAGAAGTGCTAGGTAAGTAAGGTTAGGAGTGTGAAATATGGGTTCGAAGGTCAAGTTATTTTTCCCGTTTAGCTTAGTGATGTTAGTTGGATTGGTTTTGCCCGTTGTTGTTATGATAATTGCCGGTTTTCAGGGCATGGATGGTGGATTTACCTTTAGTAATTACACCACTATTTTTAGCCAAAACTACTACCGTATGGCAATTTTCAATAGTTTATGGATATCACTAATTGCCGGTATCATCGGCTTAGTTATTTCCATTTTAGGTGCCTGGGCGATTACACAGTTAGCTGAACGGACGCAAAATATTTTAATTATTTTGTTTAACTTGGCAGCAAGTTTTGCAGGGATTCCATTAGCATTTTCATTAATTATTGTGTTTGGAAATGCCGGTATTGCCAAAGCATTAGCCCACACGTTGCATATTGGCTTTTTAGGCGGTTTTAGTATCTATTCCTTGCAAGGTTTAATTTTGGCCTATACGTTTTTTGAAGTACCGTTGGGAATTTTATTCCTTTACGCACCAATGAAAGAAATCAAGAAAGAGTGGTTTGAAGCTGCATTAGTCTTGGGCGCAAATCGCTCTTTCTTTATTAAGACCATTATTTTACCAATTTTGCTACCAAACATTATCGAAACATTTATTATTTTATTTGCCAATGCGATGGGAACATATGAAACGATGTATGCCTTAACGGGGAACAACTTTATTTCAATTCCAATCGTGATTGGGTCGTTAATTGATGGCTCATTGAATGCCAATGTGCCACTTGCATGTGCTTTAGCAACTATTTTTGCAGCAGTCATGGCAATGTTAGTGTTAGTTGGTAATCGAATCATCAACAGAAAGAGGAAGTAGTATGAAAGTACAAAGGGTCAATAAGTGGCGCCCACAATTAGTGATTACCCTGATTGCAATATTCTTACTAGCGCCTATTGTAGCGACGTTTTTTTATTCAATTTCGACGGTTTGGGTCAAAACCATTTTACCGAATGGTTTGACGTTCAAATGGTATGGTGTCTTGACTGCTGATCCGAATTTTATTCCGTCAGTGATTCGATCGTTACTACTGGCAATAGCTGTTGTAATTGTGACGATGGTCGCTTTTTTACCAGTCATTTTTTATGCCAATGTCTACAATCCAAAGTTAAAAGAAAAATTACGGTACCTTTCGATATTACCGTATTCAATTCCAGGAATTGTTTTAGTTACAGGATTAGTCCAACTATACGGTAATGTCGCTGTACCTAAAATAATAATTTTGATTTTGACAATTTCCGCAATTTGTTTACCCGCATTTTATCAAAGTTTGAACAATGCTTTTATGGGTGATGATTTTCGAGGGATGTTTGAACAAGCCCAATTACTCGGTGATAGTAAGGTAGGTGCTTTTATCCGCGTAGTGTTGCCAAATATCCGCGCAGGGTTGATGGTGGGATTATTGTTAACTTTTGCGGCAGCATTTACAGAATATGTAATTACCAACATTTTCTTAACCGGCCAATACCAGACCTTGAAAATTTATATGTATCGCTTAATGAACACCAACGGAAATGCGGCCAGTGTTTTGACAATTATTTTCTTTCTTTTTTTAGGTGTTATTGCATTAATTTTAATTAAGCTTGTATCAAATCAAAAACGAGCTAAAAAGGAGTAAGCGAAGGATGGTTAACACGGACAACTTTTTAAGTGTCAGTCATTTGAATATTAGTTTTAATGGCAACACAGTGATTAAAGATTTGAGTTTTAATATTAAAAAAGGGACACTAACATCATTTTTAGGACCTAGTGGGAGTGGAAAAACAACTGTATTACGAGCAATTGCGGGCTTGAATCAAGCGTTTGCGGGTCAGATTACTTTAGACGGCCAAGATATCACGAATTTAGCCCCTAACCAACGAAATATTGGCATGATCTTTCAGTCATATGCGTTGTTTCCGAATCTGACGGTATTTGATAATATTGCGTACGGTTTACGAGTTCAAAAAAAGCCCAAGACTGAAATTGAAAAAGCGGTTACCGATATGTTAGCTATCATTGGTTTAACTGATCGGCGTGATTACTACCCAGCTAATTTATCAGGTGGTCAACGACAACGGGTGGCAATTGCCCGATCAATGGTTTTAGAGCCTAAATTACTACTGTTGGATGAACCTTTAAGTGCCCTTGATGCTAAGACTCGGGTTGAATTACGTAATCAGATTAAACGTTACCAACAAGAACTTGGAATTACGATGATTTTTGTGACGCACGACCAGACTGAAGCGATGGCTATCTCAGATGATGTTTTAATTATGAGTTTAGGGGAACTAGAACAACAAGGTTCAGCAATGGAAATTTACACTAATCCTAAAACAATGTTTGTGGCGGACTTTATCGGTAACCATAATGTGTTAGCGGCGACTGATCTAGCAATGCTTGGTCTAGGAACTGATCAACCAGACGGCCAATACATTATCCGCCCAGAACTTTTGGAACACGTGATGCCAGCTAATTTAAATGGTTACGCACCAATTGAAGGGCAAGTTGTTGAGATGGCCGTCTTAGGCAACCGGATTGAGTACAGTTTGAAGACGGCAACTGGACACGTTGTTAAAGCTGAATGTATGAATCAAAATATCAACTTTACGCTCAATGATGAAATTAAAGTATATCTCAAAGTTGCAGAAATCAAGAAAGTTGGTTAAAGCATGGATTTAGAACGATTATTGCAAATTGATCGGCGAACTTGGAATGGGCACACACATACTGAATTTTGTCCGCATGGGTCAGGTGAAGACGTTGAGTTATTTATTCAACGAGCAATTGATGCTGGCTTTAAGACCTATACTATTACAGAGCACTTTCCTATGGCCCCGGAATTTTATACACACGTTACCGGCGCTGAACATGCGATTACAACCGCATGCATGGCTCCGGAAGATTTACCCACATATTTTGAAAAATTAGCCACTTTGAAAGCTAAGTATGCCGATCAAATTACGCTTTTGACGGGCTTTGAGTTTGATTACTTGAAGATTGGCCGCGAATATACGGCGACAGCGCTTGCTCAATATGCCGATCAAATTGATGATGCAATTTTATCAGTTCACTTTTTACCAACTAAAATGGGCCTTCGGGCGGTTGATGACAGTTGTGCTGATTTTAAAGCTGGTGTATTAGCTGAATATAAGACCCCACTTGGTGTCGCCAAAGCATATTTAAAAACAATTAAAGAAGCTTTGGAATGGCAAGTAGCTAATAAGCCCGGCCGAATTGGGCATATTACGTTATATCGGAAATGGCGTAATGAATTCCCTAACGAAACAATTTGGTGTGATGCCGAAACGGATGCTTTAATTACCGCTATTTTGCGGCTTGTAAAAGAACAAGGGATTATGTTGGATTGTAATATGTCCGGGATTCCACGTGAAACACAAACTGAATCATCCCCAACGTTTGATATCATTCGTGATGCACTGATGTTAGGAATTCCGATGGTATATGGGTCTGACGCCCATGCCGTTGTAGCCGTCAATCAAGGCTATAACGTTTATTTAGATCAAAAAATGTATTTATAATAATTGAGGAACAGAACATGAAGTTAACGGTCCAAGCAGATGCGGCGTTTAAGATTTGCCAAATTACTGATATTCATTTAGGAACCTTTCCATTAAAGGAAGAAGACAAACGAACTTTAGCCGGCATCGACCAAGTTTTAACGGCTAATGAATTTGATTTGATTATGGTAACGGGTGATTTAATTTGGGGGAAAATTAATGAAGCCCCAAAGGAATCATTAGCTGAATTATTTAAGGTATTAAATCGTAGTGGGGTTCCAGTCGCATTGACTTACGGTAACCACGATGCGGAAGGGGCTTTTAGTCGCTCAGATTTACGCAATTACGAAAACATGTTAGCCAACCCGGCTACTAAGGAAAATCCGTTTGTCATTAATGATCGTGAAAACTATACTCTTGATATTTACCAAGATGAAGGTGTGCGTAATCGAATATTTGTCTGGGATTCAGGTGACTATTTTAATTCAGCCATAAAAGAAGGCTATGCAACATTAGAACCTGAACAAGTAATATGGTTCAACAAGCACGCAGCTGAACGGGCTACTACTGTTACAGATTTAGCCTTTATGCACATCCCATTAGCTGAATATTATTTAGCAGCAGATAATATTATCGAGGGTACCAAGGGTGAAAAAATTTGCTCTGGTTGGTATAGTTCAGGTTTGTTCTATGCTTTTATTAATCAACAAAATGTGAAAGCATTATTTGTCGGCCATGATCATGAAAATAACTACCGCAGTCAAATAGACGGCATCGAATTAAGTTATGGGAATGTAGCTGGGTATAATACGTATGGCGAACTAGCCCGGGGTGTTCGGATAATTGATTTGTATTCTGACCACTATGACACCCAGGTAATTAATTTTTAAAGATACTCAAATAAACAGCACCCAATCAGTATATGAAATGGGTGCTGTTTATTTTTAAATTTAACAACCATTAGTTATAATTAAACATGTTACGTGGAAATGTTTAATATTAGACGGTTGGATTAATAATTAGGTTTTGAGGTGCAAGGCGCCGACTCGCTGCGATAATCCGGGCAACTTCTTCAGGAGATTCCGGATTAGGCTTTTTGATCCAGTGAATCACAATGCTAAAGAGGCCATCGACAAGTAATTGACGCGCGTAATCTTCGGGAAGTTTATCAGTCATGTGGCCGTTGTTAGTAGTAACACTTTCCATGAAGTATTTTTCAATTAATTGCTTAATTTTACTTAACATCTCATGATTTTCAGTATTAAGAATTAAGACCCGAATCATCCGGATATTGTTATAGATATAATTCAAAACGTTTGAAAATGATAAGTACACACTATCATTAGAATTGTTTTGGACAAAAATTTCGTTGTAGACCGAATTGTCACTAATCTTAGTTTGAAATTCGCTCAAGATGTTAGCAAATAATTCGGTTTGGATTTCTTCTAACAACGCATTAATATCCTTGTAATTCACATAAAAGGTACCGCGACTGAGATTCGCTTCTTTAACAAGATTACTGATTGTGACGTTATTAATACCATCCTGTTCACAGAGGGTAATATAAGCATTTTTGAGTTTTTGTTGGGTTTGTTGGACCCGTTGACTTTGGCGCATAATGGATCCCTTTCGAATATTAAAACACAAGCTCAAAGTGATTTTTATATTTATTGAACATTATGTCAAATATTGTATATTGCGTTCATTTATAAATTATTATAGACTATTGCATAGATTAAATAAAGGATGGCATTGAGATGAAGATGATTAAAAGGGAATTTGCCGCGATAAAATCAAATCGTGTGTTAATGATTTCTTTAATGGCAATTTCGTTTATTCCATTTATGTACTGTATCTTCTTCCTACGGTCAGTGTGGGATCCATATGGTAGTACTGGAAACTTACCGGTTGCGGTTGTTAATGAAGACCGAGCGGCTAAGTTCAATGGAAAAGAAATTTCTGCTGGTCAACAGTTAGTTGATCAATTGAAAAGTAACAAGGATTTAAAATGGGTCTTTGTTTCTAAACAACAAGCAGCAGAAGGGATGAAGGACAAAAAGTATTATTCAACAATTACGGTTCCTGAAAACTTTTCTAAGAATGCGACAACGTTGTTAGATAAAGATCCAAAGAAAATGAATTTGACATATGAAACAAACGATTCATTGAACTACATTGGGAGTGTTATCTCAGAACAAGGGGCCAAAGCGGTTAACGATAAGATTAAGAGCGCCATTACCCAAGCCTATGCTAAGGCAATGTTTGCTCAAGTTGAAAAAGCTGGGGATGGCTTCCAAAAAGCGGCTGATGGTTCAGTTAAGTTAAATAACGGAGCAAACCAGTTAAACAATGGTCTTAAGACTTATACTGGTGGTGTAAGTCAGATTGGTTCTGGTGTAAGTCAGTTACAACAAGGTGTTGGTCCCCTTGCAAGTGGAGTTAACCAACTCTCTGGTGGGGCTGGTCAACTAGCAAATGGTTTAGGTCAATTACAAAGTAAAGTTGGTCCACTACAAGCTGGAGTAGGTCAATTAGCAAATGGTTCAGGTCAACTTGTGAATGGCTTAGGCCAATTACAAAGTAATGTCGCACCATTACAAGCCGGAGTAGGTCAATTAAGTAATGGCTCAGGCCAACTTGTAACTGGTTTAGGCCAATTGCAACAAAATATTGGACCATTATCAAATGGTGTTTCAGAGTTAAATAACGGAGCTGGTAAATTAGCTGGTGGGATTAGTCAACTTAATGATAAAGATAATGGTCTACCAGCTGCTTATGCGGGAAGTGCAGCGCTACAAGACGGTTTAGCAAAACTACAAAGTGCAATTAAAGCGCAACAAGGTTCATCTAATGATGCGAATGCACCAACTTTGACTGATGGTATTAATGGTCTTAAAGCTGGGGTTAAGCAATTACAAGATGGTGTTGCCGGTGCAACCTTGAATGACGCACAAAAGGCGGCAATTGCTGATTTACAAAATCAAATTGCAACAGTCAATGGGTTAGTACCAGCTATTGAAGGAGCTGCTAAAAAAGTTGGGATTTCTGATGAACAAACTGCGGCTCTAATGGGAGCATTACAACCACAATTTGCTGCGATGACGGCAGCTGTTCAAAAAGACATGGCCATTGTTGACCCAATGCTTAAAAATTTACCAACTCAATTAGGTGAGTTAAGTGGCGGAATTGATAAGTTAAGTAATGGAATTAATGGTTTAGGCGATGGCCAAGCGAAATTATTCACCGAAGTTAACGCTGGTTTGGATGGCTTAAATGGTGGAGCAGCTAAATTGAATACTGGACTTGCTAAAGCAACTGCAGGTATTTCGCAATTGGCACCTGGTAGTCAACAATTGGTTGCAGGAACAGCTGAACTTAACGGTAAGATTCCAGCCTTAGCGGGTGGAGTTAACCAATTAGCTGGTGGTGCCAATCAATTGAACAATGGCCTTGGTCAACTTAATGGTAAGATTCCAGCCTTAGCGGGTGGAGTTAACCAATTAGCTGGTGGTGCCAATCAATTAAATGAAGGTATTGGCCAATTAAATGGTAACGTACCAGCCTTGGCGGGTGGAGTTAACCAACTAGCCGGTGGTGCTAACCAATTGAATGACGGTCTTGGTCAACTTAATGGTAAGGTGCCAACCTTAGCCAATGGTGTTAACCAATTAGCTAACGGGGCCAACCAATTGAACGCTAACTCAGGTAAATTACTTGACGGTGCTAGTCAATTGACTGATGGTTCTGGTAAATTAACGGTAGCCTTAAAAGATGGTGCTAAGCAAATTAACAACGTAACATTCACTGATAAGACTGCCAAAATGTTTGCGACACCAACTGAACTTCACCACTCACACTTCAGTTATGTACCAAATTACGGTCATGCCTTAGCACCATATGTACTTTCATTAGCATTGTATGTCGGTGCGTTGGTATTTAACTTTATCTACCCAATTCGTCGTCGTTACGAACTTGGTGGTACAACAACTGGTTGGTTTGCTAGCAAGATTGCCATCGGTGGTCTAGTAGCGATTGCGATGGGTGTGCTTGAAGTTGGTTTGATGTATGTTGGTGGTATTCACCCTGACCATCCATTTGAAGCCTTCTTCATGGCATGTCTCTTCTCATTAACTGCGATGTACTTAGTAATGTTCCTTGCGATGACCTTTGATAATCCTGGCCGTTTCTTAGCCATGGTTCTCTTAATGATTCAACTTGGTGGTTCTGGTGGGACCTTCCCATTACAAGTTCAAAGCGGATTCTATAACTTTGTTAGTCCATTCTTACCAATGACGTATTCAATTCTTGGCTTACGCGAAGCCTTAACTGGTGGTCTTGGATCAGTTCAAATTATGCAATCAGCCGGAGTACTTTTACTCATTATGGTTGCAAGTTTAATTCTGCTCTGGTTTGGTATGAATCACTTACAAAAGAAAAATTTAGCCGGTAACTGGGCTGAACAAGAAATTAAAAAAGAACAAACTGCTAAGAACGCATAGTAGTAAAAAATACCCTTAAAGTTAAATACTTTAAGGGTATTTTTATTGGCAACTAGAACGTTTCTTTGATAGGCTATTAGTAATAGAATTTATGAAGGGATACCGCCATGTTTGATAAATTACGCAATTCTAAATTATTATTTTGGTCACTAGAATTATTAGTAGTGGTATTAATTGTTTTTATGTGTACTCGGATTTCATTTTTATTTGAACCGATTGGTATTTTTATTAGCACAATTTTTGTACCATTAATTTTATCAGGATTTTGTTTCTACGTCCTTAATCCAATTGTAAAATTAGTTGAAAAAATTCATATTAAAAAACATAAGCTCCCCCATACAATTGCGGTATTAATCGTAATGTTAGCGGTATTATTACTAATTATTGGCATTTTGATGTTAGTGATTCCACAATTAATTACCCAAGTAAGTAAATTGTTAGCTAATATTCCAGCAGTTACTAGTACCTTACAAGAACAAGTTAACGGTCTGTTACATTCAAAATGGGTTAATCGGCTGGACTTAAACGTCAGCACAGCATCATTAGAAAAGCAAATTAGCAAGTATGCTAAAGGTTTCTTGCTCGGAACGGCTAATGGGATTGGGACGGTTGTGGGGATGCTAACTAGTATTACCATTACCGCAATTACAGTACCGGTTATGGTTTTTTATATGCTTAACGATGGCCATAAGTTTTTACCAAGTATTAAAAAATTTTTCCAACCAAGTAAAGCCGATGCAATCGAAAGTTTATTCAAAAAAATGTCAAAAACAATTTCACAATATATTGATGGGCAAGTTATTGAATGTTTATTCGTCGCAGTGTTTACCAGTATTGGCTATTTTATAATTGGGCAACCATATGCATTATTGCTAGGGATTACGGCAGGGATTGCTAATATTATCCCGTATGTGGGGCCATATTTAGGGATTTTTCCATCACTATTGGTTGCATGGACAATTGGTACTTGGCAAATTATCTGGGTGATTGTGATTGTTGTGATTGTCCAACAATTTGATGGAAACGTGATTTACCCTAATATTATTGGTAAGACGTTAAAAATTCACCCCCTAACAATTATTATTATTTTGCTAGCAGCTGGTAATATTGCTGGTATTCCGGGGATGATTTTAGCTATTCCATTTTACGCCATTATTCGGACAGTTGTTCAATTCGGTTGGCATTTATGGTTAGTGCAAAATAATCAAGCAATCATTGATGATGAAGATATTGAAGTGGAAGTTTTACAACCACATACCAAAAATTAACGGATAAGCAAAAGGACTCCGATGAAATGAAAAATTTCATCAGAGTCCTTTTTGATAGAGTGGGTGTAATGGGCTAAAAAGGCTTTTACAACCAAATATCGCCGGCTAGATTTAAATGAAATACAGGCTAATGCGCATATTTCGTAATTTTAGTTACTACTTGATATTGCCCAGTTGTGCTTGCATTTTATAGCACATACTTTTCAATTGCTTGTGCAACGCCGTCTTCTGAGTTAGGCGCTGTGATTTCGTTAGCAGCAGCTTTGATTTCATCAATGGCATTACCCATGGCAACTCCAAGGCCAGCCCACTTAATCATCGTCATATCGTTACCTTGGTCACCTAAAGACATCACTTCGTCTTGTTGAATACCAAGTTTTTTACTCAATGCTGATAATGCATTTCCCTTAGAAGCATCTTTATTCATAAATTCTAAGAAGAATGGTGTTGAGCGGACAATGTAGAAGCGATCATGGAATTCAGCTGGCACGGCTTTTTCTACGCGATCAATGACATCCTTTTCATCAATCATCATGGCTTTTGAATAGTCTTTGGTAACCATTTCAGGTACCGGAACATATTTGATTTGCATGAGTACTAAAAATGATTCCGCAATTGAGTACTTTGGGATTAGTGGATGAGCCGTGTAAATCAATTCTTCATCTTCAACGTGGAAATTAACGTCTAAATCATGACTTAACGCTTCGATATCACGATAGTCATCATAGCTAATAGTTTCCTTTGTTAATACCTTACCACTGACAGTTTGGGCTAAGGCACCGTTAAAAGTGATTACGTATTGATCATCGCCTTCTAAACCAAGGGCTTTCAAGTAAGGGGTAACCCCTGTTAATGGACGACCAGTTGTTAAAACAACTTTCACACCTTTTGCTTTGGCAGCTTGGATGGCGTCAATCGTCCGTTGGGTTAACTCATTATTTTCATTTAAAAGGGTTCCATCAATATCAATTGCAACTAATTTAATGCTCATTAAAAATCTCCTAGATTAAATTTTTTGGTGCTGTAAGGTAATTATTATTTAAGTATTGTTGAAAGTCAACGTATATCCCACTAAATAAATCATCAGTCCGATTAGATAGCATGTCTTTGGGGAAGAAGAAACGGCGATCACCAGCTTGTTTATCAGCTAGCGCTTGAATCAGGTGGCTTAATGTTGATAATTCCACCGTTGTCCCATCTGGATTAATTAATTCAATCTGAGTAAATGGCTTTTTAGCATTAGGCTGATAGATTGCATAAGCCATATCAAAGCTATCGTTTTCGGCGGTATAGTAGTTGGTGTTGAACCCGGCCGTTTGAATTAAATCCTTAACAACGGAAATGTATGGATTTGACTCTGTAGTTAAAAGTGCTGATTTGAGTGGCTTGCGATTCAAAAAACGACCTGCCAAATCACTTAAGATGGGGTCATCAACATATTGCCAAGCGTTAAAATAGGTCATTAATGCACCATCATCAAGCATTAAATAGTCATCAAGAGTACTCTGCCCATTAAAAAATGGCAGCAATGATGCTGGAATAAAAGAACTATCTACTGCTTTGTCAGTTAGTGATTTAGTATATAAATCCTTGGCTCGGCGTAAGAGACTAGTTAAAATAACTTCCATAGCGCGGCTCACAGGGTGAAAGTAGACTTGCTGGTACATTTGGTAACGACTAACGACGTAATCTTCAATGGCATGCATGCCAGCAATTGAAAAGGCAATCCCATCTTTATATGGCTTGATTAGGCGCATAATCCGAGAAAGGTCAAACGAACCATAGCTAGCACCGGTAAAGTAGGCATCACGTAATAGATAATCCATCCGATCAGCATCAATTTGACTTGAGATGATTTGGACAACTTGTGGATTAGGATACGTTTTATTAATGACATCAGCAACTTGGCGTGGAAATTGCGGTGAAACCCGCTTTAAAACATCGTTAATTTCCGTTCCAGGCGTCGTTATAATCATTTGGGTATAACGTTCATGGTCAGTCTTAAAAATGTGCTCAAACGTGTGTGAGTAGGGTCCGTGACCTAAGTCGTGAAGTAGAGCAGCAATTAAGGTAATCATTTGTTCATTTGAATCCCACAAGCCATCCCCAGGTGTCTGAGTTGGATAAGTTTGGGCGAGGTGATTAGTAATTTGGCGAGCAATTTCGTAAACGCCTAGTGAGTGTGTAAACCGTGAATGTTCAGCTCCAGGGAAAACTAAGCTCGCGATTCCAAGTTGCTTAATTCGTCGGAGACGTTGAAATTCACTAGTGTTAATTAAGTCGAGAATAATCTGGTGGTGGACATAGACATACGTATGGATTGGGTCACGAAGGACGGTTTCTTTACGTAGTTTTTGTGTTAAATATTGCTCCATTAGGCAGCCTTTCTAGTTAGTGAGTGCACCAATAATTGGCGATTGGCGGCGTTGTAAACGGTCGATATAGGTTTGAAGGGTTGTTGCACTAATTAAATTACGATCAAAAGGCATCATTGGAAACCAATTATGCGTTAAGTTAGTGACAACACGCTCCAATGAATAATGAGTGTTTAAAGATGCTAATGTCGTCATAGAACTTGCTTGAATGTCTGGGTAGGGGGGCGTGATGGTCTTACTTTGGAGGCCAATTAAGTACATTTGTCGAATGATTTCACAACGATATGCTTGATCACCAGCAACGCTTAAATAAAATGAAACGGCAATTTTATTTTGGTAGCGATGTTGCGCAAGTCCGGCGATTTTTTGGCCATTAACACTAATATCATATGTACCCGGGCAATAAGAAGTTGCAACTTCCCCAGTAGTAAGCGTTAAGTCGGGGAGGGTTTTTTGCAGTAATTCAACGACTAATTGGTACGCTTCATCAATTGATAAGGGGGTTGCCGGTTGTTGGAAAATCAAACTGGCATTTAAGATATCTGTATCCCCAATCACTGCTAAGCCACCAGCATTACGATTGTACATAGTGTAGTCATTTGCTGCTAACCAAGCAACTGCGGCAGAAAAATTCGGTAGTTGTTTATCACGCGGACCTAAAGCAACTTGTTTTGGGGTAGTCCAAATGTGTAAAATGGCGTTCATTGCGTCAACATGATTATATAGACATTGATTATAAACACTACTCATAAAAGGAACTTCAGTAGTAAAGTCATTTTTTAAATATGTAATGGCTGAAAATGGCACTTGCATATGAAACCTCCGCCGGACTTAAGTTTATTCGATAAATATTAGTTTCTATAAACTACATTATAACTAATATTTCGTATATAATGAAATAGACAGTAATGGAAGGAGCGTCAAAATGGCCGAAAAAAGTGCCGGAATTCCGGTTAATGTAGAAATCAAGACGTATATTGAACAAGATGGTAAGTCTGAATCATTTTCGTTTAGTGAAGTTGGACAATTTTTTAAGATGGGAACGACGGTTTATATTCGTTATCAAGAAACTAATCCCCTTGGAAAAATTCCTGTAACAATGAAGTTAGCTAGTGATGGGACAGCACAGTTACGCCGCCACGCGAGTTCGGATTTACGGTTGGTTTTTAATCCTAATGAATTAGCAAGTACGAAATATGCGACGCCAGCTGGATTAATGGATATCACTACGCGAACTAAAATGGTAAACTTTACGTATCAAGAAGCACCTTTAACTGGTGGGGTACAAATTGATTATGAATTGATTACAGGCAAAGAAGTTGTCGGACAATACAAGATTAGATTGCAATTTGTTCAATAAAAAGGTAAAATAGCAAAGATATTAAGACACTGAAAGGACGTGCTAATTTTGGAACTTACAAAATTTGATGGCCAAAATAAAGAAGAACTCTCATTGATCGAGGTTGCTCACGCAGTCTTAGCTGATCACGGCGAAAAGTTGGCGTTTGCTGACTTGGTAAATGAGGTTCAACAATTTTTAGGCAAGAGTGATGAAGAGATTCGTGAACGGTTGTCACAGTTTTATACTGATTTGAATGTCGATGGTAGTTTTATTTCCCTTGGAGATAATATGTGGGGACTTCGTTCATGGTATGCGATTGACTCAATTGATGAAGCCGTCCACTTAGATGATGAAGATGATGCGCCAGCTCGTAAGAAGAAACGCAAGAAGGTTAATGCGTTCCTTGATGACTCAGCTGACGATGATGACGTTATCGACTACAACGACGATGATCCAGAAGATGATGATTTTGGTAACATCGATGATGAAGAAGACGATGACGAAGAAGACGAAGATGATGACGAAGAATTAAAAGCTGCTAACGACTTTGACGACGTTGATGATGACGATGACAATATGTTAGAAGATGGTATTGAAGGTCAATTATCTGAGTTAAGTGATGACGATGACGACGAGGAAGACGAAGAGTTTTCTGACGACGAAAAATAATCACACAAAAACATGTTAATTGCTTGACTATCAGCAATGACTTGTGTAGTATATTTTAGGGCTCCTTACTAATGTAAGGGCTGTTCAGATAGTTATTAACTAGCTCCCAATTCAACTTGAGTTGGGAGCTTTTTTATTTTTTAAGGATATTGTTTTCATGGGAACCAGAGGAGGAGTTTTATTTTATGGCAACTAAGTACATTTTTGTTACCGGTGGTGTAGTATCATCGCTCGGAAAAGGAATTGTCGCAGCATCACTTGGACGACTTTTGAAAAATCGCGGATTTAAGATTGCGGTACAAAAGTTTGATCCATACATTAATGTTGACCCTGGTACTATGAGCCCATACCAACATGGTGAAACTTTTGTTACGGATGATGGTTTGGAAACTGACCTTGATTTAGGTCACTACGAACGTTTTATCGACATCAACTTAAATAAATACTCAAACGTAACTACTGGTCGTATTTATTCAGAAGTATTGGCTAAGGAACGTCGTGGGGATTATGAAGGGGCAACTGTTCAAGTTATTCCACATATTACTGGTGCTTTAAAAGAAAAAATGATGCGAGCAGCGCAAACAACTGATGCTGACATCGTGATTACTGAAGTTGGTGGAACTGTGGGTGATATTGAATCAATGCCATTCATGGAAGCCTTACGTCAAATGAAGTCAGAAGTTGGTGCTGAAAACGTCTTCTACATTCACACTTCACTAGTACCATTCTTGAAGGCGGCTGGTGAAATGAAGACTAAGCCAACGCAACAATCAGTTCAACAATTACGTTCACTTGGTATTCAACCAGACATGCTTGTATTACGGACTGAACAACCAATTTCAGATGGTATGCGTGAAAAGTTAGCCTTGTTCACTGATGTTAAGCCAGAAGCTGTTATTGAATCAATGGACGTAGATTCATTGTATGAAATTCCATTGAACTTACAACGTCAAAAAATGGATGATGTTGTTTTAGCTAAGTTAGGTTTAGAAGCACCAGAAGCAGATATGGCTGACTGGAAAAACCTTGTCGATCACGTTAAGAACTTGCACAAAACGGTAAACATTACACTTGTTGGTAAGTATGCTGATTTACAAGATGCTTACATTTCAGTTAATGAAGCCTTGAAGCACAGTGGTTATGCCGTTGATGCTGATGTTAACATCAAGCACATTAATGCCGAAACAGTTACTGAAGCAAACTACCAAGAATTATTGGCAGATGCTGATGGGATTGTTGTACCTGGTGGCTTTGGTCCTCGTGGGATTGAAGGTAAAATCTTAGCAATTAAGTATGCTCGTGAAAACAACGTCGCCTTCTTGGGAATTTGTTTAGGAATGCAATTAGCATCAGTTGAATTTGCACGTAACGTGTTAGGTCACAAAAATGCCAACTCAACTGAACTTGATCCTGAAACTGATGCACCAATCATTAGTTTGATGGCGGACCAAGAAGATGTTGAAAATCTTGGTGGAACGTTACGTTTAGGTCTTTACCCAGCAGTCTTGAAAGCTGGTACTAAGACAGCAGCAGCATATGGTAACGCTGAAGAAATTCAAGAACGTCACCGTCACCGTTGGGAATTTAACAACGCCTACCGTCAAGAATTTGAAGATGCCGGCATGGTATTTTCAGGGGTGTCACCAGATAACCGTTTGATGGAAGTTGTTGAACTTCCTGACAAGGATTACTTCGTAGCAGCCCAATACCACCCAGAATTCTTATCACGTCCACAACGTCCAGCACCATTGTTTGCAGCCTTTGTGGCCACTGCTTTGAAGCAACACGAAGCAAAATAATTAAGTAAATATACAAAACAACGGTTAGTAAACTCGCTTTACTGACCGTTTTTTGTATATAATAAATTGGTTAATAAATAAAAATGTTTGATTGAAAAAAGGTTACTATTTATTTAAGTAATATTATATTAATGAAATTATTTAAAAAATGATTGTTGTTTTATCAGTGGGCATCGTCAAAATTTAAAAACTATGGCATTATCATGAGAATGTTAATTTGCTAGTTGTTATTTTAAGAAAATATATGTAAAATTTATTAATATATGTAGCCACGCATATATTACGGATGGTGTGTATAAAATCAATCAACACACAATAATTAGCTTTTAAAGGTGTACAAATAAAATGACTAAAAAAATGATTATAAATGGTGGTCACCGTTTAGTAGGGGACGTCACAATCGGTGGCGCTAAGAACTCTACTGTGGCCTTAATTCCAGCCGCAATTTTGGCAGATACACCGTTACAATTTGACAGTGTGCCAGACATTGCCGATGTCTACAATCTACAAATTATTTTAGATTCAATGAACGTTGCTTCTAAATTTGAACATAGTGTTTTAGATATTGATCCGACGCAAATTCAAGAAGCAGCCCTACCAAGTACCGCTATCAAGAGTTTACGGGCATCTTATTACTTTATGGGCGCCTTGCTCGGTCGTTTTGGCCGGGCCACAGTGACTTTCCCTGGTGGTGATAATATTGGTCCTCGACCAATTGATCAACACATTAAAGGGTTTAAAGCTTTGGGAGCTGAAGTTGAAGAAAAAGATGATACAATCTTTATCACAACTGGAGCGGAAGGTCTTCATGGGGCCCGGATTTTCCTTGATTTAGTTTCAGTTGGGGCAACAATTAATATTATCTTGGCGGCTGTTAAAGCACCGGGACAAACAATTATTGAAAATGCTGCTCGTGAACCAGAAATTATTGATATTGCAACATTCTTAAATAACATGGGTGCAAAAATTCGCGGTGCAGGAACTGATGTAATCCGAATTGAAGGGGTGCCTTATTTAGCATCGCATGCTACACACACAATTATTCCTGACCGCATTGAAGCTGGGACATATTTGTCATTGGCAGCTGCGGTTGGTGATGGGATTACAATTCACAATATTATTCCAGAACACCTTGAATCATTTACTTCAAAAATGATTGAAATGGGTGTGGATCTTAAGATTGATGAAGATCAAATCTATGTCCCAAAAACTGAGGTGTTTACACCAATCAGTGTTAAGACTTCACCATATCCTGGTTTTGCAACTGACTTACAACAACCGTTGACCGCTGCATTATTACTTGCTGGTGGTGAAAGTAAGATTATTGATACAATCTATCCTAAACGAGTTAAACACATTGTTGAATTACGCCGTTTAGGGGCTGATATCGCCTCAGAAGTTGAAGGCGAAATTACAATTAATGAAAGTCGCAATTTAGTTGGTGGTTCTGTTAAGGCTGCCGAAATTCGCGCCGGGGCAGCATTGATGATTGCTGGTTTACTTGCAGATGGTCAAACAACTATTCACGGTGCAGATCATATTTTACGTGGATATGATCGTGTGGTTTGGAAGTTGACGCAATTGACAGCGGATGTTGAAATTGTGGAAGACCAAGATTAACAATTTTCAATTGGTTAAATGGTTGTCGAAAATATAGTAATATGGTAATATGTTAGAGTTAATGTTATAACATCGAGACTGACTCTGGTTCAGCGCATGAATCAGGGCATTAAGGAGAGCAAATTTATGAAACAAGGAATTCACCCAGAATACCACGAAGTTGTTTTTGTTGATTCAGTTACTGGCTTCATGTTTAAGTCAGGTTCAACTAAGACTTCTGATCAAACTGTTGAGTTTGAAGGTGCTACTTACCCAATGATCCGTGTTGAAATCACTTCAGATTCACACCCATTCTACACTGGTAAGCAAAAGTTCACTCAAGCCGACGGTGCAGTCGACAAGTTCAACAAGAAATACGGTCTCAAGTAAGACCCAAAAGGCATGCGGATATCGCATGTCTTTTTTCTTTTTTACTCATAGAATTAAAGCACGAGCTGTGACAGAAGTGGGGCGCTAGCGCTAAATACTAGCAAAAAAGCTAGGGAAAATAAATTTTCCTAGCTTTTTTGCGTATATTTGGAATTCTGGACCGTGTTTTAGTAGTAATTTTCTACTAGAAAACAGTTCTGCCACACTTTCGTTTGCTTGTGGATATGTGTACTTGTGGATAAAGTGTTGGCTGCAAAAGATATCCACCTGTGGATAAGTTATTTGTTAGGGACTCGCGTCGTTTCAATCGCCGTCCGGACATTATCAAGGACATCCTGCGAGTCTTGGCCGATATGAAAGCCAACCAGGGTAAAAAGGGAGTCGATAATAGTAATTTGGGCAATCAAGGAGCTCATTGATTCAGAACGAAAGTTGACTTCTTCGGCCAATGAGACAAAGCAGACATCAGCTAGTTTGGCTAATGGGGAATTAGCAAATGAAGTAATAACAATCATTGGGACGCCATTGGCTTTCAACTTTTCAGCGATGGCTAAGGTATCATGATTTCGTCCAGAATGCGAAATTACAATTGCGCAATCTTGTTGGTCTAAATGAACCGCTTGCATTAATTGGATGTCGTAATCAGGATGTTGGATGACATTAATTGAGGTGCGTAGTAACTTATGGTAACCGTTAAAAGCAACTAGTGATGACCCACCAATACCGAATAAACCAACTAATTTGGCGTTGCAAATAAGATCAATTGCCACGTCAAAATCACTGGTGTCAAGCATTTCTAAGGTCGTGTTTAGCGCATTATCAGCCCCGCTGAAAACTTTTTTGATAATATCATCGGTACTATCGTTGTCTTCAATTTCACCAAAAAATGAAATGTCACTATCGTTGGCAGCTAGTGCCAAACTGAATTCACGATATGATTCCCACCCGATATGTTTAACAAAGCGAGAAACCGATGCACTTGAAACCCCTGAAACGACAGCTAGTTGTTGAATGGTGAAGTCATGGGCTGCATTTGGATTAGCTAAAATCGTATCAGCAATCCGTTGCTCTGTATTATTTAATTGTTGATAATTCATTTTGATGCTACTAATTGCTGTTTTAGCCATAAAACCCCCGATAAATTAACGAATTAAGCTAATTCGTCCTGTCTATTTTTACTGTATGTATTAATTATATAGCAATTGTGAAAAAAATTTACAACAAATCCCTTGATTTTTGAAAAAATTTTTCTTAAAATAACAGTGTAGTAAAAAATAAATTAAGAGGTGTTTCTTCATGAAATTCGCTATGATCGGTTTAGGTAAAATGGGCCTTAACCTTGTTAAAAACGCTGCTGACAACAAACACGAAGTTGTTGCTTTTGACTTGAACGCAGACTTCGTTAAGGAAGCTGATGCATACTCAGAATTAGTATCATCTGCTACTGATATCGACGATATGCTTGCTCAATTGCCATCACCAAAGGTTGTTTGGGTAATGGTTCCCGCTGGTGTACCAACTAACTCAACTATCGACACTTTGATTGAAAAGATGAACGAAGGCGACATCATCATTGATGGTGGTAACTCAAACTACAAGGATAACCTTGAACAAAACATCCGTACTACTGCTGCTGGCATCAAGTTCTTTGATGCTGGTACTTCAGGTGGTATGGAAGGTGCCCGTAATGGTGGTAACTTCATGATCGGTGGAGATGACGCTGAAGCATGGAAGACTATCGAACCTTTATTCAAGTCAATCGCCCTTGAAGATGGTTACCTTTACACTGGTAAGCTTGGTTCAGGTCACTACTTGAAGATGGTTCACAACGGTATCGAATACGGTCAAATGCAAGCCATCGCCGAAGGTTTTGAAGTTCTTGAAGCCTCACAATATGACTACGACTACGAAGCTGTTGCTAAGCTTTGGAACCACGGTTCAGTTATCCGTGGATGGTTGATGGAACTTATGGAAGACGCCTTCTCTAAGGATCCTAAGCTTGAAAAATTAGCTGGTCGTATGCACGCATCTGGTGAAGGTCAATGGACTATTGAAGAAGGTCTTGACTTACAAGTTCCTACTCCAGTTATTGCTCTTTCATTGATGATGCGTTACCGTTCAATGCAAGACGACACTTTCACTGGTAAAGTTGTTGCTGCATTACGTAACGAATTTGGTGGTCACGCCGTTGACACTAAGTAATATTTAATTAAATATTATGGGAAAGTCTGATTGCATTTAATGCGATTGGGCTTTTTTTATTATGTGGTTACAAAAAAGCAGCTAGGGGAAATTGCTTCCCTAGCTGCTTTTTGAATGACATATTAGTTGGTTATTGTCTGTGGCTTTTACTAAAAGATGCTGTCATCATTGTCTTCATCAACAATTGGATTAACGGTAACTTCGAAGTTATTGATAAATGCATCGGTATAATCGAGAACCTTAAAATCAAAGTTATCAATTTTAATAACTTGATTGACCTTTAAACTCTTATTTTCATCAATCATAAACCCAGATAGTGTTACCATCTCTGAATCTTGGAATTGCGGCACGTTAACTTGGAAGAAACGTTCGAAATCATACATCGTCATCTTACCAGGTACAATATAAGTGTTTTCACCGGTCTTTTGCACGAGATCCTCGGCAACATCATCGATTTCATCACGCACAGTACCAAAAAGTTCTTCATAAATATCTTTATCCGTAATGATTCCTGATGTACCACCATATTCATCAGCAACAACGACAATTGGTGTACGCTTTTCAATCATCTTTTTTAAGATGGCGTGTAGGGGCATGTTTTCAGGGACCGCTTCAATATTACGAATTAGTTTGGAAATTAAGATTGAACCATCGACTTGACTTTGGCGGACGAGATCAAAAGCATAGACGTAACCAAGCACTTTATCCTTATCGTTGTTAGCAACAACTGGGAACCGCGAAAATTGTTCTTGGAGGTAAAAAGCCAACGCTTCTTTAACCGTAGTTGTAATATCTAAGACTTCTAATTGGGTCCGGTCAATCATAATATCAACGGCCACTTTATCGTTCATTTGAAACGCTCGTTGCATAAAGACAAAATCTTCTTGTGATAATTGGCCACCATGAACGGCATTACGAGAAAGTGATAAAATTTCTGCTTCAGAGAATGTTTCATCATTTTCGTCAGCGGGCTTCAAGCCAAATAATTTAACCGTATGATTGGCGGATGTATTTAAAAACCATACAAATGGATAGAAAATCACATGGAAAAAGTGTAACGGCCCGGTAACAAACATTAAAACTTTCATGGGCATATCGATAGCAACGTTTTTAGGTACCAATTCTGTAAAAACGACTTCGATATAAGTTAATAGTACTAATGCGACAACGGATGCAATGATTTTTGTAGTTGGGCCATCTGAAAGGTGCGCAACAAAACCAAGGTTTAATAATAACTCGGAAATTGTTGATTCACCAAGCCAACCTAAAATTAAACCAGCCAGGGTAATCCCAACTTGGGTTGTTGATAAATATTCATTTAGATTATTAACCATGTGAATTGCCCGGGCAATCTTTTTAGATGGTTTGGGTAATTGGTTTTGAGCATCTTCAAGCGCACTGATGCGAATCTTAACCAACGCAAATTCACTGGCAACAAACAATGTAGCTAATAATAGCACAACAAAAATAACAATTAAATTTGTAATTATATGACTACTATCCAAAATTAAAATCCTCATTTCTAAGCCGTTGTGGCCTAATCAATATTATACAGATTATTTAAAGAATACGCTAATGAATGTATTGGGATTATATTGTAAATAATAGGTATTGATAAGCCTAAATACAGTGAATATTTTATAAAATTATCACTCCTAGCTATTTGTTTATGACTACTTTTGGTATACTATCTAAGTACGCAAAGTAAAAGGAGAAACTATGTTAGAACTTATTAAAGCTGCAATTATTGGGATTGTGGAAGGGTTAACTGAATTCCTACCAGTCTCATCAACAGGGCATATCATTATTGCTGAACAATTTGTGCACATGCGCGAATCAAAGCAATTTATGGATATGTTTAATTATGTTATTCAGTTTGGTGCTATTTTAGCTGTGATTGTTTTATACTTTAACAAATTAAATCCATTCTCTGGCAAAAAAGATGCTGAAGAAAAGAAACAAACTTGGATTTTATGGTTTAAAGTTGTGGTAGCGATTCTCCCTTCAGTAGTTGTTGGGTTAGCCTTGAATGACTGGATGGATGCTCACTTGATGACTTGGCAAGTTGTATCAGCCTTCTTCATCATCTACGGGGTAATTTTCATTTTTGTTGAAAAACACAATGAAAAACAAACTCCGCGCCATGCTAACTTATACACATTACCTTGGAAAACAGCTTTATTTATCGGTTTATTCCAAGTTTTGAGTATTGTACCAGGAACTTCACGTTCAGGAGCGACTATCCTTGGAGGAATTCTTGTAGGTGCTTCACGATTTGTCGCATCTGAATTTTCTTTCTTCCTTGCGATTCCAACTATGATTGGGGTAACTATTCTAAAAGTTGGTAAGTTCTTATTGGAAGGTAATACTTTCAATGGTCCCCAAACAATGGTCTTGTTCATGGGAACATTGGTATCATTTATTGTAGCAATCATTGCGATTAAGACCTTCCTTGGCTTTATCAAAACCCACGACTTTAAAGCCTTTGGATACTACCGGATTGTTGCAGGGATTGTCTTTATTATTCTTGGTTTAATGGGTGTCTTACAAGGAAACTTGAGCTAAATAATTTTTTGATAAGTTATTTTGACACTACTAACATTGAAACAGCATTCGTTAAAATTGAATTATCTTACTAAAAAAATGACGCCAAAGTTAATGCTTATGGTGTTTTTTTGTGGCGCTTTTTACGTGTAACAGAATATTTTTATGCAATCTGTGACAATAGGTTGGTAAGGTATGACCTAATTAAAAACTCCTATACTAGTAGTATAGGAGTAAATTAAAGCTTATTGAAAACTTGCCCATAGTTTAACGAGCGCTTGTGTCCCTTCATCCCCCAAGTGCATTTCTTCGCTAAGTTTAGTGTAGAGTCTTTCAGCGAGTTTAGTACCTGGTAAATCAAGGTGCATTTCGTTAGCACCATCTAAAGCAATGCGTAAGTCCTTTAGTAAGTGTTTAGCATAGAAACCAGGTTGAAAATCACCTTGTAAGATACGTGGCACATAGTTATCCATACTCCAGTTATCGGCACCACCACTGCTTAAAGTCATTAAAACTTTTTGTAAATCAAGATTGGCCGCTTTAGCATAAACTAGCATTTCACTTAACCCAATCATGGTCGCAGCAATCATGATTTGATTAGCCATTTTAGTATGTTGACCAGCACCGGCTTGCCCGAACAGATTGATTTGATGACCTAAAACCGTAAAAATTGGTTCAACAGCATGATATGCGGTTTCTGAACCACCAACCATAATGGTTAAGGTACCGTTTTTTGCGCCAATATCACCCCCAGAAACAGGTGCATCAAGTGCGGCGATATCATGTGCTTGGGCGTAGTTGGCGATTTTAGTTGCTAATGCGGGTGTTGAGGTGGTCATATCGATGATAATTTGTTTTGCATGGGCACCACTAAAGATACCATCTTTGCCAAAATAGACTTCTTCGACATCTTTAGGATAACCAACGATTGTAATAATGATATCAGCTTGGCGCGTTACTTCGGCTGGGGTATCAGCCCAAGTTGCACCATGGGCAACGACCGCATCGGCTTTGACTTTTGTCCGATTATAGACGGTTACAGGATAGCCAGCGTCAAGAAGGTTGGTGATCATAGCTGCGCCCATGACCCCTGTACCAATAAAACCAATTTTTTGCATATCAATACCTCATAATTATTAGGATAGTTGTTGATATTTTGATTATAGCGCGTCGTAATTAAAAAACCACGGTTAAGCTAGTTAACAATGGTTTAAATTAATAAAAATTATATTTCACAACTGACAAAACTAAAGCTCTCAAAATCAAATAAACCTTGATCAGTTATTTTAAGGGAGGGGATGACTGGTAATGCTAAAAATGACAAGGTAATAAAAGGATCATATTCAGCGGTACTGATTTCGCTAAATGCCGCCAATAAGGCATGGTATTCTGCCCAGACCGTTTGGTAATTTTCATTAGAAACTAAACCACCAATTGGAAGCGGTAAGCAAGTCACTTCACCAGCGCCATTAACAACCGCCAAACCACCACCAACGGCACCAATCGCCTCAATGGCCTTAGTGATGAGAGAATCATCAGTACCGGTGGCGATTAAGTTATGAGAATCATGTGCAACCGAGCTAGCGATGGCCCCATGTTGACCGGCTTTAAATTGGAAGCCTTTGACGATACCAACACCTGTATTGGGGAGATTATTATGGCGTTCAACAACAACTATTTTCGCTAGATCTTGCTGCGTATCAGCGATAAAAAAGCCATTTTCAGTGGGAACATTTAATACTAAACTTTCCGTATCGATGTGATCGGGAATAACGCCAATCACGCGGGCTCGGCCAGTAGCAATCGGTAAGTTTAAATCACCAATTGTATAATTCATGGATGTATATGGCCATGGGGTGGGGGCAGTTGGGTTATCTGCCTGCCAAGCACCAGCTTTCATAACACGATTAATTGCAACGGTTTCGACATCTTCTAGGACAACAAGGTCCGCTTTAAAGCCAGGAGCAAGCGCCCCTAAATCATTGATTGCATGCGACTGGGCACCATTAAATGAAGCTAATGTATAAGCCATAGCTGGGTACATCCCTAATGCGATGGCCTTTTGGATATTAAAATCGACCCCACCCTCATTAAACATATCCACTACAGTTTTATCATCCGTACAGAAGGCGAAACGATGGTAGTTATCAGGTGTTACTGCTGGTAGGAGTCTTTCTAAATCACGCTCAACCGTTCCTTCACGGAGATAAACATAGAAACCAGCTGCAATGCGTTCAAGTGCTTCTTGGGCTGTGCGGGCTTCGTGATCAGTAGTGATACCATAGTGGCGATAAATATTTAATTGCGGGGTTTGGAGACCAGCTGTGTGGCCATCAATTTGTTTACCAGCTGCGTGCGCATCGGCAATTTTAGCTAACATATCGGAATCAGCATTTGCTAATGCTGGAAAATCCATCACTTCAGCAAGACCACCAACATTAGCGCGTTGGTAGTATGGCTTTAAGTCCTTAGCGGTTAATTTAGCACCAGCATGTTCAAAGCTAACAGCTGGTACCGATGAAGGTAACATGAATTGAATATCAATCGGACTTTTTAGGCCTTCATTTAAAAAGTAGTCTAAGCCATCCGTCCCTTGTACGTTAGCAATTTCATGAGGATCAGCAAAAATTGTCGTAATACCCCGTTTTAAGGCTAATTTACCAAATTCAACCGGATTTAGGAGCGAACTTTCGATATGCATATGGGCATCAATGAAGCCAGGAACGATGGTACGGCCATTTGCATCAAAGGTGTCATGAGCTACTAAATTGGGTTGGTCACCGACAGCGTAGATCTTATCGGCTAAAATCCACAATGTGGTTGGTTTGAAAGTTAGATTGAAGACGTCTAAAACTTGGGCATTAGTAATACAATGGTCGACAGTAATAGGTTGGATAGGCATGATAATCCCTTCTGCGTTTTGATTTATAATTATAGCTTACTTTGAATTAAAAATAAAAATTAAATATTTTTGAGCATGTTAATATGGACGATGCCCGCATCAATGAATTCTGGGCCATGCGCTTGAAATCCCAAAGTTTCGTAAAATCCACGAGCTGTAATTTGTGCTCCCAGTGTTAAACTGTTAATATTATGAGCGGTTGCATCAGTTATGATTCTGGTCATAATCGCATGAGCTAGTCCTTGATGACGCGCTGAAGCTAAGGTGGCAACGCGTTGAACATGCCATTGCCCAGGCGCATCCTCAATAACACGGGCGGTTGCACTTGGCTGATTGTTCAAGTAAGCTACATAGTGCCATGTTTGATCATCAAGATGGTCAATTTCATCTTTCAAGCTAATGCCTTGTTCAGTTACAAAGACAGCTTTACGAATGGCTAAGGCATCTTGACTAGTTGGGGTGTTAGCACCGAATTGGACGTTAATTTTCATGATAAATTTTTCCTTAATATTGATTTAAAAAACATTTTATACTATTAATGGTAGAATTGATAAGACATGAATAAAAATAATTAAAGGATTTTCTCGAATGCAAAAATTATTTCGTATGTTAAGCACCCGAAAAGGTTTTTTCTGGTGCTTAGTATTACTTTTTTGGGCTAAGACACTCTTAGCATACATCGTTGATTTTGGCTCTTTAGGAGTGGCAACCCCATTCCAAGCCTTTATTATGGCGATTAATCCCTTTGCGACAACCATTTTGTTACTAGGGATAGCGTGGTTTTTCCGATCAGCTAAGTTTTTCTATGCTTGGCTAGGATTGGCATATACGCTAAATACAGTTTTATTATATCTTAACGTTATTTATTTCCGTGAGTTTACAGATTTTGTGACGATTAATGTTATTTTAGGCTATAACAAAGTTAACCAAGGATTAGGGGGGGCTGGCTATGAACTAACGGCCTTCCATGATATGTTCTTTTGGCTTGATTTTATTGTAATTATTGGCTTGATGTTGTTACGTAAAATTAAATTTGATAAACAACGTCCTAATCGGTGGGGCGGGCTAGCTGCTGTAACTGGCGCTAGTGTTTTGGTCTTATTCAATATTGCCTTAGCTGATATGAGTCGTCCGCAATTATTGACGCGCCAATTTGACCGCACATATATGGTGAAATATTTGGGCTTAGATGCGTTTACCACGTATGATGCAATTAATTCACATAAGACAGCCGAATTACGAAAAAATGCCAAAAGTTCAGAAATTACGGGTGTCCTTAAATACGTGCATAGTCATTACGTGCCAGGTAATCCTAAATTCTATGGTATTGCTAAAGGCCGCAATGTGATTGTGATTCACTTGGAAAGCTTCCAACAATTTGTGATTAATCGTAAAATTGATGGCAAAGAAATCACACCATTCTTGAATTCGTTATATAATTCAAAATCAAGTTTGTCATTTTCAAATTTCTTTAACCAAGTTGGTCAAGGAAAAACATCTGATGCTGAAAACATGTTAGAAACGTCAACTTTTGGGTTGCCACAAGGTTCACTTTTCGCACAGCTTGGTAGTGATGAAACATTCCAAGCAGCTCCAGATATTTTAAAACAACAAGGTGATTATACATCAGCAGTTTTCCATGGGAATAATGCGGCCTTCTGGAACCGTAATAATACGTATAAAAACATGGGATATAACTATTTCTATGATGCGAGTTATTATGATACAACTGGGGATCGAGCGACTGGATATGGACTCAAAGATAAGTTGTTATTCCATGATTCAATTCAATATTTGGAACACTTACAACAACCGTTCTATGCTAAATACATTACGGTTACCAATCACTTCCCGTATTCATTAGATAGTGAAGATGTCGATAAAGGCTTTAAGACAACGACTACTGATTCAAAACTTGTTAATAACTATTTTGTCACAAATCGTTATTTGGATGATTCAGTACGAGAATTCTTTGATTATTTGAAGAAATCAGGCTTATATGACAATTCTGTCGTGCTTTTATATGGGGATCACTATGGAATATCAGATAGTGAAAACCCAAGTTTAGCTCCTGTTTTAGATAAAAATGCCACGAACTGGAATGATAATGATAATGCCGAATTACAACGAGTACCATTGATTATTCACATTCCTGGCCTTACTGATGGTGGGGTCCAAGATCAATATGGTGGTGAAATTGATGTATTACCAACCTTGGAACACTTACTAGGGATTGATAATCGTGAGTATGTCCAGTTTGGGCAAGATTTAATGTCACCACAACATAGTCAAGTCGTTGCCTTCCGGAATGGTGGTTTTGTATCACCTTGGTATAATTACATTAATGGAACGGTCTATGATACTAAAACGGGTGATGTTTTAGCCCAAACACCGGATTTAATGAAGACTATTAATGCCTGGAATGCTAAAGTTAAAGAAGGGCTGAGTTTATCAGATTCATTGAATGAAAAGAATCTACTGCGATTCTATCAACCGGCGGGCTTACCAAAAGTTAACCCGGATAACTATAATTATGTATATCCAAATGGAATCAAGGAAGCAGATAAAATTGAGAATAATTTACATCTGAAATCAACGAGTATCTTCTCACAAAATCATGATCAGTCAACGGTTGATTTGTATCAAACCAATGCACCAGAATTGAATCACAAAGATATGAGCGGTTCACGTATTCAACAGACTCGCCGAACTGACACTAATGATGGTGGTTCGAGTTCAAGTTCTAACGATAGTGCTTCAAGCTCAAGTTCTAATGATGGTAATTCAAATTAAATAATATGTAAAAAAGCTGCGTGGGTAAGTTGCCCATGTAGCTTTTTTTAAATGGTATAATTAAAATACTAAATTAACTGAGGAGCAAATATGGATACCGAAATTAATGCCCAAGTGGCGCAACAACTTAATTTAAAAATTAGCCAAGTTACTAATGTTTTGTCGATGTTAGCTGAGGGGAATACTGTTCCGTTTATTGCACGTTATCGGAAAGAGCGGACGCAAAATTTGGATGAAGTTGCGATTCGCGACATCGAGGGCGCGGCTAAAACGTTAAATGATTTAATTGCTCGTAAGGCAGCGGTTACTAAAGCAATTACCGAACAAGGCGCCTTAACAGCTGCCTTAAGCAAAGCAATTGCGAATGCATCAACGTTACAAGTTGTTGAAGATTTATATTTACCATTCAAACAAAAGCGCCGGACCAAAGCGATGATTGCCAAGGAACAAGGCTTAGAACCATTTGCTCAGTGGCTACTTAAATTACCTAATGGGGATGTTGAGGTTACGGCACAAAACTATGTTAATGCGGATGTTCCAACAACTACGGCGGTCATAGCTGGGGCAGTTGAAATTATTGCCGAACAAGTCAGTGAGAATGCACATCACCGTGAATGGATTCGGACATTAACGTGGAAACAAGGTCGTTTAGAAAGTAGTGTTAAAAACGGTGGTAAAGAACTTGATGAAAAAGGTGTTTATCAACAATATTACGAATTTGGGGCACCATTAAAAGGATTAAACGGGTATCAAATTCTAGCTATTAATCGTGGTGAACGGGAAAAAGTTTTAAAAGTCGATATTGCAATTAATGTCGATGATATTTTGAATCGCTTACGGTTTAAAGAAATTGGAACAATCAAAAATTCAGCTGGGACAATTGTTGATAATGCTATTCAAGAAGCCTATAAACGCTTTATTGGACCCGCCATTGAACGTGAAATTCGGGCTAGTTTAACAAGTGATGCTAGTCAGCAAGCAATTGATGTTTTTGGTGAAAATCTCTATCACTTATTAATGCAAACGCCAATTAAAGGGCAAGTTGTGATGGGATTTGATCCCGGATTTCGGACAGGTTGTAAGTTAGCGGTAATTGATGCTAACGGTAAATTTATGGCTAAGACAGTTATTTATCCTCATAAGCCCGCCAATGCTAAAGACCGCGCAGCCGCTGCTGAAACACTTAAAAAATTAATTAGTGAAAATCAAGTTGAATTAATTGCGATTGGTAATGGAACGGCTAGTCGTGAGTCTGAAGAGTTTGTGGCAGCAACCATACCTGCAGGTGTCCATTATGTCATTGTAAATGAAGCGGGAGCGTCGGTTTATTCAGCAAGTGATGAAGCGCGTCAAGAATTTCCAACGTTGCATGTTGAGGAACGTTCGGCTGTTTCAATTGGTCGTCGTTTGCAAGATCCGTTAGCCGAATTAATCAAAATCGATGCTAAGGCGATTGGGGTTGGACAGTACCAACATGATCTACCAACTAAGGAGCTTGATGCGACCGTGGGGACTGTTATTGAAACGGCCGTTAACCAGATTGGGGTTAATTTAAATACGGCCAGTGTGGCGCTATTAACGCATATTTCAGGGCTGAACAAGACTATTGCGCAAAATATTGTGACATATCGTGATGAAAATGGTGAGTTTAACTTACGGAATCAATTAAAAAAGGTCCCTCGTTTAGGGCCTAAAGCATATGAACAAGCAGCGGGCTTTTTACGGATTATGGATGGGAAAAATGTTTTTGATAATACCGATATCCACCCAGAAAGTTACCCATTAGCTAAGGAAATTTTAGCAGCTTCAGATTTGACCTTAGCCGATATTAATACGCCAGCAATGCAAAAATTGGCTACGGTTAATGCGCAAGAACTAGCAACGAAACTAGCAGCGGGACCGGCTACGGTGGCTGATATTATTGCGAGTCTTTTGAAGCCCGGTCGTGATGTTCGCGATGATTTACCAGGCGTTATTTTACGTTCAGATGTTTTACACATTGAAGATTTAAAACCGGGGATGGAACTTGAAGGCACTGTTCGCAATGTAACGGATTTTGGGGCGTTTGTTGACTTAGGTGTTAAACATGATGGCTTAGTGCATATTTCACGGATGAGTAAGCAACGGATTAAGCATCCTAGTGCCTTATTAGCAGTTGGTGATGTGGTGAAAGTCTGGGTCGTAGATATTGACTTAAAACGTGACCGGATTGGTTTGTCATTGTTACCACTGGAAACAAGCAATGACTGATGACGAATTGCAGGTGTTAGTGCAAAAAATTTCAGTAGCTTTTTTTGAAGCTCCTTTTGTTCATCAAGTAACCTTCAATCGCCGCTTACGCTCAACGGGTGGTCGGTATCGGTTGCAGGACCATAATATTGAAATTAATCCCAAGATGTACACAGAACATGACTTGGCAACCTTAATTGGTGTGATTAAGCATGAATTAGTGCACTATCATTTACACTTAAGTGGGCAGGCATATCAACATGGTAGCCGTGAATTTAAGCAATTACTCAAACAAGTGGCTGGCTTACGTTACGCACCTAAGAGTCAGCAAAATGAGGTAGCCCGTAAATATCATTATGTGTGTTATCATTGCCAAATTGATTATTGGCGGCAACGTAAAATTGATCTGAAAAGATATGTTTGTGGCCGTTGTAAGGGAAAATTACAATTAATTACAATTTAATTCAAAAAAGTGTTGCGTAGGTCTAAGTTGTCTGGTATATTTATATATGTTGTTAAAACATAACAACTTGCTACACAACATGCGGGTGTGGCGGAATTGGCAGACGCGCAGGACTAAGGATCCTGTGGTAGAAATACCGTGGAGGTTCGAACCCTCTCACCCGCATCATAGTAAACACCAACTTCAACAGAGGTTGGTGTTTTTTTGTGTTTAAATACCAGGACGATGGAGTGAATAATAAAAAATGCATCTGAAATATAAAATTTTCAGATGCATTCTTAAATTTAATTCATTTGAATACTTAGTTTCGCCATTAGAAGTGGAGATATTTTTTGGCTGGTTTAGTACTAACTAAAATATGCCCATTATGGATGGAATATAGCATTTCATCACGTTCATTTAAAGTTGTATAGAAATCAGGCGCATTAAAAACTAGTAAGTTAGCTGGTTTACCAACTTCAATACCATACTGATCAGTTACGTGCATAACTTTAGCACCGTTATGGGTAATGAAGCGATATGAATTAAGAATTTCACTATAACCCATAATTTGGGTCGCATGAAGCCCCATATGAAGTGAATCAAGCATATTACCATTGCCCATTGGGTACCAAGGATCTTTAATGTCATCTTCACCAAAAGCAACGTTAATCCCATTGGCATCAAGTTCTTTGACTCGGGTAAGGCCACGCCGTTTTGGATAAGTATCAAAGCGGCCACCAAGATACATATTAATTAGAGGATTAGCAACAAAGTTAATATCAGACATTTTAAGCAGCCGCATTAATTTATAGACATACGCATCGTTATATGAACCCATTGCAGTAGTATGTGAGGCGGTTACTTTTTCTTTAAGTCCGGATTCAAGAGCCAAAGTGGCCATTGTTTCAAGGCCGCGAGAGGCTGGGTCATCGATTTCATCAGTATGGGCATCAATGAGTAAGTTATATTTTTGGGCTACTTCAAAGGCGAAGTGTAATGATTCGACACTATATTCTCGTGTGAATTCAAAGTGTGGAATGGCACCGATCGCATCGACACCAAGCTCAGCCACTTCAATCATTAATTCCTTACCATGTGGGAAAGAAAGAATCCCTTCTTGAGGGAAAGCAACTAATTGTAAGGTCATCCAATCTTTTACTTCTTCACGGACTTCAATTAACGCTTTTAAGGCTGTTAAATCTGGATCAGTGACATCAACGTGGGAACGGACAAATTGGAGACCGTTACTAGCTTGGAGCCGTAAAGCCGCAATTGCACGTTGCTTTACATCGGCATGCGTTAACGTTTTTTTACGTTCTGACCAAATTCGAATACCATCAAACAATGTCCCACTTTCATTCCATTCAGGATCACCAGCTGTCATGGTTGAATCAAGATGAACGTGGGGATCAACGAATGGTGGAATCACAAGTTTACCAGCTAAATCAATTACTTCTTCACCAGCTTGCGGTTCGAGGTGTGCTTCGATTGCGGTAAATGTAGCATTTTCAATGCGAATATCTTTTAATTCTGAAAAATTTTCAATGTGTACTTGTTGTAGTAGCATGTGAAGTCTCCTTTGAAGGGTGGGTTGATCAAAGTATACCATTTTTATAGCTTAATTTTATTTATTTGCTATAATGATACAAATACCTTTTTAAGATGGTCCAGTGAGTCCAACAAGAGCACAGTTTAAATGCAAAAGTTAGTTAATAACTTAAAAAAGACAGTGTGCGGCTGTCTTTTTTTATGGCGTTTTTTAAAGGTAAAATATAAATTTCTGAGGAAACGCAAAATGAGTAATAATGAATTTGGTCGTGTGATGTCAATCCCGATGGAGCAAAGAAAAATGTCACATTGGGATATGTTTGCGACTTGGATTGGTGCAAATGCTAATAACGGAACTTGGTATATCGGTGGTGTAATTGCAGCTGCTGGTATGTGGACAGGTGCGACCGCTTTAATAGTTGCAGGGATTTTATCATATATTTGTTTAGGTTTTGCAAGTTATATGGGATATAAAACCGGTTTACCAGCAATGGCTTTAACACGCGCATCATTTGGATTAAAAGGCTCTTTTATTCCGTCAATTATCAATGTTGTTCAATTTATTGGTTGGACAGCTGCCAATACATTTATTGCCGCAATTTCAATTAGTGTTATTTTACATGATGTTTTTGGATTGGCAATATATCAAAATCATGGCTATTTAGGTATTACAATTGGAATTTTAATTATGGGTATTCTACATTTAATTTCAATTTCGTTAGGTCAACGATCAATTCAAATGATTGAACGAATCGGAATTATTCTTGTTTTTGTTTTTGTAATTTGGGAAACAATTGTTGTCTTTCAACACGTTTCTTTTACATCGATTGCACATTGGCAACCTAAAGCCAATATTCGTTTAAGTTTCGGGAATGCCATCGATGTGTTAGCAGCATTTAATTTAGCTTGGGTTACTGCTGCTGCTGATTTTTCACGCTTTACACCTAACGCTAAGGCAGCAACAACAACGTCATTCTTGGGTGCAAACATTGGCTTGTTTTGGTTTGCTTTCATTGGTTTATTCGCTACAATTGCGACGGCCATTACCCTTAATAGCTATGATCCAAATAATTCGGATCCGTCAACAATTGCATCCAAATTAGGCTTGGGTATTATTGCATTACTTGTAATTGTTATTACATCAACAACTGCCAATGCGGTTAATTTAATGGCCGCTGGTTCAGCATTGACGAATATGTTCAAAAAATTAGATCTAACTCCCGCATTATGGATTGTTACAATTATTGCGACTTTTGTATCATTTGTACCTTTGTTTTTTGCTACTTTCTTGGATGCATTTACAAGTTTTCTTGATTTAATTGGGATGTTTCTTGGCCCAGAAATCGCTATTTTTTTTAGTAGATTTCTTTATTATTCGTCACCAAAAGTATGAAACTACAGAATTTACTAAAGTAAACGGTAAGTACTGGTATCAAGGTGGATTTAATATTTTGGCGGTAGGAACGTGGATTATTGGGGTTATAATATTTTTTGGTATTTCAATGATCCCAGCAATTAAAGATAGTATTGGGGCAACATTTATTACGATGATTATTACGGGTATGATTTATTTCTTAGTAGCTAAAATTGGTCAAAATAAAAAAGCTTGATTTAATAATAAAAAATAACCTCCTAATAGCAACTTAGGCTATTAGGAGGTTATTTTTTATTTGGTAACAATCCCTTGTGGGCTGAGCTTATTATCGACTTTACCTTGAGTCAATACGATAATGGCTGGTAATAAAGTTAATGCAGCTAAAAGTGAGAAAGCGGTATCTAAAACCGTAATTAACACAAATGAACTTAAGACCGGGAAACTAACAAAGATAATAGCAAAGAAACCACCAATTACAGTAAGACCAGAAACGGTAATTGCTTGACCGACTGATTGCACCGCTTGGATAACGGCTTCTCGGACTGATTGACCTTGCATTAATTCTTCACGGTAGCGTTCAATAATTAGGATGGTGAATTCAGTTCCAATACCGAGCACTAAGGCACTTAAACCTAACGTGAGGGGATTGTATGATTGACCTAATAAATATAAAGTTAGTGGTGAAACCCCAAGAACAACGATAATTGGGAAGGCTGGTAATAACGCATGACTAAAACGGCGATAGATTAATGTTAGTAAAATAACAATTACCATAATGCCTGCTAACATCATTAAAGTTCGGTTAGATGAAATGTTATCCAGACCAACTAACATGAGGACTTGCGCACCAGCGGGTACAATTTGATAATTTTGATGTGCTGTTGCTGTATTAAATTCACGCGTAATACGCTTCATTAATTTATTTTGGTCCGCTGAAGATAAGTGGCTACCAACTTTAAATTGGATCATGGCGTAATGATGATTATGACTAATCATTTGTTGACGTAATGCCGCCGGTAAACTAGCAATGTTTGCGTTAATTTGTGGTTGTGAGGTAGTGGTAAATGAACCAAACATTTGGTGATACGTACTAGTAATGGTCGTAGCATCAATAATATCAGTATGCTTGTTAACAATTTGCGTAGTTAATTTATCAGTTGCTAACAAAGTTGATTTACGAGTGACATTTGGTGCTTCAACTAAATAAGTAATGTAATTAGTTGACCCCACCTGTTTTTGCAGATATTTAGTATTTTCAAGTGCTGGCATTTTTTTAGGAATCATGTTCATTAAGTCTGTTTCAACGGGAACATTATGTTCCACGGTGAAACCGGCAATTCCAACGACTATACCTAATAACACGACAATGAAGGCGTGTTTAGTAACAAAGCGGGCATAAATTGCGAGGAGGTTACTAATGAAATTATTTTGGTGCGTTGCTTTTACAGGTATATTTTTACGATCAAGGAGCCGTAATGTGGCAAACATTAAGAAAAATTCAACGATATAAACCGCTAGAACCCCGATAGCGAGGGTTAAACCAAATTGTTGCATGAGAGGTGCTTTTGATAAAAACATGGTTAGAAATGTACACATCATAACAAGTAAAGCACTGCCGACACCGGGCCCCATTGCCACAATTGCTTGTTTAATTGCATCAGTTGCAATTGGATGTTTACGATACTCTTCTTCATAGCGATTTTGAAATTGTACCCCAAAGTCAGTTCCTAAACCAATTAGAATTGGTAAAGTTGCCATCGTTGCCAGAGTTAATGAAATATTAAACCAACCCATAATTCCAAATGACCAAATGAGCCCAATTAAGACAAAAAGTAATGATAATAAGCGGCGGCGGACATGGAATACTAAAGCTAAAATAAGTACCATCATGATAACGGCGAGTCCAAGCATAATAGCCATGGTTGTCATAACTTCACCAGAAATATTGCCTAAAATTGCAGGTTGACCCGCAACACGAATCGTAATATTTTTGATTGGGTGTTGATTAATCGTTTTATTTAAAGCATTAACTAGTTGGACATCACTATCCATATCGGCTTTATCAAGAGTTGCTAATAATAATAGATGTTGGCCATCTTTTGGTAATAATGTTGCAAGATTAGAGTTAACATGACCATTGTCGAGAATTAAATCTTGCAGTAACGACGTTGACATCTTTTCCACACTAGGTAAGTATGCGAGCATACTTTGGGCGAGTTGTGCTTGTTGTTGTTTGGTTAATAACTGTTGGGTGTATTGATTTAGTTGTTTTTGCTGTGGTTTAGTTAAAATACTCGTTAAATTAGCAGTAGAACCTTGATGAGCAATGGTAAGTTGCTGAGTTGAAGTTAACAAACTAAGCGTATAAGTTTGTAATTGGGCCTTTTGTTCAGTAGTCAGGCTAGTTAATAAATGTTGTTGGATACGAGCTTTAGCAGTTGGACTTAAATTAGCCATAATGTCAGCTTGTAACTTATGTTGCTTTGTTGGTGATAGATTAGTGTTATTAGCGAGTTTAGTAGCGCCGGTTGATTTTAATTGTTGATTTAACAGTGTAATCACACTAGTTGTATGGCTGATATGTGGTACATCATGTAATTGCTTTTCAAAATCAGCAATCGCCGCAAAGGTTTCGTGATTTATTACAGAACCATGCTTGGCACTAAATAGCAGATAAGCGTTATCACCGCCAAAAGATTTTTGTGCTTTTTGTGTATTTTGATAGACAACGGAATGTGCATTAACAAAAACGTCATTTCCCATCTTAAGCTGAATCTTAGGTAAACCTAAGGCTAATACCGCCGTGATGACTGCGATAATCGTAATGACTACTTTGGGATAGCGGATAATCTTATCGCTAAATTGCCTAAAAATTTTTTGAATCATCTTTTTCACTCCTAAATTAAAAATTAATATGGTTTATTTTAAATAAAAGTCAAAGGGGATGTAAGCATCAAAATGCAACGAGTGTCGCATTTTGGTATCATATAATTATGAAAAAATATGAACAGACCCATCAAAAGATATTAACTGTCGCAGAAGAGTTATTAGTATCAAATCAAAAAAATAAAGTTAGTGTGGAAAAAATTAGCAATGCAGCTAGGATTAATCGAAGTACTTTTTATCGACATTTTCCGGCATACAATGACCTAATTGGTGAAATTGTGCGAGTTAAATTATCAGAAATTAGTAATGAGCCAAACGGGGTTGTGGTGGAAATGCAACGGATTTTTGATGTTATTGAGGGAAATTTCAAATTATTTCAACATATTCTTAATCAAGTGGATGATTTTAAATATGTATTTCAACAATTATTATTTGAACGCATTAAATATATTGGATTAACTAATTTTCGTGGTATAAATCTTGAAAGTCCGGCTGAAGCGGAATTAATATATCGTACGGTGGTGGCGATTTTTAGTGCTTGGATTGAAAATCCAACAGTGATTTCGAAGGAGGATATTATAATTTTTGCAGAGAAACACTATCTAAACACGAATGATTAGTTGATTGTCAAACTTATAATTAATTTTTTAGGGTATAATGAAGATAATAATAAAAAATGAGGTGTTTGATAATGCGTAAATCCGTTTATTTTAATCATGATGCTGGGGTTGATGATTTAGTATCATTGTTGATGTTACTTGAATCACCAGAGGTTGAATTAATTGGAGTGGGGGATGTGCCCGCCGATTCATATTTAGAACCTGGGGTTGCGGCTAGTCAAAAGATTATTAATCGCTTTGGTAAAAATAAACAACTTACGGTGGCGGCTTCAACGGCTAAAACTAATGATCCATTTCCAAAAGAGTGGCGGATGGATTCATTTACCGTTGATGCGTTACCAATTTTAAATGAATTTGGGACTGGTGAAGTCCAAATTGCCAATCAACCCGCCCATTTGGATTTAGTTGATAAGTTAATGGCAGCTGATGAACCCGTAACGTTGTTATTTACAGGTCCGTTAAGTGATTTAGCAGCTGCACTTGATGTTAATCCAGCAATTGAAGCTAAGATTGCTCGCTTGTATTGGATGGGGGGAACATTTGGTGTCGGAAATATTGCGGAACCCGAACAAGATAATACAGCAGAATGGAATGCTTTTTGGGACCCACAAGCAGTAAAACGAGTTTGGGATACCCAAATTGAAATTGATATGGTGGCGCTTGAAAGTACTCATCAAGTACCATTAACTAATGCTGACCGGTTACGTTGGGCTAAGCAACGCCAATATGTAGGCCTTGATTTTATCGGCCAAGGGTATGCAATTGTTCCAACGTTGACGCATTTTGAAACAAATTCAACATATTTTTTATGGGATGTGTTAACGACCGCCCATATGTTAAATCCGACGTTAACGAAGACCAAAGTTGTTAATTGTGATGTTATTACAACTGGTCAAAGTCGTGGGCGTACGTTTGTGACACCAACTGGCCGGCCAGTTAATTTCGTATATGATGTTAATCACGATGCTTTCTTTGAATTTTTAGAAATGGTTATTAAACGTGCGCAATAATAAAAAAACATGCAGTAAATGCATGTTTTTTTATATTCCTTTAATTTAGTCACCGTACTCTAAAAACAATACATACGATTAGAGTTTTTTAAGTGAAGATACGTTAAAATATATTTAGCGAAAGTATAGTTGGGAGACGACTAATGAAACAAGCAATCAAAATTTTATTAATTGAAGATGAACACGATTTATCGAATGATATTAAAGCGATGTTAGGTGATTTTGCTGATATTGACCAAGCCTTTGATGGTGAAGATGGTGAATATCAAGCTTTAGAAGCACCATATGATTTAATTATTTGTGATTTGATGTTACCACTACAAAATGGTCTTGATGTAATTAAACATATTCGGGGGCATGAAATTTCAACCCCGGTTTTAATTTTAACGGCTAAAGATAGTCTAGATGACAAAATTGTCGGTTTTAATATTGGTGCTGATGATTACTTAACAAAACCATTTCATCGAGAAGAATTAATTGTACGTGTCCAAGCCTTACTACGGCGGGCTGGGGTATATTCTGAAGATCACCAATTACGGACAGGTCGAGTTGAAATGAATCTTGAAAATCGTAGTGTTGCGGTTGGTGGTGAAATTTTGAAACTGGTCGGGAAAGAATTTGATATTTTAGCTTACTTAATTCAAAATAAGAATATTATTGTGACCCGTGAACAAATTTTTGATCGTATCTGGGGCATTGATTCTGATACGACAATGAACGTAGTTAATATTTATATTAATAATTTACGTCGCAAGTTAGAATCAGTTGGTGAAGAACATTTGATTAAAACTTTACGAAACATTGGGTTTATCCTAGAGGAAAGCGATGAGTGAACTAGTTAATAACAAACAGCGTTTACGGATGTTTATTAGTGAAGCGGTAGTTTTTTCGATGATTTTTGCAGTCTTAGGGATGATTGTTTTATTAACCTTTAGGCAAATTTTATATCGCTCAGCGGATAATGATTTACGGACGGCCGCCTATAATTTACGGACAGAAAATACGTTGCCTAATCCGGCAAATTTTAAAACCCTTTCGTTGTTATTTAATGATAAAGGTAATATTGTTAATTTCAATGAATTGGGTGATCGTAGTACACCGTTGGCTAAAATTCGAATGGATAAAGATGGTGTCAATGAGATTCATAATATTCGCTTGAATGGTTCGGTCTATTTCCGGTCGGTGCTTGTTAAGCTTCCAAATCCGGTTACCGACGGAGTCCAGACGGCAACTTATGCCCTTTTGATGGAAAATATTACATCAGAACGTCAAAGTGTCTCAAGTTTTGCTCGGGTGATGTTTGTAGCCTTTCTAGCATTTACAACCTTGACTATTTTTGTAAGCTGGCAGTTATCGCAACGCTATATGCGACCAGTATTAAAAGCTTGGCAGCAACAACAAGATTTTGTTAATAGTGCCGCGCATGAGTTAAAGACACCGTTAACAATTATTCAAAATAAATTAGAACTATTGTTGACTAAACCCAATGCTCAAATTAAAGACCAATACGATGGTGTCATAATGGCATTATCTGAAATACGCCGATTAAATTCACTATCAGCAGATATGTTGACGCTTGCTAAGGCACATTCAAACATGGCGGTAATTAATCGTGAACCAATTGAATTAGCTACGTTTATTAATCAAGTTATTGAACCGTATAGTGAGATTGCGCAGTTAGATGATAAACAATTTACAACTAATTTAGCAGCAACCGGAACAGTTATGTTTGATCGGCAACGAATTCACCAATTACTAGTTATCTTACTTGATAATGCTCTTAAGTATACGGAGCCAGGCCAAGCCATTAGCTTGGAGACTAGTATCAAAAATAAGCAATTAATTATTGCTGTTAATGATACTGGCCGAGGGATATCTGATGAAGGTAAGAAGCATGTATTTGACCGCTTTTATCGGGAAGATAAATCTGGTTCACGGGCGACTGGTGGAACTGGTTTAGGATTGTCAATTGCACAGTGGATTGTCGATATTCATAAAGGGAAAATTGTCGTTGAAGATTTCAAGCCGCAAGGCACAACGTTTAGAATCTCACTACCAATCAAGTAGGGGATATAAATCTTTACTTGTTATTGCATTAAAATTGATAAAGCCGTAGTACAATGAAGGCCTAATGAAAGGAAGTATCAATGAATAAAACTGAAACTAAACCATATCTAGATTTACATGATCATGTGATTCAACAATTAGCAATTCACGATATCACACCAAGTGAGATTGGTGAAATTGTGTATGATTTACAAAAAGATTATATCTTACAATTGACACCAGCATTGGCAACTGATGCAGTGGAACATGTATTGGCTAAGCGGGAAGTTCAAAATGCGATTTTAACAGGCTTAGCATTGGATTCACTAGCTAATGAAAAGTTATTACCCGAACCACTCCAAACAATTGTCGAAAATGATGAAGGTCTGTATGGGATCGATGAACAAATTGCGATGGGGATTACTTCGGTGTATGGCTCAATTGGGATTACTAATTATGGGTATTTAGATAAAGTTAAACCGCAATTGATTGGGCGCTTAAATCAACATAAGGGTGGTCGTGTGAATACGTTTGCTGATGACTTAGTAGGGGCAATTGCTGCCGCGGCGGCAGCTCGGATTGCCCATAGCCATCCTCAAGAAGTGCATGATAATTTTGGAATAAAGGATTAAATAAGTAGAGTGCGACACTCCCTTGGGAAAATACGAGCACTACTGACAGATACCGTAATGGGCTATACAGCTAAAGGTATGTGGTGGTAGGTACAGTATTTTGAGGGGAGGTCGCACTTTTTGGTTATGGTTATAACGATGCTTATAAAATTTATCTAATTATAAATATCAGAGGAAATAGCGAAATGTGTTTAAATATTGGCATTGATAGGATTGAAAAATGTAAAATGAGGTAAGGTAATTATTGTAATTATTAGTAATAAATTGTTTTAATTCCTTGCTATCTATAGCAAACGAAAGTATACTTGATAAGTTATATGTTGTAAGTTGAAGCAAGCTCAGCTGCTGTGCGCTTTAAGCGGAACGGATTTTTCGTAGCCAGTTAGTAATGCAAGCTTCATGTATATGGAGGAAATATTTTGAAATTTTCAGAACTCGGTCTTACACAAGACCTGTTGACAGCCATCGAAAAACATGGCTATGTTGAAGCAACCCCAATCCAAGAACAAACAATTCCGTTGACTTTACAAGGAATCGATGTGATTGGACAAGCCCAAACTGGTACTGGTAAAACAGCTGCCTTTGGGTTACCAATCTTAGAAAACATCGATCCACAAGGTGGTTTGCAAGCCTTAATCATTTCACCAACACGTGAATTGGCTATTCAAACACAAGAAGAATTGTACCAACTTGGTCGCGATAAGCGGGTTAAAGTACAAGTAGTTTACGGTGGTTCTGACATCCGTAAACAAATCAATGGTTTGAAAAACCACCCCAACATCTTAGTTGGTACTCCTGGTCGTTTACTTGACCACTTGAACCGTAAGACTGTTAAGCTTGACTCAATTAAGAACTTGGTTCTTGATGAAGCCGATGAAATGCTTGACATGGGATTCTTAGATGATATTGAATCAATCTTGAAAGCCGTACCTGCAGAACGTCAAACAATGTTGTTCTCAGCTACGATGCCACCAGCTATCAAGCGTATTGGTGTGCAATTTATGCAAGATCCTAAACACATTAAAATTGAAGCCAAAGAATTGACAACTGATTTAGTTGATCAATACTACGTTAAGACTAAAGAATTTGAAAAGTTTGATGTTATGACTCGTTTATTCGACGTTCAAAACCCTAACTTGACAATCATCTTCGGTCGTACTAAGCGTCGTGTTGATGAATTAGCTAAGGGTCTTGAAGCACGCGGTTACCGTGCTGCTGGTATTCACGGTGACTTATCACAACAAATGCGGATGAAGGTTCTTCGTCAATTCAAGGGTGGCGAACTTGACATCCTTGTAGCAACTGATGTGGCTGCTCGTGGTTTGGATATCAAGGACGTTACTCACGTTTACAACTACGATATTCCTCAAGATCCAGAAAGCTATGTTCACCGTATTGGCCGTACTGGTCGTGCCGGTGCTCACGGAACTTCATTAACTTTTGTATCACCAAGTGAAATTGATTACTTACGTGATATTGAAAAGTTAACTAAGAAGCGGATGTTGCCATTGAAGCCACCTACAAAGGAAGAAGCTTTAGCTGGGCGTATTGCAACTGCTCTTGGTGAAGTTGAAAATATCATTGGTCGTACTAAGACTGAAGGTATCGAAGAACAAATCGCTAACTTGGTTAACCAATATGATTCTGAAACATTGGCTGCTGCATTATTAACTGCTGCTGCACGTCCAGATTCAGAAGCAGTACCAGTTAAGATTACACCAGAACGTCCATTACCTCGTAAGAAGGGTAATGGTGGTGGCTACCGTGGCGGAAACCGTCGTGGTGGTGATCGTCGTGGTGGTGATCGTCGCGGTGGTGATCGTCGTGAAGGTGGTTACCGTGGTCGTCGTGAAGGCGGTCGTGGTGGCGATCGTCGCGAAGGTGGCCGTGGTGAAGGTCGTCGTGAAGGCGGCTACCGTGGTGGCCGTGATGGCGAAAAACGTGGTGGATTCCGTGGTAACGGTAACGGTTCACACGGTCGTCGACCATTCACAATTCACGAAAACAACAACGACTAATTAGGAGTTGTTAAACCTAATATTCTATGAATATATGAAGAGCGCACTAGGTGTAAACCTGATGCGCTCTTTTTGTTGATTGGTAAAATTTAGTAAATAATCAACAATAAAATTTTCGGTAATATTATCTTATAGTTTTGTTATTTGGTATAATGAACTGATAAATAAAATAAAAGTTATATAAATGTTGGAGTAACCATGATTTATGGATTGGGAATTGATTTAGCTGACATTGATCGGGTATGGGATTTAACCGTTCGCAAACCTGAATTTATGGCTAAATTTTTAACTCCTCGGGAACAGAGTGAATTGACGAAATTTAAAGGAATGCATGCTGCGGAATTTGTTGCTGGTCGTTGGTCAGCCAAAGAAGCCTATAGTAAGGCTTTTGGTACCGGAATCGGTCGGGAATTAAGTTTTTTAGATTTAGAAATCATCAACAATGAAGTAGGGCAACCAGTATTTACGAAGCATCCGTTTACCGGGCGAGCACATGTGTCAATTACACACACAGATAAATTAGTGATGACAGAAGTTATTTTAGAACAAGTGTAGTGATAATATAGAGGTGAAATATAGATATGGCAATTGGGATTCATCGGCCAACCAAAATTACATTAGATACAGATGCATTGGTACATAACATTAATGTTGCCAAAGCACCGTTTGCAGATGATATTAATGTTTTTGCAGTTGTTAAGGCTAATGCATACGGACATGGAGTTCGTGAAATTACACAAATGGCAAAACAAGCGGGAGTAACCGGGTTTGCAGTTGCCATTTTAGATGAAGCTTTAGAAGTACGTGAATTAGGTTATGAAAAGGAACCGGTTCTTGTATTAGGGATTACTTCAATTGAATATATTGTTGATGCAGCGATTAATGGGATTTCTTTAACCGTTGGTGATTTAGACTGGCTTAAAGCAGCACAACCAATTTTAGATAGTGAAGATATTCCGCCATTAAAGGTTCATTTAGCAGTCGACACTGGAATGGGGCGGATTGGCGCACAAAATCCAGTTGATTTAAGTGAAATGGTGAAATTTTTACGTAACCATCCACGGGAATTTAATTTTGAAGGAATGTTTACACACTTTGCAACGGCTGATGCGGTTGACGAGGCTTATTTTGATAGCCAAGTAGCCAACTGGGAGGAAGCTATTAGTGTGGTTAATCCTTTACCTAAATATGTTCATGCAGCTAATTCGGCGGCTACTATTTGGCATCCTAAAGCGATGCAAACTAATGTTTTACGTTTAGGAGCGGGCATGTATGGGTTTAACCCATCAGGGACAGATTTATCTGCACCAATGTTAAAACCCGTGTTATCATTAACTACAGAGATGGTATTTGTGAAGCAACTGGCCAAGGGGAAGTCAGTTAGCTATGGGGCCACTTACCAAGCCACTGAAAATGAGTGGATTGCAACATTGCCAATTGGCTACGCCGATGGCTTTCTTCGACGTATGCAAGGTTATCATGTCCTTGTCGACGGTCAAAAAGCCGAAATAGTAGGTCGTGTTACCATGGATCAGATGATGATTCGGTTACCTAAAAAGTATGCTGTTGGTACAGAAGTAACAATTGTCGGTGAAAATGGCGGCCAAAACTTATCACTTGTAGAATTGGCAACGTATGCTAATACTATTCCCTATGAAATCGTAACGAATCTTTCAACGAGAATTAAACGCGAGGTAAAATAGGATGGCAAAGACTGAAATCAAGCGTGGTGATATTTATTACGCTGACCTTTCACCGGTAACTGGTTCTGAACAAGGGGGCACACGACCTGTTGTGATTGTACAAAATAATATGGGGAATTATTATTCACCAACAGTAATTGTTGCGGCAATCACTGCCAAGGCATCAAAATCAAAATTACCAACCCATATTCTTTTGCCAACCGAAGAGGGGATTGCTAAAGATTCAGTCATTTTACTAGAACAGTTACGCACGATTGATAAGAGTCGTCTTAAAGATCGAGTTTCACATTTAGATACTGAGGTTATGAGTAAAGTTGATGTCGGACTTGCGATTAGTCTAGGATTAGTAACGGATAGTCGGACTTACGAAGAAGTAAATCGGTCTAGTGAACATTTAGAGATGGTGGATACACCAGAAAATAAATAAATACACGGGCTCCATAATTATTAACGGTTACGGCTGATAATTGTGGAGCTTGTTTGTGTAGAGTGAATATTCTCAGGAGAAATTATGAATTTTTATGATCTAACATATTTAGAACATCAAGCAGCGGTAAATAATTATTTACAAACATTTATCATTGGGTTAGCGGTGTTAAGTTTTATTATTTTAACAAGTTTGTACATATTTAAGCGCCTAAAACGAAAATATCGCGATTTAAGTATTATCATCTTTTTATTTTTAACTTTTATGTTTGGATTACAATATACCGACTATACGAAGTTGAAAAGCCAAGATACCCAATCAACACAAATGATTAATTTTGTGAAGGCCATTGCAGCAGAACGGCATCTTAACGTTAAAGATGTCTATGTAAATGCGACCCAACTTACCGATGGAATAATTGTTAAATTGGGATCAAGTTATTATCAAATTAAACTAACTGCAGATCAGTCATCATATGTTTTGGTTCGGACGCATTTATTGGTTAAAGTGACGATTGTAAGAGAGGAAGGTTAACAGTATGCAACTATATAGTCCGATTATTATTAAGCTTGCTTTAGGGATATTATGTCTAATTCTACAAATTAATTTGTTGGGAAAGGGTAATTTAGCACCGACTTCAGCATTGGATCAAGTGCAAAATTATGTGCTTGGGGGTATTATTGGGGGTGTTATTTATAATGATAGTATTTCAGTTCTACAATTTTTCTTAGTATTAGTTATTTGGACCCTACTAGTTTTAATTGTTAAATTTGCCAAGGAACATAATCGATATGTGCGCTTTGTCATTGACGGGCGGCCAATTAGCTTAGTTGAACGTGGTAAGTTAAATATCAGTAGTTGTTTGAAAGTTGGTATGTCAGCTAATGAGTTAATGTTTAAGCTCCGGATGCAAGGAATTTATGAAATCAATCAAGTTAAACGCGCAATTCTTGAACAAAATGGGCAAATAACAATTATCAAATTTGGTGAAGATAATATTATTTACCCAATTATTGTAGATGGACAAGTCGATTTTGATGCGCTTAGTTTGATTAAACGTGATGAATTATGGTTACACGATCAGTTAAAAAGTCAAAAACAACACGATGTCCGGAAAATATATTTAGCAGAATATGTTAATGGTCATTTGATTATTCATAATTATATTAGTTAATATGAAAAAGGTCGTAATTACCAAGTTTTAGCTAACTTAGTAATTACGATCTTTTTATTTATGGTTAATACCTTATTCGAAAAGAAATTTCATAACCGCCTTTTCAACTTTGGGATTACGTTTTAATTTAGAGTGTTGCGCATCAGCACCAATAAACTCTTGCTGTTGGTAGGATGCACCGTGTGTTGTTAAATATTTGAGTGCTTGGGCTGAGTTAGTTGGGACCCTTCCATCTGAATTAGAACCATCATCGAGGTTACCAAAAATATTTAAGACATGTGTGGTTTTTGGGAAGGTGGTATGGAGCTTACTAATATGCGTGAACATATCACTTTTAATCGTTGGTTCACCAGTTGCGGTAAGTGGTGAACGGCTAGCTTGCGTATTACCACTATTACCACCCATAAAGCTATTTGAGATACTAGCAATGGCAACGTACTTATTTAAAGTTGGTAATTCAGGATTATTAGCATTGTTTAGTAAATATTCTGCCAATGTGCTATTTCCCATTGAATGCGCAACGACATTGAATTGTTTGAAATGGTATTGGCGATGTAGTTTTTTAAGGATTGCCTGCAAGACAACTGCATTATGGGCAGGGTTTCCATTGGTACTATCATCGAAAACAATGTTAATGAGGGGATTATTCCGTTTAGCAGTTAGGGTACCACTGGTTGTTAATGTATCGTTGGCACGAACGTGAATCGTTTCAACTTCGGTCCCAAGTTTAGCTGCTTCAATTGATTTAATCATGGGTTTCATTGAATCTGCATCCCCGCCAAAACCATGTAAAAATAAAGTTGGGTTATCCGTGAATTGGGCATCAACAGGAGCTTTTTTGACTAATTGCTTGGCTGACGTACAGCCACTTAGAATTAAAAAAAGCATGATAGGTAAAAGCGCCAATAGATATTTTTTATTGAACATGTCAGACCTCCTAGATTGGCATAAGTTTATTATACCTTGTTTACTAAATTTACATGCGGCTAAAATTTTTACTCGTTATCAAAAGTGCTATACTACCTTATAAGTGATAATAAATTAAAAGGGGTTTCGATTATGAAGACAGGCACAACGATTATTGAATTAGACAATGGGTATCATCTTTGGACCAATACACAAGGTTCCGGTAAAATTCACTTATTAGCACTGCATGGTGGCCCTGGTGGAAATCATGAATATTGGGAAGATACCGCTAAACGTTTAGCGGCACGTGGCTTAGATATTCAAGTGCATATGTATGATCAATTAGGATCATGGTATTCTGATCAACCAGATTTTTCTGATCCTAAAAATGCTAATATTTTAACATATGATTATTATATTGATGAAGTTGAAGAAGTTCGACAAAAATTAGGGATTGATGACTTCTATTTGATTGGTCAAAGTTGGGGTGGTGCGTTAACTCAATTATATGCTTTGAAATATGGCCAACATTTAAAAGGGGCCATTATTTCATCAATGACAGATAATATTGAGGAATATGTTGTTTCGATTAATCAACGACGTGAAGAAGCATTGCCGGCGGACGCAGTTGCTTACATGAAGACTGTGGAAGCAGCTGGTAATTGGGAAGATGCACAATATCAAAGTTATGTGCAAATTCTCAACGAGCAATATGTTGACCGTAAGCAACCAGTTTTACCAACCCACTTAATTTCAACTATGGCAACTGATGTGTACGGTCCATTCCAAGGTGATAATGAATTTGTGGTCACAGGAAAATTAAAAGAATTCGATTTACGTGATCAAATTCAAAATATTACAGTACCAACATTAGTGACTTTTGGAGGTCATGAGACCATGCCAGTCGCAACTGCTGAACGGATGGCTAAACAAATTCCACATGCGCGCTTGGCCATTACCCCAGATGCTGGCCACCATGCTATGATGGATAATCCCGATGTATACTATGATAATTTAGCACAATTTATTAACGATGTTGAAAAGAACACTTTTAAATAATAGTTATGACCGTACCTAATATGGGTGCGGTTTTTTGCTAGTCTTGAAATTTAACGTGAGGTATAGTATCATTTTAGTCACTGATATAGTAAAAAAAAGGTGACTAAAATTGAAAACAGAAATTTTATCATATTTAATGCAGCATACTGATGAGGATACTAGTGGAGAACAATTAGCAACACGTTATCAAGTTAGTCGTAATGCGGTCTGGAAAGTTATTAAACAATTACAAGCAGAAGGCTATCTGATTGAAAGCCAACATCGGCGTGGCTACCGGTATTTAGGTACGAAAAATTTGTCAGCCGAACAGATTGCAGTTCACTTACAGCATAGTTTACAGGTCCAAGTGTTCCAAACAATTGATTCAACGAATAAGTTAGCCAAGCAACTAGCAACAGAAAATCCGAGTCGGCCGTTAGCAATTATTGCTAACCAACAGACGGCCGGATATGGGCGCTATGGCCGCCAATATTATAGTCCAAAAGATACCGGGGTTTATATTAGTTTGTTGCTACCGATGGCAAATAAAAATGTAACGAGCGGATTGTTGACAACTGGGGCTGCGGTAGCGGTTGTGAAAATATTTGAATCTTTGTATCATGTTAAATTACAAATAAAGTGGGTTAATGATTTAATTTATGAAAATGGCAAGATTGCCGGGATTATGACGGAAGGAATTACTGATTTTGAAACGGGTTCATTGAGTTACGTGATTGTCGGTATTGGCATTAATTTAACCACCAGTAATTTTCCAATCGAAATGCAAGCCAAAGCGGGCTCACTTAATTTACAAGATTTAGATCGTAATTTATTAGTCGCACGATTAATCGATGAAATGTATCAAGTATTAATGGGTGAATTGACACCAGCTTTATTGGCTTATTATCGGGAACACTCATTAGTAATCGGTCATGAAATCGTATTAGATCAACGGGGTAAATTAATTCAAGGCCGCGTAGTTGATATTGATAACCAAGGAGCTTTAGTTGTGGCAACAACAACGGGTGTTCAAATATTCAATGGTGGTGAAATTACTAAAGTAAAACTTTTAGATGGAGAATATCATGGATAAACCAACGAGTAAGAAACAAGCGAATGTTCGGACGTTAATTCTGGCCGCTGAATTTGCAGTATTTTTAGCAATTTTTGCCCAAATTTCAATTCCTTTTGGTATTGTACCTTTTACAGGCCAAACCCTAGCATTAGGGTTATTTGCTAGTATTGCCCGTCCTAAAATAAGTATGAGCACCGTTGGGTTGTATTTGATTTTAGGAGCCATTGGTTTGCCAGTATTTGCTGGTGGTAGTACTGGTTTAACTGTTCTTTTTGGTCCCAATGCAGGCTACTTATTTGGCTTTTTTGTTTATGTAGCAGTTGTTAGTTTAGTGATTGTTAAATATCATCGTTGGTGGCAAATTGGTTTGGTTAACTTAGTGGCGGCGTTATTACAATTATTACTCGGTACGATTGTTTATGCGCTATGGATTCATGTACCAGTCATCCAAGCATTATATGCTGGTATGGTCGTCTTTATACCATTAGCAATTGTTAAAGTAATTATTGTGACGCTAGTTGCTACTAAGATTATTCAACGGTTTGGTATTTTTAAATAATTAAAAGCTAGCCAAGTAAGTCGCTATGACAGAAATTAAGCGATAGCAAAAAGGCCCGGGAAAAGTTATTTTCCGGGCCTTTTGTATTGCCTGTGATTAAAATGGGGGCTATTAAGGAATGAAAGGAATGCTAATTTGACTAGCACTTTCATCAATTGTGTAAGTAATATCTTGATTACCACGGACAGTCATTCCGTAATCAGTTGCGTATACTACTAATCCTAATTGGTGACCAGCTGGTAAGTGATAATATGTCGGTTGCAATGCTAGTTCAACGTCAACATATTGATCAGCACGTAATTCATCAGCTTGCCATGCATTAGTTCGGTTTTGCAAGTTGATGTGACCTTTACTAATCATTTTAAATGGTGTTGCTTTACTTGCTAGAGTGAATTCATTTAAAGTATCTTCACGCCATTGGAAGCCGCTATCAAGTTTGACACCAAGGGGCGTGGGCTTAATATTAAAGCGTTTAGCATCACCATAATCGACTAATTGACAACTGATCATCCCGAAGTTAACCGAACTTTTTAGGCGTAATTTAACAGTAACGCGACCGTCAATAATTTCAGCCCGTTCAAGCGGTACTGTTTGGAATAAAGCGCGATTAGTTGATAATGCGGATTTAGGTGCTTTAAGCAAATGATCCCATGCAGCGATGTCGTTTGTGTAAGCTTTAAAAGCTTCTTCACCGACTTGATCCATGAAACTGATTTTACGATCACCTGCTGTATTACTTAATTGACCGTTGTTTAGATATAATATTTTTTTATCTGTAACGGCGTCCCAATCTTTTTCGGCATGCCATGTTTCAGGAGTTACGTTATCTTGGATTAACACATTTGGCAGTAATTCAGGGGCGTGATTGTCCAAACCATATAGTTTGTGGGCAAACCATAAATTCATCATGTCTGTAAAGTCAATTGAACGCATGGCATTGATATAAATGTGTTCACCTTGGTGGAGAATGATTTTTTTATTAACGGGGGCTGCGTCAAGTGCGTGCCAAAGATTGTTTACTTGTTCAGGTTTAACGTTCCAGTCATTAAGACCGTGGACCATGATGATATCAGCTTTAATGTTAGCAACATCTTTTAAGTAATTTCGAGCATCCCAGAATGCATTATATGATCCAGTATCGCGGTCTTGGTCAATCCCCATTTGGTCAAGATATGCTTGATATTGATCTTTAATACGATAAAAATCACCAGGTTGCTTGCGTCGTGAGAAAGTTTCTTCTGCTAACACATCAGCATCTTCACCAGGATAACCACCTGGGGCAATTACTAATCCATTTGACCGATAGTAGTCATACCATGAAGAAATCGCGGCTTCAGAAACAATTGTTTCTAAACCGGCAACACCAGTAGTAGCCACAGCAGTTGCTAAAGTCCCAAGGTATGACCGACCAGTCATGGCAACTTTACCATTTGACCAAGTTGCTTTAATAGCCAAGTTATCGGTTTTATTAGTGAAGGCCACCCGATCACCATGAACCCATTCAACAACGGCTTTAGCACTGGCAACTTCATATTCATCACCAGTTGTTTGTAAACCTTCTGAATCTTTGGAACCAATACCCGCAGAATAGATAACCGCATAACCACGAGCTAAGAAGTAATCATTGAGGGTATAGCTTTGTTCTCGGGCAAATGTTTCTGTTGCCGTATCAACTTCAGCAGCGATTTCACGTGGTGCAATGGTTGTTTCAAGGTTGGCATGATGTTCAATTGTAGTGTAGGCTAACTCAGTTGGTTTTTTATGTGTTAATGGAACATTAACGTTATGGGTTAGTTTTTCACCATGCTCATCATTTGTACCTTGATTATATGGTGATGCGGTGAATAAGACAGGGACTTGTAAGTCAGCATCAATAGGGCGGACAATTTCGGCTTTAACTAAGTCACGTTGGCCATCGTTATCCGTATCAAAGTCAGTTTCAATATAAACGACTTCGTGTAATAAGTTGCGAGTATCAAAAACTGGTTGTGCCTTACCATTGAAAAATAGTGGGCGGGGTGTATCTGCTTCATACATGAAAGGTTGGAAATAGCCACGTGTTGCTAGGCGGTCAAGCAAACTTTTACCGTTTTTAGTATGGGTATTAAGTAATAAATACCATGCTTCATAGAGGGTTTCACGATCAAATTGGTTTGTTTGAACGGTTGGTAAATGCATTTTATCCATTGCGGCTAATGGATTATCAATATCAAAATCAACTTCAGGTAGAAATTCAAGTAATTGTAAAGCAATCCGGTAGAAAACATCAGCTGTAATTAACTTAGCGGATGTAATCCAAGTATAAACGTCACATTTAGGCGTGGCTAACAAGGTACTTAATTTAGTGTTTAGAGCTGATTGATCTTCAACTTCAGGGAATGTTTTTTCTAATAAAAGTTGGAACGCATGGGGAATGGTTGTTGCTGCTAAAACATGTTCATCCACAAACTTGGTTAGTTTGAGTTCCGCAAGAACTTGGCTAGAATCAACAGGCAATAGGGCAAATTGATTGTTTTTCATAAAGAAACCTCTTTTTAAAAGTATATTAGCTACATTATACATTAAAAGTTCATGAGAATTAATAAAAAACCCGTTTGGTGGCGCGTGAAATATGAAAACTTAAAAAAAGCTTGCTTTCTTAGAATGAAATGTGTATAGTTAAAAACATCTAATAGAGAAGGAAGTTTAAGAGTATGATTAAAAATGTAAATACAGTTAAATCAAACTTTTATTTTGGTTATTTCGAGATGTAAATCCGGATGCCAAGATCATTTTGCCATGCGGGTTTACTTGTTACTAAGTATCCGGAATGGCCTGATGAAACCTCTTATCAAACCTAGTCAAATTGTAATTAATTTGGACGCCTGTATGCTTAGTATTTATCTAGCTTGCGGACGTCCTTTTTTTGTCAGAAAATTTAACTTTGATAGGAGTATCGAGTATGAGTATTATACAGAGAATGTTCAAGAAAGACAGTTTAGAAAATTACTTGAACGAAGACATGCACTTGACGAAAGTTTTAGGTGCTAAAGATTTATTAAGTATGGGAATTGGGGCCGTTATCGGTACCGGGATTTTTATTTTACCAGGAACGGTTGCCGCAACCACGGCTGGTCCGGCAATTGTATTTAGTTTTATTATTGCTGCTATTATTTGTGCTTTAGCTGCTATGGCTTACGCTGAGTTAGCTTCAGCAATGCCAGTTGCCGGTTCAGCCTACGCTTACGGTAATTTATTATATGGTGAGGTTATTGGTTGGGTCCTTGGTTGGGCACTGATTTTAGAATACTTATTAGCGGTCGCCGCTATTGCCACTGGATGGTCGGCTTACTTTAGTTACTTTGTAAAACCACTTTTTCAAATTCCAACCGCTATTGCGGGTTCATTTGATCCAAGTCATGGTTCATACTTAAATGTGGTGGCAATTTTAATTTTAATTTTTGTCGGCTGGTTGTTGACTAAAGGAAAGCAAACATCAAGTGCTGTCCAACGTTTAATGGTGTTACTTAAAATTGCAATTATTGTTTTATTTATTGTCGTTGGCTTTTTCTACATTAAGGCTGATAATTACTCACCAATTATTCCACCACGTGCGCATGGTGCTTTTGGAATTCAAGGTGTTTTTGCTGGAGCAGCGAGTGTATTCTTTGCTTTCTTAGGTTTTGATGCGGTGTCATCATCCGCGGCTGAAACCAAAAATGTTAAACGTAACATGCCAATCGGGATTATTGGGACATTGATTGTTGCAGCAATTCTCTACGCGTTAGTTGGGTTTGTCTTAACTGGAATGGTCCACTACACACACTTAAATGTTAGTGATCCTGTTGCATTTGCTCTAGAACGAGTTGGTCAACGCGGAATTGCATACCTCTTAACAATTGGGGCATTAGCGGGAATGTTTACTAGTTTAATGGCGATGGTCTTTGCTGGTTCACGATTATTATACGCCATGGGACGTGATCGTTTATTACCACCATTTTTAGGTGAAATTGATGAAAAAAATGGGTTACCAAAGAAAGCCTTAATCGTAGTTGTTATTATTGTTTCAATAATGGCTGGCTTAGTTCCCCTTGGTCAATTGGCCGAACTAGTTAATATGGGAACATTACTGGCATTTATCTTTGTATCATTGGGTGTTATCTTATTACGGAAAAATAAGACAATTAAAAATGATGGCTACAAAATGCCATTAGTCCCAGTTTTACCAATTGCCTCAGCACTAGTTTCACTATACTTAATGACAACGTTACAAAAGACAACCTTGATTGCTGGGGGGATTTGGTTTGTGATTGGAATTCTAATCTACCTTGGTTACGGGATGCGTCGGTCTCATTTGAATGATAAATAAAACTGATGCTAATTCGTGGGTGATGAAACACTGGAATTACCATTAATATAATATGTAAGAAAAACATAGGTTGCGCATGCTTAAACCTATGTTTTTTTGTATATAGTAGGATTAAATAAAATAAATCGTATGTGGATCGTTAAAATCATTTATAATAAGAAATAAAAATACTTAGGAAATGAACACATGCAACGAAAGATTTTTGTGATTACCGGACCAACTGGTGCAGGCAAAACAACGATTGCCCACTACCTCCAACAGGAATTTAATTTGAAAAAAGTAATAACCCATACAACACGGTCTCCCCGTAAAGGTGAAATTGATGGGCAAGATTATTATTTTGAAAATGAAACAACTTTTGCGCAAAAACATTATTTGGAACAAGTGGAATATGCTGGTCATCGTTATGGATCCTCACGGGAGGCCTTAGAGTTAGTGTGGCATACTGGGAATGATGCGGTAATTGTATTAGACACTAAAGGTGCCCAAACATATGCTGATCAGTTAGGAGCACAAACAATTATTGTCTATGTAACCGTTTCAAATAGTACGATTTTGGCGCAACGTTTAGTGCAACGGGGTGATCAACCTGAAAGAATAAAACAACGGCTAGCGAGTGATGATTTTCAGCGTGATTTAGTAACCCCGCAGCTCAATAATCATCCGGTGCATGTGATTTTAAATGATGATTTAACAGCTGCAAAAACACAAATTAAAGATTTGATGCAATCCCTAAAATTAGAAAATATTTAATAGGTTTTATAGGGTTTAGATGCTATTCTATACAAGCTATGTGATAATGTAACAAATTGTGTGATTTATTTAAGGAGATATAAAAAATGAATTATCGAACTCCACCATTTATGACCCCTGTGGCCGTAGTATCAATTATTTTAGCTCTTAGTGCAGCGAATGTTGTTGTCAATCAAGTAACTAATACTAATCAAGGACACCCCGTTCAACGGGTAGCACCTAGTGCACCAGTTTCAAGTAGTGACAACGATGCTAAGAGTAGTTCTAGTGTTGATTCGTCAAGTGAAACTTCAAGCAGTGAGGTATCTAGTTCATCAAGTAGTGCGACTTCTAGTTCTACTACCAATGACCAACAAGAGGACCAAAAATCAAGCTCAAGTAACCCAGCAACTTCAAGTTCAAACACCGATAAAAATACCGATGCAAGTACAAGTTCAAGTACAAACTCAACAGATAGTGGTGACCAAGAATCAAAACAAGCACCTGCTCAGTCAAGTAGTGCACCAGCAGAAAACAAGGCACCAGCTGGACAAGGAACGTCAGCTCAACAAAGTAGTGTTTCAACTAATAAATAATATAGGAAGGAAAATAAGATGCTAACGATTTTAGGTTTATTAAATCAATATGTTGGTTTTTTCAATGTTAATACTAAGTTTAAAGGCCGTTTATATACCATCCTTGGTTTTGGAGGTTCTTGGTATATTTTATATATTGGGATTAGTTTTATTACGGCGCAACGGTACTTGCGAGGCTTTGGATTAGTTGCGGCCTTTATTGGTTTGATGTATGTTATTTATTTAAATTTTATGTATTATTTTACCGAAAAAAAGGCCCACTTTGATATTTCACCACACTTTGAAAAAGTTGTTGGAAATACGCAAGCAGCTGATGCTAAGCAAAATACCCAACAAGTGGTAGGACCTAATAATGGGGTTTACCGAGAACAACAAGTTTTACCAACTGCAGTTAAGAGTAATAGTGATGAAGAGGCGAATATTCAAGCGGTTGCCCAACAAATGCTTAATTTAGGGTTAATCAGTCAAGATTATCAAAAAATGACTGATCGCGAATTACGCCAACAATTAGTTTTGGACCACGATAAGCCCATTTATGCTAACCATCCAGGAAGTACAGTCCCATTTGCTAAATTAGTTATGGAAGGAACTCATTTGGTTATTTATGGTGGAATTAATGAGATGCAAGCAGTACGCCTAGGTGAAATTTCACGGGTTGGCTTAGCGGATGTCGCAACAGCCTTGAAAAATTCTGATGTTTTCTTAGCTTCAATTATTGTAAATGGTGGTTTAGGAAAAACGATGACACGTAGTAGTTTTATTGAAACTGCTTATCCATACACCTTGAAGGTGGAAGTTGCTTATCGCTTAAAATAGTAAAAAATGAAAAAACTCATTTCTACGGAAAAGAGTTTTTTTTTTGCATAAATTAGACACACCGTATAAACTAAGGGTTAAAGAAAAATTTAAAATTTCTAATAACGATTAAAATTTAAAAGTTTAGCACCGCTGAATTTTTAAATTAAACAATCTAGATGATTTTTAGGAGGTTTATTTATGGCAATGATCGAGTTTAAAAACGTGGAAAAATATTACGGTAATTTTCATGCGTTAAAAAATATTAACTTGGAGATTGAAGAAGGTAAAACTGTTGTTTTGATTGGACCATCAGGTTCAGGTAAATCAACATTGATTCGGACAATTAATGGATTGGAGCAAATTCAATCTGGAGATTTAATTGTTCACGGTGAAAATCTTGCCAAAAAGAAAACTGATATGAATTTATTACGTAAAAATGTTGGAATGGTATTTCAACACTTTAATTTATACGCAAACAAAACGGTCTTAGAAAATATTATGTTAGCCCCTCGAATTGTTCTTAAGCGTGATGAAAAAGAAAATCGGGAACTGGCCGAAAAATTATTGGAAATGGTGGGGTTAGCAGATAAAGGTAATAGTTATCCTAACATGCTTTCTGGTGGTCAAGAACAACGGGTAGCGATTGCGCGCTCATTAGCTATGAAACCTAAGGTATTACTTTTTGATGAACCAACCAGTGCCCTTGATCCCGAAATGATTGGGGATGTTTTGGAAGTTATGAAAAAAATTGCGCGTGATTCAGATATGACCATGGTTGTGGTAACCCATGAAATGGGCTTTGCTAAGCAAGTGGCCGATCAAGTAATCTTTATGGCGGATGGAACAATTATTGAAAAAAGTGGTGCTAAGGAATTCTTTGAAAATCCAAAAGAAGAACGGGCTAAGAAATTCCTGAGCCAAGTGTTAAACCACTAGTATTACTAATACAAGTGAAAAGGAGATGTTTGAATGCCAGTACGCAAATATAAATTGTTTGGGTTAGTGACTTTCTTGATGCTCATGCTCTTAACCCTAAGTGCATGTGGTAATGAAACGGCACTAACCAAGCAAAATGAATATGATAAGGTTAATACTAGTAAACAAATGGTTTGGGGAGTTAAAGCCGATACTCGTTTGTTTGGTTTGATGAATATTAAAACCGGTAAAATTGAAGGCTTCGATGTTGATATGGCTAAAGAAATTACCAAGCGTATCGATCCCAAAGCCAAGCCGGTGTTTGTTCAAGTAACGTCACAAACGCGGATTCCGCTGTTAAAAAATGGTAATATTCAAGCAATTATTGCTACTATGACGGGAACACCTGAGCGGGCTAAAATTGTTGATTTTTCAAAACCATATTTTAATGCGGGCCAATCATTGCTAGTTGTTAAAGGTAGCAAAATTAAAGATGTTAATGATTTAAATCATAAAGGTGTGACGGTATTAGGAACTGTTGGGTCAAATTCAGTAATCAATATCAAAAAAGTAGCTCCTAAAGCACACGTGTTACAATTACAAGATTATGCACAAGCACTGACGGCTTTAAAATCAGGACAAGGTGATGCGTTAACAACTGATAACGGAATTTTGTACGGGATGTCAGAACAAAATCCAACTACGCGTGTTGTTGGTGGTACTTTTACCAAAGAACCATATAGTGTGGCGATTGATAAAAATCAAGCTGAATTAAAAAATGCTATTAACAAAGCAATTGCGGCGATTCATAAAGATGGTACCTATGATCGCTTAGTCAAAAAATGGTTCAGTAATGTGCCAGGATTTAATTGGAGGACGTTATTAAATGATTAATATTTTAACAACTCATTGGTCAGATTTCGTTCACGGATTTGGAATTACCTTACTATCAAGTATCATTGCCCTTATAATCTCAATGATTTTAGGGACCGGCTTTGCAATCCTTGAAATTGTGCCAAATAAATTGGTGAATACAATTGCCCATATTTATATTCAAATTTTTCGTAATATTCCGTTGTTAGTAGTTACAATGTTTTTTTATGTAGTTGTGACACAATTTGTTAAGATGAGTGGTCTAGTAGCCGGTACCATTGGCTTAGCACTCTATACCTCAGCGTTTATTGCTGAAACTGTGCGGGCAGGGATTTTAGCCGTTGATAAAGGCCAAACAGAAGGGGCCCGCGCGAATGGATTAACATATTGGCAGACCATGCGAATCATCGTATTACCGCAAGCGTTTAAAATTGTGATTCCACCTCTTGGTAATCAATTCATTAATCTTGTTAAGAATTCCTCAATTTTAGCCTTTGTGGCTGGATTTGATTTAATGTATCAAGGAAATGAAATTGCTTCAACAACGTTTGATACGATTGATACGTATGTGGTGGTTGGGTTATTTTACTTAGTAATTACCTTACCATTGAGCTATTACATGCGTTATCTAGAAAATAAACTCGCGTAGAAAGGAGGGTATGAGATGCAAGAATTTTTAAATGCTTATACATCAATTAACCTCATTTTCTTATTAAAGGGGTTATGGATTACAATCGAAGTTTCGTTAATTTCCGGCGCATTAAGTTTTGTGATTGGCTCGTTTTTAGGGGTTATTCGGTATGCTAAATTTCCGGTTATTTCAATGGTAGTTGGCTTTATTGTTGATATTTTACGTAATTTACCATTGTTGTTAATTATTTTCTTCACGTATTTTGGTTTACCTAACTTTGGTATTCGGTTAAATATTATGACATCTGCAATTGCTGCTTTAACTGTTTTTGAAGCGGCGATGATTGCTGAAATTGTCCGTTCCGGAATTATTTCGGTACCAATCGGCCAAACAGAAGGAGCCCGTGCCAATGGTCTTACAGGGGCACAAACCATGTGGCATATTATTTTACCGCAAGCATATAAGCGTATGATTCCACCATTAGTGAGCCAATTGATTTCGTTAATTAAGGATACGTCATTGGCTACAATTATTGTTTTACCAGAATTGACGTACCACGCCCAAATAATTTATGGACAAAATAATAGTTACATGATTCCAATGTTTTTAGCCATTGCAGTAATGTACTTTATTGTTAATTACTGTTTATCATTAGTTGGAACATGGTTTGGTCGCCGAGGCAATAAAACGGCTTAATTATTAAACTACTATAATAAAAATAATTGGCGTTTGTCGTGCTAAATATGTTTTAAGAGAAATTTATAATAAAAAGAATCGTCGTTAAAAGCCTGTTAATTGGCGTTTTTCGGCGATTTTTATTTTTAAATTAAAATGAAAATTAAAAAAAATGCTTTTATTATGAGAAAAATTTTAGTAAACTTGAGATATTATATTTCTAATAAAATTCTAATTGAAACGAAGTGTGAGTGATTAAATATGAAGGAAGAAACTTTATTATCAATCAACGGTGTTTCAGTGGCTTTCAAAATTAATGGTGAATTTTACACAGCTATTGATGATGTTAGCCTTGAACTTCACCGTGATGAAGTCTTAGCCATTGTTGGTGAATCAGGTTCAGGTAAGTCAACGTTAGCCACAACAGTAATTGGGTTACATAATATGAATGCAACAAAAATTACTGGTGAGATTAACTTCCAAAATAAAGAAATTTTGGAATTATCAGAAGATGAATTTAATGATATCCGTGGGGATGAAATGGGAATGATTTTCCAAGATCCTTTGGCCGCCTTGAATCCATTGATTCGCATTGGTGATCAAATTAAAGAAAGTCTAGATGTTCACTCAGATATGACTGAAGATCAAAAGCAAGCCCGCGTGCATGAATTACTTAATCAAGTTGGGATTCCACACCCAGAACGGGTCGCTAAGCAATTCCCCCACCAATTATCTGGTGGAATGCGCCAACGGATTATTATCGCCATTGCGATTGCTAACAAACCTCAATTAATTATTGCCGATGAACCAACAACGGCCTTGGATGTTACAATTCAAGCGCAAATCTTGGACTTATTAAAAGATATTCAACGTGAAAACCATGCCGGAATCATTTTGATTACCCACGATTTAGGGGTTGTGGCAGAAGTAGCGGATACAGTTGCGGTAATGTATGCTGGTGAAATTGTCGAACAAGCCCCAGTTGCAACATTATTTAATGATGCCAAGCACCCCTACACACGTTCCTTATTACGTGCAATGCCAACAATTGATTCTGAAGATGATGAATTATATGTTGTTGAAGGCGCAGTTCCTTCTATTAAAGATATGGATCGCAATTCTGATTTATTTGCACCACGAATTCCGTGGACGAAACCGGACGTTGGACATCCAGTCTTGAAAGAAATTGCCCCTAACCACTATGTACGTGGTGAGAGTTGGCGTGAATTTAAATTTAAAGATGAGCTCTAGGTAGTGAGTAGGAGACGTGCAATATGACAGTATTAATGGAAATTAAAGATTTAAAGGTTCACTACCCGATTCGATCAGGTTTCTGGAACCGTATTACAGATTATGTCTACGCCGCAGATGGAATTTCATTTACGATTGAGGCTGGTAAGACATACGGATTAGTTGGTGAATCAGGTTCAGGTAAATCAACAATTGGTAAAGCCATTGTTGGTCTTGAAAAGATTACGAGTGGTCAAATTTTATTCAATGGTGAAGATGTAAGTAAACCAAGTGTTCGTCGTAAGATGAAATATAATAAAGACGTTCAAATGATCTTCCAAGATTCACTTTCATCACTTAATCCTAAAAAGACAATTTATCAAATCATTGCCGAACCAATTCGGAATTTCGACAAGATGGATAAAGAAAGTGAAAAGCAACGAGTGATTCAATTATTGGACATTGTTGGTTTATCAAAAAATGCGATGTTCCAATATCCCCACCAATTTTCTGGTGGACAACGGCAACGGATTGGGATTGCGCGTGCAATTGCCACTAATCCTAAATTAATCATTGCCGATGAACCAGTTTCAGCGCTAGATTTATCAATTCAAGCGCAAGTATTGAACTTTATGAAACGGATTCAAAAAGAATTAGGAATTTCATTCTTATTTATTTCGCATGACCTTGGGGTTGTGCGTCACATGACTAAAAATATTGCCATTATGCACTTAGGCCGGTTTGTTGAACTCGGCACGCGGGAAGATATTTATAACAACCCACAACATATTTACACTAAACGGTTACTTTCAGCCATTCCACAAATCGATATTGCAAATCGGGATGCAAACAAAGCAAAACGGGCGCAAGTTGAAGCTGAATATCAAGAAAAGCGGTCACACTTTTATGACCAAGATGGCTTAGCGTACCCAATGCACCAAATTTCAGATACACACTGGGTTTCAACCCCACCAACAAATATTTCAGAAGGGGCAGGTAAGTAATATGTGGAAAACGATTATTCGCCGCGTTTTGATTATGATTCCACAAATCGTAATCCTTTCAGCTTTGGTGTTCATATTAGCTAAATTAATGCCTGGGGACCCATTCTCTGGAACAATCGGACCTAACACCGATCCCAAGCAAATTGAAGCTTTAAAGCGTGCTGCGGGTCTGTTTGATCCTTGGTATGTTCAATACTGGCACTGGATTGTCAACTTATTCCATGGTAACTTGGGTCAAAGTTACACATTGAAGCAACCTGTTGTAACGGTCCTTGGTAACCGGATTGGTAACACCGTCTGGTTGTCATTACTTTCATTGATTGTTTCATACGCTGTGGCAATTCCATTGGGGATGACGGCTGGACGTTTTGACGGTTCTCGTCGTGACCGCGCCATTACAATTTTTAACTACTTTACGTTTGGATTACCAACTTTTGTTGTTTTCCTACTAGGACTCTACATTTTTGGGTACCAATTAAACTGGTTCCCAACTTCTGGAACTATTAGCATCAATGCTTCAGGTTTCTTTGAAGAAACAGCATCACGCTTCTATCACATGATTTTACCAGGTATTTTAGCCGGGGTTCTTGGAACGACTTCAACGGTCCAATACTTACGTTCAGAAATTATTGATGCTAAATCACAAGATTATGTACGAACAGCACGGTCAAAAGGGGTGCCAACTAATAAAGTGTACTCACGGCACATCTTCCGTAACTCATTATTACCAATTGCGGCCTTTGCAGGATTCCAAATTACGGGATTAATTGGTGGTTCTGTGGTTATTGAACAAGTTTTCTCATACCCAGGGATGGGGCAATTATTTATTACCGCAATCACATCACGTGATTACTCAGTGGTAACGGCAATTGTCTTATTTACCGGTATCTTAGCGTTATTTGGATCATTACTATCAGATATTATCTTGAGCTTGGTTGATCCACGGATTCGCATTGAATAGAAAGGAGGAGTAATTATGTCAGAAAAAAATGAAACACAAGTACAGCAATCTGTACAAGGCAAAGTGCCAGAAATTAAAGACGGTGCCGTCATTGTTGAAACTCCTTCTACGTGGCGTACCATTAAACGGGAATTTTTGAAGGATAAAGTGGCCTTAGTGTCAGCCATTATATTAGCAGTTGTTTTTGTAACGGTTATTATTTGGGCCTTCTTCATTCCACGCTCAGCAGTTACTAACGTTAATATCATTGATCAATACTTAACACCAGGCACACAAGGTCACCTTTTAGGAACCGATGAACAAGGGCGTGATCAAGTTAAGATGTTAATTGCGTCTGCACGTAATTCATTGATGATTGCCTTTATGATTAGTATCATTGGCCAATTCTTTGGGGTTATTGTAGGTTTAATTACCGGATACTTCCGCGGAATCGTTGATACAATCATTATGCGGGTTATTGACTTCTGGATTGTGTTACCATTTCTTATGATTATTATCGTATTGGTTTCAATTGTGCCTAAGTACAATGAATGGACATTGATTTGGATTATTGGGCTCTTTGCATGGCAAGGAACAACGCGGTTAATCCGGTCAAAAGTGCTTTCAGAAGCTGATCGAGATTATGTTCGGGCATCAAAAACATCTGGTTCAAGTAACTTTATGATTATGTTCCGTGAAATTTTACCAAACTTAGCATCACTTATTATCGTTGATACAACGTTGAACTTTGCAGGAAACATTGGGATTGAAACAACATTGTCATTCTTAGGTTTTGGGTTACCAAATGGGACCCCATCATTAGGGACAATGGTCTCAGCAGCAACGGATCCAACGGTGCTTGCAACTAAGCCATATGTTTGGGTACCACCAGTAATCTTTATTATCGTAATCTGTGTGGGAATCTCATTTGTTGGTCAAGTTTTCCGTCGGGCAGCTGATGCACGTCAACGTCTAGGATAAAAATTGCAATTTGCTAATTTTTTAATTCCGTTATTTAAAAAAAGGTGATTATTCTTGTTTAAAATGAGAATAATCACCTTTTTTTCATAAAAAACCTATCTAAATGAGTTTAATATTAAAATAAAATTAAAAAAGCATTGCAACTTTGAAATTGAAGTGATAATATATTCGACATAGAAGAAATCATTTAGATGGATGATTTCAAATCTCTTAGTAATTATGATGAAAGTATGGGGTTTTAGTTTATGAAGAAATCTACTAAATATATTACTGGTCTTGCAGCAGCAGCGGCATTGTTCTCTGTTGTGCTTGCCGGATGTGGTAATAAGAGTGCACAAAATGGTACAGAATCAGCTTCGTTAGGTTCTTTGAAGCTTGCTTATGACAACAAGGATAAAGCAATTAAAGATGGTACTTTGAACATTGCTATGGTCCAAGATACACCGTTCCAAGGAATTTTTGCATCTGAATTATCAAATGATTTGACTGATTCATACCTCCAATCACCAACTGGTACAGGTTTATTTAACACAACTAATTCATTCAAAATTGTTGATGGTGGTGCTGCTAATCTTAAATTGGACAAAGCAAGCAAAACTGCGACAATCACAATTCGTAAGGGCCTTACTTGGTCAGATGGTAAGGCAGTAACTGCTAAAGATTTGGAATTCCCATACGAAATTACAGCTAACCCAGCGTACCAATCACAACGGTATACTGATTCATTAGCAAACATTAAAGGTTTGGCTGATTACCACAGTGGTAAGGCCAAAACTATTTCTGGAATCACTTTCCCAGATGGTGAAAATGGTAACTCAATTAAGATTCAATTTGATCACATGACACCAGGTATGTGGCAATCAGGTTCAGGTTACTACCTTGAATCAATTGAACCATACCACTACTTGAAAGATGTTAAGCCTGGCGACTTAGCGGCTTCTAAGCAAGTTCGTCAAGCCCCACTTGCGTTTGGACCATACAAGGTTTCTAAAGTTGTCGCTGGACAATCAGTAACCTATGTACCAAACCCATTCTGGAAGGGTCCACAACCTAAACTTAAGCGCATTACTTCAACTGTTGTTTCAACTGCAACTGCAGCAACTGCATTGAAGTCTAAGAAGTATGATGTTGCATACCAAATGCCATCAACTGCTTTCCCAACAGTTAAAGGCTTGAAAGACTATGTTCAAACTGGTGACCAATCACTTTCATTCTCATACGTTGCCTTTAACTTAGGACACTATGACACTAAGGCATCAGAAAATGTGCAAGATCGTAAGACACCATTACAAGACAAAGCACTTCGTCAAGCCATGGGATACGCAATGAATGTTGACCAAGTTAACAAGAAGTTTAACAATGGTCTTGCAACCCGTGCCAACTCAACAATTGTACCGGTCTTCAAGGAAGCAAATGATCCTTCTGTTAAGGGTTACCCATTAGATATCAAGAAAGCTGATAGCATTCTTGATAAGGCAGGATACAAGTGGGATTCAAAACACGAATACCGTACAACTCCAGAAGGCAAACCATTTAAGTTAGTTTACTTAGCTCGTTCAGGTAATGCTAACGCTGAAGCCGTTGCCCAAAACTACATCCAACAATGGAAACAAATTGGGGTTCATGTAGCGCTTTACCACGATCGTTTGACTGACTTTAATAGCTGGGGTCAAATCATGACTGGTGGTAACAACAACGACTGGGACTTCACTAGTGGTGCATGGTCAGTTTCATCAGATCCATCACAAATGGACTTGTACTCAAAGGGTGCTCCTTATAACTTCGGACACTTTACAACACCTAAGTTGACTAGTTTGCTTAACGCCGTTGACGCGCCAGCCGCAATCGATCCTAAGGTTCGTCAAAAAGCATTCTATGCTTACCAAGAATACATGCAAGATCAAGCTGCCGTTATTCCAACATCATTCTCACTTGACTGGGTTCCAGTTAACTCACGAGTTGTTGGATGGTCAAACGCCAATGATACTGGTTTGAACTACTGGGCTGGAATTGGTGTCTCAGCTGATTCAACTAAATAATAAACAGCATTTAAAACAAGTATTGCTTTTGCAATGCTTGTTTTTTAATTTAAGTTATCTTTGTATAGAAAAAATATTAAACGATTCTTTATGTTTTTTAAACTTTATAAAAATGCTGATATTGCGACTCTTTGAGGATTTTTATGAGAAAAAACTCTTTTGAAATGAGATTACCATTAAAATTAGATTGCATTTGTGGAAAGAGTTGCTAATATATGGGGCATAGCTAAAACATTAGCGAAGGTTAAGTATTAAGTAAAGATGATGAAAGTACGGGGAGATGTTTATGAAAAAAGCAACAAAGTATTTTACTGGCTTGGCAGCCACAACAGCATTATTTTCGTTAGTATTAGCAGGCTGTGGAAATAAAGGTGCTTCTAGTACACCAACAGCCTCTGTTGGTAATTTGAAGTTAGCATATGACAATAAAGAAGCACCCGTTAAAGATGGAACGTTAAATATTGCAATGGTTCAAGACACGCCATTTCAAGGGATTTTTGCACCAGTGCTACAACAAGATTTAGTTGATCAATTTTTAACGGAACCAGTAGCTGGTGTTTATGGCACGTTGTTTAAGACTACCTCACAATTTAAGATTATTGATGGTGGACAGGCAAATATTAAACTTAATAAAGCGGATAAAACAGCGACAATTACATTACATAAGGGACTCAAGTGGTCAGATGGTAAGCCAGTTACTGCCAAAGATTTGGAATTCCCATATGAAATTATTGCTAACAATGCTTACCAATCACAATTGTATACCGATTCATTAGCTAATATTGTTGGCTTACAAGCTTTCCATGAAGGAAAAGCGCAAACGATTTCGGGAATTACATATCCTGATGGTGAGGATGGAAATTCAATTAAAATTCAATTTAATCATATGACACCAGGAATGTGGAACTCAGGTTCAGGGTACTATCTTGAATCAGCCGAACCTTATCATTACTTGAAAGATATTAAGCCAGGTGACTTAGCAGGTTCAAAACAAATTCGCCAAGCGCCACTTTCATATGGCCCATACAAGATTTCAAGCGTGGTCGCAGGCCAATCAGTATCATATGTTCCTAACCCATACTGGTATGGTCAAAAGCCAAAACTTAAAAAGATTGTGACTTCAGTAGTATCAACATCAACAATTGCCGCTGCATTGAAAGATAAAAAATATGATATCGCTTATCAAATGCCAGCAACTGCCTACCCAACCGTTAAAAACATTAAAGACTATGTTCAAACAGGTGATCAGTCACTTTCATTCTATTACTTGTCTTATAACTTAGGACACTATGATGCTAGTAAGTCCGTTAATGTTCAAGACCGAAAGACACCCCTTCAAAATGTAGCCCTTCGTCAAGCAATGGGCTATGCTATGAATGTGGACCAAGTTAACCAGAAATTTAATTATGGTTTAGCAACGCGTGCCAATACGGTAATTGTGCCTCCATTTAAAGATGCGCATGATTCATCAGTTAAGGGCTTCCCATTAGACATTAAGAAAGCTAATAACTTACTTGATAAGGCAGGCTTTAAGTGGGATGCTAAACATCAATATCGCTTGAACACCAATGGCAAGCCATTTAAGTTAGTATTTATGGCTCGTTCAGGTAACTCAAACGCCCAGGCAGTCGCCCAAAACTATATTCAACAATGGAAGCAAATTGGGGTTGATGTGGTTCTCTACCACGATCGCTTGACGGACTTTAATACGTGGGCCCAAGCAATGCAAAGCGGAACTAGCAACGATTGGGATCTTACAATTGGTGGCTGGGCTGATACGACAGATCCATCATTAATCTCATTATTTGGGGCAGGGACTCAAAGTAACTTTGGGCACTTTACAAGTCCTGAATTTACCAACATTTTGGAAAAAATTGATTCTGAAGCAGCAATTAATCCAGAAGTTCGCCAAAAAGCCTTTTATGAAATGCAAACATACATGCAAAAACAAGCTTTTGTTATTCCACTTACCTACACCCTTGACTGGTACCCAGTTAACAAACGAGTTGTTGGTTGGACTAATGAAAATGCGGATAACAATACCCGTTGGCTCAATGTCGGTGTTACAGCTAAGACACCTAAATAATTACTAGCTTAATACTTGTGAATGTGACAAACTATTAATAAGTAGTTAGAAGATACTCATGTTTCTTTTAAAGTCCGTTCAAACTAACCGGATTATCTGCTACTAGATAGTCCGGTTTTAGTTTTCGGATAAGTTAAAACGACACAATTAGATTTTGGAAAAGAGGGTATATTTATATGGTTAAGATTCAAGACGATTTATATGAACACGTCAACGCGGATTGGTTAGCTAATACCGAAATCCCAGCGGACCGTCCACGGATTGGGGCCTTTGACGAAATTGATATTAAAATTGAGCAACAAGAATTGGCAGATTTTACTACGATGTTACAAGATAATTCAGCCACAGGGATGTTGGGTGAATTTGTTAAGTATTATCGGTTAACGAGTGATTGGGCAACCCGGAATGCTAAAGGTGCGCAACCAGCTCAACCAATTCTGCAAAAATATGAAAAGTTAAACTCACTAGCTGATTTGCAAGCGCAATTAGTTGATTTAAAATTGGCCGGTCTGCCAACCGGTATCCTTCCAGTGTATGTTGATCAGGATATGCACGACACATCTCGGAATATTTTGCATGCCGATGCCATGGGAACGTTATTGCCCGATACGACTTATTATGAAGAAGGTGGCGATGCAGCTGAGCTTTTTGGCTTATTTGAAGCTAGTTATGTTCCATTACTAGAAATGTATGGCTATGCAACTGAAGAAGCACATCACATTGTGCAACAAGCCATCGAATTTGATAAAATCGTTGCCCAATATGTGCTTTCAAATGAAGCTAAAAGTGATTATTGGAAACTTTACAATCCACAAGACTTTATCGAATTTACTAAACAAGCCAGTCATATTGATTTAGCGGCGATTATTCCCGCATTAATCGATGCTAAACCAACGCTGATTAATGTAACGGATGTTCGTTTCTGGCAAAACTATGACCAGATTGTTAATGAAGACAATTTTGCTGGTATTAAAGCTAAATTGATTTTAGCGGTTGTTGCAGATTTAGCAAGTTACCTTAGCGATGAAATTCGCATTGCTAGTGGTGCTTTTGGACGTGCATTGAGTGGAACTGCAGAAGCCCGTTCATCAGAAAAAGCTGCCTTTAGCTTAGCTCATGGGGCCTTTAGTCCCGTTGTAGGTGATTATTATGGTCGGAAGTATTTTGGTGAAACAGCTAAAGCCGATGTACTTGATATGGTCAAAAAAATGATTGGGGTGTATCAAGAACGCCTTGAAAATAATATTTGGTTAAGTACTGATACGAAGAAAAAAGCAATTTTAAAGCTCTCAACAATTGGGTTAAATGTTGGCTACCCAGATACAATTCCCGCTCGATATACATTATTTGTCGTTGATGAAGCAGCCGGATTATTGGCCAATGCTTTACGTTTCCGAGCAATTCAAGTTAGTCACAACTTTTCACAATTTAAGTTAGCACCAGATAAGTCTGAATGGGAAATGCCCGCTGATATGGTTAATGCTTACTACCATCCGTTCCATAATATTATTGTCTTTCCAGCAGCAATTCTCCAAGCACCGTTTTATAGTTTGGATCAAAGTAAGTCAGCAAATTATGGCGGTATTGGCGCCGTAATTGCCCATGAAATATCACATGCTTTTGATACTAATGGTGCTCGTTTTGATGAAAAGGGTAACTTGAATTCATGGTGGACGGATGCGGATTTTGCCGCTTTTGAAAAGCGGACCGCAGCGATGATTGAAGAATTTGACGGTTTGGATAGTGATGGATCAACTGTTAATGGTAAATTAGTTGTTTCTGAGAATGTCGCCGATGTTGGGGGAATGAGTGTTGCCCTTGAAGCGGCCAAGGGTGAAGCTGAGGTTAGTTTGACTGATTTCTTTACTAACTGGGCAACCGTATGGCGGATGAATGCTTCCAAAGAATACATGAAATTATTATCAAAAGTTGATGTTCACGCACCAGCTCGCCTACGGGCCAATGTGCAAGTAACAAACTTTGATGATTTCTTTACAACCTTTAATGTGACATCAACAGATAAGATGTGGCGAAATCCAGAAGCCCGGGTTCAAATTTGGTAGTAAAAATGAAATAATCCTGATTGATGGATTTAAAAATAAAAAGCCTTCGTAATAAGCAACTGCTTATTACGAAGGCTTTTTTGTAGAAATTATTTAACTAAATAAACTTGTTCATTAATTAAATCAAAAGGATGATAATGAGTATTTAATTCAGGGACAAGCGTTAATTTAGCATTTTGCCAAAAAATCGCAGAATCAGTCGCCCCATCTTTTTCACCAATTACTAAAAACTTAATGGTTGGGTATTCCGCACGTAATTTTTGAAGGATTTGCCAATCGATATCTACGCCATCTGGTGACCAAGACATAATTACATAATCAACTTCTTGACCGTATTTTTCAATAGCCGCAAGGGCATCCAATGACTCAACGGTAGTTACGGTATGATGCCCAGTTGCATTTTCACTAAGCCAACTCGTGTCATCGGTCGTGTAGACAGCTTTAGTCAATTTGCGGGCACGTAAGCCAGCGGAAATATAACCATTACCAGCCATAATTTCTAAAACTGATGCGCCAGCTAAATAATTACTTAAGTCTTGCAAGAAAACGGCGTTCGTATAGGCCCACATGCCATATTGCTCTGATAAATGATCACGAAAATCACGTAAGTCATGGTCTAAGCTAGCTAATGGAGTGGTTAGTTGATTCCATAGTGCATCACCACGTGGATCTTTAGCAGCATATTGAGTATTAACATACTCGTAGATAATATCTTGAATATTATCTGGTAGCAAGAGGGGTGGTAATGGTTGTGGTTCAAGGCCATTTTGTAAACGATGGTCAGCATTCAAGACGTGATTAAGTAATAATTTAATTGGTAAAATCGCGTCATATAACTTTTGATAACTCAAAATGCGATCGATATAACTGACCGGTGTCGCATTATTTTGTTTGAGGTTTTTTTTTAATTTTTTTAGCTTTTTGGCCTGCATATTAATATCCTAAAATTTATTAAAAGTCTAAATCAAGGGCTTCTTGATGGTCTATCGGAACATTATTATGCCGACTTGATTTACCGTGAAGATAACCATCGATGAGTTGGAAAATCTCGTATCGATCTTGGTTATCAAGGGGTTCTTTATTAAAGGATAACAAACTCTCAGATAAAAACAACATCGCTAAATCAATTTCTGTGTGCTGTGAATGACCAACTAAATAGTCCAAAGAGACATTGAAATAGGTGGCAATTTTTTTGACTTCAATATATGAAGGTGTGCGCACACCACGTTCCCAGTTCCCAATTTGTGAAGCTGTATTAGGTTTTTCTTGGGGACTTAGGTGTTCGTTAAGTGCTTCAGCGAGTGCTTCGAGTGTGATATGACGGCCCCGGCGAAGTGCGCGTAAGCGTTCAGGGAACATCGAATCAACCTCCTAATTAAATAAATTGTTCGGTAAGCGCTAAGAATTCGTTAATATCTTTAGCAACTAAATCGGCCCCAGCTTGCCAGAAGGCGGGTTGCGTTAAATCAACGCCGAGGTGCTTTTGCGCTAATTCTTCGGTTGACATATTGGCAGTGTCACGTAATAAGGCAATGTATTGTTCTTCGAAGTTTTCAGTGGTTTGCGCTTTAGCATAGATACCTAAGCTAAAGAGGTAACCAAACGTGTATGGGAAGTTGTAGAATGGTACGCTGTCAATGTAGAAGTGCAGTTTACTTGCCCAGAAGTGGGGATGGTAAGTATCAAGACTATTAGCAAATGCTTCGTGTTGGGCTTCATCCATTAAAGTACTTAATTCATCAGGTGTTAGTACTTTTTCTTGGCGTAATTTATAGAATTTAGTTTCAAATAAGTAGCGAGCATGGATGTTCATGAACATTGCTACCGGATTATTTAATTTAGCATCTAGTAACGTAACTTTTTCAGCATCGTTGGTGGCCGCTTTTACTTTAGCGTCATTGACGACTAATTCGGCAAATGTTGAGGCAGTTTCAGCAACGTTCATGGCATAGTTACCACGCCAGAATGGCAAATCAGTCAAAACAGAACTGTGGAACGCATGACCAAGCTCGTGAGCAATGGTAGCTGCATCATTTTGTGAGCCTGTAAAAGTTAAGAAAATGCGTGATTCACCTAATTCAGGGACACTTTCCATATAGCCACCCGGTTGTTTACCAGGCCGGTTTTCTGATTCAATCCACCGTTTTTCAAAAGCTGTCTTCGCAAGGGCGGCCATTTTTGGTGAAAATTGAGCAAAATTAGCCATAATAAATTCTGCAGCATCATCGTATGAAAGTTCTTGGTTCTTAAATTCACCAACGTGGACCGGCGCATAAATATCTTGGAAGCCCAGCGCTTGTTTACCCATTAATTGAGCCTTACGGGCAAAGTATTTGGTGAGCATTGCTTTATTATCACTAACCACTTGCCACATCGTATCTAAGGTTGCTTGGCTCATACGGTTTAATTCTAATGGCTTTTTCAAAAAGTCAGTGACACCATGGGCTTTGTAATCGGTTAAACGGAATCCCGCTAAGTGATTTAACGTATCCGCCACGAGACCATCGGCTTGGCCCCACATCTTTTCATAACCAGCTAATAATTTTTCACGTACTTGGGCATCGGGATAGCCTTCAAGGTGATTGAGCGCTTGTCCAGCTGAGATAGTGGTTGTAGCACCATGTTCATCAGTAAACGGCATTGTTAAGCCAGCAGCAATGGTATCGTAGTGACTGCTCCACGCATTAATGCCATCAAGGCCTAATTGTGTAAGTAGTTCTTCCGTGGCATCATCTAATAATTCGTTGGCTTCTTGGCGCATTTCATTTAAGGCAAAATCAATTGCTTTTAATGTTGGTACATCAAGGATATTTGACCATGTAGGATCATCAATGGTTGCTAGTAACTTTTTGAATTGTGAGCGAGGCTTAGCATAACTAGCTTCTAGGGCATCAATTTCACTAGCTTTAGCACTAAGGCTGCTATTAGTAAAGTCATCAGACATTAAGGCAGTGATAAAAACCCCAACTTGGAGGAGGCCGGCTTCGATTATTTGCGCTTGATTAGTTAGCGCAACAAAGTTAGTGAAGCTAGCATCATCGGCAGTTACCACATAATTAGTAACGGCACTTGCGAATGTTTTAATTTGTTCTTTGAGTAATTCTAATTTTTGGGCAAGTTCAGGTGAATTAACACCCCCCGGGAAAATACTATCTAAATCCCAGTTTTGAGAGTAAGTCATGTGTAGTCCTCCATTGATTAATTAGAATTATTATAACATTTTAATGAAAATAAATAACCTTTTATTACAACTGGAATCCATGCGGAGATTAATGTATAATATTTTGAATATTGTTAACATAGTATACTATTTGACCGAGTGATTAGAAATTAAAGGAAGTTCAAAATATAATGAGTAAATCAAAAAAAATCATGATGTGGATTGCTGGAATTGTTGCCGTTATCGCAATTGTGCTAGTTGGAAGTGGTATGTATTTTTTCCATGTGGCTGAAGTTCGTGCACCTAAAGCATTCATTAATAATGCATCAGTTAAGAAAAATAATCCAACTTACATTTATGACGCCACTTTTAATAAGCAACATAAGGAAATTTGGTATCAGACAACTCCCGACGGTTTAAAATTAGAGGCATGGTATGTCGCTAATCCAAAACCAACTAACAAGACGGTTGTGATTGCTCATGGGTTTGCGGGTAATAAAAATAAAATGGCGATGTACGGTCAGATGTTTTTAAATCTTGGCTATAATGTTTTGATTCCAGATGATCGAGCAGCCGGTCAATCACAAGGTAACTTGATTGGCTTTGGTTGGACTGACCGCAAAGACTATGTTCGTTGGATCAATCAAATTGTCCAAAAAAATCCCCAAGTTCAAATTGCGATGTTTGGAGTATCAATGGGTGGGGCAACCACTATGATGACGGCGGGTGAAAAATTGCCTAATAACGTGAAAGTTTTCATTGAAGATTGCGGTTATGATACTGTTAAAAACGAAATTAATTTCCAAGCGCAATCAATGTATCATTTACCATTAGTTCCACGGTTCCCATTGGTTGATATTGTGTCTGGCATTTCAAAAGTCCGGGCGGGTTACTCATATGGTGAAGCCAGTTCGATTAAGCAATTACACAAAAATCACCTCCCAATGATGTTTATTCATGGTGGAGCAGATAAGTTTGTGCCAACAGAAATGGTTTACAAAAACTATGCAGCAACGCAAGGGCCTAAAGAATTATGGGTCTTACCAGGAGTTGGCCATGCGATGTCATTTGAAAAAAATCCGGTGATGTACGCAAGTAAAGTCCAAAGTTTCTTGGATCGCTACTTCCACTAAACTAAAAAATCCCATGAAATTTTTCATGGGATTTTTTGTTGCGTTAAATGATTACGAAACAACACTTAGTAAAGTTGTTGCTTCAGGAAAAGTCTTCCGAATTAATGTGTTCAAGCTATACATTTTTCTTTCACCGTGAAGGCTGAGGCGAACGTATAAATAACCACGTCCGTGCATACTTGCTCTAAGTGAGCGTTGATTTCGTTTATGACCACGTTGGTCAACAGTTGATAGGCGATAGACATCACCAGTACTACTCATGCCATAATGGCCTTCAAAACCAGGGATTGCTCGCAAATTTTTCATATCAAAACGCTCCATATTGTATTCAATTTGGTAGAATCTTAACCCAAAGCTTGTTTGGTAAGTTAACTATACCATTAAAATACGAACGTTTCAACTTTTGATAACTTTATAGTTTGTAAAAGAAATATAAAAATGTAAAGAATACGTTTATTTATTGCAAATAATTCGTATTTTATTCTTTTCAAAATCTTCGATCGTAACAATCATCTTTTTTAAACGTGCTTCTTCGATACTTAAGATGGTTACATAGTAGCTTGCTAAGTGATTTTGTACCGTTTCGAAATGATCCTTAACAGTTAACTCTAACTCGGTTGGTTCGCCAGTAATAAAGGCTAATCGTTCTTGTTCAAGGACAAGATATTTATTTGTATTTGTTTCCTCAAAAGCGGGAACGTCAAATACTTCATGGAAAAAACGAAAGGCGCGAGCAGGATTACTAACCGGAATGACGTGGGTGCTGATTTTTTTTGGTTTCATGGTAACTCCTTGTAAAAATTTATATAGAACTAGTATAGCATTGAAAATCTTAAAATGGCGTGGGGATTATGTATCGAAAACTTGCTTATTAAAGAACATTCAGTAAAATAAAGTACAAATTCGAAAAGAGGAAAATGCAATGGCACGGTATCAAGCAATTGAAATTACTAATATGATTATGATTGAAAATCCACAAACGGGGCAAATTTTAGTGGAGGACCGACGTAATCCGAAGTGGCCGGGAGTAACTTTTCCTGGTGGGCATGTTGAAGTAAATGAGACGATTGTTGAATCAGCGATTCGTGAAGTTCGTGAAGAGACGGGGCTTGAAATAAATAAACCAAGTTTAGTTGGTATTAAAGAATGGCCATTAGCTGATGGTGCACGGTATATCGTCTTTTTATTTAAAGCGACCGCATATCATGGTGAAATTAAAGCTTCTAAGGAAGGGGCTATTTTTTGGACGACCCGTGAGCAACTTGATGATTATGTACTTCCAAAGACTTTTAAAGAGATGTTACCTGTTTTTGATAATCCTGATATTTCAGCATTAGCTTTAAAAAATCGCAATATGGCCGGACAATGGGAAACTATTTGGCAATGAAATTTACTATTTTTTTGTAACTAATTTATGCTTTTCCAATAAAAGAAGCGTAGAATACTATTATCATAAAAAAAGTGAGGAACTCTTGTGGAAATATTGATTAGACATGGTAAGAAATATCGGTTTGATATTTTATGGGCCTTTATTTCAGTTACTATTATGGCGTTGTCGATGTTGTGGCAACCAAAGTTATTACAAAAAGTGCTTGAAGCAATTATCAAAAATAATACACATGAAGTTGATAAATTAGGTTTGGAACTTATTATTATCGCAATTGTTGGCTTAATTGGTGGGGCAATTAATACGATTTTTGCCGCTAAAGTTGCTCAAGGAGTGGCTGCCGATGTTCGGGAGGAAGTTTACCGGAAAATTCAAAACTTTTCATTTGAAAATATTGAAAAGTTTGCGGCCAGTAACTTAGTTGTCCGGTTAACGAATGATATTAATCAAGTGCAAAACTTAATGATGATGTTCTTGCAAACGTTAATGCGAATTCCGATTATTTTTGTGGGGGCATTTATTTTAGCGATTGTTACACTACCTAAATTATGGTGGATTATTATTGTCATGATTGTCCTAATTGTGGCAGTGGCTGGAGTATCATTTGGCCGCATGGGTCGTAATTTTGGTAAGATGCAAAAATCAATTGATCATGTGAATACATTGGCTAAGGAAAACTTAGGCGGTGTCCGAGTAGTTAAATCATTTGTTCAAGAAGACAACGAAATTAAACGATTTACTAAAGTATCTGATGACATGCGGGATCTAAATATTGTTATTGGTAACTGGTTTTCAGTAATTGTGCCGGCGTTCATGTTAATTGCCAACTTAACTATTACCGGTGCGATTTTCTTTGTTGGTAAAATGGTTGATAGTGACCCAACTGCCTTAGCAGCGGTTACTTCATATATTAACTACTTAGCCCAAATTATGATGGCCATTATCATTGGTGGAATGATGATGACTTTTGCATCACGTGGGATGGTTTCATTAAGCCGGTTGAATGAAATTTTAAAAACCAAAAACACTTTGACGTATGGCGATACACCTGAAAAAGATATTGTCGGAAACGTTGAATTCAAAAACGTTTCATTTACTTATCCAGGCGATGAAAGTCCAACTTTAAAAGATATTTCATTTACGGCTCAAGCTGGGCAAATGATCGGGATTGTCGGGGCAACTGGTTCTGGTAAATCAACATTGGCGCAGTTAATTCCACGTCTTTTTGATCCAACTGAAGGGGAAGTGTTGATTGATGGGGCTGATTTAAAGAACGTTAATGAAAAATCATTGCGTAAAGCAGTGTCGTTTGTTTTACAACGGGCAACCTTGTTTTCAGGAACGATTGCTGATAATTTACGTCAAGGTAAACGTGATGCAACCCTTGAAGATATGAAACGGGCCGCAGATATTGCCCAGGCATCAGAATTTATTGAAAAACTTGATAAACAGTATGATGCACCAGTTGAAGAACGTTCAGCTAACTTCTCAGGGGGACAAAAGCAACGGCTCTCAATTGCTCGTGGGGTAATTGGTTCGCCTAAAATTTTGATTTTAGATGATTCAACATCAGCTTTGGATGCAAAATCAGAAAAATTAGTTAAAGAAGCCCTTGATCGTGAGTTGGCAGGTTCAACAACCTTTGTGATTGCTGAAAAGATTGCGTCAGTGATTAATGCAGATAAGATTATCGTTTTGGATGAAGGTAAGATTGTTGGTGAAGGAACGCACCAAGAGTTAGTCGCTAATAATAAGGCTTACCAAGAAATCTACCAAACCCAAAAGGCATTGGAGGTTTAAGATGCAAGAATTTAAACAAGGTACGAAATTTTTTGTGCAGTATTTGAAACAATACAAATTAGGGATTGCTTTTGTATTTGTTTTAACGATTGTCTCAACGTATTTACAAGTAAAAGCACCAATTTTTATGGGAAATGCCATCACGGATTTGGCTAAATATGTTGAATTACGGCTTAATCCGATGACACATAATTTAGCCTCAAAAACGGATTTTCATCATGCATTAATGATGATGTTAATGTTTTTTCTCTTTAATGCCGTGGCAATGTTTATTTCAAGTTTAGTGATTTCACGCATTACAGGTTATTCTACGAATGCGATGCGGGTTGGCCTTTTTCAAAAACTTCAAAAAATGACGATTAAGTATTTTGATTCACACAAAGATGGTGAAATCCTATCACGCTTTACGTCTGATTTGGATAATATCTTTAATGCGATGAACCAAGGACTATTTCAATTATTCTCAAATATTACGTTGATGATTGGAATTTTAATTATGATGTTTCGTGAAAGTGCCGAATTGGCTTGGGTTACGGTTGCCAGTACCCCAATTACCATTTTGATTGCTTTTTTCATGATTCGAAAAGCACGTAAATATGTTGATTTACAACAAGATGAAGTTGGCCGTTTAAACGGTTATATTAATGAACAAATTACTGGTGAACGCGTAATTATTACTAACGGGTTGCAAAAAGAATCTGTGGATAACTTCCTTGAACATAACGAACGGGTGCGGCAAGCGACATTTACCGGCCAAGTATATTCAGGAATGCTTTTCCCATTAATGCAAGGAATGTCATTGATTAATACGGCTGTTGTCATTTTCTTTGGTTCATATTTAGCCTTACATGGTGATATGAGTCGAGCTACAGCCCTTGGGTTAGTGGTTATCTTTGTTCAATATTCACAACAATACTACCAACCAATTACCCAATTAACCTCAATGTATAACATGTTACAACTTGCTTTAACAGGGGCTCGTCGAATTAATGAAGTGATGGTTGAACCAAATGAAATTAATCCAACTAATGGGAAACATATTGATAATCTCAAGAGTAAGATTATGTTAGATGACGTTCATTTTGGCTATGATGCTAATCGTGAAATCTTACACGGTATTTCAATTGAAGTTGATAAAGGTCAGATGGTTGCCTTAGTGGGGCCAACTGGTTCTGGGAAAACTACGGTGATGAATTTACTTAATCGATTCTATGATGTTACGGGTGGTTCGGTTAAGTTTGATGGTGTGGATGTCCGTGAAATGGATATTGATTCATTACGCGATCACGTTGGGATTGTCTTGCAAGAATCAGTTCTCTTTAGTGGTACAATCCGAGATAATATTGTTTTTGGTAAGCCTGATGCAACTGATGAGCAAATGTATGCCGCAGCTGAAGAAGCCAATATTCATGACTTTATCATGAGCTTAGAAGATGGCTATGATACGAAAGTTACGGATGAAAATTCAGTTTTCTCAACTGGTCAAAAGCAATTGATTTCAATTGCGCGGACAATTTTAACTAATCCGGATTTATTGATTTTAGATGAAGCAACGTCTAATGTTGATACGGTCACAGAAGCCCGCATTCAAAAAGCAATGGATAACGTGATTAAAGGTCGGACTAGTTTTGTAATTGCGCACCGTTTGAAGACTATTTTAAATGCCGATAAGATTGTTGTTCTCAAGGACGGTAATATCATTGAAGAAGGTAACCACCATGAGTTGCTGGCTGAAAATGGATTTTACGCCGAATTGTATAATAACCAAATGGTTTTTGAGTAAACTTAATTAAATAAAAAAGGTCCAGCTTGGATAACTACTAAGGAGTATCTAAGCTGGGCCTTTTTGTATGTAAATATATTAGTTAATAATGACAAAAGCGTTATAATGTGAGTAGATAAGTGAGCTCAAAATACGGAATGCTTACTTATTAAGTTTGTAAGGTACTGATTATTGTAATGGGGGGTTACTTATGAAAAGATATCAAAAGATTCTCGTTGGAGTTGATGGTTCATCACAAGCTCGAGAAGCATTTGACCGAGCGGTGGAATTGGCAAAACAAAATGAAGCAACCTTAATCATTGCTAGTATTTTAAATTCTGATCGTTACGTTGGAATGGGGATGGCATTAGGGGCATCTTATATTAACAAAGCTGCTGAGGTTGATATGTTAGGACGCCTACAAGATAGCGGTGAAGTCTTAGTACAACAAGCTAAAGCGGCAGGTATTCAAAATGTTATTTTGGAAGTAACAAAGGGCAATTCTAAAACAGCACTCGCTGAAGATTTAGTGACTAAATACGATGCTGACTTAGTAGTTATTGGGGCAACTGGGACCAACGTTGTTGAACGGGTTTTGATTGGTTCAAACGCACACTTTATTGTGTAACATGCTAACGTTGACGTCTTAGTTGTCCGGGCATAAATAAACAAATAAAAAAGGATGCTAATGCATCCTTTTTTATTATGAACGAACTTTAGCTAATTCATCGTCAATCATTTTGAGGACAATTGCTTGATTTTCGGGTAATTCTAAATCATATTTTTGTAAATCGATTTTAAGTTTTGGTGAAACGTCATACTCATCAAACCATTGCTTATAAGCGCTCCACATTTTGAAATAATAATCACGAAGTTCTTCATTATTATCAAATTGTTCGTAATCACGCCCACGTTTACGAATGCGGTAAAGAATCGTTTCAAAGTCAGTTTCTGCATACACTAATAAATCAGGAGCCTTTTTAGGTAATTGTTGTAATTCGGCCATCATGTTATCTAATAATGAGAGGTAAACATCTAATTCAGTATCAGAAATATTACCTTCTTTATTATTTTCTTTGGTGAATAACGCATCTTCATAGATTGAACGATCAAGGACATTGTTGTTGTCTGCTAAAGCAGATTTAATCATACCAAAACGTTTATTTAAAAAATAAATTTGTAATAAAAAGGCATATTGTTTTGGATTTGCGTAAAAAAGTGGGAGTACCGGATTTTCTCCTACGGGTTCAAAAAATGCTTGTGTGTCAAGATGGTCTGCAATGAGACCTGTTAATGTTGTTTTTCCGACACCAATCATACCAGCTGTAATAATCACCATAATGTCCTTCCTTGTCTAAAAAATTCATAATTAATTGTAGCTGAAATTATCAACGACTACAATTGCAATCTAGCGTTTAATCCCGTATTTTAGTTACAGAGTAATTATGTTGCTAACAAGGGGTTGCTTATATAGGTAAAAAGCGTAAAATTGCCTTGGTATTGATATTATTTAGCACAAATTTAATGTGCGCTCTAAATTGTTTCTAAGGAGAACTTTTATAATGTGGCGTTATCTAAAACGACTGATTATTGGGAAGCCGTTGAAAACTTTGGATGAAGGTAACCAATCTTTATCGAAGTTTAAAGCGTTGGCCTTATTATCATCTGATGCGTTGTCATCAGTTGCGTATGGGACTGAACAAATTACTGCGGTGCTTTTGGCCGTATCTGCTTCAGCAATGTGGTTTCAAATTCCAGTTGCGATGTTGGTGTTAATTTTATTAGCAGCAATTACGTTATCATATCGCATGATTATTCACGCTTATCCTGGTGGTGGTGGTGCGTATATGGTCGCTTCAACCAATTGGGGGCGTAACCTGGGTTTAGTTGCGGGTGGTTCATTGCTAGTTGACTATATGTTAACAGTTGCGGTATCTGTAACAGCTGGGACAGAGGCGATTACGTCTGCAATTCCAGCGCTGCAAGGACAAACAGTACCGATTTCGATTGTCATTGTGATTTTAGTAATGTGCCTTAATCTACGTGGGGTTCGTGAATCAGCATCATTTTTAATGGTGCCAGTATACTCCTTTGTTGTGATGATTTCGTTGATGATTATCATCGGATTTTACAATATTGTGACCGGTCATGTTGAATTTTCTGCGCCATTAGCAGTGGGACATTCATTTGCCGGGATGAGTATTGTATTATTTTTACGGGCGTTTTCTAGTGGTTCATCTTCATTAACCGGAGTAGAAGCAATTAGTAATGCTGTGCCTAATTTTAAAGATCCCAAACCTAAAAATGCGGCAGCTACATTAGCAATCATGGCTACAATTTTGGCTTTCTTTTTTGCCGGGATTACATTCTTATCATATTGGTATGGTATCCGGCCTAATGGACATGTGACGGTTTTAGCTCAAATTGGGATTAAAACATTTGGTCATGGAATTTTCTTCTATCTATTACAACTAGCAACAGCGATGATTTTGGCAGTTGCGGCTAATACTGGTTTCTCAGCGTTTCCAATGTTGGCGTATAACTTAGCTAAAGACAAGTTTATGCCACATATGTACATGGATAAAGGTGATCGTTTAGGTTACTCAAATGGGATTGTTTCTTTAGCTGTTGGGGCGATTATCTTGATTGCCATTTTTAATGGGCAAACTGATAAGTTAATTCCATTGTATGCTGTGGGGGTGTTTGTACCGTTTACGTTGAGTCAATCAGGAATGATTATTCACTGGTATCGCGAACGTGGTCGGGGATGGATTACTAAGTCAGTTATTAATGCGATTGGTGCCATTATCTCAGGTGTTTTAGTTTTAATTTTGTTTGCGCTACACTTCACCAACGTTTGGCCATACTTAATTATCATGCCAGCACTTATTTACATGTTCTTAAAAATCAACAAACACTATCGGAATGTCGCTCGTCAATTACGCTTAGTTTCAGAACAACCTATTCAACGGGTTAATTATTCTGGGTCAACAGTAATTGTCTTGGTTTCAAACGTAACTCGAGTTACAGCAGGGGCTATTGACTATGCGCGCTCAATTGGGGACTATGTTGTTGCAATGCACGTTTCATTTGATACCGATCCGACCAAAGAACATCGGACTGCCGCAGAATTTAAGGCGGAATTTCCTGATGTACGCTATGTTGATATCCATTCATCATATCGTTCAATTGCGGCTCCAACAGTGCGCTTTGTAGATGTCATTGCTAAAAAGGCTAAGGAACGAAATCATTCAACAACGATTATCGTGCCACAATTTACGCCGAAGAAGGGTTGGCAAAATATTTTGCATAACCAAACTAGTTTTCGATTACGGGCAGTGTTAAATACACGAGATGATGTGACGATTTCAACGTATTACTATCACTTAAAAGAATAATTTTAAGTATTGAGTGTTACTAAAATAAATTTCAAAAGGTCGGAAGAAATGTTCTTCCGATCTTTTTTGTTGCTATTTAGTTCATGAACTTAATTGTAAAATGGGTACTGCAGGTAAAATTTACCTGATGTAAGGGCTAATTATGTGACGTTTAATCTGGGAATAATGATTAAAATAAAATAAATTCAAAAAAAGGTTGTCTTTTATTTAGGGACGCGGTATTATATTTAAGTTGTCTCAAACAAATAACAAATAACAAACATCAAATTTTGATTTCAAAGCAATTTCAAAAAGGTGTTGACATTGTTTGAAACATCAAGTATTATTAATGAATATTGTTACGACATATTAAGTTGTTAACGGCAACGTAGATCTTTGAAAACTGAATAAAGTTTTGACAATCAAATGTGTAAGTACTTTGAAACTAGATTTCAGAGTTAAACAAATTTGCGAATGTCAATTTCGCTAGTAAATTATGCTTCAAACATCTCCCCGATGTTTGAAGCGGATAACAAATGAGTCAACAGACATCATTTTTAAAATGAGAGTTTGATCCTGGCTCAGGATGAACGCTGGCGGCGTGCCTAATACATGCAAGTCGAACGCGCTGTGGCAATTATTGAGAAGCTTGCTTCAATTTAATTGCAATGCAGCGAGTGGCGAACGGGTGAGTAACACGTGGGAAACCTACCTCTTAGCAGGGGATAACATTTGGAAACAGATGCTAATACCGTATAATAACTTTCATCGCATGATGAAAGTTTGAAAGATGGTTCTGCTATCACTAAGAGATGGTCCCGCGGTGTATTAGCTAGATGGTGAGGTAATGGCTCACCATGGCGATGATACATAGCCGAGTTGAGAGACTGATCGGCCACATTGGAACTGAGACACGGTCCAAACTCCTACGGGAGGCAGCAGTAGGGAATCTTCCACAATGGACGAAAGTCTGATGGAGCAACGCCGCGTGTGTGATGAAGGGTTTCGGCTCGTAAAACACTGTTATAAGAGAAGAACGTCAGTGAGGGTAACTATTCATTGAGTGACGGTATCTTATCAGAAAGGGACGGCTAAATACGTGCCAGCAGCCGCGGTAATACGTATGTCCCAAGCGTTATCCGGATTTATTGGGCGTAAAGCGAGCGCAGGCGGTTATTTAAGTCTGATGTGAAAGCCTACGGCTCAACCGTAGAATTGCATCGGAAACTGGATGACTTGAGTGCAGTAGAGGAGAGTGGAACTCCATGTGTAGCGGTGAAATGCGTAGATATATGGAAGAACACCAGAGGCGAAGGCGGCTCTCTGGACTGTAACTGACGCTGAGGCTCGAAAGTGTGGGTAGCAAACAGGATTAGATACCCTGGTAGTCCACACCGTAAACGATGAATGCTAGTTGTTAGAGGGTTTCCGCCCTTTAGTGACGCAGCTAACGCATTAAGCATTCCGCCTGGGGAGTACGACCGCAAGGTTGAAACTCAAAGGAATTGACGGGGGCCCGCACAAGCGGTGGAGCATGTGGTTTAATTCGAAGCAACGCGAAGAACCTTACCAGGTCTTGACATCTTTCGCTATCTTAAGAGATTAAGAGTTCCCTTCGGGGACGGAATGACAGGTGGTGCATGGTTGTCGTCAGCTCGTGTCGTGAGATGTTGGGTTAAGTCCCGCAACGAGCGCAACCCTTATCATTAGTTGCCAGCATTAAGTTGGGCACTCTAATGAGACTGCCGGTGATAAACCGGAGGAAGGTGGGGATGACGTCAAATCATCATGCCCCTTATGACCTGGGCTACACACGTGCTACAATGGATGGTACAACGAGTCGCAAACTCGCGAGGGTAAGCTAATCTCTTAAAGCCATTCTCAGTTCGGATTGTAGTCTGCAACTCGACTACATGAAGTCGGAATCGCTAGTAATCGCGGATCAGCACGCCGCGGTGAATACGTTCCCGGGCCTTGTACACACCGCCCGTCACACCATGAGAGTTTGTAACACCCAAAGTCGGTGGGGTAACCTTCGGGAGCCAGCCGCCTAAGGTGGGATAGATGATTAGGGTGAAGTCGTAACAAGGTAGCCGTAGGAGAACCTGCGGCTGGATCACCTCCTTTCTAAGGATAATACGGAAACTTACGCATTGTTAAAACTTTATTTAGTTTTGAGAG